>JAWLEI010000001.1:0-208682 GCA_041686195.1 Desulfovermiculus sp.
TGATAATAGGTCTGAACCTCTTCAGCGCTCACGTCTTGATTGTCGGCCAGGGTCTCTGGGTTGATGCGTATGGCCTGCATGCTCATTTTGGCCGGGACTTTGTATTGTTGCTTGTGCTCTTGGTAATAGGCCTGGATGTCTTCTTCATCCACCTCAACCTGCTGGACATAATCCTGGACCGGAAACTCAACATACTCCAGTGTTGCTCTGGCCTGGACATATTCAAAAAGGGCCCTTGCCTCGCTTGTCTCCACCCGAACCGGTGCAGTGACCACCTCTTGCAGAGCGGAGCTGACCAGATCCATTCTGATGTCCGCCTCAAATTGGGCCGGGCTCAGATTGTTCATTCGCAATACCCCTTGGTAACGAGTGGGGTCAAAGGTGGCGTTGTCCCCCTGAAAGACACGCATTCCTCGAATTCTGGACCGCACTTGGCCGGAACCAACCACTAAACCCAGCTCCTCGGCCTTGGCCTGAATTAAGCGTTGATTAATCATCCCTTCCAGCACCTGGCGTTTGAGATCCATGTCCTTGAGCTGTTCAGAGCTGATTTCTCCCTGCTGGCGACGCAAGGCTTCCACTTGCTGCTGGTATTTTTGGACGAACTCCTGCATCCCTATCTCCTGACCGTCCACTTTGGCCACAACTCGTCGGCCGGAATCGCGAAAACTTCCCACTCCCCAGAAAACAAAAACCAGCACAATAATGGCAAACAGCAGCTTCACGCCCCAGGACTGGGCATTATTTCTTATAGATTCCAGCATATTCTCTCCAGTACTTCAGATGCCTTTCTACCTTCCGGCCTTCTTACAAGATATATCGACTCAGATCCCGGTTCTCTTCTATGTCCTTGAGCTGATCCTTAACATATTGAGCATCAATGACGACCTTGTGCCCGGTCTGTTCTGCTGCGCTAAATGACAGCTCATGCAAAACCTTCTCCAACAGGGTATACAAGCGGCGGGCCCCGATGTTTTCAGTTTCCTCATTGATACGCTGGGCATAGGCAGCGATCTCCCACAAGCCTTCCTGGTGAAACTCGACTTCCAATCCTTCAGTGCTTAGCAGGGCCCTGTACTGGACGGTCAGAGAGTTCTGAGGCTCGGTCAGGATCTGGTAGAACTCTTCCTGTTGCAAGGGGCTCAGCTCCACCCGCAAGGGAAATCTTCCTTGCAGCTCCGGGATGAGATCCGAGGGTTTGGCATAGTGAAAGGCTCCGGCAGCAATAAACAGAATATGATCCGTGCGCAGCATGCCGTATTTGGTATTCACCACACATCCCTCAACAACAGGCAACAGATCCCGCTGCACCCCTTCCCGAGAGATGTCCGCCTGCTTGTTTCCTCCCTGCGAAGCGCAGACCTTGTCCAGCTCATCCAAAAAGATGATCCCGCTTTGTTCCACCCGCTCCTTGGCCAGCTCCACAACCTTGTCCTGGTCTATGAGGCGGTCCGATTCCTGCTGCACCAGGTGCTCGTAGGCATCAAGGACCTTCATCTTGCGCGTCTTCTTCTTTTTGGGAAACATGCGGCTGAACATGTCCCTAAACTGCATCTCCATATCTTCCATGCCCGGCATAGCCATCATGCCCACCTGCATGCCCGATCCTTCAACCTCTACGTCCACCAGGCGATCGTTGAGCTTTCCGTCTCTCCACAAGCGGCGAAACTTTTCCCGGGTGGGATTCTCCGCCTGCTCACCGGAATCAGCTTCCGCAGGCTGGGTCTGGTCTGACTGGGACTGGCCTCTGGAATTGGGCAGCAAGAGATCCAGAAGGGCTTCTTCAGCCAGCTGCTCCGCCTTGTCCTTGACCCGGTCCGTTTCCTCCTGGCGGACCATGTTCACCCCGATCTCCATAAGATCGCGGATCATGGATTCCACATCCCGGCCTACGTAGCCTACCTCGGTAAACTTGGACGCCTCGACCTTAAAAAAGGGAGAACCGGCCAGTTTGGCCAGACGGCGGGCTACTTCCGTCTTGCCCACTCCAGTTGGCCCGATCATAATAATATTTTTCGGAGCCACTTCTTCCTGCAGCTCTGGCTCCAGTTGCCTTCGCCGCCAACGGTTGCGCAAAGCGATGGCCACCATGCGTTTGGCCTCTTCCTGGCCCACAATGAATTTATTGAGTTCAGCCACTATCTGTGGCGGTGTCAGTGTTGCATGCATAATTTAGTAGACCTCTTCAATTATGAGCTGATCATTGGTGTACACACACATGTTGGCGGCAATACTCATAGATTTTTCAGCCACCTCCCGGGCTGAAAGCCCGGTATTTTGGATGAGTGCCTGCGCTGCGGCCTGGGCATAGGGCCCACCGGAGCCAATGCCCACAATTCCATCATCCGGTTCGATGACGTCCCCAGTACCAGTCAAGACCAGGACTGTGCCCTTGTCAGCCACAACCAGCATAGCCTCCAGACGTCGCAGGTATTTGTCCGTTCGCCAATCCTTGGCCAGTTCCACACTGGCCCGCAGGAGATTGCCGCTGAAGGCCTCCAGCTTGGACTCAAAGCGTTCAAACAAGGTAAAGGCATCAGCTGTGGCTCCGGCAAAGCCGGCCAGGATCTTATCCTTATACATGCGCCGTACCTTGAGGGCCTTGTGCTTTAAGACCACTGCCTGGCCCATGGTTACCTGGCCGTCCCCGGCCAAGGCTACGCCCTCCGGGGTTTTCACCGCCAGGATCGTGGTTCCGCGTATTTCTTGTTGGGTATTCACACTTGCCTCCGATAAGCATTGGCTGGCAAAATCAAAAGGAACACTTTGCTGGAAATACAAATCTTGTCAAGCCGGAGACTTCAAGTCGCAGGACTGTTGGTCTCAAATGTATAACGTGCTAGAAGTGTTCAGGTTTCAGCCTTGTCTCCGGCAAGTCTGAAACCTGTTAATAATTATCGGGTTGTATGAAAAACTCACTCTCCTCCTTTTTGGTCCAATACGCAAATCTGAACTGGCTGTTCCCGGCCTTTGAGTTGCACTTCCCGACCGGATCGAAACAAATGGGCGGAGTGGGGCAGGCGAGAACGGAATTCTTCAGACACTGCCAGCCGAGTGTCCAATTCCCGGGTGCATTTCTCCAGCCTGGCGGCTACATTCACTGCATCCCCGATACAAGTGTATTCCATCCGCTCCGGGCTGCCGATATTCCCGGCCACCACAGCCCCCCGATGCAGACCAATGGAGTTTATAAGCACAAATTCCCCTTCCAGCCGTCTTTTGGTGTTAAACCGATCGCACTCTTCCAGCATAGCCAGGGCCGCTTCCAGTGCGGCTTCCGGGTCACTCCCACGTCCAGCCGGATGCTCAAAAACAGCCATAATGGAATCACCCACAAATTTGTCAACCATCCCGCCCCTGGATTCTACTTCCCTGACCATAACTGTAAAGTACTCATTGAGCAGGCTGACCAAAAGATGCGGTGGAAGCTTGGAGCTCAAGGCAGTAAAATTCCGCAAATCGCAAAACAAAATGCTCACCTCGACAACTTCTCCGCCCAGATTGAGTTCATCAGCCAATAGCCTGTCCATAACTGAGCGGTCCATGACTTTTCCCAGGCTTCTCTTGAGCAGCTCTTTTTCTCGCAGACCCTGAATCATATGGTTGAAGAGGTGCATCAAGCGGCCAAACTCATCTTTTCGGACTATCGGTAAGTTCTGCCCCAGATTTCCTGCAGCCACACCCTGCATAGCATCTTGCAGAACGTGGATCGGGTGCAGGATCTGCCTGGATAGAGCCCAGGTCAGAATCAGGGCCAGGCTCAGGGCCAATCCAAGCGAGATAAGACCTGCCCTGCGGATATCGCTCAGCTTATCCCGAATACGGTTGGCTGACATGTCAACACCTAAAAGGCCCACCTGCTGGCCCGAGGAGCTTATGATTGGCGCATAGCCGGACATGGTCCATCCCCATTTGTCTTTCCAGGGCGACCTATCAACTGAAGGAGTAACGAATCCCTGCAGCAGATCATGGGGAGGATCCGGGTACGGTTCACCAATCGGAGCCGGCATTTCATCTTCTGATATCCGGCCGTCCCCGTCATCATCACTGGGGGGTGAATCAACCACGAATTCCACCTGTCCATCATTTATGCGCATAATATACGCATAGAGAAATTCCGGTGTGGATTGGGCCAGGTTGCCCATGAACCCTTGCAGATCCTTGTAATCTTGTGTTGTGTGCTGTTTCGGGCTTTTGAGTTTCAAAACCCGGTCTCCTTCTACGAATCCGGCTCCTATCACCGCCGCAGATTTCAGCTCTTGTTTGATTGTTGTGAGCATTGCACCTTTGGCCTTCCAGTAAAAATACGAGCCTGTGGCCCCGGAGGCCAGAAAGGCAATTCCCATGATCCCCAGCATCAGCTTAACCCGTACCGACATGCTCCCCCCTCCCTGTTTCATATCTTTGGCCGGCTGTTCCAGCATATACTTTTGGCACAAAACATAAGCATAAATACGCATTTTAAGCAAACATACTTGCTCAGAAACCCCAACTTCCAACATAACTCAAAATCGAGCCTTGAACAGAGCTTGGAAGAGGTCCCTTGTATGGCTACTCCCCCCTGCTTCAAGCTCATTTCCGGCATTTGACCCTCATCAGGGCCTGGAGTAGGATACTCGACGATAAAAGCTTAGGAGAGAGCATGAACGATATTTTTGGACAACGACGGGAAAAACTGCGGGCCAAATTAAAAAAACAGGGAATGGAGGCCTACCTGGTCTTGCACCCGGCCAACCGTTATTACTTAAGCGGATTTGAACTCCATGATCCCCAATGCAATGAAAGTGCCGGAGCCTTGATCATCTCGGCCAAAGGCCAGGACTTGCTGTGCACTGATCCCAGGTACTTCGAAGCGGCCAAACGAGTATGGCCTGAGTCCGGGATCTTCATATACCGCAACAAACGCACCCCGGCTTTGGCGGATTTTTTAAGCAAACAGAGATACGGACGCATGGGTTTTGAAACCAAAATCATCAGCCATGAGCTCTATGCAGCCCTGAACCCCAAACTGACGCTCATACCCCATTTGGGTCTGGTTGAAGAATTGCGGGTCATAAAAGATGGAACCGAGCTGGAGCAAATGTCCGCATCCTGCAACCTGAACCACGAGGTTTTTTCCACTCTGCCCTCCATGCTGGTTCCGGGCCGGACAGAGCAGGAACTGGCCTGGCGCATTGAACGCAGCTTCCGGGAAAACGGGGCCAATGAACTGGCCTTTCCTCCTATCGTGGCCGTAGACCAAAATGCGGCCCTGCCCCACTCCATCCCAGGTTCGGATAAACTGACCCCCAATTCCCTGCTCTTGGTTGACGTCGGCGGCCGCTGCCAGGATTACTGCTCGGACCAGACCAGGACATTCTGGGTCGGAGAGAATCCTCCGGATGTATTCCAACGCACCATGGAACTGGTCCAGCAGGCGCAACGCAAGGCTATTGAGAGTGTCCGGCCAGGAATGGAAATCAAGGACCTGTATTATAAGGCCTGGAATTTTTTTGATCAGCACAAGGTGGCTGAACATTTCACCCATGCCCTTGGCCATGGCATTGGCCTGGAAACTCATGAATACCCCGGCCTGGGCCCCAAGGCCCAAGGGCAGCTGCAGGCCGGAATGGTCATTACCATCGAACCCGGCCTCTATTATCCAAAATGGGGCGGCATCCGCTGGGAGCACATGGTCCTGATTACAGAGGATGGAGCCAGGCCCCTATGAACAAAGACTGCATCCTGCCTCATCCTCCTATCTGGTCGAAACGGAAGTATATCTGCATTCCCCGCCGGGAAATTGTTTTCTTCAAGTTCATGCTTGAATGCGAGCACAACCTGGCCCTGATGACTGTGGTGGACAAGTATGAAGCGGTGATAAAACTCAGCTATTCCCCTGGCCAAGTCCAGGAAATAGAATACTTTTTGGACCGCATGCAGGAGCAGATGCCCTTGGACCGCCTTCCAGTACCTGGAAATGGGGAAAAGACTTGAATGGAGGCCGGCTAAGAGCGGTGTTGGTCCTCTGGAAGACCTGTTTCTTGCTTTTCCTTCTCCCCTTTTTACCTTTTCCAAGTGAGGGGCTATGCTTAAAGTAACCTGTTTGGGAGCTACCCAGACCGTAACCGGTTCCAATTTTTTGCTTCAAACCAAGTCCGGGAAGAAGTTCCTTCTGGACTGCGGCCTGTTTCAGGGCCCGAAAAAGCTGGAGCGCCGCAACTGGGCAAAATGGGATTTTGATCCGGCTGATATCGAGGCCCTGCTGCTCACCCACGCCCATATCGATCACAGCGGCCGCATCCCTAAACTGGTCAAAGATGGCTTTAGCGCTCGCATCTTGACCACTCATGCCACGGCTGACCTGTGCCGGATCATGCTCCTCGATTCAGCCCACATTCAGGAAACGCAGGCTGAGTGGGAGTCGCGCAAGAGAAAACGGCAGGGTTACTCCCCTGTCGACCCGCTGTATACTTCAGAAGACGCTGAAAAGGCCTTGGGCTATTTTCATCCTGTTCAGCGCGATGAAATGATACCTCTGTCCCCTGAACTGCAGGTCAGGTTCCGAAATGCCGGACATATCCTGGGATCATCAATTTTGGAGCTGTGGATTACGGATGGAGATGAGGAGATGAAAGTTATTTTTTCTGGGGACCTGGGCCAAAGAGATCAGCTCATTGTCCAAAACCCCCAGGAGATCTTAAGTACTGATTATCTGTTCTTGGAATCCACGTATGGAGATCGCAACCATCGGTCCTTTGAAGACAGCAAGGAGGAATTGCTCCAGGCCATTTCATACAGTGTCCAGGCTGGGGGAAAAGTGCTCATTCCGGCCTTTGCTGTGGAGCGGACCCAGGAGATCCTCTATGTTCTGAGCGATTTTCATCGCCAGGGGACACTTCCGGAGGTTCCGGTCTTTCTGGACAGTCCGCTGGCCATCAAGGCCACCGAAATCTTCCGCCAAAACACCAGGGACTACGATCAAGACGCCCGGACCTTGGTCAGCAAAGGGCAAGATCCTTTTGACCTGCCCAATTTGACCTTCACTTCCTCTACCCAGGAATCCATGGCCTTAAATACACGAGCAGGTCCGGCCATAATTATCGCCGGGAACGGGATGTGTACTGCGGGCCGCATTATGCACCACCTCAAGCACAATCTGTGGCGGGAGGGATGCAGTGTGGTTATTGTCGGCTTTCAGGCCGCGGGCAGCACCGGACGGAAGCTGGTGGATGGAGCCTGGCAGGTCAGAGTTCTTGGAGAAACTGTATCTGTTCGGGCCAGGATCTTCACTATAGGTGGCTTCTCAGCCCATGCAGACCAAAATGACCTCCTTGGCTGGGTCGGTCACTTCCGCAATCTCCCCAAGATCTATCTGGTCCACGGGGAAGAAAAATCAAGCACTGCCCTGGCTCAGATGATTCGAAACAAACTCGGTTTCGAGGTCCACATCCCATTATGGAAGGAACATCTGGTGCTGAAGCCACGTCAAGAAGTGGAAGAAATCTATGCTCATGAGCCGGTGGAAACTGACCTGTCCACAACTGCGTTCAATACACTTGTTGATGTGGAGCGAGTGGCTAAAGAGCTCAAAAAGCAACTCCAGAGCAAGGAAGGGGCTACAGGGTTGGATGAAGACGAAGTGGAGCGATTGCAGGCTATGCACCAGGAACTGCTGACCATGCTCAGGCACTAGGAAAATGATATGTACGAACCGAGTTTTCTGACCATACCCAGCGGCCAGACCATATTTATCCAAAACGAGCCGGCCCAAGCCGTATACCAACTCCTGCACGGTGAAGTGAGCCTGTGGCGGGACGGGATATACGGGGGGCGGCTGAGCTCCGGCCATATACTTGGTCTGGACGGGGCCTACGCCAGCAAAGGAGTGTCCCCCTGCACCGCCCGGGCTGAAAGCGAGTGCCGCCTGGCTGCCATTGCCGTGGACCAAGTTCCCGAAGCCTTGTTGATTTCGGCTGAGATGGCGGAAAAGGTTATCTTCAGCCTTTCCAGGCAAATCCATCAAAGATGGGAGCAACTTTCAGAACAAGGGGCAGGGCAGTCTCCCCCTACTTTTGTGGGCCAAATACTCAATGTCCAGCCCGGCACAGTCATCATCCGGGAAGGGGAAAAAACAGATGAATTCTACCGGATCATTAGCACTGACCGCGGTCTGGAGGTATCCTCCCAGGGAACAGAGCTCTCCATCCTGGATCGCCCCGGTGAATTCTTTGGAGAAATGGCCGCAGTATTGGGCCAACCGCGCACTGCCACTGTCCGCTCCCTGGGTCGATCCGCTTTGGAAGTCTATTCCGCCCGCCTCTTGTCCTCTATTGTAAGCGACTACCCTGAGCTCAGCTGGCGTTTGATTCAGGGCCTCAGCCAGCGGCTGCATGCCGCCAACTCCAGTCCCGGTTCAGCCTTACTCCGGCAAGTCTGAAATATTTTTGGGCCAAAGCGCCCAAAAGAGAGAAGTTGGCCGGATTGATCAGTGATGAAACTTTTGGATGTCCTTCTCCGTCATTGCCCGGCCCGGCACTCACTTGCAGTATGGGGACGGTAGTTAAATACAAAACATCACCCTGCAAGTGAGTGCCGGGCAATCTAGGGTAAAGTCATTCTATCTGCTCTGGATTCCCGCGGGAATGACGGATTAAGCGGTGCCTCATTTCATGCGAGACCGGACAGCAGGGTCGTGGGTTTAAGCCCCATCTAGCGCTCAAGCCCGAAGAAAACCCGGGCATTGTGGCCAGTGTATTCCCAAACCCGGCCGATACTCTCTTCTCTCAATTCAGCCACTTTGCGGGCTGTAAAAACGGTGTAAGCAGGTTCGTTGCGCTTGCCCCGGTAAGGTTCAGGAGTTAAAAAAGGACAGTCCGTCTCCAGGACCATCCTGGAGGAAGGAATAACCTGGACTGCTTCCTGTAAGGCCTTTGCCTTGGGAAAGGTCACTGTCCCTGGGATTGATATCTGCCACCCCCTTTGTAAGATCTCACCGGCCAGGTCAGGCCCGCCCCCAAAACAGTGCCAAATCAGGGGCCGCTGGGCAAACCCGGCCTGATCCAGGAGTTCAAGGGTTTCTTCTTCAGCATCCCGGGAGTGAATAACCACCGGCAGGTCCAAATCTCCAGCCAGCTTTAGTTGGGCCTGAAAGGCCTGCCGCTGCACATCATGGGGGGCATGATCCCGGAAATAATCCAGGCCGATCTCACCCAGGGCCTTGATTCTGTCGTCCGCCTGTATGGCTGATTGAATCCGGGCCAGGCTGTGATCGCTTACCTTCCGGGCCTCATGGGGATGGATCCCCAGAATGAAAAAGACCTTTAAGTCATTGGCAAACAAGTCCTTATGATCTGCATAGGCATTGGGGCCCAAAAATACATTGCCGATAAACTCCACCCCTGCCCGGCGGGCCCGGTCCAGGATTTCAGGGGCATCCGCTGTAAGTTCCGGCAGGTCAATATGGGCGTGGGTATCCACCCCCTGCAGGGGTAGGGCCATGTTTTCCGGGCAAAGACGAGTCTGGTGTGACATAAAAAAACCTGGTTGCAGTTTGCAGCATGATTGCCCTCAGGCAGGGCACAAAAAAGGCCGGCATAAAGCCGGCCCTTTTTTGCCTTTTTCCCCTGCTTTGTGCAAGCATTACTCCTGCTGGATTTCGATCTTGCGCGGTCTGAGCTCTTCAGCCTTGGGCAAGTGCAGCCTGAGCAGCCCGTTTTTCAGATTGGCCTTGATGTTGTTTGCATCTACAGCATCTGAGAGAGTGAACTTACGTTCATAATGGACATTGCCGAACTCGTTCTCAATAAACCGTTCGTTGTCCTGAAAGGTATACGAAGTATCCGCTTCCACGGTCAGGGTATTCTTGTCTGCAGATATAACAAGATCTTCCCGCTTGACTCCAGGCATGTCCATGAGGATATAAAAAGCCTCGTTCTCTTGGAGGATATCCGCTGCCGGCCGAATACGAGGCAATTCTTTGTTCGTGCTGACTTCGGTCATAATATCTCCCCCCTTTAGGCGGTTTCAATACTGATCTGCTTCGGCTTGACTTCTTCTGCCTTGGGCAGAGTTATCTCTAATAGGCCATCTTTCATTCGAGCACCGACCTTGTCTCGTTCAATCCTTACATTCAAGTTAATGATACGCTGAAAAGAACCTGTTGGCCTTTCCTGGCGGAAATAACGTCCCTGCTCTGTTTTTCGCTCACCTCTAATAATCAGGCTTTCATCAGAGAGAGTGACGTCAATATCTTCAATATTCATACCCGGAAGTTCAGCTCGGACATAAATGGTGCCTTCATCTTCGCTTATATTGAGTGGAGGATAAGCGAGTCTTCTTTGGCTTAGATTAACAGGATGCCAAAATTCATCAAACATCTTTTCTATGTTTCTTGGAAAATCATAAAGACTAGTAAAATCCAGTACCATAGTTTTTCCCTCCTGTTTATACCCAACATATTATTATTCCCTATGTTAAGGGTAAAACTAAGCACTCTCTTCAGGGTGTCAATATTTGATTTTGATTTTTTTCACCCTGTTTTGTGCCAGGAGATGCAGAGCACTGTCCCGGACTTCAACCCTGTCCTGAGTGTTCATCTTTTTTGGGCCACACATCCAGACCAATGGCTTCATCCACCAGCATGATAGGGATTTCGTCCCGGATGGGATAGACCACCTCACAGGCTCGGCAGATGAGGCCATCCTCTTGTGGGGTCAGTTCCAGATCACCTTTACATTCAGGGCAGACCAGTATATCAAGCAGCTCCTTGTTTAAAGCCATACGTCCTCCCAAAGGTTACATAGTTAAAAATTCATCCCCGATCAGGCCCTCCTTGCCAGCCGCAGCTCTGAGGCGTATACACAAAGGCTGGTCAAGGGACTGGCAAAGACGTGGAACAAGCTCATTATGTCAGAAATCGATCTGCATACCCACAGCACAGCCTCGGATGGGAGCCTGACTCCCAGCGAATTGGTCTCTGCCGGGAAAAAGGCCGGCCTGCGGGCCTTGGCTCTGACCGATCACGACACCATCTCCGGTCTGGATATGGCCCTTCGGACCGGAAAAGAACGTGATCTGGAAGTTATACCCGGGTGCGAGCTCAGTGTGCACTGCTCACACGGGTTTATGCATATCCTCGGCTTATGGGTCTCAACCCGGGCCTCTCGACTCCATGCCCTGCTGGACTGGATGCAGGAAAAACGCAGGCAGCGCAACCAAAAGATGCTGTCATCTCTTCGTTCTTTGGGTATAGCCATTGCGGAAAACGAAGTCAAAGCAGAAGCCAAAGGAGAAAGTGTTGGTCGGCCCCACCTAGCCCAGGTTCTAGTGCGCAAGGGAGTAGTGGACAGCCTGGAAGAGGCATTTACCCACTTCCTTGGTTCCACCGGTCAGGCCTACATCCCTAAGGTCAAGCTCACCGCCGGGCAGGCCATCTTGGCCTTAAAACACGATCAGGCCACCGTAATTCTGGCCCACCCGTATTCTCTGGATCTTGGGGCCACGGAATTGGCAACAGAGCTCAGCCGGCTCAAAGGTTTGGGCCTGGACGGTCTGGAAGTGTACTACCCGGAGCACACCCCGGAACAGACCAGGCTTTTTGCCCGCCTGGCCCGAGAGCAGAATCTTTTGATCAGCGGAGGTTCCGACTTCCACGGGCAGATCAAACCGGATATAGAGCTGGGGAGAGGTCGTGGCAACCTGGACTTGCCTTACACCTTGCTGGAAGATATCAAAATGGCCAGGCACAAGCAGGGACTCCCGGTAAGCTAATCTGATTTGTGGTCCACCCCAGTGCATTTGCTGTTACAATAAAATAGATGAGAATATTGACTCCCGCTCATATGGAGCTCCAACCGGCTCCGGCCAGAAACTGGGCTGAAGCCTCCAAGCGCTGACTTATGTCCACCCAAAACCGTCCCGAACTCCTGGCTCCGGTGGGAAATCCGGAACGTCTGGATACGGCCATAACCTACGGTGCAGATGCTGTGTATCTGGGTGGACCAGACCTGAATCTGCGGGCCCAGAGCATCGGTTTTTCCGGTCCGGAACTGGATCTGGCCCTGGAAAAGGCCCATGCCAGCAACCGGCGGGTCTATTACTGTGTAAACATTCTGCCCCGGCCGGATCAGATGCCCTTGGTCCAGGACCATCTGCGCACCCTTGCTGACAGGCCGATTGATGCACTGATAGCCGCCGACCCAGGGGTAGTTCTCCTGGCCCGGGATCTCTTGCCCCACATCCCTGTCCACTTGAGCACACAAGCTAATACTGCCAACGCCCAAGCCGCAGGTTTCTGGCAGTCCCAAGGCGTTACCCGGGTCAATCTGGCCCGGGAGCTGGACTTTAAAGGCATCCGGGCCATCCGCAGGGCTGAGCCCCATCTGGAACTGGAGGTCTTTGTCCATGGAGCAATGTGCATGGCTGTGTCCGGCCGCTGCCATATGAGCGCCTATCTGACCCAGCGCTCGGCCAACCAGGGCAGGTGCACCCACCCCTGTCGTTTCCAGTATCGAACCATATCCCTGGAAGAGGCCGAACGACCAGGTGAGTCCACCTGGGATCTGGCTTTGGGCCAGGAATATTCTTCCGTTCTGGCCAGTGAGGACCTGGCCTTGATCGACTTTGTACCCTGGCTGGTCAAGGCCGGACTGGACAGCTTAAAAATCGAAGGCCGAATGAAAACCAGCTCCTACCTGGCCCAGGTGGTGGATGTATATGCCACAGCTTTGGCCGATGTGCGGGCCAAGACCTTCCGGCCCAGGCTCTATTGGCAGGAGCTGAAGCTGGCGACCAGCCGGCCCTTGTGCACCGGATTCTTTTTGCCTGGACGGAGGAAACGCCTTTTCACTCCGGCTCAAAATCAGCCTCAAGCCCCGGTTCTGGCTAAGATCACTCAAGCGGCAGGTGAAAGTGCATGGCGGGTCAGCGTGCGGCACAAATGGAATGCAGAGCAGGCAGTACAGATTCTGGTCCCCGGCCTTGGGCGTCCCGAGATCTCTCCTGCCAGCTACAAACTTGAAACTTTGACCGGAAACCAAACCGAAGTGCTCCATTCCGGGCAGGAGGGAATACTCCGCTCCGAGCATCCGGATCTTCGGCCCGGGTTTATGCTCCGTTTGCGTCCCATACACTGTGGCCGGTCGTCCGTTCAACCACTGCCTGAACCGCAGCCCAGCCATCCTTGCCCATATCCCACGAAAAATCGTTGACAAAGGTCTGGATATGCTCCCGGATGGTCCGGGCGTCCATTTCCTGGGCCTGCTCCTGAATAAAAGGCCAGATCGCGGCCTCGTGCCTCCGGGCATAGTCCAGGCTGGCCCGGATTTTTTCTTCCATCCAGGCCGCAAAATCCAGCCCCAGGCTGCGGCGGACCACGATCCCGCCCAGGGGAATGGGCAGTCCGGTGTGTTCCTCCCACCAGGCCCCAAGATCCAAAACGAGATGCAGTCCATGTTCCGGATAAGTGAACCGGCCTTCGTGGATGATCACCCCGGCCTGGACCTCTCCCCGGGCCACTGCGGACATGATTTTGTCGTAGGGCATGACCTCCAACCGGCCCTGAAAACCCCCATGGGCCAAAAGGAGCATAAAGGCTGTGGTCAGCTTTCCGGGCACAGCAATTGGTACATCGGTCAGATCCTTGATGTCCCGGCGCCGATCTGCAACCAGCAAAGGTCCGCACCCCCGCCCCAAGGCCCCGCCGCAGCTCAAAAGACGGTAATGCTCCTGAATCTGGGGGTAAACGGCCATGCTGATCTTGGCTACATCCAGCTCCTGTTGACAAACCGTTTCATTAAGCTCCTGAACATCGGCCAGGCGGGATTGAAAGGCATAAGGACGAAGATCAATCCGTTCCTGGAGCAGAGGGGCAAAAATATAGGTGTCGTTGGGGCAAGGAGAAATCCCCAGTTTCAGGGTCTGATTCATTGTGTTTCCCCCCGGGTACATGGATTATTCAATGTTTCGCTTTGCCGCTGGGCGCAGACACCCAGTTTGATCGAAAATAAAACTCACACATGCGTAGGCTGAATACATCTTGACAACGTCTGCCTCCCATGGCAAGCATCTGATGACCACCTGGTCATCAGATGCGGAGTTTATTCTTGTGAGCCAGAACCATCCAAGAAATCCAGTGAATAATTGCCCCAGTGCTACCTTTTTGAGGATATCACCCCACAAGCAACAGGCCATTCTGGATGCGGCAATAACCGAGTTTGCCGCGTATGGCTACCATCAGGCCAGCATCAACCGCTTGGTGAACAATCTGGGAATCGCCAAGGGGTCCATATTTCAGTATTTCGGTAGCAAGCAGGGGCTTTTCGAACATGTCTTTGCCCAGGCCAAGGAGATTGTTTCCGAGCATCTGCGCTTCACCCGCGAGCACACCCGGGACAAGGACTTCTTTGCCCGGCTGTCCACCATCGTAACCTCCGGCTTGGCCTTTGTCCGTGAGCATCCCGGGGTGTACCGGATGTATATGCACGTCTTGCGGGATGAACACCTGCCCGGCCGGGCCGCCTACCTCTTTGAAGTCAGAGCAGCTTCCCGGGCCTACCTGACTGGTCTTGTAGACCAGGGTTTGAGCAACAACGAACTGGACCCGAAACTGTCCCGGGAATGGGCCGTTTTCTTCCTGGACGCCCTCCTGGACCGCTTTTTCCAGGCCATGTCCGAATCTGACCAGGAGGAGACGCTTCAAGATATTCCTCCGGGGCCGGACCAGGAGCATATCCAGGCCTTGATCCGCTTTATCCGCAAAGGCTTGGGCCAGTGGGGAAGCCATATGTCAGCTTTGCCTCCGGCAAATCTGACATATTCTTGCCCCAAAGCGGGCAAAAAAAGAAATTAATATGAGAAACCAGCGGTCAATCAATGCAACATACAAAATATCGTCCAGACCTCAGCCTGGACGATATTTTGGAGGAAAATCATGCTTTTAAACCAAGCCTTGCGCCAGAATAACTTGAACGGCATTGCCGACAAAGTAGAAGCTGGTGAACGTATCTCCCTGGAGGATGGACAGGCCTTGTTCGACTGTCCTGATCCTGTGCTGGTCGGATCCCTGGCCCACTCCGCCCGGGTCAAACGGCACGGACTTCGAACCAGTTACGTGCTGAACCAGCAGATCAACTACACCAATATCTGCGTCAACCAGTGCCGATTCTGCTCCTATCACCGCAAAAATGATCAAAAAGGGGCTTTTGAACTCAGCTTGGAGGACATACGGCACAAGATAGAGGATCAGGCACAGATGCCTATAACTGAGGTACATATTGTGGGTGGATGTCATCCAGAGCTTGGCCTGGATTACTACGAGGCCATGCTTTCCACCATTCGTTCCCTGCGGCCGGATGTGGTCCTGAAGTGTTTTACTCCGGTGGAAATCGAACACTTTGCCCAGTTGGAAGGCATCTCCACCCATGAGGTCCTGCTCCGTTTGCGTCAGGCCGGTCTGGATATGATGGCCGGAGGAGGAGCGGAGATCTTTGCCCCTAATGTCCGGAGCCGAATCTGCCCGGAAAAGACATCCGGACAGCGATGGCTGGAGATATCCGGACAAGCCCACAGCTTGGGACTGAGGACCAATTGCACCATGCTCTTCGGCCACCTGGAGACCAGGCAGGACCGTGTGGAGCATTTGGACCTCCTTCGCACCCAGCAGGATGAAACCGGAGGCTTTGTCTGCTTCATCCCTCTCCCCTTTCAGACCAAAAATAACCGCCTCTCGGACATCACCCCGCTGACCGGGGTAGAGGAACTCAAGACCATAGCCATTTCCAGGCTTATGCTGGATAATATCCCCCATATTAAAAGCTATTGGGTCATGCTGGGCTTGAAGCAGGCCCAGGCGGCCATGTTTTTTGGAGCCAACGACCTGGACGGAACTGTGGTCGAGGAAAAGATAGGGCACATGGCCGGGGCCGATTCACCCCAGACCCTGTCCAGACGTGAGCTGGAGGATATGATCCGGGGCTGCGGCCTTATTCCCCAGGAGAGGAATGGCTTTTTTAACCCGGTCCAGGGGTTGAGCCGATGAGTCGACAAAAAGTCCATGATCTGCTTCAGGCCGCTTGTTCAGGTGAACGCTTAAGCCGCGATCAGGCCATGACCCTGTATACGCAGGCCGAGTTGCATGAATTGTCGCAAGCGGCCCAGGCCGTGCGCAGGCGGCTGCATCCCGAGCCAGTGGTCAGCTATGTAGTGGACAGGAACATCAACTACTCCAATATCTGTGTCTGCGGCTGCCGGTTTTGCGCCTTTTATCGGACCCCGGGGCAGGACGGCGGATACGTCCTGGACTTTTCACAGCTCAAAGACAAGATCCGAGAGGCCATGGATCTGGGAGCCACGCAGATCCTGCTTCAGGGCAGCCATCATCCGGAACTGAGCATCGGCTATTATGAGCAGATGCTCCGTGCTATCAAGAAACATTTCCCTGATCTGCATGTGCATGGATTCTCCCCTCCGGAGGTCATGCATTTTGCTTCTCTCTCCGGACTGCCCCCTTCCCGGGTCCTGGACCGCCTGATTGCCGCCGGCCTGGGCTCCATCCCGGGCGGGGGAGCTGAAATCCTGGTCGACCGGGTGCGCCGGGAGATCGCCCCCAACAAGTGCTCGGCCGGTCAGTGGCTGGAGGTTATGGGTTTGGCCCATGACAAGGGGCTCTTGACCACAGCCACTATGATGTTCGGACACGTGGAGACCCTGGAAGACCGGCTTGACCACCTCCTGGCCGTGCGGGAGCAGCAGGACCGGACCCATGGCTTTACCGCCTTTATTCCCTGGACTTTCCAGCCGGACAACACTGCTTTGTCCGCCCGCAAGGCCACCAGTGTTGAATATTTGCGCCTTTTGGCCCTGTCCAGGCTCATTTTGGACAACGTGCCCAACCTCCAGGTCTCCTGGGTAACCATGGGGGCCAAGATCGGCCAGCTGGGCCTTTTTTTCGGAGCCAACGACTTTGGCTCAACCATGATTGAAGAAAATGTGGTCGCCGCTTCCGGAGTCAGCTTCCGTATAAGCCAGGAACTTATGCAGGAAGTCATCCGGAAGGCCGGGTTCGAGCCCAGGCAACGCAGGATGGACTATTCACTTGTTGAGCTCTGAGTAGCTCTGCAAGCAAACAAAAAACTTCAAAAGCTGCCCAGCCCGACCCCCAAATGCCTATGCCCCATTCATGCGCCAATTCAACCCCGGCCCCGGCGGTCAGCCGGCCCATTCGAATGGGCAAGATCAGCTACTTAAATGTCTTGCCCATCTACTATGCCCTGGATCACGGATATGTGGCCCACGACTTTGTCTTTACCTCCGGCCCTCCGGCTGAGTTGAATGCGCGCATTAACGCTGGTGAGCTGGACATGAGCGCAGCCTCGAGCATTGAATACGGCCGGCACTTTGAAGACTATAAGCTCGTACCCCATCTGGCCATCGGGAGCCAGGGACCAGTGCAGAGTGTTCTTCTCTTAAGCCAGGTTCCGCTGTCTGCATTGCAGGGCCGTACGGTTTTGATCAGCTCACAAACCCATACCTCAGCCGCTCTGCTTCGCCTGCTGGTCCGGGAGAAACTCGGCTTGCAAGTAGGATACCAAACCGGAGACATCACAGCCAGACTTCAGGCCAAAGACCCTCCCACAGCTTTTTTGGCCATCGGCGATGAAGCCCTGCGCCTGCGCAGGCACACCGACTTCCCCTATCACCTCGATCTCGGCCAGGCGTGGCTGGAATGGACCGGACTGCCGTTTATTTTTGGGGTGTGGATAGCAAGAAAAGGGCAGGGAGGTGCAGTGGATGAAAAGCTTGTAAAGGGGTGTCAACAGCTTCTGGCCTCCAAGGCCTGGGGAGAAGAGCGGATCTCTTTTTTCGCCCGCCTGGTCAGCGAGCAGGGAATTCTGGACTGTCAGTCTCTGGTCTCTTATTTTCAGGGCCTGGTCTATGATTTCGGCCCCAGGGAACAGGCCGGACTCGAACTTTTTTACCACAAATTACATGTCTGCGGTGAACTTCAGCACATGCCTCAACTATGTTTTCTGCCTACTCCCAACGGTCGCGGATAAAATCAAGGGCCTGAGACAAAAGATCACGTTCCTCCCGGGCAGGAAATTCGGCCAATGACTCTCTGGCGGCATGCAAAAAGGAGTCTGCCTCGCGCCTGGCCTTTTGACTCAGCCCGTCTTCCTGAATCCGGCTCAAAATCCATTCCTGTTCCTGTTCGCTTAAGACATTCTCCTTGATTTTGGCCAAAATGCGCCGCTTGTTTTCCAAATCCAACTGGTTGAGAAAAAAAATCAGGGGCAGGGTCAGTTTTCCTTCGCGCAAATCGCCACCCTGCGGCTTTCCGGACAAAGACGGAGCCGCGGCGTAATCCAGGGCGTCGTCCACCAGTTGAAAGGCAATGCCCATATTCAGCCCAAAGGACTTGGCCGCTTCCTCTTGTTCAAAATGGCACCCGGCCAGGATGGCTCCACTTTGACAGCAGGTCTGAAGCAGAAAGCCTGTCTTGCCCACAATGATCTCCAGGTACTCTTCCCGGGACAGATCCGGCTGCTTCATACGCTCAATTTCCAGAATCTCTCCAGTAGCGGTCTGGTAAATGGCCTCTGATATACAGGCCATGAGCGGCAGATTGTTGTATTCCGTGACCACCTTGTTGGCCTTGGCCAAAAGAGCGTCACCGGCCAGCAGGGTTGAGCTGGTTCCGAACAGGAGATGGGCTGAGGATTGTCCCCGGCGCAGGACGGCATTGTCCAGGATGTCGTCATGGAGCAAGGTGGCGGAGTGAATCAGTTCCAGGGCCGCAGCCAGGGGGTACAGATCTTTCTTGGCGTGATCCTTTTGCAGGGCCCGGTAGGTAAGCAGACACAAAATGGGGCGCAACCGTTTTCCGCCTCCGCCCATGATGTGCTTAGCTACAGGTTGAACCACAGGGCTCAGCCCGGAGCAGATGGTGCGCAGGCTGTTTTCGATGTGCGGGAGGTGCAGCTGGAAGAAATCATTCAGCAAAGGCATGGATCTCCTGATACACTACTGCCCTTCGCCTGGCAAGGGATCTTTGTTTGGACCCAGCAATTGCTTTGCTGCCTGCCGCAGGCTGGAAAAGGCCAGATCCATATCCCACTCCTCCGGACTTCTGGAGCCGACCCGGTTGGAGATGCTCCTTATCTGCAAAAAGGGGAAGCCATGGAGAACACTGACCCAGGCCAGAGCGAATCCTTCCATGTTTTCCACTTCAGCCTGGGTCCGGGAATGCAGCTCATCTGCACGTTCAGGTGTCCCACTCACCCCGGCCACGCTTATGCTGGTCACTGTGGGCCACTTAGGATCCAGCTTGAGGCCCATACTTCTGGCCGCCCCTTTGGGGTGCAGGGACAAGCGGTCCCAGACCACCTTTTTTTGGATCCGGCCCTGCCCCAGGCCCAAGCCTTGAGGATCCAGGCCCTGTTCAGTGTACAGCCCGAATTCGGGCCAGATTTCTGTTTCCACCCCGACCACAGCCCCCAGTGGGAACCTCTGCGCCTGGAAACTGCCGGCTATCCCCAAATTCAGCACCCCGGCCAGATCCAAGCCTGCCCCCAGGAGCCGCCCCATGGACAAAGCTGCGTTCACCGGCCCGATCCCGGTGATCACCAGGAGGAGTAATTTGGAGCCCCACTTGATCTGCTGCGGGCGGTTCCCCCCCAGAGATAACCCTTGAACCCTATGACCCAAAACGGCCTGCATCTCTTTGCGCGTAGCCGTGACCAGGGCAAGAGGTCGTGTTTCCCCGGACTTGTCCTTCATTTTGGCATCTCGTATTTTGCCTATTTCCGGCCCGTGGTATCATCTACCGGCCTACAACCGCCAATAGACCGCGCCCTGCTCGCGAATTTCACCTGGCTGCAAGACACCTTTGATATCGGCAATGACCGATTTCTGCGCAGAGTGCATACAGGTCATGACCTGCTCGCTCGTCAGATTCTGATACCATTCATGCGGGACGGCCAGGATCAATGCATCAAGATCATTGAGGTGTTCCCAGGGGGTCAATTCCAGGCCGAACTCCTGCTCAACCTCCAGAGGATCGACCAAGGGATCATGGACCAAGACCTGGACGCAGAAGCTTTTCAGCTCATGTATAATATCAATGACCCGGGTGTTGCGCAGATCCGGGACATTCTCTTTAAAGGTCAATCCCAGGACTCCCACTCTGGCCCCATGCACCCCATTTCCAGCTTGAATGATATTTTTGACCACTTTCTGGGCCACAAAGGCCCCCATATTGTCATTGATCCGCCTTCCGGCCAGGATGACCTGGGGATGATAGGCCAGGGCCTCAGCTTTGAACGTCAAATAGTAAGGATCAACGCCTATGCAATGTCCGCCCACCAGACCGGGTCTGAAAGGCAGAAAATTCCATTTGGTTCCGGCCGCCTCCAAAACGTCCAGGGTGTCGATGCCCATACGTTCGAAGATAAGGGCCAACTCATTCATAAGAGCGATATTCAAATCCCGCTGGGTATTCTCAATGACCTTGGCCGCCTCGGCCACCTTGATGCTCGGAGCCTTATGTATTCCGGCCTGGACGACAGCTTTGTACACATCGGCCAGAAAATCTGTGATTTCGGGAGTTTGCCCTGAGACCACCTTCACGATGTTTTCCAGGGTGTTCACCTTGTCCCCCGGGTTGATCCGCTCCGGAGAATAACCGACCCAAAAGTCGCGGCCGCAAAAAAAACCGGACTTGTCTTCGAGCAGGGGCAGGCACACCTCTTCGGTCAAGCCCGGGTAAACAGTTGATTCATAGACCACGACCGACCCTTTGCTCATATACTGTCCAACAGTGACTGTGGCCGCCTGAATCGGGCCCAGGGCCGGACGATGGTTGGAATCAATGGGCGTTGGTACGGCAATGACAATCAACTTGGCCTGTCCCAATATATCCGGATCTGCTGAATATATAACATCAGTATCCAAAAGGTCCTTGGAGGTCACCTCTCCGGTCCGATCCCAGCCATGCTTGAGCTCATCAATCCTGCTCTGGGAGATATCAAACCCCAGGACCCGGAAATGTCTGGCCAGGGCTACAGCCAGGGGCAGGCCAACATATCCAAGCCCGACCACGGCAATCTTTTCTTTTCCCTCCTGAAAATCTCGCACCCTGAACATGTATGACCCCCTTCTTGTCATTTTCCTTAAGATTTGCCATAATGAAGTATATAAAATTGTGGAGAACGGAATGGATTACTTACCCATCAGGCGCGTCCTGCTCAGCGTAACAGACAAATCCGGGCTCAACGAGGTGTGCGCAGCCCTGATCCGGGGTCAAGCCGAGCTGGTATCAACAGGCGGGACCATGCGCCACATCCAGGAAGCCGGATTTCCGGTGACTGCAGTCAGTGAGGTGACCGGATTCCCGGAGATCCTTAACGGTCGGGTGAAAACCTTACACCCTCGCATTCATGCCGGAGTACTGGCTGATAAGGACAACCAGGAGCATATAAATACCCTGCGCAGGATGGATATCCTTGCCTTTGATCTGGTCTGTGTCAACCTGTACGATTTCGCCCAAGCCCTGGAGCAAAAAAAACAGGACCAGGAACTGGCAGAAGAAATCGATATCGGAGGACCGACCCTGCTCCGGGCCGGAGCCAAGAACTACCACAGTCAGACAGTCTTGCCCACACCCACAGTCTATGCCGAGTTTCTGGCTGAACTGGACACACATCAAGGTGCTGTGAGCCTGGATTTCAGGAAGCGGATGGCTGCCAAGACCTTCGCCCTGACCTCCAGTTACGATCATATGATTGCCCAGGCACTGGAAACAAACTGATTCACAAGGAGTTATTTATAGCCGGAAAGATTGTTGGTCACACCAGTGGCCTTAAGCCAAGCCACCTCAAGCTTCTTCACCGCATCTTCCGTCGCCGTTATCCAAGTAAGGGCGGCTTTAGCAGCGAGCAGGCCCACGAACTGGCCGGACTCAGTGAAATGACCGGTCGCCAGCTGGGTCTCCTTATCGACCGCCAGGGACGGCCTGCAATGCTCTTAGTCGGTGACCGGAACCAGATCGTCATCCCGGACCTGGGCCGACACCGGCAAAGCGAAGGCCGTTTGCGTGGCCTGCGCTTCGTACATACCCACTTTGGAACCACCGGCTTGTCTCAAGATGACCTCATGGACCTGGTCTTCCTTCGTCTTGATTCCATAGGGGCCCTGATTGTGGACCCGCAGGGACAGCCGGATCGTTTTCAATGGGCCCAGCTCCTCCCCCCTAATCCGAAACAGGAATTGTACCAGGTCTCCGCAACCCTGCCCTGGGACCGGGTACAGGTGGATTTTACCGCCCAGGCCGAGGCCCTGGAGTCTGAATTACAGCGTCATTATGAGGCCGGCAGATCTTCTTCTACCAAAGAACGAGCCCTGCTCATCAGTGTGAGCACCGCTCCCAAGAGCGTTCAGGAGGCTTCACTTCGAGAGCTGGCTGACTTGGTGCACACAGCCGGCCTTGAGAGCGCCGGACATCTCCTGCAGCGGGTAAGCTCCATCAACTCCAAGCATATCCTGGGACGGGGCAAGCTGGCTGAGCTGGAGGTCCAAGCCTTGCAGGCCGGAGCCGGAGTTTTGGTCTTTGACCTGGAGCTGGCTCCGGCCCAGATGCGTAATCTGGCAGAAATCACTGAGCGCAAGGTCCTGGATCGGACGCAGGTTATCCTGGATATTTTTGCCCAGCATGCCACAAGCCGAGCCGGAAAACTGCAAGTGGAGCTGGCTCAATTGGACTACACCCTGCCCCGCCTGGTAGGTAAGAATAAGGCCTTGAGCCGTCTGGCCGGGGGAATCGGGGGCCGGGGACCGGGGGAAACAAAGCTGGAATTGGACCGGCGGCGGATCAAAGAGCGGCGTACCAAAATCAACAAGGAACTGGCCAAGATCAGGAGTCGTCGGGGTGCGACCCGCACAAGACGGGACAAGGCTGGATTGCCGATTGTTGCCCTGGTCGGGTACACCAATGCCGGGAAATCGACTTTGCTGAACACCTTGACTTCCAGCCAGGTGCTCACAGCAGACAAGCTCTTCGCCACTCTTGACCCTGTCACCCGCAGACTGCGCTTTCCCGAAGACCGGGAAGTGATCCTGACTGATACGGTCGGTTTCATCCGCTCCCTGCCCGTATCCTTGCGGGAAGCCTTCCTGGCCACACTGGAAGAGCTGGATGCTGCGGATGTGCTGGTCCAGGTCGCGGATGCCCATCATCCCGAACTCATCCAGCACATTGAAGCGGTGCAGACTTTGCTGCAGGAACTTGGCCTGCACGCAGTTCCCCGTCTTCTGGTCCTCAACAAATGGGATCTGGTGGATTCTGCCCAGCGCTTGACCTTGAAGAACCGGTATCCCCAAGCCCTGCCTGTCTCTGCCCTGGATCAATCCACCCTTCTTCCCCTGCTGGAGGCCGTTGGTTCAAAACTTCCAGCTGCATGCACCTGCCCGGCGCTGCAGGCAAACTCCCTCAAGCTGGAGCAGGAATATTTGTGACCAGGTGAGGTACGAAATCGTTCATCATTGCCAAGTGCTTTGGGAATCAGAGAGACTTGGGTGCATGCCCCTGCCTGGTCCGGAAACTTTTCTGTTCTGGGATCCGCTGCAGCATTTAACCATTTGAATTAATTACATGAAACCCCTTAAAGCACAACCCAAAAGAAGGCCTCTGGTGTCCTTGCTTTTTTTACCTTCACAATTTATGAATGGAAATCAATGGGATTGAGCAACATCCTGGTCTCAGAAACCGTCAACGACTTCCAAAATTCAGAATTCTCCGGCAACCACTTGGGAAAACATCACCTGCTGGGTGTTTCCAGCCGAAACGGGAGGAAGTTCTATGGCTCTGATCAAAAAAATCCTGTGTGCTGTGGATTTTGCCGAATTCAGTCCACAAGTTGCTGATTATGCCCGAACCCTGGCCGAGGCCTTTGGGGCAGAGATCCACGTGGTCTACGTTGCTCCAACTCTGGCTCAATATGTTGGCTTTCAAATTGCGCCCAGTTCCATAGAAAACTTTGTGAGCGAAATCATTTCCGGGGCTGAACAGACCATGGATTCCTTTCTCAGCGAAAATTTTGCTCCAGACCAGGCGCAGGGACATGTCCTTTCCGGGTATGCGGCTGAAGAAATCCTCTCTTTCGCTAACGGGCATAATGTAGATCTTATCGTCATGGGTACTCATGGCCGGAGAGGAATTGACCGGGTTCTGTTCGGGTCGGTTGCTGAGAAAGTGGTCAAGACTGCTCCCATGCCAGTAGTCACTCTCCGGCCCGGATCTTCATATTCTAGTCCCGAATAAGCCATGCTTCGACTGCCCTGGAAAAAAAGACATCCTCCGACCGGTTTGGACTGCGGGCAGACCTGGGCCAAACTGGTTGGGCTCAGACGAAGCAGGAAAGGGATCACCTTGCAGCACATCGGCCGCATGGCCTGGACCAACCAGGACAGGGAGAAACCGCAGCACATGGCTGCCAGCCTGGCCACCCTGTTCTCAACCCTGCAGGTCAAAGCCGATGCGGTCGTCACCTCTTTGGCTGGCCATTCCGTGATCATCAAGCGCTTGAGACCTTCTTCCCAGCAAACGGATGACTTGCCGGGCTCCTTGTCTACCTTGGCAGCCGAGCATATCCCTTTTGACATTCAAGATGTCTGCCTTGATTACCAGGTCCTGGAGTCTGGAGAAAAGGCTGAGCTGGCCCCGGTGTTCCTTGTGGCCAGCAAAAAAAATATGGTCAATGAGGTGCAATGGATCATGTCCCAGGCCGGATTGGATGTGCAGGTGGTTGACGTGGACGGCTTTGCCTTGTGCAATTGCTTTGAATTCAATTATCCAGAGATACAGGACACCACTGCTGCCCTTTTAGATATCGGAGCCAATCAGAGCACCTTTTGCGTCGTGGCTGACTATCGTCCTTTGTTTATTCGGGATGCAGGATTCGGCGGACAACAGATCACCGACCGCCTGGCCCAAAAACTGGATCTTCCAAGCCTGCAGGCTGAAACTCTCAAGTGGCAGGATCCTGAAACCCTCCCCTCTGAGATCCGGCCTCGGGTTGAGAGAGAACTGCAGGCCGCTTTCATCGCCTGGACTGAAGAGATTCAGCGTCTGCTCCAGTATTACGCCAACTCCCTCCCAACTCCTGTCGCTCAACCCCAAACCTTGTATCTCAGTGGTGGAGGCAGCCTGCACCCCGGGTTAACAGATATCCTCAGCGAGCACTTGGATTTTGAAATCACCTTTCTTGATCCGTGGCGTCAATGTCATATCGAGGACTCACGATTCGATCTCGGGTATTTGCGCAGCCTTGGTCCCCACTATGCCGTAGCCGCCGGCCTCGCCTTGCGCGGAGTCATGTAAACCGGAGCACCTGCATGCTGACCATCAACCTCCTCCCCCACAAGAAAAAGGTGAGGGCTGCAGACTGCAGAAAACAAATCCTGCTGGCCATACTCATTGGCCTTTTGGTGGTTACAGGCCTGGTTCAAGCCAACCAAATGCTGTCCACCAAGATAGATGACCTCAGCCAGGAAAAAAAAACCAAGACAGCGACCAAAAAGAAGCTGTCCAAGGACCTGAGCAGGATCAAGGAAATTAAAGCTCAGCTCCAGGATATGCAAGAAAGAATCTCCATCATCCGGGAAATTCGTTCCCAACAGTCTCTGCCGGTACGTTATCTGGATGAGATCGCAGCTTCTGTTCCAGAAGATAAGATGTGGTTTAAGTTTTTAAGCCTGGACAATCAAGGACGAATCACCTTAAGCGGAGTGGCTTTGGACAATCAGGTCTTTGCCAATTATTTACATCAGCTCAGACAATCCGCATTCATCTCAGACATCTCCCTTCAACAAACCCAGCGCAAGACAATCCAGGACTTAAGACTTGTTGAATTTCGATGCAGCATCTCGGCCGCCTCGGAGCACCCAGAAGGAGAAATGGATCATGAAGGTTGACTTCTCCCTGCTCAGCAAGTGGCAGGATCTTTCGCTGACTCGCAAGATTTTTTTCTCGTCCGGAATGCTCCTGTTTATAGCTGCCGCTCTTTGGCTGACCTTGTTCAAGCCCAAAGTTGATAAAATTCAGACTTTGCAACAAGATATCGATAGCCTTGATCAGACAATCGCCACTTACCAGGCCCAAGTTCAAAAATTAGATGAATTGGAAGAGAGACTTGCAGCACAACGAAAAGAGCTGACCTATGCCCAAACCTTGCTGCCTGAAACAACATCTGATGCTGAGAACTTACTTTCTTCTATAGAAAAACTGGGCAACGACGTGGGCATTGATTTCTTGCTTTTCACCCCAGGCAAAGAAAAGGAGCACGTTTTCTATGCCTCTAGAGCCGTGGAGGTCCGCTTTCAAGGCACTTTTCACAATTTGATGCGCTTTTTCACCCACCTTTCAGGTTTGGATCGCCTGGTCACTCTGGAGTCAGTTCAGCTCAAACCAGTGTCCCGGGCTGAAGAGGAAGGGATATCCCTGCAAGCAGACTGTCAACTAAACATCTACAGGATGTTATCCGATCAGGAACTTGGTGAGAACGGAAAAAAAACGTCATGATCGGGCATACAAACATGATGATGCCCTTGGGAAAAGCCAAAATGTTGTTCGGTTGCCTCCTGCTCCTCTCATTTTTTTGGGGAGAGTTGTCGGGCCCGGGCCTCATTGCCCTCGCCGGACCAAACAGTACGCAACCGAATTCAGATGAGCCTTCTTGGCTCACACCCCCGTCCTTCAGCTATTCCGCCAAGGACAAAGTTGATCCATTCGCTTCTTTTCTTCGCACCCAGGCCGAAAAGGAAAAAGATCAACGCGAAAAAGAGGGCTCTTTATCTCCCCTCCAACAGGTGGAAGCCACGCAGTTAAAGCTGGTAGGCACAATGCAACCCCATGAAGGAGAGAGCATGTTGGCCTTGGTCGAACTGCCCAACGGAAAGGGCTATGTCCTGCGCCCTGGGACCTTGATCGGACAAAACCAAGGAACTGTTACTCTGATAACCAAAGGACAAGTGACTATCGAGGAGCGACAAACGACCCCATTGGGACAAGACGTTTTGCACACTGTGGTCCTGGGGCTCTCAGAGTCAGCAGGAGAAAGAGATGACCAATAAGCAGCCCCCAAGCTCTATTCCAGGCCTTTGCCGTTTTTTGGGGAGTGCCGGAGCGCTGGGCCTTGTTTTGCTCTGCCTCTTCGGATGTGCCAGCCAGCAAGGCTGGAGCTCCAGTAGCTTGGAGTCCGACAGCACACGTGCTCAAATGGCTTCGCTTGACACTCAAGGAGAGACCACCGCTCAAAAAACGACCCACCCCCAAGTGAGACAAGATGAAAAGAGCACGGACATGGGGCAAAATTCACAGGTAGTTATTGAGTCTGAAGGGGAAAAACACACGGCTTTGATCCCTGTACCAGAGCAGACCACAATTTCTCCCCGCTACAAAAACAAGACCTTGGAATTGTCTTTTGATCCTCCTCTGCCCTCTTTACATCTGCCCTCTTCCAGTCCTGGCCAGCTCATTAAGGACATGAGAATCACTCCCGATTCTCACGGAACACACAGCCTGCGCCTCATGTTGGCCCAGGATGTTCGTTTCCTGGTCACCAGGGAACAACCAAGCAAGGCTCAAGTTTCACTGGTACCAGATCAAGATTCTCAGGCCGATACAGATCCTAATCTCAAAGGATCATCCTCCCCTGAATTGAAAGATATTGACTTTCAGGCTGCTGAAAATGGGGATCTTTTGCTGCAATTAACCGCTACACGCTCTTTTGATTATCGCCTGCCCCCTGGGAAAAAGAACGAGTTGCGCCTTTTTATTCCTCATCTGCATGTCCCATCCAGATTGATAAAGCTCTATCAGCTTTCTAAATTTCAGTCCGCTGTCAGTTCTGCCTTGCTCACCAGAACCCAGGATGGTGCTGTGCTTGTTTTAGGTGGTATAAATGAGCCTGTTCCTGCCTCCTGGGATGAAAAAACCTTCACCTTACGCATTCCGGCCAAGAATGGCCAAGGTTCTTCTTCTGATCAGACATCAAGGAATGCAGAAAACAGCCAAGACGGGAACAACACCCTGTATTCTGCTCCAAGCACTTTGAACGATGAGAGGCATGTGGAGCTCTTTCCAGGGATGAAAGAAGAGTACACCGGGGCTCCGATCAGCTTGAACCTGCAGGATGCTGATATTAAGCATGTCTTGCGCCTCATCGCTGAAGTTGGGGATTACAACCTGATCCTGGATGAAAGTGTCTCTGGAACAATTTCCCTGAAATTGGACCGTGTTCCCTGGGATCAGACCCTGGATCTGGTCCTGCAGCAAAAAGGACTGGGTCTGATCAAGCATGGAAACATCCTGCGCATTGCTCCGGCAGACACTCTGGAAAAAGAGCAGGAGCGGATAATAAAGGCCAGGCAAGTGGCCAGCAAAGCCAGACAGAGTGAAGAAGACGCGGCCCCATTGTATACTGAATACATTCAGATCAACTACACCAAAGCCCGGGACTTGCAATCCAACCTGGAACAATTCCTGAGTGAAAGAGGCCAAATCAGTCACGACGCAAAAACCAATCAGCTCATTATCTCAGACACTGCTCGAGTTATAGAAAAGATCCGCAATGTGGTCCGCAAGCTGGACCGGGCAGAACGACAGGTCTTGATTGAGGCCAGATTGGTCTATGCCACTGATGAGTTTCAACGCAGCATGGGAATCAAATGGGGAGGAAGCTATAGCTACGAAAACGACGATTCCTCCTTTGCCCTGGAAGGAATACAGGGAAACAGCTACGCAATCAATACTCCGAGCCCGGAGGGAAGCCAGACCACTCTCGGTTTGGGCACCTTCTTTTCCAAGCTTTCCGGCAATTCCCTGTACACCCTTGATGCCCAGCTGGAGCTGGGAGAATCGCAAAATCAGCTGAAAACCATCTCCTCACCCCGGGTAGTAACCTTGAACAATCAGCTGGCTGAAATAACCCAAGGCACCAAGATAGCTACCAAAAATGAATCTGAAAGCGGAGGCACAACCACCGAATACGTAGAGGCCACCCTCAAACTTGCTGTGACCCCGCAAATCACACCTGACAACAAACTGATCCTTGAACTCGACATCTCTGACGACAGCCCGACAGCAGATAGTGAGGATATAGAGACCCGGAGCGTTCAGACCAGATTATTTGTGGACAACGATCAAACTGTGGTCATTGGCGGTGTGCAGCAAATCAATCAATCCGAGCAACAAGACCGGGTACCTGGTCTGTCCCGGGTTCCCCTCCTGGGATGGCTGTTTAAGAACAAGTACAATTTGGAGAATAAGCGCGAGCTGCTCATCTTCATCCGCCCCCATATCCTCGAATCATAAATAAGGAGACTGGTTTTGAGCCCCAAAACATGTCATGCTTGGGAGACGATCCGGCCTGAAATCAAGGCATTTGAGCCGTATGTCCCCGGACGGTCCATTGCCGATATCCGCCGGGAAGTCGGCCTGCCTCAGGTGGTCAAGATGGCCAGCAATGAAAATCCTCTGGGCGTGTCCCCGCTGGTCAAAAAGACATTGCAGCGCCGGACCGATCTGGTGTTTCGATATCCAAGCCCCAACTCACCGGAGCTGACCGCAGCTTTAAGCCGCCATTTGCAAGTGCCTGAAGATCGCTTTGTAATAGGCAATGGGTCCGATGAGATCATAGATCTGTTGATCCGGGTCCTGGCCCGACCTGGTCAGGACCGGATCATTATTTTCGATCCCAGCTTCAGTATTTACAGGCTGCAGGCTCGCTTGTGCGGGGTGGAGTTGACCCAAATCCCCCTGAATCCCGATTTCAGCTTCCCTTTTTCCCAGTTGTTGCAAGAAGCTGATGAGACAACGGCCATGGTCTTTATCACCAATCCGGATAATCCTTCCGGATACACGGCTGACAAGGATGAGCTCGTCAGCCTGGCTGCCAGTCTGCCCGGAAAGACCATGCTCATAGTAGACGAAGCCTATATCGAATTTGCAGATGATCCGGGACTGCATTCACCCCTTTTTGACCTGGAGAGGCTGGAAAACGTAGTCTTGCTGCGCACATTTTCCAAACTCTACGGGCTGGCCGGACTGCGGCTGGGCTATGGGATCATGCCCGCCTGGCTGACCGATCTTCTGCACCGGGTCAAACTGCCCTTTAGCGTCAACTTGCTGGCTGAAGCCGCCGGTCTGTCCGCTTTGGAGGATACGTTCTTTGTTCAGGCCACCAGGGAAACTGTGCTTCAAGGCCGACGGATGCTCGCCCACAAACTTAAGAAGCTGGGCTGGAAAGTATATCCAAGTCAAGCCAATTTCCTCCTTGTTCAACCCTCACTTCCAGCTGCTTCCCTGGTGAAGGAAATGGTCCAGAAAGGCTACATTATCCGGGCCCTGGACAGCTATGGCCTCTTTGACCATGTTCGCATTTCAATCGGAACAGAAGCGGAAAATCGCGGCCTGCTCCTCGCCTGCCGGGAGATCCAAGACAAGTATGCGTAAGATCCGGCCCTGCATTATCACCCTTGACGGCCCGGCCGGGGTGGGCAAATCCACAGTAGCCCAAACCCTGGCCGATTTTTTTCGTCTGGCATATCTGGATACAGGGGCCATGTTTCGGGCTGTGGCTCTTCATCTTGGGGAGGGATCCTGGGCCTGGCCGGAAAAAGAATTGGAAACTGCACTGAACAAAATACATTTTCACCTTGCTGGGCAAGGTCTGGCTGCTCGGTTAACTGTCAACAACCAGCGCATTGGCCAAGAGATCAGAGCAGAAGAGGTCGGCCTGTGGGCCTCGCACTTGGGACAAAGACCCGAGGTTCGAGACTATCTCAAGAGAGCCCAGCAGGAGATTGGCAGCAAAACTTCCTTGGTGGCTGAAGGAAGGGATATGGGGAGCGTGGTTTTCCCCGCCGCCGGGTGGAAGTTCTTTCTTGATGCCACAGCTGAGGAGCGGGCGAGGCGGCGATGGCTGCAACTTACGGCCCGGGGGCAAAATGCAGACCTTGGCACTTTGACCCGGGACCTTCGCCGGCGGGACGAGCAGGACAGAAACCGAAGCGTGGCTCCGCTTAGACCTGCTCCGGATGCTTATGTGGTGGACACCACCAACCTGAACCTGAAGCAGGTTGAGGAGAAGCTCCGAAAACTGATTCAAGAAAAGAATTGACCTTCTCAAGAAGGCCTCATGGTCACAGCCTGTTTGCTTTGAGCAAGAAAAAATCGATATGATTTTCCGGTCCGTATCCGTTCAGCTTTGCCTCCGGCAAATCTGAAATATTTTTTGCCCAAAGCGGGCAAAAAGAGAATTTGCCTGATTGATCATGAATGAAACTGACCAAGCGGGGCAGGGCCCGGCACTCACTTTTTGCTAGGGCGTTTATTTTTTGCAGTGACTTTCCAACTGAAAGTGAGTGCCGGGCCCGCCCTACGAAAAAGCCCGGCTCGCAAGGAGGCCGCCCATGCCCTCAAGGGCAGGCCCTCTTCAGGGTAAAGTCTAGCTTCATACGAGTCCAGCCGGGCCTGCCTTTACATCAGACTCAGACCCACACCATACTCAGATCCGGGCAACACCCGCCCGATGACCTCAGCCAGATCGCCACGATTGCGAAGGTCAGTCTGGACCTCGGACAGCCTGGCTTCGGGCACCGCCAAAAGCAGTCCGCCTGATGTCTGAGGGTCAAAAATCACATCCACCAGAATGGGGTCTACCCCCTTTTCAATCCATAATGTATCCTGGCAATGGGTCTTATTGGCAAAGGCCCCGGCCGGGACCAGACCCGTGGACGCCAGTTCCAGGACATGATTCATAATTGGCACCGCATGGACCGACACTTGTATGTGCATCCCGGCCGCTTTGGCCATCTCCATAACATGGCCTCCAAGGCCAAATCCGGTCACATCCGTGGCCCCTTGCAGGTGATGATCTCTGATGACTTCAGCTCCAGCCGAGTTTAACCTGCCGGCCCATCGTATGATCAACTGTTCAAGATCTGGAGCATTGGCCCATTCCGCCTTAATTGCTGTGGCCAATATCCCGGTCCCAATGGGCTTGGTCAAGACAAGAAAATCACCATCTCTGGCTCCGCTGTTCACCGCAATCCGGGATGAGTCCGCCTCTCCGGTAACCGCCAATCCAAATTTCAGCTCCTGATCATCTACTGTGTGTCCGCCGGCCATAACTGCACCAGCGGCCAGAACCGTATCCTGACCCCCGCGCAGGATGCGGGACAAAACTTCCAAGGGCAGGCAACCCTTGGGAAAACAAACAATATTCATAGCCGAAAAGGGAGCCCCGCCCATAGCATAGATATCTGACAGGGCATTGGCCGCAGCAATGCATCCAAAGGCATAGGGATCATTGACCATGGGGGTCAAGAAATCAAGGGATTGGACCATGGCTTTCCCCGAGGGAAAGCGCAAGACGACCGCATCCTCGCACCCTTGTCCGGAGACCAGAATTCGGTCGTCCTTTTCCCATCGAAATGCAGAAAGCACAGATTCCAGGTCCCCTGGAGCGAGCTTGGCCGCTCAGCCAGAGGCCTTAACCTTGTCCACCAAAGTGATGTCTTGCATATTTAATCCTCAAAAGTCGGCATAGAAAAAGGATGCGAACTCGCATTCATACAGGCACCGGTGTCCTCGTACTCCCGTACCCCCAACTCCTTTAAAAAGGCTTTGGTTGCCGGAAACTGAGCTCTCTGGTCATGAACAACGGCATAAAAGGCCCGTCTGGGGTTTGGTCCTTGAACCGGCACGTGCTTGAGCTCTTTTCGGCACAGGGGATCATTTGCTGCCAGGGAAGAAACCATGCTTATGCCCAGTCCGGCCTGTATACAGGCCAGAACGGCCTGCGTGCTGCTTACAGAGGCTGTGATGTACATGTGGTCAAAGGCAATGCCCATGGACTGAAGAAAGGAGCACATGGCTTTGCGCGTACCTGAACCAGGTTCCCGAATGATCCAGGGCCATTGAGCTGCAGGAACAAGGTTTTCATTTCCTTGGTGCTCAGAAAATCCGTGAGCTGAACAAAGAAGCAAGAGCTCATCCCTGGCTATCTCATAATATGCAAGATTCGGGATATCTTCCCGACCTCCGATAACCCCCACATCTATCGCCCCCTCCTGGACCATACGTTCAATTCCCTGTGTATCTCCAATGTCCAGACTCAAATGAACATCAGGAAATTTGGCCCCGAAAGAGCCCATATACTGAGGCAGAATAAAATGACCCGGTATAGAACTCCCTCCCAGCCGAAGCCGACCAGTGACCTTATTCATAAGGAGTGAGATCTCAGCAGACGCATTTTGCCGGGCCCGAATCATGACTTGGGCATAACGATACAGCGTATGCCCGGCCTGAGTTGGCTGTACCTGTCTGGCGAAGCGATCAAAAAGGAGTGTTCCCAGTTCCTTTTCCAGGCTTGCAATATGGGAACTTATGGTCGGTTGAGCCAAATAGAGGTATTCTCCGGCCTTGGAAAAACTGAGGTGCTCAAAAACCGCACAAAAGGTTTCCAGCCTTCGTATATCCATTTTTCCAATTTGTGGTATTAAATATCATGATAGCAAGGGACATAAAAAACAGCCCGCTCACCCCGCAGGTGCCCGGACTGTTTTTATAAATCTATTTGCCGGCTCAATACCAGGCCTGGGAACTGTTTCTTTGAGGAACTTGTCCCCATGAGAGTTTCACACCTCACATTCAATACCCAGACGCTCCTCCAGAGCCAGGTACTTACCAGGGTGTGTTCCAAAGACCCTCACCACATTCTCTCATCAACAGGTCAACATGATCTCAAACCCAGATAACTAGGTGTTTTACCCCCTATCCTTGCAGGGACAATCATTGTCATCCTGTCATATTGCATGCTGCGAAAAAGATTCGCTAAGGGGTTAGCCCTGCTTGCTGAATTCTATGATGGCTACGGGAGCGGAGTCTCCCCTGCGCGGTTCGGATTTCTTGATAATTCGGGTGTATCCGCCAGGAGTATTGATAAACCGGGGCGCTATTTCAGAGAAAAGTTTATGCACCAGGGTCCTGTTTTCCAGGACCTGATAGGCCTTTCTCCTTGCATGCACAGTGTCTTCAAGCCCAATATTCACCAATCGATCGGCGAGTTTCCGCAACTCCTTGGCTTTGGTTTCTGTTGTCTGTATGCGCTCATGTTCAACCAAGGACTTGGCCATATTTTTAAACATCGCCTTGCGGTGCTCCCAAGTCCTCCCCAGTTTCCGTCCTGACTTTCTATGCCTCATGGTCTTCTTTCCTATTTAGCCATTGTTGATACTTTTGATCAAAATTGTCGACCTTCATCCCTAAGTCCAACCCCATATCATTGAGGACCTTGATGATATCGTCCAGGGACTTCCGGCCAAAATTTTTGGCCTTGAGCAACTCATTTTCGGTCTTTTGTACCAATTCGCCAACTGTATAGATATTTGCTTTTTTCAGGCAATTGCTTGCCCGAACCGGAAGTTCCAGGTCGTCTATACTTCGGAACAAGACCTCGTCGACTTCTTCTGAGAAATGTTGTGGTTCACGATTGGCAGTTAAATCTTCGTCAAAATTAACAAACACGCTGAGCTGGTCCTTCAAGATCTTTGCACTATAAGCCAAGCTGTCTTCCGGAGTGATCGACCCATCAGTCCATACTTCAATGATCAGCTTGTCATAATTGGTCATCTGTCCCACGCGGGCTTGTTCCACCCGGTAAGCAACCTTTTGCACGGGTGAAAAGCTGGCATCCAACACGATGACCCCGATCTGTTCGCTGAAGCTCTCTTGTTGCTCTGCCGGGAGATAGGCCTTGCCCATGTGCACATCCAGCTCCATGCGCAAAGTTCGGGGTTCGGACAAAGTAGCAATGAGCTGCTCGGGGTTAAGAATGGTTACATGCTGATTTTCCGGTATTTCACCAGCAGTGACTGGTCCCTGCTTGTGCACATCGAGCACAAGCTTTTGCGGTTCCTCAGTATCCATAGCCAGGCGGACCTGCTTCAGATTGAGCACAATATCAGTGACGTCTTCTTTCACCCCAGGAATGCTTGTAAACTCATGCTGAACACCATCAATGCTCACCGCAACGATAGCTGCCCCTTGCAGTGAGGAAAGCAAAACGCGTCGCAACGCATTGCCCAATGTGGTCCCAAAACCCCGCTCCAAAGGTTCACAGGCGAATTTGCCATATGCCTGAGTTGATTCCGGGTCTTGCTCCACCTTTTTCGGCTTGACCAACTCGGTCCAATTACGGCAATTGATCATCCGTCCATTATCTTTTAATATCATACTAAATGCTCGTTTCGTGACTCAAGTAGTGAAAACAGTAAGCCGAAACCAGTACTCCTGATTCCGGCTCGTATAAGTGGACTGTGCCCTCAAGCGACCAGAGTCCGCCCCAAGCTTCACGTGCTCACTGTCTCAGCCAGTATACTCCCCGGAATTCGAGTTTACTTGGAGTACAGTTCGACAATGAGATGTTCGTTCACCGGAAAGGTAATGTGTTCGCGTTGAGGCACGGCTTTTATGGTTGAGCTGAACGTATCGAGATCATTCTCCAGCCATTCCGGGATTCCACGGCGATCCACAACATCCAGTGCCTCTTGTATGACTGGTATTTTCCGGCTCCTCTCTTTGACTTGTATTACATCACCTAGGCGCACTTGATGCGAGGGAATATCAACTTTGTGTCCATTGAGGAGAAAATGTCCATGCCGGACCAGTTGCCGGGCCTGATTCCGTGAATTGGCAAAGCCAGCTCTATACACGACATTATCAAGTCTGAGTTCCAGCATGCGGAGGAGATTCTGGCCGGTGATTCCCTTTTTGCGGTCCGCTTCAATGAAATAGTCATGAAACTGACCTTCAAGTAAACCATACATGCGCCTGACTTTTTGCTTCTCCCGCAACTGCATTTCATAGTCAGTTGATTTTTTCCTGCGGCGTCCATGATGCCCCGGGGGATAGGGCCGCCGCTCAAATGGACACTTATCTGTATAGCACCGATCGCCTTTGAGAAAAACTTTTGTTCCCTCTCGTCGGCAAACTCTGCATTTTGCTTCTGTATATCTAGCCAAGGTATGTCCTCCTCAATCCCTCTTATACTCGACGCCGTTTCGGCGGTCTGCAGCCATTATGCGGTATAGGGGTTATATCACGAATGAATGACACCTTAAATCCGGCATGGTTGATGGCTCGCATGGCAGACTCACGACCAGATCCCGGTCCCTTGACAAATATCCCCACGGTTCGCATTCCATTTTCCTGAGCCTTGCGCGCAGCACTCTGGGCTGCCATTTGCGCTGCATAGGGTGTACTCTTTTTCGATCCCTTAAATCCCGACATCCCAGATGTTGCCCAGCTGACCACATTGCCCTTCATATCGGTGAAGGTGATCGTGGTGTTATTAAAAGAAGCCCGAATATGGGCCATTCCGGTTGGAATGTTCTTTTTTTCCTTTTTTTTCGTCGTCCGGCGTTTTGCTTTGGCCATGTCCTTCTCCGAATCAGATTTGTGACCTTGTGGCTATTATTTCTTCTTCTTCCCGATCATTGTCCGTCGCGGCCCTTTCCGGGTCCTGGAATTCGTACTCGTTCGTTGCCCGCGAAGCGGAAGATGTCGTTTATGTCTTTCTCCCCGGTAGCATCCGATTTCCATTAACCGCTTGATATTCGCGTTCGTCTCCCGCCGGAGATCGCCCTCTACCTTGTAGTTGGTCTCAATCTGTTTGCGGATCTGATTCACTTCATCCGCAGAAAGATCATCGGTCTTCTTGGTCCAATCCACACCTGTAGAGTCCAGAATTTCCAGTGCCGATGAATGCCCTATCCCATAGATGTAGGTCAAAGCGATATCCAAGCGCTTATTTCTCGGCAAATCTACACTCGCGATTCGAGCCACGTTCTCCCCCTTCCTCTTAGCCTTGTCGTTGTTTGTGACGAGGATTTTCGCAGATTACGCGCAAGGCTCCCCTGCGCCGGATAACTTTACACTTTGGGCACATCTTTTTCACTGATGGTCTGACTTTCATGTAGAAATGCTCCTCCCGGTTCTTAAAACCGCCCTTTGAGCTTGCTTTTTTGCATTAACCCTTCGTATTGATGGGTTATAAGATATGATTGCACCTGGGACATAGTATCAATGGCCACCCCGACAACAATCAGCAATGCAGTCCCACCGAAATAAAACGGGACATTGAGATTATTTATTAACAGCATGGGCAATACGCATATTGCCGATACATACAAAGAACCCCACAAAGTAATCCTGGTCAGTACCTTGTCAATATATTCCTTGGTATGTTGCCCGGGACGAATTCCAGGTATAAACCCGCCTTGCTTTTTCAAATTTTCAGCAATGTCTTTGGGATCAAAAATTATAGCCGTATAAAAGAAGCAAAAGAATATGATCAGGCCCACAAATATGAGCGCATAGGCAACCGAACCAGGCTGAAAAAATGAGGATGCGGCCTGCAGCCATTCAACCTGGGAAAAGTTGGCCAATGTGGCCGGAAACATGAGTATGGATGAGGCAAATATAGGGGGAATCACCCCAGCCGTATTCACCCGCAAGGGCAGATGAGTATTCTGGCCTCCGTACATCTTCCGTCCCATCTGTCGCTTGGCGTAATGTATAGGAATACGTCGTTGCGATGTCTCCATGAAGCAGGTGAAAATAAGTACACCAGCCATAACCGCCAAAATGATCAAGGCTACGAATATGGCCATTTCTCCGGAACTCATGAGCCGGAAGGACTTCATGAGCGCGCCGGGAATTCCAGCCACAATTCCGGAAAAGATGATAAGTGAAATCCCGTTCCCAATACCGCGTGCAGTGATTTGTTCCCCAAGCCACATGATGAAAATGGTTCCAGCGGACAGCGTGATCACGGTAACAAAAACAAACATGGCCCCCGGTTCAGGAACCACCGCTTCACCCGATGGACTGGTCATCTGTTGCAAGCCTATCGATATGCCGGTTCCCTGGACCAGGGTAATCAGAACCGTTAAGTACCGGGTATACTGAGTTATTTTCTTTTGCCCGGCCTCGCCTTCTTCCTTTTTCAAGCGTGACAGTTCAGGGCTGACAACGGTCAATAATTGCAGGATAATTGATGCTGAGATATACGGCATAATGCCCAGAGCAAATACAGAGAGGCGACTTAAGCCTCCACCGGAAAACATATCGAACAGGCCGAAAAGGGTGCCTTGGGCATTAGCGAAAAAGTCGGCGATTGCTTGGCCGTTGATTCCAGGAACAGGTACATGGATGCCCAGCCTATATACAATGAGCAATCCGAATGTAAACAGGATCTTATTCCGGAGTTCCTTTGATCCGGCCAGATTGTTCATCTGAGGAATCACAATCTACCTCTCCAGAGCCTCAGCTTTCCCGCCAGCGCCTTCAATTTTGGCTACTGCCTGCTTGCTGAAAGCATGTGCTGTTATCTGAATTTTGCGCTCAATCTCCCCCCGGCCCAACACCTTGATTGGCCGCTTGCTGGATACAATTTGGTAAATATCCTGCAGAGAAATCTCACTCTTGTCCGGAAAGAGCTGCACTAAGCGCTCAAGGTTTATAACAGTGTACTCTTCTCGAAATATATTCGTAAAACCCCGCTTGGGAACTCTGCGCACAAGAGGCATTTGTCCACCTTCAAATCCGGGGCCAGGCCCTGAACCGGCCCGAGCTCTCTGACCTTTGTGCCCCTTGCCTGCGGTGCATCCCAAACCGCTCGACGGACCTCGACCACGCCTCTTGCGGTCTTTCCGATCACTTGCTGGTGGATATAACTCGTGAAGCTTCATGATTTAGTAACCTCCACCATGTGCTTGACCTTATCAATCATGCCCCGGCTGACCGGCGTATCCTGCAGTTCCTTGACCTGGTTAATCTTCTTCAGCCCCAAAGCCTGCAGGTTTCGGCGCTGATTTGGAGTGCTTCCGATCTGACTGCGTATCAATTTTACTTTCATGTTCCAACCCTCGCCAGTTTGACCTGCGTGTCTCTCAGTCTGGACACCTCATCTTCAGTACGCAGCGATGTCAAACCCTGCATGGTTGCTTTGAGTACGTTGATCGGGTTATTCGTCCCTAAGGCCTTGCTGATGACATCCTGGATGCCACAGGCTTCCATAACCGCACGGACAGGTCCGCCGGCAATGATTCCGGAACCCTTGGCCCCAGGCTTGAGCAAGACCTGCCCGGCACCATAGTGGCCGATCGTGCCGTAAGGTATGGTTCCATCAATCACAGGAACCTGAACCATTTCCTTTTTGGCCCGTTCTGTGGCTTTTTGGATGGCATCCGGCACTTGATTTGCCTTCCCATGCCCGCAACCTACACGTCCCTGGCCATCTCCGACCACGACTAATGCGCTGAACTTAAAGTTTCGTCCACCCTTGACCACCTTGGCGACACGGTTGAGATGGACGACCTTCTCGATTAGATTAATTTCATTTCCTTCCATGCATAACCTCGATCAAAATTTGAGTCCACCCTCACGCGCACCGTCCGCCACAGCCTTAATCCGACCGTGGAAATAATATCCGCTGCGATCAAAGACAGCTCCATGTATATTCTGGCCCAAAGCCTTTTGCGCCAAATCCTTGCCCACTGCATAGGCAACATCCTTGTTCAAGCCTTTAAAGTCCGGCAAAGCCAAAGATGATGATGCCGCCAGGGTCTTTTGACTTCGATCATCTATGAGTTGGGCATAGATGTGTTGATTGGACCGAAAAACAGCCAAACGAGGTCTCTCACCTGTACCGGAAATCTTTTTCCTGATTCGCTGTTTTCTGCGTTTCCGGGCTTGGTTTCGACTAAGTTTCATAACTTCCTCATTAGTTACTTCTTGCCAGATTTTCCAGCTTTGCGGCGAATCTGCTCATCTATATACTTAATTCCCTTGCCCTTATATGGCTCAGGAGGCCTGATCCTCCGAATCTGAGCCGCTATTTCGCCAACCTGTTCTTTATCAATCCCGCCCACAAAAAGTTTGTTTCCTTCAGTACGGGCCGATATCCCTGCAGGGAGTTCGAACTTCTTGGGATGTGAATACCCGACATTGAGCTCGACACTGTTGCCGCTGACGCTTACTCTGTATCCAACACCGACCAGTTCAAGACCTTTTTCATATCCCTGACTGACCCCCAAAACTGCGTTGTTGAGCAAAGTACGTCGTAACCCGTACTGTTCCCGGGCTATCTTATTGTTCTCTTTGCGGGTCAATGTAATCTGTTCGCCATCCACTTTGTACTCAATCTTGGGATGAATCTCCACGTACAGTTTGCCCTTTGGGCCCTTTACTTCTATCTGCCCTCCGTTGAAGGCTACCTCCACCCCGGAAGGTATGGGTACTGGAGTTTTTCCAATCCGTGACATAACAAGCCCTCATCTTACCATATTTCACACAGGAGTTCACCGCCCACGCGCTTCTCTCGAGCCTGTTGCCCATCCAGAATTCCTTGAGAAGTGGATACAACATTAATCCCGAGCCCATTTTGTACCAAAGGGATCTCATCTACCCCGACATATCGACGGCATCCTGGTCTGCTCAGTCGGCGGAGTCCGCTGACTGCAGGCTTCCCATGCACATATTTCAGCCGAATTTTAAGGTCCCGGTCTTGTTCCTGAAAATCTTGTATGTAACCCTGATTCTTCAGAATATCAGCCAAGGAAATCTTCATCTTCGACTTAGGCATCATGACATCTGTATGCAGGGCCATTTGAGCATTGCGTATGCGGGTGAGCATGTCTGCAATAGGATCAACGACTGCCATTTTTTGACTCCTTACCAACTCGATTTGCGAACACCAGGAAGTTCGCCGGCTAAGGCCATGTTACGAAAGCATATCCGACAGATACCAAATCTGCGCAAAAATGCTCTGGGACGTCCGCAAATCGGGCACCGGTTGTACTCTCTGACTTTAAATTTGGCCTTTTTTTGGGCCTTCACTCGCAGCGCTTGCCGTGCCACACCTATCCTCCTTATTTCCTAAAAGGCATCCCCATCATCTGAAGGAGGGTTTTGCCTTCTTTATCTGTATTTGCTGAGGTGACCACAGTGACATTCATCCCCTTGACCCGATCAACCTTATCCATGTTGATCTCTGGGAATATGGTATGTTCACGGATGCCAAGAGTAAAATTCCCCCGCCCGTCAAACCCTCGGTCCTGGACGCCTCGGAAGTCACGTACCCGGGGCAATGCAAAATTCACAAGCTTATCGTAAAACTCCCACATTCTTCGATGCCGCAGAGTAACTCTGCAACCTACCGGCATGCCCTCTCGGAGCTTAAAGGCGGCGATAGACTTTTTGGCCCTGGTCACTACCGCCTTCTGTCCTGCAATCAGGGTCAGCTCCTGAACTGCATCTTGTATGATCTTATTGTCCTGGCTGCCTTCTCCCAAGCCCATATTCAGAGATATTGAGCTTATGCAAGGAATCTGCATCGAAGAAGAATAATTAAATTCCTGCTTCAGTTCGGGAAATATTTTTTCTCGGTACATTTGCTGTAGGCGGTTCATATTGGATCCTTCCCAAGCCTCAATTGTGGTCAACACTCATGTATTCTCAGTGCATCAAAACAACTAATCGAGCATTTCATTGCATTTCTTGCAAATTCTCAGTTTTTGGCCGTCATCTGTCTGCTTATATCCAACCCGGGTGGGCTTTGCGCAGGATTCACAGAGCAAGGCCACATTGGATATATGCATGGGCGATTCCATATCCTGAATGCCACCGCTTTTTCCGGTATATGGATTGCCCTTTACATGACGTTTGACCATATTGACCTTGTCCACTGTGAGGCGGTCTGTTTTCTTGTTCACTGTCTTTACAGTCCCGACTTTGCCTCGATCCTTGCCCACCAGGACCATTACTTTATCTTTGACCCGAATCTTATTCTTTTTCATGATCCATCCCCTACAAGACTTCTGGGGCCAAGGAAACGATCTTCATGAAGTTCCTTTGGCGCAACTCTCTGGCCACAGGGCCAAATATGCGGGTTCCAATCGGGTCCATATTTTTGTTCAGCAATACAGCTGAATTGGTATCAAAACAGATATATGAACCGTTCGGCCGACCAATTTCCTTTTTTGTCCTGACCACAACAGCCCGGTACACATCGCCCTTTTTTACTTTGCTGTGCGGCATGGCTTCTTTGACTGATACGACAATCAAATCACCCACACTCGCATATCGACGTTTACTTCCACCAAGGACCTTTATGCAATGGACCTTCTTAGCGCCTGAGTTATCGGCAACATCGAGTTTGGATTCTACTTGAATCATGGTATACTCCTAGACCGCTTTTTCCAGAATCGAATGTAACTGCCACCGTTTCCGGCGACTCAAGGGGCGGCACTCGATAATCTGTATTTTGTCCCCGATCTGGCAGGAATTCTCCGGATCATGAGCCATCATTTTTTTTCTGCGCCGAATGTATTTCTTGTACAGCGGGTGTTGGACGATTGTTTCGCAACGCACAAGAACAGTCTTATCCGTCTTGTTGCTCATCACATACCCGGTCAACATCCGCTTTCTGCCTTGCACATTTTGCTTATTCATTGCCGTGCTCCATCTCTTTTTCCCGCAAGATGGTCAAGATCCGGGCTATATTTCGTTTGACCTTTGGAATCCTCTGCGTATTTTCCAGCTGGCCAGTTGCGTGTTGGAAACGCAGCTTAAAATTTTCTTTTTTATAATCGGCCAGCTTCTTTTTCAATTCCACATCGGTCATATCGCGCATTTCTTTGGCCCGCATGACTCATGACTCCTTAAATACAACTTTGGTTTTAATGGGGAGCTTATGTGCCGCCCTGACCAGTGCCTCCCGGGCTTGTTCCAGATTGACACCGGTTATCTCGTACAAAACTTTTCCCGGCCGCACAGGGGCAACCCAGCCAGCAGGTGAACCCTTTCCTTTTCCTTGCCGAGTCTCAGCAGGCTTTTCTGTGTAGGGCTTGTCAGGGAACATCCGGATATATACCTTTCCTCCCCGCCGGATGTGACGCATAATGGCCACCCGGGCCGATTCGATTTGTTTATTCGAAATCCGGCCGTGTTCCAGAGCCTTCAGCCCAATCTCACCAAAGGCGACTGATGTGCCCCGACAGGCAGAACCCTTGGTAAAATTTCGATGCTGCTTTCTGAATTTGACTTTCTTTGGACTAAGCATGGGAACTTACCTCGTCGAGTATTTCACCCTTAAAGACCCAAACCTTGACCCCAATAACTCCATAGGTGGTCCGGGCAATAGCATAGCCGTAATCAATATCTGCACGCAGAGTGTGCAGAGGGACTCGTCCGTCACGAAACCATTCTGTGCGGGCGATATCTGCACCCCCCAACCGACCGGAGCAGGATATCTTAATCCCTTCTGATCCAAACTTCCTGGCCAGACTGATGGTTCTTTTCATGGCCCGGCGAAAGGCAACCCGGCGTTCCAATTGCATGGCCACATTTTCGGCCACCAGCTGGGCTTCAGTTTCCGGTCTTCTGACCTCATTGACCTCAATGACAAAATCGCGTCCGAATTTGCCTTTCAGCTCGGTCTTGAGTTTCTCGATCTCAGCGCCCTTCCGGCCGATAACAATGCCTGGACGGGCGGTATAGATAATGATCCGCACCTTGTCCGCTGCCCTCTCAATCTCAATCTTGGCAATTCCGGCATGATAAAGCTTCTTCTTCACATACTTGCGCAACTTGTCGTCCTCAAAGACATACTGAGGATAAGCCTTGCTGCTGAACCACCGGGATTGCCAATTTTTATTGTACCCCAACCGAAATCCGTAGGGATGAACTTTTTGACCCAAAATTTTCCTCCTAAAGTTCGTCGACAATCACCGTTATATGGCTCGTCCGCTTGCGTATCCTAGTCGCCCGTCCCATGGCCCGCGGCTTAATTCTTTTCCAGGTCGGGCCTTCATCCACGTACACCTGCTTGACATAGAGGGTATCCACATCAAGAGAGGATGAGTTTTCAGCATTGGCTACTGCTGAATAAAGGACTTTGTACAAGGCCTGTGCCGGCTTTTTGGCCGTAAATTTCAAGATGTTCAAAGCGTTTTCAACCGGCTTATTGCGTATATTATCCGCCACCAATCGGGTCTTGCGCGGAGAAACGCGGATGAATCGGGCTCGAGCTTTCACTTCCATGGTTTATCCTCTGCTCACTACTTTTTACGGCCCTTGGCCTGGCTTTTGCGGTCACCGGCATGTCCGTGGAACGTCCGGGTGAGGGCAAATTCTCCAAGCTTATGACCAACCATATTCTCGGTGATAAATACCGGTATAAACTTTCGACCATTATGTACCGCAAAGGTCAGACCTACCATTTCCGGAATCACAGTCGAACGTCTTGACCAGGTCTTAATAACACTCCGGTCCCTGTTCGCCTGTGCAGTCTGCACTTTTTTCAGCACATGATCGTCAACAAAAGGGCCTTTCTTTAATGACCGCGGCATGGATCGCTCCTATTTTCTCTGTCGCTTTCTGACGATAAATTTAGAGGAAGGTTTTTTCTTGTTCCGCGTCTTGTACCCTTTAGTCGGAGCACCCCAGGGAGTGACCGGGTGTCTGCCGCCTGAGCTGCGCCCTTCGCCGCCGCCCAGGGGATGATCGACCGGGTTCATAGCAACACCGCGAACTTTCGGTCGTCGATTCAAGTGCCTGTTCCGTCCGGCTTTGCCTATATTTATGCTTTCATGCTCCACATTTCCTACCTGCCCAACTGTTGCATAGCAGGTGGAGAGCACTTTACGTATTTCGCCGGAAGGAAGCTTCACAAGCGCATACTTGCCTTCCTTGTCCACAAGCTGTGCATAGGACCCGGCGGACCTGCACATCTGTCCCCCCCGGCCTGGATACAGCTCCAGGTTGTGCACAGCTGTTCCTTGGGGAATTTTTGCACAGGGCAAGGCGTTGCCCGGAGTTATATCGGCTCTTTCCCCAGCCATGATATTATCCCCGACCTTGAGACCTTTGGGGGCCAAAATGTATCTCTTTTCACCGTCACTGTAATGCAAAAGAGCTATCCGGGCACTCCGGTTCGGGTCGTATTCAATGCTCGCAACCTTGGCTTCTATGTCCCGTTTGTTGCGTTTGAAATCAATGATCCGGTACCTGCGTTTGTGCCCTCCGCCCCGTCGCTGAGAGGTCATCCGTCCATAGTTGTTACGCCCGCTCTTTCTGGGCAGTCCCAGGGTCAATGACGGTTCTGGATCTACTCGGCTCAGTTCCTGAAAATCGGACATGGTCTGAGCGCGCCGACCAGGAGATGTTGGCTTAAGATTGCGTACGGCCATATCTAAACACCTTCAAAGTATTCAATTTTGTCGCCCGGGGCCAATCGTATAAATGCCTTCTTGTATCCGGGCTTGGTACCCATAGTCCTTCCAAATCTTTTGCGCAGGCGCGGCTTTTGCTTGGCCATATTTACATTGACGACATGCACACCAAAAGCCTGTTCAACCGCTCGTTTGACCTCGATTTTATTGGCTGCACTATGGACCATAAAGACGACTTGGTTATGGGCATCCTTTAGCTCTGTCGACTTTTCCGTCACGATGGGTTGACTTATAATATCGGTGTAATCCATGGCTATTGCAACCTTTCTTGCAGATGCTCAACAACTTGCGGAGTGACAACTAACATCTTAGAGCTTAAGATATCATAGACTCCGAGTTGACTTCCTTCGATGACCTTTACGCCAGGTACGTTCCTTGCGCCAAGAGAGAGATTGTTATCTTTTTTTGAAACAACAATCAACCCCCTCCCCAGATTCAAGGACTTCTGAACTTCAACAAAATCTTGGGTCTTGTGACTGCTCATAGTCATATCGTCCACAACGACCAGACCCTGTTCGGCCACCTTGGAGCTCAAAGCCATGCGCATGGCAAGTCGTTTCACTTTTTTATTCACCTTAATACTGTAATCTCGCATCTGTGGACCATGGGTTACAGCACCGCCGGTCCACAAGGGAGATCTCACACTTCCGGCCCTGGCCCGGCCTGTTCCTTTTTGCCGCCAAGGTTTTCGTCCTCCGCCACGAATCTGGGACCGGGTCTTTACTCCAACGGTTCCCGCCCGCTTGGCGGCCAATTGGGCCTTCACCACTTGATGCAGAATTTCCGGCCTGACCGGGACGCTAAATATTTCGTCCGGCAAGGTGATCTCTCCAACCGGTGTGTTCTGTTTGTCCATTATATTTACAACTGGCATGTTAAGCCCCTTAGCGCTGCTTGCGAATCATGACCACAGAATTCTTATGTCCGGGAATTTGGCCCTTTATGAGCAGGAGGTTTTCCTCACTGCGAACATCAATGATTTCAGCGTTAGATACCGTTACCTGCTTATTGCCCATCTGACCGGCCATCTTCTTGCCCTTGAATACTCTGGCCGGATCAGCACACTGACCAATGGCTCCAGGGCTGCGGTGGACCTTGTGATGTCCATGCGAGGCCGGAAGTCCGCTAAAGTTCCAGCGTTTCATTACCCCTGCAAAACCACGGCCTTTGGATTGACCACTGATCTTCACCCGCTCGCCGATCACAAACAAATCCACGTTCAGCGTCTGACCCTGTTCAAATTCATGATCCGAGCCAGGCCGAAATTCCTTGAGGTGTCGATATGTGCCTGCACCGGCTTTGGCTTGATGCCCCTGCTGGGCCTTTGTCTGCTTTGAAGACTTCACAGCTCCAAAGGCCAGCTGCACGGCTGCATATCCATCCTTTTCCCCGGCCTTGACCTGCATGACCGGACATGGACCGGCCTCAATGACAGTCACGGGAACCGACTTGCCATCTTCAGTGAAAATGCTGGTCATGCCCAATTTGCGTCCTATCAGTCCTAACCCGTTCATAGTGCCCTCATCTTAAAGCTTGATCTCCACATCCACTCCAGCCGGCAAGCTCAACTTGCCCAAAGCGTCCACAGTCTGTTGCGTAGGCTCCAATAAATCAAGCAATCGCTTGTGAATGCGCATCTCAAACTGCTCGCGTGACTTTTTGTTTACATGCACGGAACGATTCACGGTCACTTTATGGATCCGAGTTGGGAGGGGGATTGGCCCGGCGATACTGGCACCGGTGTTATGAGCCGAATCCACGATCTCGGACACGGCCTTGTCCAGGATGCGGTAGTCGTAGGCCTTCAGCTTAATTCTGATTCGATCGCTATTCATGGTCACCATTGGTTACGCTCCTACTCCACAATCTCGGACACCACGCCGGCGCCCACTGTCCGGCCACCTTCACGGATGGCAAATCGAAGACCATGCTCCATGGCGATCGGCACGATCAGCTCCACGTCAAACGTCGCATTGTCTCCAGGCATGACCATCTCCACACCCTCGGCCAGGGTCACCACCCCGGTTACGTCCGTGGTCCGGAAATAAAACTGGGGTCGATAACCGGAAAAAAACGGCGTGTGCCGGCCGCCCTCTTCCTTTTTTAATACATACACCTCAGCCTTGAACTTCCGGTGCGGGGTGATCGACTTCGGACGGGCCAGGACCTGACCACGCTCAATCTCATCCCGCTTTACGCCCCGAAGCAATATCCCCACATTGTCCCCGGCCTCACCCTGGTCCAATGTCTTGCGAAACATCTCAACACCCGTGACCACCGTCTTGCGGGTATCGGTCATCCCCACTATCTCGATCTCTTCACCAACCTTGATCAATCCGCGCTCAACCCGGCCAGTAGCCACTGTCCCCCGCCCGGAAATGCTGAACACGTCCTCAACCGGCATCAAAAAAGGCTTGTCCTTGTCCCGTTGGGGCTCGGGCACATAATCGTCAACCGCATCCAAAAGCTCAAATATGGACTTGGCCTCTTCACTTTTCGGATCATCGCTCTCCAAAGCCTTCAGAGCACTGCCGGATACAACGGGGATCTCATCCCCGGGAAAATCGTATTCAGACAAAAGCTCCCGGACCTCCAGCTCCACAAGCTCCAAAAGCTCAGGATCGTCCACCAGGTCAACCTTGTTTAAATAGACCACCAGGCTGGGAACACCAACCTGACGAGCCAGCAGAATATGCTCCCGGGTCTGGGGCATGGGGCCGTCCGTGGCCGCAACAACCAGTATCGCACCGTCCATCTGGGCCGCGCCGGTGATCATGTTCTTGATGTAATCCGCGTGACCTGGACAATCAACGTGCGCATAATGGCGCTTGTCCGTCTCGTACTCCACGTGGGCTGTGGCTATCGTGATCCCACGCTCCTTCTCTTCCGGTGCCTTGTCAATCTGATCAAATGGAATAAAGGATCCGCTCTTGTTCTTTAAGTGCAGCATCTTGGTGATCGCAGCCGTCAATGTGGTCTTGCCGTGGTCTATATGCCCCACAGTACCTATGTTCACATGCGGCTTGGTCCGGGAATACTTCTCTTTGGCCATACCTACCCCCTGCTTTTCTGAATTTTATCCGCCAGACTCGCTGGAACGCGTTCATAGTGGTCAAACTGCATACTAAACGTGGCCCGGCCCTGGGTATATGATCGAAGGACTGTGGAGTACCCGAACATTTCCTTTAAAGGCACATTGGCCCGTATGATCTGAGCCCCCATTCTGGGCTCCATACTCAAAACTTTGCCTCGCCGGCCATTGAGATCACCCATCACATCGCCGGTATATTCATCTGGAGTCACGATCTCCACAGCCATAACCGGTTCCAAGATGACGGGACCCGCCTGCAAACAGGCTTCCTTAATGGCCATGGACCCGGCTATGTAGAAGGCCTGTTCTGAAGAATCCACCTCGTGATGCGATCCATCTACAAGGTTAACCTGCACATCGATGACCGGATGCCCGGATAATATTCCATTTTTTAGAGCATCCTGAATTCCACGATCAATAGCCGGTATATATTCCTTGGGAATCACCCCGCCCACAATGGAATTTTGAAATACGTACCCTATCCCCTCTTCAGCCGGCTGGACCTCAATAACGCAATGTCCATACTGTCCACGACCACCGGTTTGCTTGACGAACCTTTTATCAACTCTGGTCGGCTTGGTGATGCTTTCCCGGTAGGCAACCCGGGGTTGCCCAATGTTAGCATCGACCTTAAATTCCCGGGTCAAACGATCGACAATAATCTCTATATGCAGTTCGCCCATACCGGAAATTATTGTTTGTCCAGTTTCGTCTTCAGTCCTGACCCGAAAAGAAGGATCTTCCTTGGATAATTTCTGGAGGGCCTGGGCCAGGGCATCTCTGTCCTGCTTGGTCTTGGGCTCAATAGCTACATCGATAACCGGCTCCGGAAATTCCATAGTCTCCAAGACAACCGGTCGCTTGGGATCACAGAGGGAGTCACCGGTGCCAACTTGCTTCAAACCTACAGCAGCCACAATATCACCGGACCATGCTTCCTTGATCTCTTCCCGCTTATTGGAATGCATTTTGAGCAACCGGCCTATGCGCTCTTTACGTCCGGTCCCGGCGTTCACAACAGTCATACCGCTCTCTATCCGCCCGGAATAAATGCGCAAAAAGGTCAGATGTCCAACATAAGGATCGGTCATCAACTTAAAGGCCAGAGAACTCAGCGGGGCATCATCCCGGCATTCACAGGCCACTTGCTCCCCTTCTGGGGTCTTGCCCACTATGGGCGGCAAATCTTGGGGCGAGGGGACAAACTCAATGATGGCGTCCAGCATTGGTTGGACGCCTTTATTTTTAAATGCCGACCCGCAAAGGACCGGGCAGATGCTTAAATTCCGGACGGCCTTGCGCAGGCCGCTGCGAATTTCTTCAGGTGAAATTTCTTCACCTGCAACAAATTTTTCCAGGAGCTCTTCGTCTTCTTCAGCGATGGACTCTATGAGATGAGCTCTCCATGTATTTGTGGCCTCTTCCAAATCCTGGGGAATATTTTCGGAAAATGTTTTTTTGCCCAGGCTCTGCTCATCAAAGTACAGGGCCTTGCCTTGGATGAGATCCACAACGCCTTTAAATTCCGCTTCTTTACCAATGGGGATCTGCAAAGGAACAGGATTGGATTTAAGCCGGTCCCTGATCATGTCCACAACCCGGAAAAAATCTGCCCCGACCCGATCCATCTTGTTCACAAAGGCCATTCTGGGCACACCATACCGTTCCGCCTGACGCCATACGGTTTCAGACTGAGGTTCCACTCCGCCCACAGCACAAAAAACTGCAATAGCTCCATCCAGCACACGCAACGCTCGTTCGACCTCAACAGTGAAATCAACGTGGCCTGGGGTATCGATAATATTGATCCGATGGTCCTTCCAATAGCATGTGGTGGCTGCAGAAGTAATGGTTATCCCTCTCTCCTGCTCCTGGACCATAAAATCCATGATAGCTTGTCCATCATGGACTTCACCGATCTTGTGCGACACACCGGAATAAAAAAGTATCCGTTCTGTGGTGGTTGTCTTTCCGGCGTCAATATGGGCCATGAACCCGATATTGCGCTGTCTGTCTAGGGGAATTGCTCGAGCCACTTCGTATCCTTGTCCAGGATTATCCTGCTTGATATCTCAGATCCAACATATGCGCCAGCCGCATAAAGCCGGCCGAAGACTGTTCCTGCCTACCACCGATAATGGGCAAAGGCCTTATTGGCTTCCGCCATCCGATGGGTATCCTCTCTTTTCTTAATCGCTCCGCCGCGATTGTTATACGCATCAATAAGCTCTGCAGTCAGCTTGCGAGAAATGCCTTTCTCGCCCCGGGATCGGGAAGCCTGAATGAGCCATCTGGTGGCCAGGACTTCCTGGCGGTCGGGTTTGACTTCCACCGGCACCTGATAGGTAGCTCCACCCACCCGTCGAGACTTGACTTCCAAGTGCGGCTTGACATTGTTTACAGCCTGCTCAAAGGCCTTTAAGGCATCATCGCTGGTTTGCTGTCCCAGCTCATCAATAGCTTGATATACCATGCGCTCGGCTAAGCTCTTTTTTCCGTCGCGCATGATCCGGTTGGTAAACTTGGCCACAAGTCGACTTTGAAACCGCGGATCGGGCAGTATCTGTCGTTTGGGAACAGGTCCTTTTCTTGGCATTTTCCTTAACTCCTAGCTAAATTCCTATTTGGGACGCTTGGCGCCATACTTGGAGCGGCTTTTCCGGCGATCTTGCACCCCGGCGGTATCCAGAGACCCGCGGACAACCGTATAGCGCACACCGGGCAGATCTTTGACCCGGCCGCCGCGGACCAAAACAACGGAGTGCTCCTGCAAATTATGGCCTTCGCCGGGTATATAGGAAGTAACTTCAATTCCATTGGTCAACCGGACTCTGGCTACCTTACGCAAGGCGGAGTTCGGCTTTTTCGGGGTCGTGGTGTACACCCGGACACATACGCCCCGTCGCTGGGGGCACTCCTGCAGGGCTGCCCGCTTTTTGGTGGCCACCACCTTTTTGCGTTGCTTATTGATCAGCTGATTGATGGTCGGCATTGGTCCTCCGTAATGACTGTTCTCGAAAAGCTGAATCTTTTACTATATCCGCAAATAACTGTCAATGAGCACCAGCTACTTATTTTCAGTCCTGGTCTTTGTTAAGGGCTCCTCCAGCCCTTCACTGCTCCCTGATTTAGGTAAAACGGATGTCCTTGGCCAGGTCGCTGGACCGAGCCAAGGTCATCCCTTTTGAGGGTCTAGGAGCCACTGTCCTCTTGCTCCAAGTGGCCATAGCTCATTTCATCCATGAAGCTCTCCGGCTTTTCCGGCTGGTCTGGAACCTCAATATCCAGGTTCATATAGGGCCGAAAACCTGTCCCAGCCGGGATCACCCGGCCAACGATCACATTTTCCTTGAGTCCCTGCAAAAAGTCGGTCTTGGATTGCATGGCCGCATCGGTCAATACCTTCGTCGTTTCCTGAAATGAAGCAGCTGAGATAAACGAGTCGGTACTCAAAGAAGCCTGCGTAATCCCCAGGACCAGAGGCTGGGCAGTGGCCGGCTTGAGCCCTTGGCGGATCGCCCGGGTATTGCCCTCCATAAATGCCAGCTTATCCACCTGCTCACCCAGCAGAAAACCGGTATCCCCTGGATCGGTCACGCTGACCTTCTTCAGCATCTGGCGGACAATGATCTCTATATGCTTGTCGTTGATGTGGACCCCTTGAAACCTGTACACGTCTTGAACTTCATCCACCAGATACTTGGCCAGGTACTTTTCGCCCTTGATCTTTAAAAGATCGTGCAGCTCAGGAGCCCCTTCGGTCAAAAACTCACCCGCTTCGACAAAGTCACCCTCCTGAACCGTTATGTGCTTGCCCTTGGGAACCAGGTATTCCTTGGCATCCCCAGCCTCCGGGGTAACAATGATCTTCCGCTTGCCTTTGACATCAGGTCCGTAACTGACTGTGCCTTCAATCTCAGAAATAACCGCCAGGTCCTTGGGCTTGCGGACCTCAAAGAGTTCTGCCACCCGGGGCAAACCGCCGACAATATCTTTGATCTTTGCACTCTCCCGCGGTTTTCTGGCCAGAACATCCCCGGCATGAACCACGTCACCGTCCTTGACCATGAGAATGGCCCCTACCGGGAGATGGTAGATGGCTTCCGTGGCTGTCCCGGAATGAGTGAGCACATTTCCCTGTTCATCGCACAAAGAAAGGCTAGGCCGATAGTTGGTAGAACGGTATTCAATAATGGTCTTGGTGGCCCTGTTGGTCGTTTCGTCCACTCTTTCCTGATAGGTTTTGCCTTCCACTATATCGGTAAAGCGAACTATTCCGGAGACATCAGTGACAAAAGGCTCCTGAAACGGATCCCACTCGGCCAGCACCGTATGCTTTTCCACAGTATCTCCGGCCTGGACATAGAGCCTGGCCCCGGCTGGCAGGGTATACCGCTCCCGCTCCCGGCCCTGGTTGTCCACAATCCCGATCTGGCCGTTTCGGCCCATGATCATCAGCTGGCCTTCCTTGTTTTTGACCGTGCGCACCCCGCTCAAGGTAATCTGTCCGGAGTAGCCGGCCACAATGGAAGACTGTTCAATCTCCTTGGATGCCGTTCCCCCAATATGAAAGGTACGCATCGTGAGCTGTGTGCCTGGTTCACCGATGGATTGGGCGGCAATAATGCCCACCGACTCGCCCACATTAATCAAGTGGCCCCGGGCCAGATCCCGCCCATAGCAATAGGCACACACCCCTTGCTTGCTCTGGCAGGTGAGCACTGATCTGATGAACACAGAATGGACTCCGGCATCTTCGATTCGCCGGGCGGCCTGTTCGTCGATCAAGGTATTGGCCGGGACCAGCAGTTCCTCGGTATCCGGATGAAAGACGTCGAACATGGCCAGCCGCCCCAGGATTCGTTCAGTCAAGGTCTCCTGCTGCTCACCTGGGATTGTCGGCCGGGTAATCTCAATACCGTCCACAGTGCCACAGTCCAGTTCAGTGACAATCACATCTTGAACCACATCCACCAGTCTGCGGGTCAGGTATCCGGAGTTGGCAGTCTTCAAGGCCGTATCAGCCAGGCCTTTTCGAGCTCCGTGCGTGGAAGTAAAGTACTCCAGCACACTGAGTCCCTCTCGAAAGGATGAGGTGATCGGTGTCTCAATGATCTCTCCCGAGGGCTTGGCCATCAAACCGCGCATTCCGGCCAGCTGTCGCATCTGATCTGCGTTTCCCCGGGAGCCTGAAGTGCTCATCATGAAGATAGGGTTGAAGCTCTCTTCGCGCACGCTTTCCCCGGTCCTGGGATTGACCACCGTATCCTGCGAGATTTCCTGCATCATAGCCTTGGCCACATCATTGGTGGTCTTGGTCCACACGTCGACCACTTTGTTGTAGCGTTCTGTGCGGGTGATGATGCCTTCCTGGTGTTGATTGTGAATGGCCTCGGCCTCAGCCTGGGCCTCGGACAGCAGCCTTCTCTTTTCGTCCGGCACCTGCAGGTCCTGGACCGAAATAGTCAGTCCTGCCTGCGTGGAATATTCAAATCCCAGATCCTTGAGCCGGTCGCTCAAAATGACCGTGGCCTTGGTCCCGGCCAGCTGATAGGCCTGGGCCACCAGCCGGGCGATGGCCTTTTTGTTCAGCACGGTATTGACCAGATCAAAGGGAACGCCTTCGGGTAAGATTTGCCCGACAATGATCCGCCCTGCTGAGGTCTCCAGGAGCTGTCCGTCTATCCGGACCTTGATCCTGGCATGCAGAGAAATCACTCCGGCATCAAAGGCGCAAATGACTTCATCCGGTGAGGCGAACACCTTGCCCTCGCCCGGCTCAAAGGCCCGGGTCAAAGTCAGATAATACAGTCCAAGGACAATGTCCTGGGACGGCAAAATGATGGGATCTCCATTGGCCGGAGAAAGGATGTTATTGGTGGACATCATGAGCACCCGGCATTCGATCCGCGCTTCCACGGACAAGGGCACATGCACAGCCATCTGGTCCCCGTCGAAATCCGCATTGTAGGGGGCACAGACCAAAGGATGCAGCTGTATGGCCTTGCCTTCGACCAATATGGGTTCAAAGGCCTGGATACCCAGGCGATGCAGGGTTGGGGCCCGGTTGAGGAGGATCGGGTATTCCTGTACCACCTCTTCCAGCATGTCCCAGACTACCACATCCTCTCGCTCCACCATCCGCTTGGCGCCTTTGATGGTGCTGGCATAGCCCTGCTCTTCGAGCTTGGCATAAATAAAAGGCTTAAACAGCTCCAAGGCCATCTTCTTGGGCAATCCGCACTGATGCAGCTTGAGTTTGGGTCCGACCACAATGACCGAGCGTCCAGAATAATCTACTCGCTTGCCGAGCAAATTCTGTCTGAATCGCCCCTGTTTGCCTTTGATCATATCGCTTAAAGACTTCAAAGGCCGGCCGTTGGTCCCGGAAATTGCCTTTCCTCTTCGGCCGTTGTCCAGCAGTGCGTCCACCGCTTCCTGCAGCATGCGCTTCTCGTTGCGGATGATGATATCCGGAGCCCCGAGCTCCAAGAGTCGTTTGAGACGGTTATTTCGGTTGATCACCCGGCGGTAGAGATCGTTTAAGTCTGAGGTGGCAAACCGGCCGCCGTCCAAGGGGACCAGCGGTCTGAGCTCCGGAGGGATAACCGGGATCACTTCCAGAATCATCCATTCCGGCCTGTTTCCAGATTCTAAAAAGGCCTCCACAATCTTGAGCCGCTTGGAGAGTTTTTTCTTCTTGGCCTGGGACCGGGTGGCCACGGATTCATCTTTGAGCTCAGTCCGCAACTGCTCCAGATTGATATCCTCCAAGAGCTCCTTGATGGCCTCGGCCCCCATGCCCACTCGAAAGGCCTGCTCTCCATAGGCCTCTACCAACTGCACATGTTGATCTTCATTGAGCAGCTGGTACCTCTTCAGAGTAGATTGCTTGGGATCCAGGACGATATAGGAATCGAAATAGAGCACCTTTTCCACGTCGGCCATGGTCATATCCAACAAGCTGGCAATCTTGGACGGCATGCTCTTTAAGAACCATATATGGGCCACCGGGGCAGCCAGCTCAATATGGGCCATTCGGTCCCGGCGCACCTTGGAGGCGATAACCTCCACCCCGCATTTTTCGCACACAATGCCCCGGTGCTTCATCCGCTTGTACTTGCCGCAGTTGCACTCATAGTCTTTGACCGGACCAAAGATCTTAGCACAAAAAAGGCCGTCCCGTTCAGGCTTAAAGGTCCGGTAGTTGATTGTTTCCGGTTTTTTGACTTCCCCATATGACCACTCCCGGATGGTTTCCGGTGAGGCCATGGATATCTTTATTCCTTTCAGGTTTTGACTCTTTATTTGGCTGTCCCCTGAACCGTGCATGGTGAACAGGTCGTCGAGTGTCATGTGTGCCATCACCCCTTGACTTGCATAAAAAGATTTTGCACCGGTGCCTTGCACACCGGTGCAGGAAACAAGGCAATCACTTTTTCTTCTTCTTATCTTCGCTGATCAGAGTCACATCCAGGCCCAGAGCCATAAGCTCCTTGACCAGGACGTTGAAGGACTCCGGCATGGCCGTTGTCAGGTAATTCTCTCCTTTGACGATGTTTTCATACATCTTGACCCGGCCGTGGACATCATCGGACTTCACAGTCAAAAACTCTTGCAAAAGATAGGCCGCCCCATAGGCTTCCAAAGCCCAAACCTCCATCTCTCCCAAACGTTGTCCACCGAATTGGGCCTTGCCGCCCAAAGGCTGCTGAGTAACCAGAGAGTAGGGACCCGTGGACCGGGCATGAATCTTTTCATCCACCAGATGATGCAGCTTTAAGATATACATATAGCCTACGGTTACCGGGTTATGGAATTTTTCCCCAGTTCGCCCGTCAAAAAGGGTGGCTTTGCCGCTCACCGGCAACCCGGCCCGTTCGAGCATGGACCAGATCTCATCCTCTTGAGCCCCGTCGAACACCGGGGTCCGGGCATATATGCCTTTGCGGAGATCTTGGACTGCTTCTTTTAACTCCTCCGCACTCATCTCCTCTACCAAGGAGGCCACTTCACTGGTCTGAAAGACTTCCTTGACCTCTTTTTTGAGATCGTCAATCGGAGTCTGAGAGGCAGCCATATCTGCCAACTGACGACCCAGCTCCTTAGCCGCCCAGCCCAGGTGGGTCTCCATGATCTGGCCAATATTCATTCGGGAGGGCACTCCCAGCGGATTGAGCACAATATCCACCGGGGTCCCGTTTTCAAAAAACGGCATGTCCTCTTCAGGCAAAATACAGGATACCACGCCTTTGTTTCCGTGCCGCCCGGCCATCTTGTCCCCGACATTGAGTTTGCGTTTGATGGCCACATAAACCTTGACCATCTTGATCACTCCCGGGGGCATATCGTCGCCCTCGGTCAGCTTTTCCCGTTTTTTCTCATAGATGTCTTTTATGAATTGAAGTTCCTGATCATAGCTCTGCAAGAGATCTTCAATCTCATCATTGGTCTCCTTGTTCACAAAGGCCTGGCGGAGCTTTTTCACTGCAAGCCGGGCAAACTGATCGTGCTGTAAAGGCCTGTTGGCTTCAGCCAGAACTTCGCCCTTTCCCTGGCCCATAATGCTTTTGGCCAGGCTTTTGCCCTCAACAATACGCCAAATCCGCTGGCGGATAGATTCTGTCAGACCGTTTACATGCATCTGCTCCTTGCGCTCCAGGGTATGCAGATCCTGGTCTTCTATGGCCTTGGTCCGATCATCTTTTTCCGCCGATCGCCGGTTGAAGACCCGGACATCCAATACCGTCCCGTCGATACCAGGCGGAACCTTTAAGGAAGTGTTTTTCACGTCCCTGGCCTTATCTCCAAATATGGCCCGTAACAGCCGCTCTTCCGGCGTGAGCTGAGTCTCGCCCTTGGGCGTTATCTTCCCCACCAGGATATCGTCTTGTTTGATCTTGGCCCCAATGCGCACAATGCCGCTATCGTCCAGATTGCGCAGCATATCTTCGCTTACATTGGGAATGTCCCGGGTAATCTCCTCCGGTCCGAGCTTAGTATCTCGGGCCAGAACTTCAAACTCCTCAATATGGACCGAGGTGAAGACGTCTTCCTTCACGCATCGTTCGGAAATAAGGATAGCGTCCTCAAAGTTATAGCCGCACCAGGGCATGAAGGCTACAATGAGGTTCTTGCCCAAAGCCAGTTCCCCGTCCTTGGTACATGGCCCATCGGCCAGAATATCTCCGCTTTGGACGTGCTGATCTGTACTCACCCTCGGTATCTGCCCAAAACAGCTGTTTTGGTTTGACTTATGATATTTTTGCAGATCATAGACGATCACATTGCCCGATTTCGGGGCCACCTGGTCTTGATAGGCGACCACGATCTGGGTTGCATCCACATAATGAACTCTCCCTTCTCCTTCAGCCAGGATGCAGTTGCCAGAGTCCCGGGCCACCTTCGCTTCCATTCCGGTGCCTACTAAAGGGGGCTCACTCTGAAGCAAAGGAACGGCCTGACGCTGCATATTTGAGCCCATCAATGCCCGGTTGGCGTCGTCGTGCTCTAAAAAGGGGATCAAGGCTGCTGAGACAGAGACAATCTGGCTGGGGGCAATGTCCATGAGGCTTATCCGCTCCTTGGGGACCAAGGCAAACTCGCCGCCTTCACGGGCCGCCACCTGATCTTTGACGAATTCTTTCTCGTCATCAAGTTGCGCATTGGCTTGGGCAATGATTTCCGGAGCCTCCCCAGAAGCATCTTTATACACGATTTCATCCACCACCCGGCCATCGCGGGCGACACGGTACGGAGTTTCGATAAATCCGAACCGGTTGACCTGGGCATAGGTGGTCAAGGAAACGATCAATCCAATGTTTGGACCTTCAGGAGTTTCAATGGGGCAAATACGCCCGTAATGACTGGGGTGCACATCCCGGACCTCAAACCCGGCCCGTTCCCTGGTCAGCCCTCCCGGTCCCAGGGCTGACAGCCGCCGTTTATGGGTTACTTCCGATAATGGATTGGTCTGATCCATAAACTGGGACAACTGCGAGGTGCCGAAAAATTCTTTGACCACTGCAGTGACTGGTTTGGGATTTATAAGATCGTGAGGCATAAGCGTGGCCACTTCCTGCTGGGTCATGCGCTCCTTGATGGCTCTCTCCATACGGACCAGTCCGATACGGTATTGATTTTCGACCAGTTCTCCCACCGGGCGAACCCGCCGGTTGCCTAAATGGTCAATATCATCCGCCGGGCCATGGGACTCCTTAAGGAAAACCAGGTGTTTAATGGCCAAGAGAATATCTTCATTGGTCAAAACCCGCTGATCCAACGGCTGTTCCAGTCCCAATCTGTAATTGAGTTTGTACCTGCCCACCGGGGACAGGTCGTAATAGTCCGGGTTGCGAAAGATATTTTCAAAAAATGTCTGGGCCACTTCAGGAGTTGGTGGAGAGCTGGGCCGCAGGCGGCGATATATTTCAATTTGCGCTGTTTGCGTATCTGTGGTTTTATCCAGCTCCAAGGTATCTCGAATACAGGTCGAAACCTCAACGCCCTGGGTGTGCAACACATCAATCTGGTGCTGCTCATATTTGGCCATAAGGTCTACGAGTTCAGGGGTTATGGGATCCCCGGTTTCAGCCAGCAATTCACCAGTATCCGGATCGACGATGTCCTGGGCCAGGTACTCGGACAACAGGGAGTGTGGATCTACCTCTAACCGATTGATCCCGCTTTTGAGAATTCGCTTCCACGCGCCGCGGGTGATTTCCTTGCCCGCCGAGACCAAGAGCTTTCCCTCCGGGGAATAGATGTCTTCATAGGCGCTTTCCCGGCGCAAGAGTTCTGGATCCAGGAGTCGAAAAACCCGTTCACCCTCCAGCACATAGGACTCTGTATTATAAAAATAATGCAATATCTCTTCTTTGGTCAGTCCCATTGCCTTGAGCAGTATGGTCACCGGCATTTTCCGGCGCCTGTCTATGCGCACATAGAGGATATCCTTATGATCAAAATCAAAATCCAGCCACGACCCTCGCATAGGGATAATGCGACAGCTGTAGAGCACCTTGCGGCTGACATGTGTCTTCCCTGAGTCATGATCAAAAAGAATCCCCGGAGATCTCTGCAATTGATTGACAATTACCCGCTCAGTGCCATTAATGATGAAGGTTGCTTTTTCTGTCATCAACGGGATATTGCCGAAGTATATGTCCTGTTCCTTAATATCCCGGATACTGCGGTTTTCGGATTCTTCATCCACATCGTAGACAATGAGCCGGACCTTGAGCCGGATAGGAACTTCATAGCTCAATCCCTTGGCCAAGCACTCATCTTTGTCATACTTGGGGTCGCCCACCTCGTAACTTACGTACTCCAGAGTTGCAGTTTGATAAAAATCCTCAATAGGAAATACAGATCGGAAGGCCCCTTCCAATCCGGCATCTTCCCGGCTCGCCGGTGGTACATCTCTTTGCAGAAAGGAATCAAAGGATTCCAGCTGCAGACGAAGAAGATGAGGGATATCCAGGACCCGCCCTATTCGACCAAATCTCTTAACCAATTGAGTCATTTCGTCCCCTTCTTGGCTCATTTTTACTGTTGACGAAGACTGTTTTTTTTTGTAAGAAAGAAAAAAATTAAAAGTGATTAAATCTGACAAAACAACAGCAATACTGTACAACTTGTGCCATCAACTTTTTTATTTTTCAGTTAATGACCCTGTGTCGGAAAATGATCTCTCTCAAGAGAATGCATTGCTTAAGCAATGAGCAATTTTTCAGTTTTGCTTCAGGTGGAGGTATAATCAGCGCATACGGCAAATACGATCTGTCATGCGTACCGCACATTTCATTTGAGGCTTGCTTTCACATTGGGAAGGATTTGCAAAATATATGACAGGGATACTTCAGCACACTCAAGAATTCAATACGTCGCAAGAGCAAACAATTTCAGATGAAAGAACACGCCTTTATGAATAAAGGCGTGTTCTTGTGCAAAAAGACATGATGTGTCTCAGGTTGACATCTATTTAAGTTCTACCTTTGCCCCAGATTCTTCGAGTTGCTTTTTGATATCTTCAGCGTCGTCTTTTGCAGCAGCTTCCTTAATCGTTGAAGGCAGTTCATCAACCTTGGCCTTGGCTTCCTTCAGACCAAGTCCGGTAATAGCCCGGATGGTTTTAATAACTGCGATCTTGTTCCCTCCCACCTCAGTGAGGACGACTTCAAACTCGGTCTTTTCTTCCTCTTCTTCTGCTGCTCCACCTTCAGCAGGTCCGGCCATGCCGGCCATCGGGGCCACCGGAGCTGCCGCAGATACTCCAAACTTCTCTTCCAATTCCTTTATGAACTCTGAGAGTTCGAGTACACTCATGTTGGCAATGAAATCTACAACTTGTTCTTTAGTTACCTCAGACATTGAATCCTCCTTGTTCCATGGCTTTGGCTGCTTTAGGCCTGGTGTTGTTCTTTTTGTTCTTTAATACCGTTTAAGGCATAGAGCATATTGCGCAGTAAGTTAGCAAACAAACCCACAAAATTTCCGGGGACGGCATTCATCGTTCCCAACAGCATAGACAGCAGCTGCTCTCTGCCTGGAAGCTTGGACAGCGCTTCAATGTCTTCAGCTGTGAGAGGCTTTCCTTCATAACTGCCAAATCGCAGGGAAAACTTCTTGTTCTCCTTGGCAAACTTTGAAAGTACCTTCGCTGCAACAACAGGGTCATCATAACCAAGTGCCAAAGCACAACAATCTTTGAACTCATCATTTATGACCTCATGCGCAGTACTTTGCAATGCGAGTCTGGCCAATGTATTCTTGACCACCTGATAGTGAATGCCTTCTTCACGGAGCCTTGCTCGCAATGTCTCCATTTCTTCGACTTTCAGGCCCCGAAAGTCTGTCACCAAGGCTATGCTGGCATCATTAGCCCGGTTATGCAACTGCTCTATAACCTGTTTCTTTTCTGCCCTGTTCACACTGACCTCCACTTTGAAAGAAACAGAGCCAAAGCCTGTCTCGGCAGGAAATTAAGGCTCACGCCACCTGCTGTCTTTGACCCCTCTCCTGGTTGCGGATTCATATCTTATTCTAGAAGTTGTCGAATAGAGCCGGTGTCGATTTTTACCCCTGGGCCCATGGTCGTCGAAAGAGCGACCGCACGGAAATATGTCCCTTTAGCTGAACTGGGCTTGGCTTTATGCAAGGAATCTAAAAGCATTCGCAGGTTATCTTTGATTTTCTCCGGTCCAAAGGACACCTTGCCCAGAGGGGCGTGCACAACCCCGGCCTTGTCTACCTTAAATTCCACTTTCCCGGCCTTGATCTCCTGAATCGCCTGACCGATATCAAAGGTAACCGTTCCGGTCTTGGCATTGGGCATCATTCCTCTGGGTCCGAGGATCCGGCCTATCTTACCAACCACAGACATCATATCTGGAGTGGCAACAGCCTTGTCAAACTCAAGCCATCCCTGCTGGATCTGCTGGACGAGTTCTTCACTCCCAACCACATCGGCGCCTGCGCTTCTGGCCTCTTCTTCCTTTTCACCCTTGCAGAACGCAACAACCCTGACCTGTTTCCCCAATCCATGCGGGAGACTTACTCCACCGCGGACCATTTGGTCCGAGTGCTTGGGGTTTACTCCTAAGCATACGGCCACATCGACACTTTCATCAAAATTTGCATACGATGATTTAATTGCCAGGCTTATCCCTTCATCCATGGGATAGCGGCTTTGTCTGTTTATGAGACTCTGGGACTGCTGATATTTCTTCCCATGTTTTGGCATGTCTTTACTCCAGCTATTTTGCAACATCTATTCCCATACTGCGGGCGGTCCCCAGAATAGTTTGTACAGCTGATTCCAAATCAGTGGCATTTAAGTCAGGCATCTTCACTTGAGCGATTTCCTGCACGCTCTCCATGCTCACAGTGCCAACTTTGTCCTTGTGCGGTTCACTGGACCCTTTATCAACCTTCGCCGCTTTTTTGAGCAAGACTGCTGCCGGAGGCGTCTTGGTAATAAAAGAAAATGATCGATCACCAAAAACTGTAATGACCACCGGAATTATCATTCCTTTCTGGTCTTGAGTCTTGGCATTAAAGGCTTTGCAAAATTCCATTATGTTCACCCCATGCTGACCCAAAGCCGGGCCCACAGGCGGCGATGGATTTGCTGATCCAGCCGGGATCTGGAGCTTTATTTTCGCCAGAATCTTTTTAGCCATTGGCTTTTCACCTCTCCCCTTACTGTGCCATCTATTAAATCCTGCCCACTGCGTCCGCTTATCTCTTATCTTGAGAAATCACTATGTTGTGCAATGGCGTTCTTCATGTTCCTTACTGCGCAAAAACGATACAAGCCAAAAGCAGTGGCCAGGAGACCATCAGCCCTTGGCTCGTATTTCTGATCAATTATTGACTCTTGGTTACCTGCACAAAATCAAGTTCCACCGGTGTATTTCGACCGAATATGGATACGGAGACCCTGATCTTTCCTTTTTCGTAGTTGACCTCTTCTACATAGGCGTCAAAGTTGGCAAATGGCCCGTCAATAACTTGCACTTTGTCCCCGGCTTGAAAACTGAATTTCGGACGAGCCTGATCTTTACGCGATTCAATGGTCTCCAATAATCTCCTCGCTTCAGCATCGCTTAAGGGGATTGGCTTATCCTTATCCCCGATAAAGCCTGATACCCGGGGAATACTTTGAATGAGATGCCATGTTTCATCGGTCAAATGCATTTTTACCAGGACATACCCAGGATAAAACTTCCGAGTTGTGGTCTTTTTTTGCCCCTTGACCATCTCCACAACTTTTTCAGTAGGGACTATGGCCTCTTCTATGAGCCCGTACACTTTATTTTTCCGAATAAGCTCTTGTAAGGTCTTTTCCACCCGCTGTTCATACCCTGACAAGGTTTGCACTATATACCAGCGGGATCTTGGTCCATTGTCATTCATGAGCACGCCTAAGGCAGTATGACTTCCAGTATTTTAGATAGGGCAATATCAACAACCCCTAAAAAAACTGCAATGAGAGTAACCAGAAACAAGACCGATCCACATGTGGCCAAGGTCTGCTTCTGACTTGGATAGGTCACCTTTTTCATTTCAATCTTCGATTGCTCGAAGAACTCCTTGAAACGGGATACTTTTTCCCGCAAGCCAGCTGGCTTTTTGGTCTCGACCTGGTTCTTTTTGCCTTTCTTTTTGGCCATAATTTTATGTTGGCAGGCCAGGAGGGATTCGAACCCCCAGCCTCCGGATTTGGAGTCCGATGCTCTACCAATTCGAGCTACTGGCCTGCACTATGCTAAGATTTTGCAAATCATCCAAGACATGAAGCCGAAAATCTTTTTTACTTTCCTTCCTTGTGCGGCAGATGTCGTCCGCAAAAAGGACAGTATTTTTTGAGCTCCAGCTTAGAGGTTGTGTTCTTTTTGTTTTTCATCGTTGAATAGTTCCGTCGCTTACACTCTGAACAGCGAAGCTGTACCTTTACTCGCATAATTTACTCCACAATCTCGGACACCACGCCGGCGCCCACTGTCCGGCCACCTTCACGGATGGCAAATCGAAGACCATGCTCCATGGCGATCGGCACGATCAGCTCCACGTCAAACGTCGCATTGTCTCCAGGCATGACCATCTCCACACCCTCGGCCAGGGTCACCACCCCGGTTACGTCCGTGGTCCGGAAATAAAACTGGGGTCGATAACCGGAAAAAAACGGCGTGTGCCGGCCGCCCTCTTCCTTTTTTAATACATACACCTCAGCCTTGAACTTCCGGTGCGGGGTGATCGACTTCGGACGGGCCAGGACCTGACCACGCTCAATCTCATCCCGCTTTACGCCCCGAAGCAATATCCCCACATTGTCCCCGGCCTCACCCTGGTCCAATGTCTTGCGAAACATCTCAACACCCGTGACCACCGTCTTGCGGGTATCGGTCATCCCCACTATCTCGATCTCTTCACCAACCTTGATCAATCCGCGCTCAACCCGGCCAGTAGCCACTGTCCCCCGCCCGGAAATGCTGAACACGTCCTCAACCGGCATCAAAAAAGGCTTGTCCTTGTCCCGTTGGGGCTCGGGCACATAATCGTCAACCGCATCCAAAAGCTCAAATATGGACTTGGCCTCTTCACTTTTCGGATCATCGCTCTCCAAAGCCTTCAGAGCACTGCCGGATACAACGGGGATCTCATCCCCGGGAAAATCGTATTCAGACAAAAGCTCCCGGACCTCCAGCTCCACAAGCTCCAAAAGCTCAGGATCGTCCACCAGGTCAACCTTGTTTAAATAGACCACCAGGCTGGGAACACCAACCTGACGAGCCAGCAGAATATGCTCCCGGGTCTGGGGCATGGGGCCGTCCGTGGCCGCAACAACCAGTATCGCACCGTCCATCTGGGCCGCGCCGGTGATCATGTTCTTGATGTAATCCGCGTGACCTGGACAATCAACGTGCGCATAATGGCGCTTGTCCGTCTCGTACTCCACGTGGGCTGTGGCTATCGTGATCCCACGCTCCTTCTCTTCCGGTGCCTTGTCAATCTGATCAAATGGAATAAAGGATCCGCTCTTGTTCTTTAAGTGCAGCATCTTGGTGATCGCAGCCGTCAATGTGGTCTTGCCGTGGTCTATATGCCCCACAGTACCTATGTTCACATGCGGCTTGGTCCGGGAATACTTCTCTTTGGCCATACCTACCCCCTGCTCGACTGGGAAAATCTTTGTTCACTTGGAATCTGCCACTATCCGATTGTCTGGGTGTAGGAGATGCGGAATGGAGCCCACGACCGGACTTGAACCGGTGACCTCTTCCTTACCAAGGAAGTGCTCCACCTCCTGAGCTACGTGGGCTGTCATGGGATATTTTGGAGCGGGAAACGGGACTTGAACCCGCAACCCCCAGCTTGGAAGGCTGGTGCTCTAGCCAATTGAGCTATTCCCGCACAATAAGTAGTCCCTGACCGAGCGTCTCCTACTTATGAGCTGCAGACCGTTGTGGTGGAGGGGGGAGGATTTGAACCTCCGAAGGCTTACGCCGGCAGATTTACAGTCTGCTCCCTTTGGCCACTTGGGTACCCCTCCGATTCTGGTCTGGAGCTGGCGATGGGACTCGAACCCGCAACCTGCTGATTACAAATCAGCTGCTCTGCCAATTGAGCTACGCCAGCGCAAAGAGGAGTATTTATCGCATTTTTTTCCTGAGCGCAACCCTTTGAGCGGATGTTTTTTATAATTTCAAATTTTTTGAAATTATAAATGGTTAGGCAGGAGCTGCACAGACATCAGCCAGTGATGATGCAGCCGGTGATGAGGATATGAACTGGTCGTTGAGTTCTACCAGTTGCAGACACTGATCTTTATATGTGTAGAGATGCCGGGCAAAGGCCGTATTCAATGCATGCCCCGAGCAATGGACCTCGAATGAACCCACAATGGGGTAGGGCAATAAGCCGATGTCCCCTATGAGATCGAGCACCTTGTGACGGACCGGTTCATCTGGATAGCGAAAACCGTCTGAATTTATCACCCCGGTCTGGTCAAAAACCAGAGCATTTTCCAGTGATCCGCCCAGGGCCTTGCCTTGACCTTGCAGGGCCTGAACGTCATTGAGAAAACCAAATGTCCTGGCCCGGGCCACATCTTGAGCAAAATCGCCATTTATGGCTGCGAACTCCATCTCTTGGCGGCCGACCATAGGATGGGGAAAGTCAATGCTGTACCGGATCTTAAACTCAGAAGCCGGCTTGACTCGAATCCATTTTCCCTTTTCTTCCAAACACACTTCCTTGGTCACCACATAGGCTTTCTTGGTCTGCCTCTGGAATGTAATCCCAGATTGTTTCAACAGGTAGACAAATGAAGCCGCACTTCCGTCCATGATAGGCACTTCCGGTCCAGCGATTTCTATGAGGATGTTATCTATGCCCATCCCCCGGATAGCTGCCATGACATGCTCCACAGTCCCCACCCGGACATCGGCAGATCCAAGGGTTGTGCACAAAGAGGTGTCCACAACATTGTGCGGAGAGAGCTCTAAGAACCTGCACCCCTGTGCCCCTTTGACTGACCAGAGTATGCCGGATCCAGCCGGGAGGGGATAAAAGGCGAGATCAACCTTCTGTCCACTGTGGAGCCCTATGCCTGAACACCGGATGGGGTTTTCTATTGTCGTCTCCTGCATGCCCTTCCTCCTCGCCACCCATTAGCAAATACTATGCCAACAAAAAGGACCACTCCTGACGGGATATGAAACAGTGAGCGCTCTGCACACATTGTGTTTTTTTGACAAGATTGTGTTGTGTACGTCACACACGGCGAGCCCTCAACACCCTATCCCGTCCAGCCCAGTCCTGAACAATGCTCACCTCGGTCCAGTCTCTCGGCCAGTTCTCCGCCAGGCACTCCTGCAAGGCATCGGCCTGATCAGGTGCTATCTCCAGGCATATCCATCCGCCACTCTGCAAGGTGCGCTTGGCCTGCCGGAGCAATTTCACATGCACTTCCGTTCCGTGCACCCCGGACCAGAGGGCCTGCACCGGCTCGAAGTGCCGAATTTCGAAACTCATTTTCCAGTAGGCCACACTTGAAACATAGGGCGGATTGCTCAAAACCGCCTGCATGCTCCTTGGGCCAAAGGCAGAAAGGAGATCAGAACAGATGAAGCTGAGTCTGGAGTCCAGATGATGGGCCGCAACGTTTCTTTGCGCTACGTGCAGGGCCCGAAGACTCAGATCAGTCAGCACTCCCCGGCTGTTGGGAAACGTGTGAGCCATGCCCACCCCGATGGCACCGCTTCCCGTACCGACGTCAACAAAGGACAAATTTTCGTCACTCGGCCATAATGTGCTGGCTGCTTCCAGCAAGACCTCGGTCTCTGGCCGGGGAATGAGCACATCAGATGTCACAGCGAACTCAAGACCAAAGAACTCTTTGCTCTCCAGCAGATAAGCTATGGGGACACCGGTGGCCCGACAACCAACCCACCTTGAAAAGGCTGATGCCTGGCTTGAATTAAGATGGGTATCCAGATGGGTGATAACCCACAGTCTGTCCTTATCCAGGATTTTGGCCAGCAAGAGTTCAGCTGAAAGGCGGGGGCTGTCTACGCCGGCCTTGCGCAATCGGCGCTCAGCCATCCCAAGATGTGCAGAAAGAGGACAGAAGTTGACAGGCATGGACTCATAACCAGCCGAATCAGGCGACCATGGCCTGATTTTCACTGTGCATGGCCTGGATTAAGGGATCTATAATCTCATCTAAACCACCCGCTAATACCGATTCCAGATTATGGGTGGTAAAATTGATACGATGATCAGTGATCCGGCTTTGGGGGAAATTATAGGTCCTGATCCGCTCCGACCGGTCACCGGACCCGATCTGGGATTTTCGAGCCTGATCCTGTTCTTCCTTGGCTTGATCCTGCTTTATCTTAAGCAGGCGAGATCGCAACACGGTGAGAGCCTTGGCCCGATTCTTGTGTTGAGACTTTTCGTCTTGGCAACTGACCACCAACCCAGTCGGCAAATGTGTAATGCGAACTGCTGAATCTGTAGTGTTCACACTCTGACCTCCAGGTCCCGAAGCCCGGAATACATCGATCCGCAATTCTTGGGGTTCAATATGTACGTCAACTTCCTCAGCTTCGGGCAAAATGGCCACGGTTACTGCTGAGGTGTGAATCCGGCCTTGAGATTCGGTTGACGGAACCCGCTGCACTCGATGTACGCCGGATTCATACTTCAGCCGCCTATAGACCTGAGTACCTCTGATCGAAGCAATGACTTCTTTAAAGCCCCCACCTCCAGTCTGGTGGGAGCTGAGCAATTCAACCTTCCAACCTTCACTCTCAGCATATCTGGCGTACATTCGAAGCAGATCACCAGCAAAAAGAGCGGCCTCTTCTCCTCCGGTCCCAGCTCTGATTTCGAGGATTACAGGTTTATCATCCATTGGGTCCTTCGGCATTAGCAGTCGTTGTAATGTGCCTTCCAGCTCTTGAAGCCGCGTGTTCACCGTTTCCAGTTCTGCTTTGGCCAGTTCTCTGATCTCAGGGTCAGGATCATTGACCAGCTCCTGGTGTTCCGCCTGCTCGGCAAGGACCTTTTTGTACTCCCGATAGGTCTGAACAGTGTCAGCCAGGGCAGCATGCGCCTTGGCCACCTCGCTGTACCGCTTTTGATCCTGATAAATCTCCGGCAGGCTGAGTTGTTCTTCCAACTCGGCAAATTGGGTCTCAATCTCATCCAGCTTGGATTGCATACTCATACTTTATTTGCTCCTGACTGATGCGATGCCCTGTCTGTTCAGATAGTCTTGGCTCATGTAACCTTCATCTAAACCTTGAGCACGGCCGATCAGCCAGCTATTTAGACTCTTTTGCATCATGATATTGGGCGTATTTGCGCCGAAACCGGTCAATCCGGCCTGCAGTGTCAACAAAACGCTGTTTTCCGGTATAAAATGGGTGGCAGTTTGAACAGATATCCACATCGATATGCTCTCCACGCGTTGAGCGGGAATTTATTTCATATCCGCAGGAGCAGCGGATGGTGGCCTGATAGGTTTTGGGATGAATACCGTCTTTCATTTCCTACCTCCAATGATTTTTGTATTTTAAAATATGGATTTTCAGTCTGGCCAAGTGCCGCCCTCAGAACGGCCAAATAAGCTATTCCAGATTCGCAGGTTCGTCAAACGCAAATTGGCGCTTCAAATTTTATTCATTGTCCAAACACATAATATAAGCACGATTGACCTTTCTTGGCAAGACCTGAGCCCTCACGGCTCAGTACTTTTCAAAGCCAAGAAAAAGGAAACTGCTGATGGGGACCGGATCGGAATTTCGGAATTTACAGAATGCAGGCTCATGAAGTGGCAAGCAAAATCTCTTCCCTTACGTGAGAGACCTGGGGCGATGGGTGAGATCAAAGGCTAATGAAATGAGATGATTGGTAAAATCAACATAATTGACTGTTACATCCTGAGGCACGTGGATACGGGTAGGGGCAAAATTGATTATCCCTTTAAATCCCGCTTCCACCATATGATTTGCCGCCCGCTGGGCCCGATCTGGCGGCGTAGTGATCAGCCCTATTTCCACATTCAGTTCACTTCGTTTTTCTTTCAGCCGCCGGGTGCAGACTATCTCATGCCCGGCTACCACTTCTCCTATCTTGAACGGATCGCAATCAAAGGCAGCTACAATGATAAACCCGCGCTCCTGCAGCTGTTCATGCCTGAGGAGGGCCCTTCCCAGATTACCTACCCCGACCAGGGCACAGTTCCAGGTTCGGTCCACGCCCAGAAAATGGGTTATGGCCTGGAGCAAATCCTGGGAGTTGTAGCCAACCCCCCGGACCCCAAACTCACCGAAATAGGCCAGATCTTTTCTGATTTGAGAAGGATTGACCTCACATTCCTGTGCCAGTTTGTCCGAGGAAACCACCTTTTGTTTCCGTTGAATGAGTTCCTCAAGGACCTGGACGTAAATGGCCATCCGGTGCACGGTTGCCCGCGGGATTCGCTCTGTTTTTAAAGACTTCCCCATTTTGAGCTTTTTTTCACAAGGGCTAAAAGTAAAGAGGCCTCTGTACAGAGGCCTCATAAATATTCCGACTCTCTAGAAGGGTTGGACAAAGAGAAGGATCAAGACAACTACCAGGGTATAAATAGCCAAGGATTCAATGAGGGCCAAACCAATGAGCATGGTCACAGTGATCTTACCACTCACATCGGGGTTGCGGGCAGTCCCTTCACAGGCGCCCTTGAGTCCAAAGCCCATGCCGATGCCGCAGCCCAAAGCGGCCAAACCCATGCCTACTGCTGAACCCCATGCGATCTGAGACGCAATTTCAGGGGATCCTTCGGCAGCCAGGGCCGCACCTGCAGCTAAGACAAAAAGCACTGTGTTCACCAAAACGAACATACTCTTTCGCAACATGTCACTCCTCCTACAATCAATCAGTTTTATACATGAGGCCAAAAGACCATTTCCCAGCAAGATCAGTGCGCTTCCTCAAAGGCCATCTTGATATAGATCATAGACAGCATGAAAAAGATAAAGGCCTGAATAGTATCAACAAGCCCGTAAAGAAAATAGACAGGCAAGGTGGCCACAATGGGCACCAGCATAAAGAAAAGCATAAGAACCAGTTCTTCACCGAATATGTTACCAAAAAGTCGAACGGTCAGAGACAGGGGGCGAGCCAGGTGGCTCAAAAATTCAATAGGCAGCATAAGGGGAGCGAGAAGCGGTATGGGGCCGGTAAAATGCTTAATGTACTTGGTCCCATGTTCCCGGAACCCAATGTAGTTGTAGAGCAGAAAGACACACAAGGCCATGGCCGCATTGGTGTTCAAATTGGCCGTGGGAGCCATACATCCGGGCACGAGGCCGACAAAATTGGCAAAGAGAATGAATATGAATATGGTGATTAAAAAAGGAAAGACCTGACGGCCCTGTTCTCCCATGTTGGTTACCACAAAGTCTTCCATCCCGTTGACAATGAGTTCAAAAAAGTTCTGCACCTTCCCGGGGACCAGTGATAAGTGCCTGGTTCCCAGCCACCCGAGGAGTATGAGAATGGCCATAACCAGCCAGGTATACAGAATATGCGTAGGGACCAAGCTGTGGCCGGCCGCGCCGACCAAGCCAACCGCTTCCATTGCCGTGTCCAGCAAAATGATGTGAGGTGCTACTTCTGCCGCCATTGACTCAAGCCTCCTTGTGTTGTTGAGTCACAATGTATTTGCCCGTCCAGACCACAAAGGTCACAATAAGGGTTGACAAGCCCGCTACCACACCTATGGGTGAGAGCCTAGCGATGACAATGACCAGAAACAATACAAGCACTGTACCTAGCAAGCGAAGATAGAAACCACAGAGCAAGGCAAACACTCCGCCTTTCTCCTGTCCAATCAAGCGCGGGATCAGTTTGGCCAGGAAATAAAAATTCACTGTGACCAAGAGCGCTCCGACTCCAAAGGCGGCAGCACTGACCAGGCACCCACTGATTCCCACCAGGCCAGTCCCCAGGGCTGCAATGCCGGCCTGAAACTGGACAAGCCATTGGGTGTCTGGATGGTCAATCCCCCGGGCCCGCAGCCACAATTCACTTTTTTTTCGCAGCCTGCTCATCTCTATTCTGAATTTTCTTCACTTCTTGAAACATGTTCTTAAAACCAGCCACAATACCCAGGACCAGGAAAAGCATAGTCAGCCACGGTTTTGTCCCCAGCCATCGATCCAGAAAGTAGCCCACAGCCAAGCCGACGAAGGTCGTGGCCACAAGATGGATGCCTAAGAGACTGGCCCGAAGCAGGCTGTCCCTATAGTCTTTGTCAATATTTTTAAAGACCATTTGTGCCTTCCTTCACAAGCTGGTAGTAACTAGCATACGATGTTGCCAAAGTCAAATCAATATCCTAGGTTACTCTCAAGTTTTTGATTCCCCAGAGCATAAAGTCTGCATTCCTGCCCATGAGCGCCGGGCAGACATTGCTGCACTCAGCAGAGAATCAATTTTTGGCTCAAATACACACAAGGAGGGTCTCATGCCCACAGCCTGGCTCAAGAACAAGGAACATGAATTCCTCACCGAAATCTTTCGCAATTTTTGTCTGGTCCATCAGCGTCTCCTCGAAGAGTGCATCTCTCCGGGGAATGAGCACTGTGTCCGCTTTGACTGCCTGGACGAACTCATCGGCCAGGAAACGAATCAGGGGAGATTGTGGCGGCTCAAGGATACCGCCCATCTCCTCTTCCGCTCCTTCCCGGACACCCCCCTGATGGGTCAGTCTTTGGATTGGTCCCTGGGATACCTCTTTCATGAATGCATGAAACTCAAAGAAGACGCCTATCAGCTTACAAAGTATGTTCCCTGGTTTGAATCAATCGCCCCTGAAAAAAATCTGCCCTCGAACGAGCATTCTCTGGGGCAGGACCTGAAGGTCATCGCTTCTCAGACTGCGGAAAGCATTGATAGGGAAGTACGGCGCATCCAAGCTGTCCTGTCCCTCTGCCGCAAGCTGTTTATCGCCTATCTCCCCCACCACCGGGACAACTCTCTTCTGGCCAGATTTATCTACATCAATATGTCCCGAGTTCGCTCTGTATTCGGTCCCCAAACCGACATACTGTTAAACGCAGTATACGGGCCAAAACAAGACGATCTGGTTCGTTTGGCAGCCCAGAACCTGCGGCAAGGAGGCTGGATACATGATGCAAGCCAAGCCCTGCAAACCTTGGAAGGCGAGCCGGAATAAGCGTGGTGTCCCTTGAGGTCCACTGGCCGGTATTGAAGGCCAAGAGCAAAAAACAATTCCAGGCCCCGGCTTATTCCTGCGGGTTCAGTTCGGCTCTGAACTTTCTTGACAAGCGAAAGACGCATACAGTACGCGGGTCCAGGGTGATGGACTCTTCCGTTTGGGGATTGCGCCCTTTGCGGGCCTTTTTGTCATAGGCCTCGAACTTGCCGAAACCACTGATAAGCAATGCATAGTCCTGTTTGATGGCCTGCTTCATGATCCCCAGCAGGTCTTCCACCTGGTTTTTGACCTCAGCTCTGTTCCTGGAGGTTTGCTCGTAAATTCGTTCAACTATGTCCGCCTTGGTCAGGGTATTCCCAGACATGTAACCTCCCTATTGGCTCTGTTCATTGTTGCCGGACAGGCCATCAGCCGGCCATGGCCCGGCGGATTTCTTCGGCCATTTCCCGCATTCTGTGATTGGATTCATATTCCCCTTGCACCACCTGCAACAGACCGTCCCCCTCCCACCTGGGTATCAAGTGCCAGTGGGCATGCGGCACCACTTGACCAGCTGCGGCATAATTGTTCATAACCACATTCAACCCCGTGGCCTGAGTCGCCTGCAATACAGCCTGGCCCACAAACCGCAGAACCTTATTCAGCTCCGGTGCCAGATGGTCCGGAACATCCCACAATGTGGCATAGTGCTGTTTGGGGATGACCAGCACGTGCCCGGGGGCGATCGGGGCGATATCCAGAAAGGCCAACACAGCGTCGTTTTGGTACACCTGTTCGCTTGGCAATTCTCCGCGGACAATACGACAAAAAATGCAATCCTGCATACATTCGCTCTCCCGGATTGAGGTTCACTTCACCAGTCCTCCGAAATCTATTGAAGAATACGACAAGCGAACCGGTTTGACAAGGGCTGGAGACTGAAAAAAGATATTTTTTATTGAACAAAACTGAACCGTTGAGTTAGAGTCTATGTCTCAAGCTGTTTCCGTGCCTGCTCCTGTGCCTTACAGGCCCCCAAACCCAATTTGGCCCATATTTCTGCCTGGTATGGGCTGTCCTACCCGATGCATCTATTGCGACCAAATACAACAGACCGGGACTGCCCCCCAGTCTCTGGCCCGGATTTATGCAAATTTAGCCCGGGACCTTGACTTTGCTTGGCAGTCAAATCGACGGCCCTTTGAAATGGCCTTCTTTGGGGGAACATTCACTTCACTGCCTCGTTTCTGGCGTCTCAAACTTCTGGAGCTTGCATCGGGATATAAAAGCAGAGGCCTTGTGACCGCAATTCGCTGTTCCACCCGTCCGGATTGCTGCTCTGAACCCGTGCTCCTTGAACTGGCCGAGTGGGGCTTGGATACTGTGGAATTAGGGGCCCAGACCTTTTGCCCCCATGTTTTGCATGCCAGCAACAGGGGCTATGCACCCCAGACCATTCACACCGCCTGTGCCCTTGTGAGAGCATCAGGTTTGAGAACAGGCATTCAATTGTTGCCCGGACTGCCGGGACACGACACCTGGAAATGGCTGCATGATGTGCGACAAACGTGCGGCCTGAAACCGGACTTTGTCCGCATCTACCCCTGCCTGGTGCTCACTGGGACTTTGCTTTACCGCTGGTATGAACAAGGCCGCTTCAAGCCATGGTCCCTGAACCATACAGTCCTGGCCCTGGCCCGCGGATTCCTCCGCTTTTGGTCCTTTGGCATCCCGGTTATCCGGATGGGTTTGCCCCCGGAATCAGACCTCTTGCAGGCTGTCGCCGCCGGCCCGTGGCATCCCGCCCTGGGGTCACTGGTCCGCAGTAAAGCCCTTATGGCTTTGATCCAGCATCTCAGTCTCTCTTTGCCTCCTGGACCCAAGTCCATGCGTTGCCCCAGGGCACTGCAAGGTGATCTGTGGGGATATAAAGGCACCAACCGCGAGCGACTGTTGAAATTGGGTCTGAGCCCAGAGCACGTCACCTATTATCAGGACCATCCCAGAATTGAATTATTCAATCTGTAAACATGACCGGCTTTTCTTCCTGATCTCATGTTTTGGACGGCCATGGGTGAGCATATTGCGAATCCTGATTTCCCCCTTGATGACATTTCCGGCCAAAAGGGCTAACATTTTATATCTGATGACCCGAAAACAGGAAGGGAGCAACGCATAACTTCCCTATAATGAATGCTTTTTGAGACGAATCTTTGAACGGCACTTCCCAATCCACATCCCCGGTTCAAGGCTACCGGGCTCGCCGCATGCTGACCATGAACGGCCAGCACCCTGTCCTGGACAATGCTCTGTTATGGGTGGGCAATGGACATATCTTAAGCATTGGCCCGTATCAGGTGCACAAAAACGAATTCGCCGCCCCGACACATGATCTCGGTGAGCAGACAGTGGTCCCCGGAATCATCAATGCCCATACCCACCTGGAGCTCTCCCACCTCCATAATTTGACCCTGTCTGGTCAGGGTTTTTTGCCTTGGGTACAAAGCCTCCTTCAGCTCCCGGTCAGAGAGACCCAGCCGGATACGATTTTAAACCATCTTCAGGCCATGCACAAACAAGGCGTGGCTGGAATAGGTGATATCAGCGGACAAAATCCTGGATCCATGCACAAAATCCATGCCCGGATGCCCTTTGCATCCCGCCTGTTCGTGGAATTTCTAGGTTTTCAACAAAAGGGCGCCAACTCTTGGCCTCTGAACAGCCACCCTGGGGACGAGTTTCTCTCTGCAGCCGGGCACGCCCTGTACTCCACCCATCCCGAGTTGCTGCAATCCATCAAGTCATGGACAATCAAAAACACTCGTCCTTTTTCCATCCATCTTGCCGAACACTCGGGAGAGGTGGATCTGTTAACCACCGGCCGCGGGAATTTCGCTCAAATGCTGCGGGGGCGAGTTCTACCACTCTCTTATGTACCGCCTGGATTACCGCCCGTGGCTTATGCGGACAGGCTGGGATTGCTGGATGAGTACACCTTGGCTGTCCACTGTGTACACATAGGTACCAATGATATCCGCATCATGCGTGAAAGGGGAGTGCATGTCTGTCTCTGCCCTCGCAGCAATGCGTACATAAATTGTGGCCGGGCTCCTGCTGAGGACATATATGCGGCCGGAGTGGCCTTGAGTCTGGGCACGGATGGACTGAGCTCAAATCAGGACCTGAATCTGTGGCACGAAGCCTCGTACTTGGCTGCTCACTGGGAGGGAAATCTTTCCTTGACAGAACTGGTCTCCATGATAACCATCAATCCAGCCCAGGCCCTGGGGCTGGAGCATATTGCCGGCAGCTTACAGCCGGGAAAACTTGGCCAATTCAGCCTTGTACCGGACGATCTGCAGGCCGCCTTGCCTGTATGACCCTTTACTCTTAAGGAGCGGGAATGCATTGGGCTCACTCACACTTGTTGACCATTTCCGATCTCACAGCAGATGACATCCACACGATTTTCGAACTGGCCGATCGCTTTGCTGAGATGGCAGATCGTCCGGTGAAAAAAGCACCCACCTTGAAAGGGAAAAGCGTACTCCTGTTCTTTGCCGAACCGAGCACCCGGACCAAGACCTCTTTTGATATGGCGGCCAAACGTTTGTCCGCAGATACCTTTTCCCTGGCTCAGACCGGGAGCAGTCTGCAAAAGGGCGAAAACCTCAAGGATACTGCCCTGACCTTGCAGGCCATGCATCCTGACGCCCTGGTCATCAGGCACAGTATGAGCGGGGCTGCCCACTATCTGTCCCAGATCCTTTCCTGCAAGGTTATTAACGCCGGGGACGGATGGCATGCCCATCCCACCCAGGCCCTGCTGGACGGTTTCACCCTCTATCAAGTTTGGCCCGCTTTTGCCGGAAAAACCGTGCTCCTTCTCGGCGACATCGCCCACAGCCGCGTGGCCCGTTCAGATGTGGAACTCTTTCACAAGCTCGGGGTGCACATCAGGGTCTGTGCTCCCAGGACTCTGCTTCCCCGGGGCATCGACAACTGGCCGGTACAGGTCTTCACCGATCCTATCCCGGCCTGCACTGGTGTGGATGCCATTCAGTGCCTGCGTCTGCAACTCGAACGGCAATCGGCTGGACTCTTGCCCTCTGTACGGGAATACGCCCAGTTCTATGGCCTGCGCTCTTCTCATTTGGACCTGGCCCAGCCCGGAGTCAAGGTGCTCCACCCCGGCCCTGTCAATCGGGGGATAGAGATCCAGTCCACTCTGGCCGACGCTGCAAACAGCCTGATCCTTTCCCAGGTCAGCGCAGGAGTGGCTGTGCGTATGGCCCTCTTGTACCTCTTTCTTACCCAGAGCCCAAAGGAGTGATCATGTCTGCACCGGAATACATTGTCCGCAATGGGAGGTGGCAGGACCGTCTGCACGATGTGGTCATTGGTCAAGGTCAGATCATAGATCTCTTGCCTGCAGATTCAACCCGCAGTTTTGAAGGCATGGCGTGCATTGAAGCCAAGGGAGCAATGCTCTTGCCCGGGCTCATCGACGGGCATACCCATCTCCGCGAACCGGGACAGGAATATAAAGAAGACATAGATACCGGTCTTAAAGCCGCCGCTCAGGGAGGATTTAGTCATATCCTGTGCATGGCCAATACTGACCCAGTCAATGATTGCGCCGCTGTAACCAGACTCCAGGTGCACAAGGCGGCCTCAACCCATCCCTGGGGTCCATTTCTGCATCCGGTCGGAGCCTTAAGCAAGGGTCTGGCGGGCCTGGAATTGGCTCCATATTACGAATTGGCCGAAGCCGGCTGTATAGCCTTATCCAACGACGGACTTCCAGTCACCGACAATCACCTCTTTCGGCGGGCCCTGGAATACAGCACCGGTCCTGGTCTGTTAGTCGTCGATCACTGCGAAGACCCCGGACTTGCCGCTGGCGGACTGGTCAATGAAGGACTCGTCAGTGACTCACTGGGCCTGGCCGGTCAGCCGGGTATCGCTGAGTCCTTGCAGGTTGCCCGGGATATCCTGCTGTCCAAATATCTGCACATCCCGGTCCATCTAGCCCATATAAGCACCCGGGAGTCAGTGGAACTCATTGCCAGGGCCAAGCAAGAGGGAGTGCCAGTGACCGCAGAGACCTGCCCGCATTATCTGCTCTGGGATGAGGAACTGGTCCGCGGATATTTTACCTTGGCCAAGGTCAACCCCCCCTTGCGTACCTTGGACGATGTCCTGGCCCTGCGCCAGGCTGTGCGAGAAGGAGTCATTGACATCCTGGTCACCGATCACGCCCCGCATGCCGATTTTGAAAAAGATACCCCTTTTGCCCAAGCCCCCAATGGGATCTCTGGTCTGGATACCGCCCTCTCTTTATCCTGGTCCCTGGTCCAGGACCAAATCCTGTCCCCCAAGGATCTCATCCGGCTGTGGTCATCCGCTCCGGCTGCCCTCTATGGCCTCAAAGCCAACTCCTTTACTCCTGGTGCTCCAGCTGATATCTGCATTTTTGATCCTGAGACATCCTGGACTGTCAGTGCGGAAAATATGGCCTCCAAGGGCAAGAACACCCCCTGCCTGGGCCAGGTCCTTCCTGGTCGGGTGCAGGCCCTTATGCTCCAGGGCAGGTTGATTTATGAGCATGCATAGGCCAAAACATCCTCTTCAATGTGTTTTTCTCGCCCATTAGAAGCAATACATGATCATGGATCAAACCGATTCTGGCCTGTCTGTTTTGGCCCATAAGGAGTGCGAAGAGTTTTATGGCCTCGATCCTGCTTCTTGATGACGACAAGAGCCTGCGCGAAGTCCTGGATGTGGCGTTGAGCCAACAGCAACACACCATCCATCAGGCCGGTTCCATAAAAGAGGCCTCAAGCATAGTCACCAACGAAATCATTGATTTGGCTTTTGTGGACCTGCGCCTTGGATCCGAAAATGGGCTTGATTTTCTGAAGTGGTTGCAGGACCAGGCCATTGACCTGCCAGTAATCATCATTACCGCGTATGCCGATTCTCAATCTGCAGTGCAGGCTATGAAGCTCGGAGCCAAAGACTATATAGCCAAACCCTTTGATGTTGATGAATTACTCCTCCAGGTGCAAAGACACCTGGAACACTCTCGCCTGGCTGAAGAGAATAAATGGCTCAAAAGTCAGATAAAGAGCCATTTCGGCACCCTCATCGGCGAAAGCAATAAGATGCAGGAAGTATTTCAATTGGTCCGGCGTATTGCGCCCACCAATATCCATGTCCTGCTCACCGGAGAGTCCGGAACAGGCAAAGAACTCATCTCCCGGGCTATACATGAGCACAGCCCACGCACCGAACACCCCTTGATGATCGTTAACTGCGGCGGACTGCCCGAATCACTGGTCGAAAGCGAGCTCTTCGGCTATCGGCGCGGAGCATTTACCGGAGCGGATCGGGCCAAGAAAGGGCTCCTGGAAAAGGCGGACCAGGGGACATTTTTTTTGGATGAAGTCGGTGAGCTGAAGCCTGGGACCCAGGTCAAGCTCCTGCGCTGTATACAGGATGGAAGCTTCACTCCCCTGGGAGGTATCGAACTGATACGCACAAACCTGCGCTTTCTGGCTGCCACGAATCGGGATATTGAACAGGATGTGGCGGATGGAAGGTTTCGGGAAGACCTCTTTTATCGTTTAAGCGGGGTCATAATTCACATTCCCCCCTTAAGGGAAAGGGGAGAGGACATTTTCCTCCTGGCTGAACATTTTTTGCACAAATTCTGCCGCCAACAAAACAAAACTCTGCTTGGCTTAAGTCGTCAATCCAAACAAAAACTCAAGAACTACCACTATCCAGGAAATATCAGGGAGTTGGAAACCATCCTGGCCCGAGCTGTAGCCCTGGAGACAGGCCAGTATATCACCCCTTCTTCCCTGATCATCTATGAACAGCCTCTCACAGGCCAAACCAGCGCCCGGGAAAAAGTTCTCAACCAGGATTTATCCCTGGATGAATACCTGGAACAGGAAGATCGGGACATCCTTATGTCGGCCTTAGAACGAACCGGAGGGCATAAAAGTCAGGCAGCTCAACTTGTGGGGCTGAGCTTTCGTCAGTTTCGCTATCGTCTCAACAAGTATCTCATCGCCTCCAAAGGAGAATGATCTTTGACCAAAATGAGAAGCTGGGTCTTGGGCTCCCGGGATCAGTCCATACCTGCTTCGGCCTCCAGCTCTCGAAGCCTGGACAGAATCTGCTCCCGTTCCTCCTTGCTCAGGGCAGGGTTCTGCAGACGCCGGCGCAGACCCAATATAACCATTTCCGTTCGGAAATCCTGACATGAATATGTGCCTTGTCCCAAGCTGTATGCCTCCTGTTCCTCCTGACGATTTATGCAGGTGCTGAAAATACCAGCATAAGCCTGCCCTGGCAAATCCGCGCCTGCCAGGGTGTTTGCCTTGATTTTTGAAATCGGGTAGGAATAGTCGCTTGTGCATTGGTCAACCTTGGTCCCCAAGGAGGAGTGGTCCATGAACCAAAAATCAGCAACCAGACACCCTGCTCCTCTGGGTATTGTCGCCGGGGAAGGGCAGTTTCCACTCCTTGTGGCCCAAGGTGCTCGGCGGTTAGGACGGCCTGCAGTCGGAATCGCTTTTAAGGACCACACCCGGCCGGAACTTTCCATGCTCCTGGATGAAGTGACCTGGCTGCGCATTGGTCAGCTGAACAAGATGCTGGCCTTTTTCAAGAAGAATGATGTTCAAGAAGTGGTCTTTGCCGGGGGCATCAACAAACCCCGGACCTTGGACATGCGGCCTGATTTCCGAGCAGCCAAGCTTCTTTTTCAATTGCGCAGTAAAAACGACAATTCTCTTTTGCACAGCGTAGTCAAGCTCTTGGAAGACGAAGGTTTCACGCCGGTGTCCGCTTTGCAGTTTGTGCCCTCTTTACGCGCACCGGCCGGAGTATTAACCAAACGGGAACCCACCCGGCAAGAAAAAGTGGACATAGAGTTCGGATGGCCACTGGCTAAGGAAATAGGCCGCCTGGATATCGGACAATGTGTGGTGGTCCGGGAGCAGATGGTGGTGGCTGTGGAAGCTATGGAGGGAACAAATGAAACCATTTCCCGGGCCGGGAGCTTGGTGGGCAAAGGAGGGGTGGTCATAAAGACCTTCAAGCCGGGCCAGGAAGAATATGTAGATCAACCTGCGGTTGGCCTGGAGACCATTCGAACCATGCTCAAGGCCGGGGCCACGTGTCTGGCTGTCGAGGCGGACAAGAGCCTGTTCTTCGATCGTCAGCAGGCACTTGAAATAGCCAACGAGGCCCGGATTTGCATTGTGGGCTACCATACCGGCTTTGAATTCTAGATTGGAAAGCAGGACCGGACAAACCGATAACAGATATTGAACAGAGAGGAAGCATGCCCAATATCTTCAATAAATTACTTGGCGTCTTTTCCAGTGATCTGGCCATTGATCTGGGTACTGCCAACACCCTTGTTTATGTCCGAGGAAAGGGAGTTGTTCTCAATGAGCCATCGGTTGTGGCTGTCAAGAAGGATAACAAGGGAACCAGCAAGGTTTTGGCCGTGGGCAACGAGGCCAAGCGCATGCTGGGCAGAACACCGGGAAATATCGTGGCCATCCGCCCCATGAAGGATGGAGTGATTGCCGATTTTGAAATCACTGAATCCATGCTCCGTTATTTCATTGCCCAGGTACACAACAGCCGCCGCCTGGTTCGACCCAGAATCATCATTTGCGTCCCCACTGGCATTACGCAGGTAGAAAAAAGGGCGGTCAAAGAGTCGGCCCAGAGTGCTGGGGCCAGGGAGGTCTATCTCATTGAGGAGCCTATGGCTGCTGCCATCGGGGCCAATCTACCCATCACGGAACCCACGGCCAACATGGTTGTGGACATAGGCGGGGGGACCACAGAGGTGGCAGTCATCTCTCTGGCCGGTATTGTCTACAGCAAATCTGTCCGGGTGGGTGGAGACAAGATGGATGAATCCATCATGCATTATATTAAGCGCAAATACAATCTTCTCATCGGCCTGAGCAATGCTGAACGGATCAAGCAGTCCATTGGGGCAGCTTTCCCCGGGGAGTACGACACCCAGGAACTTGAAGTCAAAGGCCGGGACCTGGTCTCCGGGATTCCCCAACACTTAAAAGTCAATTCAGAAGAGATACGAAACGCGATTTCCGAAGAGGTGGCCACCATTACCCATGCCGTGCGTATGGCCCTGGAACAGGCTCCGCCAGAACTGGCTTCAGATATCGTGGATCGCGGAATCGTGGTCACCGGCGGGGGGGCATTGCTGAAGGGACTGGACCAACTGCTGCGCGAGGAGACCTCACTGCCCATTACTATGGTGGATGAACCCTTGTCCACGGTGGTTCTTGGTTCAGGCAAGGTGCTCGACAATCTGGATATCCTGAAAGAAGTGACCATCGATTGATGTATTGTGTTGCCATTTAAGCCGCGTCATATCATTTTGGCCTTTCTCCTGCCCTTGTTTTTGTATATGAGTATGTATACATGGAACTGGAAAACAGGGCATTTGGATCGATTGGCCAGATACACCGGATTAGAGATTGTTGGCAGTGTCCTGGCCCCCGGAAAATGGGTTCACCGCAGAGCACAGTCCTTTTGGGATACTTATGTCCATCTTCATCAGGCCCAGGAACACAATGTTGCCCTGCAAAAAGAAATCCAAAACTTGAAGCTGGAGATCATGCGCCTGCGAAAGGAGGCCCAAACCGCTTCGAGACTGCGAAAGCTGTTGTATTTCTCCCCACCGCCGGAGTGGGAATTTCAAGGAGCTGATATCATAGGGAGCAGGATCGGGCCCAACGCAGTGTTACAGACAGTGACCATCAACAAGGGCAGCCGTGACGGCATCACCAAAAATACCCCCATACTGACCCCTGATGGTGTTGTTGGGCGGGCAAACCAGGTCAGCCCTCATTTCTCCACCGTTTTGCTCATCACAGATCCCAACAGCAATATCCCGGTCCGCGGTCAACGCAGCCGGACCAACGGTATACTTCGAGGGCAGGGTCTGCGGCGGCCACTCCAGGTAAAGCATGTGCCTCAGAATTCACCCATGTACGAAGACGAAGTCTTGGTCACTTCCGGCCTGGACGGACTGTTTCCCAAGGGCCTTCCGGTGGCCAGAGTGGAAAAAGTGACCATTTCAGATCTTTCCCTGTTTAAAGAGGTACAAGCCCAGTCCTTGGTGGACGTCAAACAACAGGAAGAAGTTCTGGCTATCCAGTTGACAAAGATCGACTCATCTGCTGTCCAAAAAGCCGAACCATGAGAAAATAAGCCTGTATGCACATCGTGTCTTGGTGGGTCCTTTTTACTGCTGTGTGTATTTGGATGCAAAACACTTTGCCTGGTATTGATTGCTTTGGACCGGCTCTGCTTGTTCTTTTGCACCTTAAGCGATACAAAGAGGCAGTCTGGCTGACCCCTGTATGGATAGTGATCAATGAAGGCGCTGGAACCCTGGCCTTTGGCTTATCTATCCTGTGGATAGGCGGTTTGGTACTTATTTTTTTCATCCTCTGCCAGTACCTGAGCAGCTCGAATTTTACCTTCCTGCTCACCCTCTCTGTGCTGGCCGGCTTCTGGCAATCAGCCACTCTCAGGCTCATGGTGACCCTGCAGGAGCTGAACATCGCTGCAGATCAGATTCTGCTCCAAGGCATAAAAACGACTTTAGTGTTTCCTCTGCTGTGGGTCGCCATGCTAACAGCCTTTAAACGCTGGGGGCAGTCGCGCCATGTTTCGCCCTGACCAGACCCATGCCAAACCCACAGAACGTATTGCCCTTTTACAGGTACTCATAATCGCCCTTTTTGTCGTTATTGCCCTTCGACTGTGGTACTTCCAGATCCATAAAGGTGAAGACTTTGCTCAAAAAGCTCAGGCCAACATCACCAAACGTCAGCCGGTCCTCGCCCCTAGGGGCCTGATTCGGGATCGACACAAAACCATTCTGGCCGACAACCGGCCGGCATATGGCCTGGCCCTAATCCGGGAAAACTGTCCGGATATCAAAACTACCCTGGAGCAGGTCAGCACCTGGACCGGGGTTCCCTTGTCCGTCTTGGATCAAAGATTTGACCACAATCGCTCCCAAGTCCAAGCCTTTAATCCATTGCTGCTTGTTCCCAATTTGAGCTTTGAACAACTCGCCTATCTTGAGGCCAGGATTCACGAATGGCCTGGGCTGACCATCATGACCCGTCCCTTGCGCACATATCCGTATGGACCTGCTGTGTCCCATGTTCTGGGGTACGTCGGGCAGGCCGACAAGGAGGAACTCAGAGCGAATCCCCGCCTGGGCATGGGCGACATGATCGGCAAGCAGGGAGTGGAAAAAGCATTTGAAGATGTCCTGCACGGGCAGAAAGGACGCAAGCAGCAGGTAGTCAATGCCCAGGGGCGGACCTTGCGCTCGCAAATCATTCAACCACCAAAACCAGGTTCTGATCTAGACTTAAGCCTTGATTTGCCCTTACAAAAGTTTATTTGGGACAAACTGGGAGAACACAGTGGTGCTGCATTGGTCATGGATCCAAACAGCGGCCAGATCCTGTCTATGGTCAGCAAACCTGGGTACAATAATAATCTCTTTGTCCAGGGACTGAGTCCTGAAAAATGGAAAAATTTGCTCAGAGATCCCAGCCTTCCTTTGCAAAATCGTGTTACGCAAGCCAGTTATCCCCCGGGCTCTGTTTTCAAGCTGGCTATTGCCTCCTGCGCCCTGGCCCGCTCAGACATCTCTCCATCCACGACTTTTTATTGTCCCGGCCGTTATAAGCTGGGAAATGGTGTATTTAGGTGCTGGAAAAGAGAGGGTCATGGAAGATTAAATCTCCAAGAGGCCATCAGCCAGTCCTGCGATGTCTATTTTTATAACCTCGGCGAGCAGCTTGGTATATCACGCATCAGCCAATTCGCTTTGCAATCAGGTTTTGGTCAGCCGACCGGAATCAATCTGCCCAATGAGAGCAAAGGTCTTATACCGGATAAGGAATGGAAGCGCAGAAGGTTCGGCCAGCCCTGGCAGGGGGGCGAGACAGTTATTACCGCTATAGGCCAAGGCTATGTAACCACTACCCCTCTCCAGCTCGCCCACTTTGTTTCCGCTCTCGTAAACGGCGGAGATTTGCTTCGACCGCAGCTTGAGCTCAATGCCTCTGTAGAGGAGCAGGGCAGCTTACCCCTTCACGACAAACACCGGCAGTTCATCACCCAATCCATGATCCACACTGTAGAGAGCAAACGCGGCACGGCCAGAAGACTGCGCATGCAAAATGCCACCATTGGGGCCAAGACAGGCACGGCTCAGGTGGTCCGGCTGGCTGAAGAACATGAAGATAAAGATACCGAGGAGATCCCTTATCTGCTCCGAGATCATGCCTGGATGGCCAGCTTCGGATCCAGAGGCGAGGACACCTATGTGGTGGTGGTCCTCGTGGAGCATGGCGGGAGCGGGAGTTCCACCGCCGGCCCCATAGTCAAAGATATCTATGAGCACCTCTTTTCCGCAGATTCTTAATTGTACTGTTTTGGCTTTAGGACAAATTTTTCTCATGGGCCATTATTTTCCCGAATGCGCTGAAGGGCCGGCCAAGCTGCCGGTGGAGATTGTCCATGTCCCCTTTTGATCGCCGCCTTTTCACTCATCTGAACTGGTCCCTCCTTTTGCTGGCCATGCTCCTGTTCGGTCTTGGGGTCCTCAACATATACTCAGCCAGTTCTTTACAAAGTGCAGCCGGAATGACCAGGGTGGCTTTTTTCCAAAAACAGCTTTTCTGGGGAGGAATCGGACTTTGCGGCCTGGTTTTCTGCAGCTCTTTTGATTATCGCCATTTACGCAGCCTGGCCTGGCCAGCCTACTGGCTCTCTCTCTTTCTCCTGGCCTTTGTTTTTTTCACCGGCGAAGCCATTTACGGGTCCACCAGGTGGCTGGATTTTGGTTTGTTTCACTTTCAGCCTACTGAATTGGCGAAACTGAGCTGTTTGCTGCTCACTGCTTTGCTTCTCACCCGTATTCCCGGACTTTTGACATGGAAGGACCTGGGGAAAATCCTGCTCATCATATCCGTCCCGGTAGGGTTCATTGTCATCCAGCCGGACCTGGGGTCGGGGCTCAACATCCTCCTCCTTGCCGGCGGGATGATGCTCTATCACGGCATACAGACCCGGATATTCTGGACCCTGGCTCTGGCCGTACCTGCACTCATGCCCATCTGCTGGTTTGGTCTGCATGACTATCAGCAAGAAAGGATTTTGACCTTCATCAATCCGGAGAGCGATCCGCAAGGAGCTGGCTACAATATCCTGCAGTCGCAAATCGCCATAGGCTCAGGCCAAACTTGGGGCAAAGGTTTCCTGGAGGGTACTCAGAGCCAATTGCGATTTTTGCCTGAAAAGCACACTGATTTTGTTCTGGCCGTATTCGGGGAGGAATGGGGTTTTGTCGGTTCGATCTTGCTGCTCAGCCTGTTTTGTGTCTTTTTGTACCAGATCATGATGGTTATTCAGGATTCCAAGGACCGATTTGGACATTATATAAGTGTTGGTGTTTTTTTCTATTTCTTCTGGCAGATCGCCATAAATATGGGAATGGTTTTAGGCCTTTTGCCGGTTGTGGGCATCCCCTTACCCTTTCTGAGCTATGGAGGAACCTCAACACTCATTAATTTTTGCTTCCTTGGTTTGGCCCTCAATGTGTCAATGCGCAGATTTGTGTTCAAATCAGATTAACTTTCGAGCTCAAGGTTCACTGTTCAAGGTTATAATCAAAAAATCAGGAAGATATGAAAACGTTGAAGTCTTAACTTGACTAGCATGTATCGTATATAAGAGCTGGCATCTCAGCAAAAACCTTGCCAGCCGAGAGATTACTATGAACTGAGCAAATCGTCATCAGGCTGGGCACTGGCAAGAAAAAGAAAGACTTGACAAAACTCACAAACAGTAATAATTATTATTTTCATAAAGGCAGCAATGACTGCCTTTTCCTTTATTCTTGCTTCCAGGCCCAAAATGATTCATAATTTGGATACAGATGGCATTTATTTTGGGCAGACCCAATCAACCCTATGCAAAGGAGTTTTGGCATGGCTACACAATTAGAGGTTTACAAATGCAATGCCTGCGGGAATATTGTCGAGGTTCTGCACGGCGGGGCCGGGGAGCTGGTCTGTTGCGGACAGCCTATGGAGCTCTTGCAGGCCGGCAGCGTGGATGCGGCAAAGGAAAAACATGTCCCGGAGATTGAAAAAACAAGTAATGGCTTTAAGGTCAAAGTAGGTTCGGTTGCCCACCCGATGGAAGAAAAACATTATATTGAGTGGATTGAGCTTATAGCCGACGGCAAGGCCTACCGCGAGTTCCTCAAGCCAGGACAAGCTCCGGAAGCAGAGTTCTGTGTCCAGGCCTCACAGGTTACAGCCAGGGAATACTGCAATATACATGGACTTTGGAAGGCCGAATCTTAGGGCCTCCCTCACTTGTTCGCTCATAACTCAATGACAGGAGGATTTAATATGGAACGATGGGTATGCGGTGTGTGCGGTTATGTGTACGATCCAGCAGAAGGGGATCCAGAAAATAACATCCCGGCCGGGACCAAGTTCGAAGACCTGCCCGATACATGGGAATGCCCGGTGTGCGGGGCGGGTAAAGACGAGTTCAGTAAAGAAGAGTAAACACGTTCAGCCCGCCGGGCTTAAACCCGGCGGGCTGAAATCTGTATCAAAAATGTCTGCAAAATTTTCCTCCAATCGCTCCCTTCGCCAAGGGATTTTGCGCGCCCTTGGCTCTTCCGGATGGGAACAGGAATGGGCCAAAATGCTGCAAGAACACGGCCCGCAAAAGCTCGTATCATCCCTGTTCTCAGCCCTTTTTTCGACTCAGGACACAATACACTGGCACGCTGTGAGCTGCATGGGTGAAGCAGTATGTCAGCTGGCTGCAGAGCGGATGGAGGCGGCCCGCATAGTCATGCGCCGGCTCATGTGGTCATTAAACGACGAGTCCGGAGGTATCGGGTGGGGAGCACCAGAAGCCATGGGCGAGATTATGGCCAGAGATTCATGTCTGGCCAGAGAATACAGCAGTATACTTCTCTCATACATTGTACCCAGTGATGGCCCGGACAACTATTTGGAGTATGCGCCGTTGCGTCAGGGCGCCTACTGGGGCATCGCCCGCTTGGCTCAGACCAGGCCCCAATTAGTCCAACCCTGGCAGCAAAACCTGGCTCATGCTTTACAGAGTGAAGGGGAACCAAAGTCCCTGCTTGTGATCTGTCTGGCCTTCACCAGCCTTGACTGCATTTCTCCAGAAGCACGACCTGGACTGGAAAAGCTCTCAAGCAATCAGGAATCGGTGTGCATTTATTGGCAGAGAAAGTTCCAGACCCGCGTCCTTGGAGCCCAGGCCCAAGAGGCTCTGGCTGCTGACCAGCAGGGACATGCCCTGTAACCATAACTGAACCCGGTCCATGAGCTCGAGGCGTTTTTTTACTCAAGAGGTCCCAAACCATGCATCTGGTTCTCCAACCAGCGCACGAAATCCGTTTCCTGCCCCATACTTCCCGTCCATTCCAGATCCAGATCCAAAACGTACAACCTCTCGTCGGCCCAGGGCTCCAACTTGACCCGGTCCTTGGACGTGCACACAACAAAGTCAGCTTTCAATGACCTGGCCTGGTGTAAAATGTTTTCCCAGTCAGCTCTGGTGTAGGCATGATGGTCGGAAAAACGAAGATGGACCAGGGGCGGCTCGGAGAGGACCTGCCGGACTGAGGACTCCACCCCGTCCGGACTGCCCACTGCACTGACCAGAAGATAACGCCCCTCCGGCTGCAGCACTTGGTGGTCCTTTACCCGGCGCAGACCTGTAACCCGGTAGGAACAAAAAAAGAGAGGCTTTTGCAGATCGGAAAGTCTGGACTGCAGGGTTAGTTTGACCTCGTCTGCTGCGTGCGGCCCAGAATTGACAATAAAGGCCGAAGCGCGGCGAAGGGCATCTGCCCCCTCCCGCCACGGACCGGAGGGAATAACACGATTCCAGTCACGGCCCACATCATCTGGCCGGAGTAGGACGAGGTCCACATCACGCTGCACGGCCAGGTGTTGAAGTCCGTCATCCAGGACAAACACATCTGGGGCAAAATTTTCCCAGGCCCACTGCCCCCCCCGTCTGCGGCAAGGGTCGACAACGACCACTGCATCCGGATTCTCCCGGGCCAGCATTAAGGGTTCATCTCCAGAATCCCGGACCGGGCTCTTGGCCTGCACATGGTAGGGAAGATGCGGCGGCAGGGCCCGGTACCCCCGGCTCAGCAGGGCCGGACGCAGCCCCTTTTCCCGGCTCCACTGCAGGAGCCAGGAACAAAGCGGGGTCTTCCCACTTCCACCCCAGCAGATGTTGCCCACCGAAATGCAGGGAACCGGGGGTCGCCAGGATGATATCCCCCCCCGGAGATAGGCTTTCTCCCGGACCCGCATGCCCCAGGCATAGATCCGCCCGGCTATGGACAAAACCACAACTAATCTCGCATTTGTCCCAAAAAATACAAAAGGAACAAGAAAAGATTGATAAAATCCAGATACAGAGTCAAGGCACCCAGGATGGTCCCTCTGCGGATGGCGGTGGCATCGTCCATGGGTGCAGTTTCACCCATCCGGCTCAGCTTTTGGGTATCGTACGCAGTCAGGCCGACAAAAATAAGCACCCCGAGACCGCTGACCACAAAGTTGATCATTGGGCTTTGAATAAATATATTCACCACCATGGCCAGGATGATGCCGATCAGCCCCATGAACAAAAAGCTGCCCCAACTGGTGAGGTCCTTGCGGGTGGTCATCCCGTACAGGCTCATGGCCCCAAACATTCCTGCACAGACCACAAAGGTACTGACTACTGAGGCCGGGGTATACACTGTGAGCACTGCCGATAAAGTGACCCCGTTGAGGGCGCTGTAAAGCAAAAACAGTCCAGTGGCAGTGGTCCCGGACATGCGACTGATTCCAGCGCTCACGGCCAGGACCAAACCCAGCTCAGCCGCAATCAGTCCGAATAAGAGCAAGGGATTGCCGAAAATGAGCTCCATCATGACCGGGCTGGAGGCGGTAAAATAGGCGGCCACGGCCGTGATTCCCAGGCCTGCTCCCATCCAGCGGTATACGCCGTACATAAAGGCATTGAGGACCTGTACGCGGCCTTGGGTCTTTGCATTCTGAGTCTTGATGTCCATAGGCGTTTGTTCTCCTTATCCATGGGTTAGCAGCCAGACTTTGCACCCTGGGCGTCGACACTTGTATCTACCCGGAGCTCAGAGTCTGCGTCAAGTTCGGGCCAAGGGGTTGACAAGGGCGTTCAAAGTTGCATCTTTAAAGGTGTCATCGACTTGATTTTTGCCCCCAGGAGGAGATATGCGTTTATATGAATTTCGATGCACAAAGTGCCAGCAAGAATTCGAGGACTTAGTCCGCAGTGAGCAGGATTCGGTGCACTGCCCTCAATGCGGCAGCCCCAAGGTTCACCGCATTTTATCCGCCGTTCGGCGTCAGGGCGGCCGATCAGAAGCCGGGGGGGCCTCGAGCTGTGCTGCGCCGACCGGTTTTTCCTGAGCCTCGTAATCACGCTCCGGTTCGGAGTGCAAAAAGCTATGAACCAAAAAATCCAACAGCAGGCCAAGACCTCTCTCTTTGAGTTCTCCCGTCCCGAACTCGCAGAATGCATGCACAACATGGGCCAGCCGGCCTTTCGGTCCACACAGGTATGGCAATGGGTGTGGCAAAAAAGGTGCCGGGATTTCGCTCAGATGAGCAATGTGAGCAAGGACCTGCGCACCAGTCTGGATCAGGCCTACAGCCTGGAGCTGCCCTCCCTCTCTGCCCTGACCACCAGCCAGGACGGGACTGTAAAGGGTCTGCTCAGGCTGTTTGACGGCTCCCAAGTGGAATGGGTGCTCATACCAGACAAGGATCACTATACGCTATGCCTTTCCACCCAGGCCGGCTGTCCTCTGGCCTGTTCCTTTTGCAGCACCGGTCAAATGGGATTTAAACGCAATTTGAGTGCCGGTGAGATTTTGTCTCAGGTTTTGGTGGCTCAAGAAACCCTGGAAAACTCCAAAACCTCATGGCCCCTGCGCAATATTGTTTTCATGGGCATGGGGGAGCCTCTTTTGAATTGGCCGCAGGTGGAAAAGAGTCTGCATGTCCTGCGCGATCCCTCAGGACTGGGTTTTTCCCACCGCCGGGTAACAGTCTCGAGTGTAGGCATTCCCGGTGTGTTAGAGGAGTTCGCCCACACCCATCTGGCTTCTCTGGCTGTGTCCCTGCATGCCCCGACCCAGGATTTGCGGCAAAAGATCATGCCCAAAGCGGCTAGGTTGCTCCCGCTCCCCGAACTGGTGGCCAGATTGCAGGATTTACCTTTAAGGCCCAGACAGCGGGTTACCATAGAATATATCCTGCTGGCCGGGATCAATGACAGCCTGGAAAAGGCCAGAGAGCTCAATCGTTTGCTGTCCGGGCTCAAATGCAAGATCAACCTCATAAGCTTCAATCCGGCCCCGGAGCTTCCCTATGCCGCGCCGGATCCGGAAGACGTGCTTCGCTTTGAACGCTTCTTGTGGTCCAAAGGACAGACCGTGACCTTGCGAAAAAGCAAAGGGCAAGATATACAGGCGGCTTGTGGACAATTGCGGAAGACGGATGAGGGACAGGCTCAAGTCCCCCACTGATCCGGAAAGGAGTGATTATGCTCAAACCCGATTTTGACAAAGGGCAGGGGCTTGTGCCAGCCATAGTCCAGGATGCCTCCAGCGGCGAGGTCCTCATGCTGGCCTACATGAACGACCTGGCCTGGGACAAGACTTTTGAGACCGGGGAGGCCCACTACTACAGCCGCAGCCGGGACACTTTGTGGCGCAAAGGCGGTACTTCCGGCCATGTGCAGAAAGTCATAAGTATCCGCCTGGATTGCGATGCTGACACTGTTTTATTGCAAGTGGAACAAGTAGGCGGAGCAGCCTGCCACCATGGCTACCGCAGTTGCTTTTACCGCCAGATAACCGATTCTGGAATTCGCTACTGTTCGGAACAAATATTTGATCCTCAGGAGGTCTACGGCTGAAATGAGCCCCAGTGCAAAACAACTCAAGCTCGGCATTCCCAAAGGGTCTTTACAGGACTCCACCATTAAGCTGTTTGCCAAATCCGGATGGAAGATCAATCTGCATGATCGCAACTATTTTCCGGAAATCAATGATCCCGGAATCCAGTGCAGCTTGTGCCGGGCCCAGGAAATGCCGGTCTATGTCCAGGATGGCACTTTGGATGTCGGCCTGACCGGCAAAGACTGGGTCCTGGAAAATGTGGCCGATGTGGTCACTGTAGATGAGCTCGTGTATTCCAAAACGAGCAATCGGCCGGCCCGCTGGGTCTTGGCTGTGGCCGGGGATTCCCCCTACAGAAGACCGGAAGACCTGGCCGGGAAAAAGATCGCGACTGAACTCAAGAACTTCACCCAGCGCTATTTTCAGCAGGCTGATATCCCGGTAGAGGTGGAATTTTCCTGGGGGGCCACAGAGGCCAAAGTCGTCTCCGGCCTGGCTGACGCCATTGTCGAGGTGACCGAAACCGGAACCACCATTCGGGCCCATGGGCTGCGGATCATAGCCGAACTCTTGAGTACCTCCACCCAGCTTATTGCCAACAAGCAGGCCTGGGAGGATCCGTGGAAGCAAGACAAGATTACCCAGATGCGTACCCTGCTTCAAGGCGCCTTAAGGGCTGAAAACCTGGTCGGACTGAAGATGAATGTGCACCAGGACAAATTAGAGCAATTAATGCAGCTCTTGCCCAGCTTGACTTCGCCCACGGTATCCAACCTGTATCAGGCCGATTGGCTGTCCATAGAGATCGTGGTCCAGGAATCCACGGTCCGAGACCTCATCCCCGATCTGCAATCAGCCGGAGTGGAAGGTATAATTGAGTACCCCCTGCACAAAGTCATCTAAGGCCGGCCCATAAAAACCTGAACAGGACATACAGGGAATTGAGGACTTCGGTGGCCAGAAAAGTGCACCAGTATATGAGGCCGCATCAGGGATCAGGTCTGCTCACTCAAGTCCTTGAGGTGCGTTTCTGGACCAGCATGTGGGTCTGCCTACTTCCATTCTGCCTCATGGTCCTTATCTCTGGATGCGCCTTTGTCCAGCCTTCTGCTCAAGATCAGGAGGTCAGGGCCAGAATGGATCTGGCATCTTCTTACCTGGCCAATGATCAGCCCCGCCGGGCATTGCGTCAGCTCAAGGCTCTCCAGGATCAGGCGGTTAAAAATCCAGATTACCACTACCTGCATGGACTGATCTCAGCCCGATTGGATCGCAATACCGAGGCAAAGACGCACTTCCAGGAGGCCGTAAACCTGCGGGCGGATTTCGGCCAGGCCTGGAATAATCTGGGAAAGGTCTACATATCATTGGACCGCAAAGATAAGGCCAGGCAAGCATTTTTGCAGGCTTTAGATATTCCCACCTATCTGACCCCGGAATATCCTGCCTACAACCTGGCCCGCCTGAACGTGGAGAGCGGCCGGCCGGAGCAGGCCGAAGAACGGGCCAGGCAAAGCCTGCAGGCCAATCCGGGTTTTGTCCCGGCCATCCTCCTGCTCAGTGAGCTGCTCACGGCAGAAGAAAGGTTGCAGGAAGCAGTGGATGTGCTTCACCGCGGCCTGAACATCCATCCGGATAATGTCCGGCTCATGCAGGATTTGGCTCAGAACCTCTTGCGCCTTGGCCAACAGGAACAGGCCAGGCAATGGTTTGAACGTATTGCACGAAACGCAGATCCCCAAAGCGAGGCGGCCCAGGTGGCCCAAGATTACCTGGAACTCCTCCCTGAATGAAGATTCTTGCTCGGACCGGGAGGGTCATGCTCCCCGAATCTTGGGCATAAATCCCTGGATATATGATTTTGCCGCCTACAACCTCTGGTCCCGGCCAGCAGGTCTTATGGCCTGTCTGCATATGCTGCGCCGATCCGGGGCCCAAACCGCCCTGCTTGACTGTCTTTTTCCCATGTGGCGAGATGTACCCTGGCCTCAATCCAGGGTCTTCGGACAAGGTCCATGGCCCAAAACCAGAGTTCCTGTTCCGTCCATCTTGGCCCACGTTCCCCGCCGCTACAGCCGCTACGGACTGGACCCGGCCCTTGTCTACTCCGCCCTGACCGCCCTGGATCCGGCACCTGATGCTGTGCTCATCAGCACCGGCATGACCTACTGGTATCCTGGGGCCGTTGCCGCAGCCCGCATGGTTCGGGGTATCTGGCCCGGTGTTCCCATAATCGCCGGCGGTGTGTACGCCACCCTGTGTCGAGAACATGCCCGCAGCCTGGATTGTTTTGATCTCATCCTGCCCGGTCCACTGGAATCACAAGAGAACTGGCAGGCCTTGTGGGGGACGCTGAAGACCAGTGAACCGCCCCTACCCCAAGACAGCGGCCTGGCCCTGGACCTCAGCGCCCATCCAGGTCCTGAATTTTCAATCATCTTGGGCTCCAGGGGCTGTCCTTATACCTGCCCTTATTGCGCCACTTCCCTGCTCAACTCCTCATTTACCCAAAAAAGTGCTGCCCTGGTCAAAGCTGAGTTGGATCGGGAATTGGAGAGGGGGGTTTTGGATTTTGCCTTTTACGACGACGCGTTACTGGTCAGACCCCAGACCTGGCTCATGCCCTTGTTGCACCATATTCTAGAGTCCAAAACCAGGGTCCGGCTGCATACCCCGAATGCCCTGCACGTCCGACACCTCACCCCTGAACTGGCCGGCCTGCTGTACCAGGCCGGTCTGTGCACTATCCGACTCGGCCTGGAGACGTCGGACTTCTCCCACCGTCTGGACAGCAAGCTGACCTCCCAGGAATGGGAGCACGGCCTGAAATGCCTGTTCGCAGCCGGTTTTTCCTCATCCCAGATTGGGGCCTATATCCTCTTCGGCCTGCCCGGCCAGGAAGAACGGGCAGTGGAGGCGGCCATCGACCTGGCTCGGGGCTCTGGTGTTCGTCCCCACCTGGCCCAGTATTCCCCCATCCCGGGCACGTCGTTGTTTGCCACGGCCAGGGCCCAGAGTCTCTACCCCCTGGACCAGGATCCCTTGTATCACAACAATGCCCTCTGGCCCTGCGTACCGGGTGGATTCACCTGGGAGAAACAGGAAAAATGGCGCAAGCGGCTGGCTGGCCAATGATCAAACTGGACATCTGCGGCCAGATGCGGCTCTCCTGCACTGCCTAGTGGCCCACATCCAGCCGAAACAGGGCCAGGCTGTGGGCCAAAAGAGGGTAAACGGCCGCACTGGAGTGCATTTCGGGCTTACGGTCTTGCGGCAATCCTTCCTCCCACCTGGTATCCAGAACCAACTCCCAGAGGTCAGAATTGGTATAGGAAGGCAGAACAAAGTCCACGGACCATGCTTTGCTGTTCACCAGCATGAGCATGGTGTCCCCCACGATGGGCCGGCCACGCTCGTCTATCTCGTCGATGGCCTCCCCCCCCAGCATGAGCCCGATCACACAGCGGGAAGAGTCCAGCCAGTCTTTATGTCCCATTTCCCGGCCGTCTTCTCGCAGCCAGGTTATGTCCTTGCGCTCTGAGCCGTGGATAGACCGGCCCTGAAAAAAGTTTTGGCGTTTGAATACCGGCTGGCTTCGGCGCAGTGTCACCACCCGGCCCACAAAACGCAGGAAGGACTCATCTTTGCCCTCCAGCTCCCATGGATACCAGCTTAAGGGGGAGTCCTGACAATATGCGTTGTTGTTGCCCTGTTGGGTTCGTCCGAGTTCATCCCCTCCGGATATCATGGGCACGCCGAGAGAAAAAAAGAGGGTGGCCATGAAGTTTCTCTTCTGGCGCATGCGCAACTCCATGACCGCAGGATCCCGGCTGGGTCCCTCCTGCCCGCAATTCCAGCTCAAATTGGTATTGTTTCCGTCCCGGTTGTTTTCTTTGTTGGCCTGATTGCGTTTCTGCTTGTAACTGACCAGATCCTGCAGGGTAAAGCCATCGTGGCAGGTTACGAAATTTATGCTGGCATGCGGCTTGCGACAGTTGTGGGCATACAGATCACTGCTTCCGGCCAGACGAGTGGCCATTTCCCCGACTACAGAACATTCTCCCCGCCAATACCTGCGCACCACGTCCCGGTACTTTCCGTTCCACTCCGTCCATTGCACCGGGAAATTTCCAACCTGGTAGCCGCCGCTGCCCAGATCCCAGGGTTCAGCTATGAGCTTGACCTGAGACAGAACCGGATCCTGGTGGATGATGTCAAAAAAGGCTGCCAGCCGGTCCACGTCGTACAATTCCCGGGCCAGGCTGCTGGCCAGATCAAAGCGGAATCCGTCCACATGCATTTCCAGAACCCAGTATCTGAGACTGTCCATGATCAACTGCAGGACCCGGGGATGCATCATGTTCAGGCTGTTACCGGTCCCGGTAAAGTCCAGATGGAGGCGCTTGTCCTCCTGCAGGCGATAATAGGCCAGATTATCGATGCCCCGCAGGCTCAAGGTGGGCCCCCAGCGATTGCCCTCTGCAGTGTGATTGTAGACCACATCCAGGATAACCTCCATGCCAGCGGCATGCAGGGCCCGCACCATCATCTTGAATTCCCGGACCTGATCCATGTACCCCGAACTGGAGGCGAAACGGATGTCTGGGGCAAAAAAGGACAGTGTGCTGTAGCCCCAATAATTGGACAGGCCCCGCTGAATGAGAAATGGCTCGTCTTCATGCTGATGAACCGGCATGAGCTCTATGCTGGTCACCCCCAATTTCTGAAAATGGGTGATGACCTCGTCGCAGGCCAGGCCGGAGTAAGTCCCGCGCAGGTCTTTGGGCACACCGGGATGCTGCGCTGTGAGTCCCTTGATATGGGCCTCATATATAACCGTCTCGGACCAGGGAATGCGCGGAGGGGCATCATCCCCCCACACAAAAGAGGGATCGATGACTGCGCACAAAGGGGCATATGCAGCATTGTCTCTCTGGTCCCGGCCGGCATCTTCATGTTGTGCACCCCGCCTGTATCCGTACATGGCTTCATTCCACCGTGTCTGGCGAACCACGGACTTTGCATACGGGTCAACCAGGACCTTGTGCGGATTAAAGCGCAGGCCCATCTCTGGGCGGTACGGGCCATGCACCCGGTATCCATAAACCTGTCCGGGCCGCACGTCGGGCAGATAGGCGTGCCAGACCTGATCTGTAAATTGCAAAAACTCTATCCGCTTCTTTTCTTGTGTGCTTTGTGCGCTGTCAAACAAGCACAGTTCAACCTTGTCTGCGTGTTCGGTGAACAAGGCAAAATTCACCCCCAGCCCATCCCATGTAGCGCCCAAAGGATAGGGTCGTCCCGGCCACACCCGCATACCACACTCCTGCATTTTTAAGGTTAGACACTGCCTGGAAAATAAGGTACAAGCCAAGGCATTGTTGCCCACTAGGCAAAGACATCAATCTGTAATTCATTGTCCAGGATAAGAAAAGTCTGAATGCGGCCCGAGACATCCCAAATTCGCAATTTCAGTATTATCGCCCACATCGATCACGGCAAGTCCACTCTGGCCGACCGGATCATGGAACTCACCGGCTTGGTGGCTGAGCGGGACCGAAAGGAGCAATTCCTGGACCGCATGGATCTGGAGCGTGAACGGGGGATCACCATCAAATCCCAGACCGTGCGCATCCCATATACAGCCGCCGACGGACGACAGCTGATTCTCAACCTCATCGACACCCCGGGACATGTGGACTTCAATTACGAAGTCTCCCGCAGCCTGGCCGCCTGTGAAGGTGCGGTGCTCCTGGTCGACGCATCCCAGGGAGTCGAGGCCCAGACCCTGGCCAACGTCTTCCTGGCCCTGGATCACGACCTGGAGATCATACCGGTCTTAAATAAGATCGACCTGCCTGGAGCGGAACCGGAGAGGGTCATCCAGGACATTGAGGAAGCCATCGGTCTGGATTGCAGCCATATTATCCAGGTCAGCGCCAAAACCGGCCTGAATGTAGACCACTTGCTGGAACAGATCGTGGCCACGATCCCCCCGCCCCGGGGCGATGTACGCACCCCGCTGCAGGCCCTGATCTTCGACGCCTGGTACGACCCCTACCAGGGCGTAGTGGTTTTGTTCCGCATCTTTGATGGCTACATGGAACAGGACCAGGAAATCTTGATGATGAACACAGGCAAGTCCTTTGAGGTCAGCCAGCTGGGCGTCTTCTCCCCCAACCCCCGGCAAGTTGACTGGCTGGGTCCAGGCGAAGTGGGATTCTTGTTCGCCAACATCAAGGATCTCAAGGATGCCCGGGTTGGGGATACCATCACCTCAATTGACCGGCCGGCCCAAGCTCCCTGCCCCGGGTTTAAGAAAGTGCAGCCCATGGTCTTCTGCGGACTGTATCCCACGGAACCGGCCAAATACGATCCCTTGAAAAAGTCACTGGAGCGCCTGCAGCTCAACGATACTGCCCTGTCCTTTGAGCCGGAAACCTCTCAGGCCTTGGGTTTCGGCTTCCGGTGCGGCTTTTTGGGACTTTTGCACATGGATATCATCCAGGAACGCCTGGAACGGGAGTTTCAGGCCGAACTTATCGCCACTGCTCCGTCTGTTGTGTACCAGGTACATACAGTCCAGGGTCAAACCCTGCCCGTGGACAATCCCAGCCACCTGCCCCCGGCGGCCGAGATACAGGAAGTGGCTGAACCCTTTGTGCGCATGGAGATCCACGTACCTAACGAGTACGTGGGCAATGTCCTCAAGCTGTGTGAGGAAAAACGGGGGATTCAGAAGGACCTCCGCTATCTGACCTCGGCCCGGGTGATCATAACCTATGAGGTCCCCTTTGCCGAGATCGTATTCGACTTTTTTGATCAACTCAAATCCACCACCCGGGGATTTGCCTCCCTTGACTATGAGTTCATCGGCTTTACCCCTTCCAATCTGGTCAAACTGGATATCCTGATCAATGGTGAAGTGGTGGATGCCATGTCCATGATCGTGCACCGGGACAAGGCCTATCGCCATGGCCGGGATCTGGCCCTGAAGCTGAGGAAGGTCATCCCCCGCCAGCTCTTTGAGGTCATCATTCAGGCCTGTATCGGGAACAAGGTCGTGGCCAAGGAGCGCATCCCGCCTATGCGCAAGAACGTGACCGCCAAGTGCTATGGCGGAGACATCACCCGCAAGCGCAAGCTTTTGGAAAAGCAGAAAGAAGGCAAGCGGCGGATGAAAAAGATGGGCAACATCGAGCTGCCCCAGGACGCTTTTTTAGCCGCTTTGCAAAAGGATAACGATTAGCCCTCCGGTATTGGCCGGATAAAGGTACTCCATGGGTTCCAAGTGGTCAGATACTCTCAAGGAATATGCGCAAGCTTTAATTATTGCGTTGATCCTGGCCTTTGTCATCCGTTCATTTGTGGTCCAGGCCTTTAAGATCCCTTCCGGCTCCATGCTCCCTACCCTTGAGATCGGGGATCACCTCCTGGTCAATAAATTCATTTATGGAATCAAGCTGCCCTTTACCGAAATCACCATTGTACCCGTTTCCGAGCCAGAGACCGGAGACATTGTGGTCTTTAAATTTCCGGAGGACGAGTCCAAGGACTTCATTAAGCGAGTAATCGGGGTTCCGGGAGATACGATCCTGATTAAAGACAAGCAGGTCTATCGCAATGGGGAACTCTTGCCAGAGCCTTATGCCCAACGCACCTCGCCCCAGCTTTCGACTCGGGCCTTTCCCCTGGAGAAGTGGCCGCCCCATGAGTTCGACCCCCGGGCCAGGGACAATCTCGGACCCATACAGGTCCCGGAGGATGCCTACTTTGTCCTGGGCGACAACCGGGACGAATCCTACGATTCACGCTTTTGGGGCTTTGTCCGCGAAGAGGCCATTCTAGGGCAGGCCTGGATCATTTATTGGTCCTGGGAAGGACTGACCAATATCCGGTGGGGGCGCATCGGGGATACAGTGGAGTGAGTCATGCTGTCCACAGCTGTGAGTGCCGCCCTTTTGGGCATTGACGCCTATCCAGTCCACCTGGAGGCCGACTTGGCCCGTTCCGGCATGCCCTCTTTCATCATGGTCGGTCTGGCCGAAGGAGCGGTGCGCGAAAGCAAGGAGCGGGTTCTCACCTCCCTGAAAAACAGCGGCTTCAAGCTCCCCTCGGCCCGGATCACGATCAACCTGGCCCCTGCCGACATGCGCAAAGAGGGCAGCACCTTTGACCTTCCCCTGGCTCTCTCCCTGCTCTCCGCAGCCGAAATTCTCCCCAACTCGGCCCTGCGCGGTTATTTCACTGCCGGTGAGTTGTCTTTAAATGGCGAACTCAAACCCATCTCCGGGGTCTTGCCCATGGCCTTAAAGGCCAAAGAGGAAAAGGCCAGGGGATTGATCATCCCGCAGGAAAATGCGCCTGAGGCCGGGGTCGTTAAGGGCCTTAACGTCTATCCAGTTTCCACCCTGGCCGAAGCAGTGCGTTTTTTGAACCGGGAACGTCCCATCAGGCCCTATTCGTGTGACATGTCCGAGCTCTGGGACAACAGGCACGAGTTCGCCCTGGATTTCAGCGAGGTCAAAGGCCAGGATCAAGCCAAACGGGCCATCGAGATTGCCGCTGCCGGCGGCCACAACTTGATGTTCATGGGCCCACCCGGAAGCGGCAAGACCATGCTGGCCAAGCGTATACGCACCGTCCTGCCTCTGCTTTCCTTTGACGAGGCCCTGGAAGTGACCAAGATCTACAGTGTGGCCGGGCAGTTGCGTCCGCATCAGGCCTTGATCACCGAGCGCCCCTACCGCAGTCCGCACCATACCATATCCGATGCCGGACTGATCGGCGGAGGCCAGATTCCGAAGCCGGGCGAAGTCTCCCTGGCCCATCGAGGAGTCCTCTTCCTGGACGAACTGCCGGAATTTAAAAAACATGTCCTGGAAGTCCTTCGCCAGCCCCTGGAAAATGGGGACGTTACCTTGTCCCGGGCGGCAGTGTCCTTGACCTACCCGGCCGATTTTATGCTCGTCGCAGCCCTTAACCCCTGCCCATGCGGATTTTTGACCGATGATCGCCACCCCTGCACCTGCACCCCGGGACAGATTCAGCGTTACCGGTCCCGCCTCTCCGGGCCGCTTTTGGACCGTATCGACCTCCAGGTCGATGTGCCGGCTGTGCCCTATAAGGAGTTAAAAGAGATAAAAAGCAGCAAAGACTCGGAGTCTATGCGGGCCCAAATTGTGGCTGCAAGACAAATTCAGGCCGCGAGGTACGCGGGGCTTCCCTGTGCCATCAACAGCGAGCTGTCCGGCCGCTGGCTGCATGAGTGCTGCCAGCTCTCCGAGTCTGAACATACCTTCCTGGAGAATGCCATGCAGAAGCTGGGGCTTTCTGCCCGGGCCCACACCCGGATCATGCGCATCAGCCGGACCATCGCCGATCTGGAACAGGCCCCGAGGGTAACCGTCAACCACCTGGCCGAGGCCATTAACTTCCGGTTCATGGACCGGGAGGATCGCTATTGAGCGCTTCTGTCCCCGCCGGGAACAGAGCACGAATCCTGGGAACAGGAGCAGCTCAGCTCACTCAGAGCATATAGCAAACGTGCTTCCTTGGATTTCTTGTCCGCGGTGACGGCATATGCCGGGACAGAGGACATCAGATCCTGCATTTCCTGCCAATCGGGCAGCTCAGCATAAGGGCATTCCCGCAGGAGCTGACCATCCGCCACTTGCAGGATCAGGGCTTTGCCTGTGTCGGTCACCACGGCCAACCTGGCCGGCCCCTGAGAAAGGAGTCTGGCTGCGGCCAGGACTTGTCGGGCGTAGGTCTCAACCTGCCCCGCGCAGAATTTCAAGGCCATAATCGGATCTTTTGGATCCTGGCCTATGACCAGATCCAAGTGCTGGACATACTGCCTGCCGTCTACCATGGCTACTGCCTGAGCCTTGGTCTGGATGTATGCTTTGGGCACCTTTTTTTCCTCTACCAGAAATCTGGCTATGTCCTGGCGAATGTCCTCGTATGTCGTGGCCTCAACACGCTCTCCACTGATAAAGTCTTTTACTGTATATCCCAGGCTAATTTCGTGCATCAAAAAGCCCTCCATTTCTTGAGTTTCATCCTCGCTCAAACTGGGCGGCTGCGGCCAGCGGTCCCGCCATGGCGGGACTGACCCCTGACTCCTGCCCTCTGATCTCTGTCTTCTGTCTTCTGTCCTCTGTCCTCTTCCTACCCCAGCCCGAGCTCCCGGTAGACACTCATATATTCCCTGGCTGATCGCTGCCAGGAAAAATCCTGGTGCATGGCCCTGCTCTGCATCTGACGCCACAAACCGTCATCCTTCCACACTGACACCGCCTGCTGTATGGCCTGAAGCAAGGCTTGGCCGGTGATGGGGCTGAAGGTAAATCCGGTGCAGCCCTGGGCCGGATATCCGATCACCGTGTCCAGAAGCCCGCCCACCTGGGAGGCCACAGGCAGGGTTCCGTACCGCAGGCTGTAAAGTTGAGTCAGACCACAGGGTTCATACCTGGACGGCATAAGGAAAATATCCGTTCCAGCCATGATCTGATGCGATGTTTCTTCAGTATAGCCGATGCATGCTGCCAGCTGACCCGGATACTGTTCCACCAGATTGCCCAGGTGGGTTTCAATGCCCAGGTCCCCTTCGCCCAGGACGATCAGGCCCACATCCATGGCCATGAGTTCATCCACTATCTCCAGGAGCAGATCAATCCCTTTCTGCTCCCGGAGCCTGCCGATAAAGCCCAGCAAAGGCCGGGAAAGAAACCGGGGATGAAAGCCCATGATATACAACAGGGTCTTTTTGCACTCCTCCTTTCCCTGCACATTCTCTGCAGAATACGGATACATGAGGAACCGATCATGCCGCGGATCCCAGAAGGAGTAGTCCACTCCGTTGAGAATGCCCCGCAAATCACTCGCCCGCCGGGACAAAATTCCGTGCAGACCGCAGCCGAACTCAGGGGTGATGATCTCCTGAGCATACGTTGGGCTGACCGTGGTGATTCTGTGGGCATATGCAATCCCGGTCTTGAGCATATTAAATGACCCGTAATACTCTGCTCCATCCATGTGCCAGGCCTCGGCCGGCAGACCGCTGGTCCAGAACAAGCGGGCCGAATACTGGCCCTGAAAGGCCAGATTGTGTATAGTCATTACCGTCCGGGTCTGACGCCAGAAGGGATCCAGCCGCCGGGCATAGTGCACAAAAGCCGGAACCAGGGATGAATGCCAGTCATGGGCATGCATGATGTTCGGGGGGACCCCGAGCTTCCTGGCCAGGGCCACAGCAGCCCGGCAAAAAAATATGTACCGCTCGCAGTTGTCAAAAAATTCACCGTGGTAGGTGCAATAATAATTTTTGCGGTCAAAGTATTCCGGGCGATCGACAAAGTAGATGGGTACCCCGTGGTAGTCAGCCACATAGATATCGGCAGTCACCTCCGGCCATGGATAGCTGACCGGACAATTCTCAAGCACCAGGCGGATTTGGAAATCGGCAGTATACAGCCTTCCGTAAAATGGGGTGATCACGGCTACCTGAACCCCTTGATCCTGCAGAACCAGGGGCAATACTCCCATCACATCGCCCAGACCGCCGGTCTTGGAAAAGGGAAAGATTTCCGAGGTGACGAACATAATCTGTGCATTCTCTTGTCCAACGCGCATGCTGCAGAGCCTCCATGCAAAAAAGATCAGAAACGAACCTTCCCTTCTCATCCGGCAGAACGAAAACTCTCTGGGGGCATTCAGGCCCCTCACCACCGGGAAAGATAATACCATGTGGACATGGACAGAGACAATGGTTATTTTGTCCATCTGACCAAGCATTTCGTCTTTGCGCGTGAAGCGAGCAGGAGTTTCTTTCCCGCATTGCTGAGTGCAGGGAACCAAAAGAAAAAGACCTTATGCCCTCATGGGCATTGGGGGGAGAAAAAGTCTCCTTCCCGCTCCATGTGTACTTGACAGGCCAGCTTCCCTCCTGCTATGGAGAGCGACACCGCAAAGGCGCGTAGCTCAGGGGTAGAGCACTTGCTTGACGCGCAAGGGGTCAGGAGTTCAAATCTCCTCGCGCCTACCATTTACAGATCATTGCAGCTAGGGAGGCCCCGGCCTCCCTATTTGCATTGAGACATCCTTTATTCGGAGGAATACAACGTGCAGCAGGTGGATTGCCTGGGCCAAAGCATTCAAGTCACTGAGGGTCAAACCTGTCTCCAAATTTTGTCCCAGGCACTGAGCGGCAAAAAATTCAAACAGACCGTGGCCTGCCTGTGCAATGGCCGGTTACTGGATCTCAAGGCCATGGTTCCCCCGGAGTGTGACCAGATTGAACCTGTTTTCCTGCACAGTGAACAGGGTCTGGAAATACTGCGCCACAGTGCAGCCCATGTGATGGCTGAGGCCGTAAAAAAGCTCTTTCCTACAGCCAAGGTCACCATCGGCCCGGCAATTGAAAATGGATTTTACTACGACTTTGATTTCGAGCGCAGCTTCACTCCGGAGGACCTTGAACATATTGAAAGAGTGATGTCCGAAAGCATAGAGGCTGATCTGCCCTTTGAACGCCAGGTGTTAAGCCGGGACCAGGCCCGAAAGTTCTTTTCCCGGATCAATGAAGCCTATAAGTTAGAACTCCTGGATGAAATGGAAGACGACCAGGTCTCCATCTATTCACATGATGAGTTCACCGATCTTTGCCGCGGGCCGCACCTTCCTTCCACCGGGCACATTCAGGCCTTCAAGCTGACCAGCGTTGCCGGGGCCTATTGGCGGGGAGACGAAAACAGGCCCATGCTTCAACGCATTTACGGCACTGCTTTTGCCGACTCCAAGGCATTAAAATCATACTTGGCCCATCTGGAAGAGGCCAGGAAGCGGGATCACCGCCGCCTTGGCCCTCAGTTGGACCTGTTCAGTTTTTCCGACGAAGTCGGGCCGGGAATGCCTATTTTTCATCCCAACGGAGCCTTGGTCCGGACCATTCTGGAAGATTTTGAAACCAAGGAACACCTGCGCCGGGGGTACCAGTTGGTACGCGGCCCCCAGCTCTTGCGCCGGGAGCTGTGGCAGAAGTCTGGCCATTATCAGAATTACGGCCACAACATGTATTTCTCGGAGATAGATGAGCAGGTCTATGGGCTCAAACCCATGAACTGCGTGGCCCATATGATCATTTATAAATCATCCTTGCGCAGTTACCGGGACCTCCCAATTCGGTACTTTGAACTCGGTACCGTGCACCGGCATGAGAAGTCAGGTGTTCTGCACGGCTTGCTCCGGGTTCGCCAGTTCACCCAGGACGATGCCCACATCATCTGCCGCCCGGAACAACTGCAAGACGAAATCACCGGCATCATCCGCTTTGTCCAGGATGTCATGAACCTGTTCGGCTTTGAATTTGAAGTGGAGCTCTCCACCCGTCCGGAAAAATCCATAGGTTCGGACCAGGATTGGGACCGGTCTACCACTGCCCTGCACCAGGCCTTGGACAGTATGGATATGCCCTATTCCATCAATGCCGGCGATGGTGCTTTTTATGGCCCGAAAATTGACGTCAAACTCAAAGACGCTTTGGATCGAACCTGGCAGTGCGCTACTATACAATGCGATTTCACCTTGCCCCAACACTTTGATTTGAGTTATATTGGATCGGACGGCGAAAAACATCGTCCGGTCATGGTCCATCGCACCATTTTGGGGGCCATAGAACGCTTCATGGGGGTCTTGATCGAACACTATGCCGGAGCCCTGCCCACCTGGATGGCACCGGTTCAGGCAGTTCTGGTTACTGTGACCGAAGCCCATAATGATTTTGCAGTCCAATGTGCCCAGGAACTGCAGCAAGCAGGAATCAGAGTTCAAACTGATCTTCGAAATGAAAAGCTGGGTTTTAAGGTGCGGGAAGCTCAGCTGTCCAAGATCCCTTATATATTGGTCATCGGCGATCATGAGGTTCAAGAACAAAGGGTCAATATCCGGTTTCGAAGCGGAAAACAGGTTGGAGCCAAATCCATCGCCGAGACAGTGGCCATGATTCAGACAGATTGCCAAGAACCCTTCAACCGTGGAGGAATGCGCTATAGCTTCACCAACTAATGTCCGCCGCAACCACCAAATCAAGGTCCCTGAAGTACGGGTCATCAGCGATTTAGGCGAACAACTCGGCATAATGCCCACCAAGGAAGCTTTACGGCTGGCCAACGAACAGGGGGTGGATTTAGTGGAAGTCGCCCCGCAGGCCAAACCACCGGTCTGCAAGCTTATGGACTTTGGAAAGTATCAGTACGAGCAGCGCAAAAAGAACCAGGAGGCCAAAAAGAAACAGGTTCAGGTTCAGCTCAAGGAAGTCAAGCTTCGGCCCAAAACGGACGAACATGATCTGCAAACCAAGCTCAATCATGTGCGCCGCTTTTTATCCAAAGGGGACCGGTGCAAGATCACCCTCTTTTTCCGGGGCCGGGAAATTGTGCACAAGGAACAAGGGAAGGCCATCCTGGACAATGTACTGCAAGAGATCTCTGATGTGGCCCGCCTGGAGCAGGAACCGAAGTTTGAAGGCCGAACCATGCATATGATTGTCGCCCCCTTGTCTCCGAAAAAATAGATGACCGGACCCTCAGGCATTTACGGACGCGGTGGATTCCTTCATGCTGGAATTCGTCCGTCCTTTTTTTATTCGCACCTGAAAAGAACGATGTGGAACGAGTGCTCACAGTGTATTTTCACCAAACACACTGGAAAAGGGAGAAAAAATATGCCCAAAATGAAAACGCACCGCGGAGCAGCCAAGCGGTTCAAAGTCACCGGCAGCGGCTCCATCCGCCGCAGAAAGGCTTTTCACAGCCATATTCTGACCAAGAAAAGCCCGAAGAGAAAACGAAATCTGCGTCAGCCGGTCACTGTGGACCAAGCCAATATCAAGGCTGTTCGCAGGCAGCTTTTGGTTTAGAACAAAAGCCTGACCATTGGCAAGAAACTATTAACCGATTCCAAGGAGCTTATTCATGCGCATTAAACGAGGCAAGACTGCGCATCAACGCCACAAAAAATACCTGAAGATGGCCAAGGGCTACCGGGGAGGCCGGAGCAAGCTCTTTCGCACTGCCCGGGAAACGGTGGAACACGCCCTGTGCAACGCCTACCGGGACAGGAAACGCAAAAAACGTGAATTCCGCAAGTTATGGATTATGCGCATTAATGCGGCAACCAGAGCGCACGGCCTGAGCTATAGCCGATTCATGGCCAAACTCAAGGCCAATGATGTCCAGCTCAATCGCAAGGTATTGGCGGATATGGCTGTTTTCGATCAAAACGGCTTCGCCCAGCTGGTGTCCATGGTCAACGCAAAGGAACATTAAAGGTGAATAATTTCGGCTCAGATTTTGGGCAGTGTTTAGAGCACCTCCGGGAGGAGGGGCTCAAGACCATCCACACTGCGTCCACTCCAGAGGAGATCGAACAGGCCCGGATTACCTATCTGGGCCGGAAAGGCAAACTGGCCCAGCATCTTGCTTCCTTGCCTTCGCTCCCCAAAGAGGAGCGTCCTCAGGCTGGGGAAAAAGCCAACCGTATCAAGCAGGAGCTGACCCTAGCCCTCCAGGAGGCCAAATCCCGGCTGGAACAAGAGGTCCAGGATCACAAAAGGGCTGCTTTTGATCCTACCCTGCCTGGACGCAAGCCATGGATCGGCACCCAGCATCCGATCAGCCAGGTCTTGGATGAGATCTGCCAGGTATTTGCGAGCATTGGCTTTGATGTGGTCACCGGACCTGAGGTGGAAACAGACTTCTATAATTTTGAAGCCTTGAACATACCTCAAGATCATCCGGCCCGGGACATGCAGGACACCTTGTATATATCTGATGCCATTGTTCTGCGTACCCACACCTCTCCTCTGCAGATCCGGACCATGCTCACTCGCGAGCCCCCGGTAGCTGCAGTTGCTCCGGGCAAGGTTTACCGCCGGGATGCAGATCTGACCCATTCACCTATGTTTCATCAAATTGAGGGTTTTTTGGTTGATTCCCGGGTGAGTATGGCTGATCTGCGCGGCACATTAACCTATTTTGTCCAGCACATCTTCGATCCAAAGACCCGGGTACGTTTTCGTCCCAGTTTTTTCCCTTTTACCGAACCCAGTGCAGAGGTAGACATAAGCTGCGTTATCTGCAATGGATCGGGTTGGGTCCTGGGACAGCCCTGCCGGGTCTGTAAGCAGACCGGCTGGGTTGAAATACTCGGCTGCGGAATGATTGATCCGGCTGTATTTTCAGCTGTAGGCTACGATCCCGAGGCCTTTACCGGTTTTGCATTCGGCCTGGGGGTGGAACGGGTTGCAATGCTCAAGTACGGAATAGACGATCTGCGCTTGTTTTTTGACAACGACCTGCGATTTCTGCACCAGTTTCAAGGTCCACCCCGGATCTAAGCGCTCACAATTGTTTTTTTTCAGCCAAGCCTTGGGCTTTGCTCCTGCTGTCAAATCCATCCTTTTTTCAATCCAGCAAAGGCCCTGCGAGCATTCTGCCTGCATAATTTAAGGATGTGCGGGGCCGTGCTGTGCGAGGAATACAATGCTACTCAGCATCGACTGGCTCACTGAGCTCACCCCATATGACGGTTCCCTGGACGACCTGGCTCATTTGCTGACCATGCTGGGTCTGGAAGTCGAGGAAATCCTGTACCCATTTGCCCACCTGGACGATTTTGTCGTCGGCCGGATCACTGACTGTATCACCCATCCCAATGCGGACAAGCTGAAGCTGTGTTCCGTAGATGTGGGGCAGGGAGAAATGCTGGATATCGTTTGCGGCGCTCCCAATGTTGCAAAGGGACAAAACGTGATCGTAGCCCGGGTAGGCACCGTTTTGCCCGGCGGGCAACCCATTGAGAAGGTGAGCATTCGCGGCCAGGAGTCAGCGGGCATGATCCTCTCGGAAAAAGAGATGGACTTAAGCGATGATCATTCCGGGATAAAGGTTTTGGATGAACACCACAGTCCAGGCACCCCATTATCCCGGGCCCTTGGACTGGACTCTGTTTTTTTCGATCTGGGCATAACCCCCAACCGGCCGGACTGTCTCAGCGTGTTGGGTGTGGCCAGAGAGGTGGCCGCGGCCTGCAGCCTTTCTCTCACTTTACCCCGGCTCTCTTTATCCGAAGAAGATCCGGACAGTTCCACCCTCTTGCAGGTATGCATAGAGGACCCAGATCTCTGCCCCCTGTACCAGGCCAGGATTATTGAAGACATTACTCTGGGGCCGAGTCCGGATTGGCTCCGCTGCCGCCTTTTGGGCATGGGCATCCGGCCGATCAACACTATTGTCGATGCCACGAATTACGTCATGCTCGAACTGGGCCAACCTCTGCATGCCTTTGATCGCCATCATGTCGGCGGAAATCTGATTCGTGTGGCCCGGGCCAGCCAGGGAATGAGTTTTACCACTCTGGACGGACAGGATCGAATCCTGAGCCAGGACGACCTGCTGATCTGGGATGCGCAACGACCCATTGCCCTGGCTGGGGTTATGGGTGGTGCGAACAGCGAGATCACCGCATCGAGCACTTCTCTGGTATTGGAGTCTGCTGTCTTTGATCCGGCCACTGTTCGAAAGACTGGCCGCAGGCTGGGCCTTTCAAGTGAATCCGCCTATCGCTTTGAACGCGGGGTGGATCAGCCTGGCTCCGCCTTTGCCCTGGACCGGGCGGCCCAGCTCATCCAATCCCTGGCTGGAGGCCGGATTTTACGCAATAAGGTTCAATCCGAGCCCCATCCCTGGAAGGCAATCAGTCTGCCTTTCCGCCCTCACCGCTCCAGAAATCTTCTCGCCCTGGATGTTGATGACGATTTTTGCCGTCAGACATTGTCTAACCTGGGTTGCCAGGTAGAGGGAACCGATTCGAAATGGCAGATCACCCCGCCGAGCTATCGCCTTGATCTTCTGCGGGAAGTAGATCTTATTGAAGAGATTGGCCGGGTCTATGGCCTGGAATCCATTCCTACAACCCTGCCCCGGATCAATAAATCATTGCACCAGGCCCCTCATCCGGAACAGGGGACGGCTGGATATCACTTTTTGCGTCAAATCAAAGCCTGGGCCCAGGGACTCGGCCTGAGCGAAGCTATTAATTTCAGCTTTGTCGGCGGTCAGGAGATGGATCAACTGAACCTGCCCCAAGAGGATAGAGTTTTGGTGCACAATCCCTTGAGCGCGGACCAGGATACCCTGCGGACCGCGTTAACCCCCGGACTGCTGCGTAATGTGCGCATAAATATCGACCAGGGGGCCGGCAGCTGCCGTTTTTTTGAAGTGGCCAGAATCTTTCTCGCAGACCCAGAATCAGAAACCACTGTGCGTGAGCACACCCGTCTTGGTCTTCTGCTCACTGGAACCAGACATCCCCAAACCTGGCCTCATACGCAGGAAGAGGCGGATTATCTGGACCTCAAGGGCATCATGGAAAATCTGTTCCAAACTTTGGGGCTGGATGGCTGCCGCTTTGTCCAGGAAGAAAGCCATCCGTTTTTAGATCCCGGCGTGGGCATACGACTTGGTCAGGCCGCCCTCGGCTTTATAGGCCGGCTCAAGCCGAAACAGGCCAAGATCTATCACGCCAGAACACCGATCTGGGTAGGAGAATTAAATCTCGATTTCATGGCCCGTCATTTTCAAAACCAGAAGATTGAATATCGTCCGTGGGCCAAATTTCCTCCAGTCCATCGGGATATGACCGTGATATCCGGTCCTGAGGTGGCCTTTGCCCAGATCAAGGACGTCATTGAACAGGAAACAAGGCATGGCTGCCTGGAAGAAGTCCGACTGCTCGATCTGTACCAGCCTTCAGAGCAGACCGAACGGCACCTGACCTTGCGCATGCGTTATCGGGATGCAGAAAAGACCCTGACCGACAGGGAGGTGGACGCTCTGCACTCTGCTTTGGGCCAATCATTGACCACCAAACTCCCGGTCCGTTTTCCGGCCAGCTGAGGGAGCCTATGCCCAGCCGGGAAGAGCGGACCTATAAGATCGGCCACGCGGCCCATCTCCTGGACCTTGAGCCGTATGTGCTCCGCTTTTGGGAGACCGAATTTCCTCAGCTCAAACCAATCCGCACCCCGAAGGGCCAGCGCCTGTACACCGAGGCCCATTTGCGCCTTATTGCCCGCATCAAGACCCTGCTCTACGAGCACGGCCTGACCATTGACGGAGCTCGCCGCAAGCTGGATCAGGATCATCAATGGCTGAATATGCTTACCGACATTCACATCGAGCTTTTAGATATCCGCCGCACCCTGCTTTCCGGACCGATTGTACCCCACACCCATGCCTCCGGCCAAGCAAAGGGGGACCGGGCAGATATGGACTCAGGCCAGAAGCAAGGGGACCAGGACCGGGACCAGCAAACTGAGGACGATACCGTTGACGACCGCGAGCAGGGAGAGCCTGGTCCCCACCAACCGGTGAATGACGGGTAATGTCGTATCCATGCTGGTGGCCCCGCCGCTCGCTATGGGAGCCAGCCGGCCCCAGTACTTGTACATGACCGGAGCCAGGGCCAGGGTGATTACCTCTCGAAAGACATTGGACAACAGGGCGATAACTCCCAGCTCTTCACCGTGCAGCTGAGTGATGAGGATGCTCGACAGGCTGTAGTAGCCAAATCCGGCCCCTACTGCCAGGCCTTCGCGTATATGGGCAATACCGAGCAAAACAGCGACTGTTCCTGCTCCCAGCAAAGATCCGACCACCACAGCTGCTGGCAGGAGCAGGCCGGGAACGTTTATGCGCAGCAAGCTCTGCACCGCACGCTTATCAGCCCCGATCCCTATCCCCACGCAGGTCAAGAGAGCAAAAAGGACATACATTTCATACCCGGCCTGCAGCAGATTCGGAGGGAACACTTTTCCCCAGCCGGCCAGGATGCCGACTCCAAAGGCGGCCAACAAAAGCAGGCTACCCTTCATATGTATCTCCAGGCAAAAGCCGCTCCACGGGTTTGGCCCCCAACAGGCTGCCGACGATGGCCCCCACAGCCAGCATCAAACCTTCCCAGCCAAGAGACCATAAATTGTTCATAATCTCAGCATTTGACCCAATAACCGCTCCCAGGAGAAACAGAAGAACGATCACCAGGACCTCGCTGAGTTGGGAAATACCATGCATAAGACGTTTTTTGTGTCCAATTCGTGTCCCAAGAACAATACCGGCCCCAAAAAAAAGAATGATCCAGGCCATGGTGCCTCCCTTGTTTCAAGTATTGACCCGGATGTGGGGCTGTAGCATAAGCGGTCCCGGCTGGCAAACAAAGACTGGATTTGTTGCGTGAAATAACATATGCACGTAATCTGTTCTGCACAGAAAAGACCCACAGATACCTGATAAGACGGGATGACGAAACTCGACAAAGCCAAACTCAAGGAGAAAGATAGTATGCACTTGTCTCAGCGCATCCTCCAGATCAAGCCCTCGGCAACCTTGAGTATTAATGCCAAGGCGGCTGAGCTCAAGGCTCAGGGCCAAGAGGTGATCAGCCTGGCGGCCGGTGAACCGGACTTTCAACCCCCCAGGCATGTGTTGCAGGCAGTCAAAGAGGCTGTGGATGCAGGATATGTCCGCTACACCCCGGTCCCGGGCCTGCCTGAACTGCGCCAGGCCATAGCCAGTGCCTGTTCCAACCAGTACGGCCAGGATATAGCCCCCAATATGACAATTGCTACCAACGGGGGCAAACAAGGGCTTTACAACCTGTTTCAATGCCTTTTGGATCCAGGAGATGAGGTGCTCATTCCCGCTCCCTACTGGGTCAGCTACCCGGACATGGTCACTCTGGCCCAGGGTACTCCGGTCTTTATCTCTTCCAGCCCGGACAAGGCTTTTCGGATTACCCCGGCGGACCTTCAGGCCCATCTCACGGACAAGACCCGCATTCTGGTTTTAAATACTCCCTCCAATCCGACCGGAAGCCACTATTCCCAGGCCGAGCTGGATGAACTCATTTTGTGGGCGGTAGAACACAATGTGTTTGTCATTTCCGATGAGATCTACGACCAATTGGTCTATCCCCCTGCGCAGCCGGCAACTGCCGGTCAATGGCTCAACAGCCATCCGGAACTCATAGCGGTCTGCAACGGGCTGTCCAAGACCTTCGCCATGACCGGGTGGCGCATGGGCTATGTTCTCTCGCATCAGGACCTGATCGCCAAATTGAGCACCCTGCAGGGACAAAGCACCTCCAATGTCTGCGTTTTGGTCCAGAAGGCAGCTGTGGCGGCCCTGCAGGGTCCAAAAGAGTTTTTACAGCACCACCGGGAAATTTTTCAAAAAAGACGGGACCTGAGCCTGGAACACATATCCAGCTGGCCCGGAGTGCAATGCCCCAGGCCGGACGGAGCCTTCTACCTTTTCCCCCGCATGGACGGGGTTTACACCCAGGATATACCGGATTCCACTGCCCTGTGCACCTATTTGCTGGAAAAAGCCCAAGTGGCCCTGGTCCCCGGGGTGGCTTTCGGCGACGACCGTTGCCTGCGTATATCGTATGCCCTGGATGAGGCCACTCTGATCCAGGCCCTGGATCGGATCAAAGCTGCCCTGTCCACTCTGAGCGCATAAACCATGAACCGCAACTTGATGCTGTGTATTTACTAAAATGTCAGGACTTTTGTACTCCATTTCCATCAGCGGTCCCAACGAAACCAGGCTGGTCCGGGATATGACCCGGACCCTCAGCCATTACCAGGCCAACATCCTGGATATATCCGAGGCTGTAATCCACGACTGGCTGAGCATGGCCCTGATCATTGAGCTACAGGCCGAGTCCTATCCAGATGAGCTCTTTGAGTCCCTTTTGCACATGGCTAAAAAGCACAGTCTGCACATGCAATTCAGCCAGATATCCCTTGAGCACTATGAAAATTGGGTTCAGGTTCAGGAGGGGTCCCGGAGCATTATTACCCTGCTCAGCCGTCAGGTCAGCGCCCAGCATGTTCACCAGGTGGCTGAACTGGTAGCTGAACATGGCCTGGACATCGTATCTATCCAGCGACTATCCGCTCTTGACTCATTCACCGGAGCCTTTCACCCCAGCATGGCCTGCATTGAATTTGTCCTTCACGGTCACCCGCTGGATATGCATATGGTTCGCAATGCCATCATTCATCTCTCCCATCAGGACGGAATCGACCTGGCCTGGCAGGAAGAAAGCCCATTTCGCAGACAGCGGCGACTGATCGCCTTTGACATGGACTCCACTCTGATTCAAACCGAAATTATTGATGAGCTGGCCCTCGAGGCTGGAGTAGGGCAGGAAGTAGCGGACATCACCTCAAAGACCATGCACGGGGAACTTGATTTTCAGACCAGCTTGGTGGAAAGGGTGGCCCTGCTCAAGGGGCTGGATGCCGAGGTCCTGGACAAAGTGGCCCGGCGCATGCCCCTGGCTGAAGGCGCTGGCCGCCTCATCTCCAGCCTAAAGCGCCTGGGCTATACAGTAGCCGTTATCTCCGGCGGGTTCACCTATTTCGGATCCTACCTCCAGCAGCGCCTGGGGCTGGATTACGTCTTTGCCAACGAGCTGGAAATCGATCAGGGCGTTCTTACCGGTCGATTGAAAGGGGACATTGTGGACGGACCGAAAAAGGCTGAGCTCTTGCAGCGACTTGCCGATTCCAAGGGCCTGAGCATGGATCAGGTAGTGGCTGTGGGCGATGGGGCCAATGATCTGCCAATGCTGAACACAGCCGGTCTGGGCATTGCCTTTCATGCCAAACCTCTGGTCAGACAAGGGGCCAAGCAGTCCATTAGCAATGTGGGCTTAGATGGCATCCTTTACTTCCTGGGCTTAAGGGACCAGGAAGCCATGCGCGGATGACTCACCAAAACCATGAGCCAGCTGAGGCCAGGGCGTGAGTTGCCGGAGGCTAAGCTAAAGACTGCCTAATCTCCCCCATTGCTTGATCCCTGGCTGCCTCCCCCAGACTCCTGATCGCCTGCCTCCTCTTCCGGCTTGCGCCAATAGGAGCATTTCTTATTGGGACAGGCCAGATGTTCACCGCGGGCCTTTGTCGATTTTCTGACCAGGACCGGGCTCTCGCACCTGGGGCAGGCCTCAGGGACCGGGTAGTCCCACAGGGCATAGGTGCATTTGGGGTACTGGTCGCAGGCATAAAAGACCTTGCCCCGTTTTGAACTCTTTTCCACCAGCTGGCCGGGGCACCCTTCCTGTGGGCAGGGAACTCCGGTACTGAAAGGCTGGGCATACTTGCATTGCGGGTAGCTGGAGCAGGCAATAAACCTGCTCCCGGTCCTGGCTTTTTTCAATACCAGATCTGACCCGCATTGGGGGCATGTTCCCACTTTGGGCTGATCAGATGCCGAGTTTTCTTCCAACTGAATCTTCCCCTGTTCATCCCGGGTGAAATTGGAGGTATTGGTGCACTCCGGATAACCGCTGCAGGCCAGAAACTCTCCGTTCTTTCCAAACTTGATGACCATTGGCCGTCCACACTGCTCACAGACAACATCGGTCTGGATACCGGCCTTGACCTCAGACATCTCCTGTTTGGCCTTTTCCAAAGTGGGATTGAAATCATTGGTAAAGGAATGAAGCAAGGCCATCCAGTCCTGTTCTCCAGTGGCCACCTGATCCAGCTGGTCTTCCATCTGAGCGGTGAATCCGACATCCAGGAATCTGGGAAAATGTCCTACAAGAAGGTCATTGACCGTAAATCCCAACTCTGTAGGTGCGAACTGCCGCCCTTCCATGCGCACATAGTCCCTGTCCCGCAGAGTGCTTATAATCTGGGCATAGGTGGAAGGCCGTCCGATGCCTTCATCTTCGAGCTTGCGAACCAGTGAAGCTTCTGTAAACCGATGTGGGGGCTGGGTGAACTTTTGCTCCTTGGACAAGGCCTGAAGACGAACCTCCTCCCCTTTGATCAGCGATGGCAGCTGGAGTTCTTTGGATTGATCTTCAGGCACATACAGGCTCATAAATCCAGGAAAGATCATCCGTTCTCCTTTGGCCCGCCACAAGGTGTTTTCAGCCTGCACAATCACTGTCGTATCCCAGAATCTGGCCGCCGCCATCTGGGAAGCCACAAACCTGAGCCAGATGAGCTTGTAAAGCTGATACTGCTGACGGCTTAGATGGGGCCGGACTTCATCCGGATGCAGGGACACATCCACCGGGCGAATGGCTTCATGAGCGTCCTGGGCCGAACCCTTGCTCTTAAACATTCGCGGCTTAGAGGGATAATAATCTGCCCCCATATTGGTCACTATCCACTTTTTGGCAGCCTCCCGGGCTTCATTGGACACTCGGACCGAGTCTGTCCGCATGTAGGTAATAAGGGCTGTAGTCCCTTTGCTGCCTAACTCTACACCCTCATAAAGCTGCTGGGCCAAGGCCATGGTCTGCTTGGCTGAAAAGTTATGCCGATTGCTGGCCTCTTGCTGTAAACTGGAAGTGATAAACGGAGGTTTGGGCTGCTTGCGCCGTTCCTTTTCGGTCACCTCCTGGACCACAAATTGGGCCTGATTGACCCGGACTGCAAGGTCATCGGCCTGTTCCTTATTGCCCACCACAGCCTTTTTCCCTTCGATTTTCCACAGCTCGGCTTCAAACTCTGGAGGGGCACTGGCCATCAGTTGAGCCTTAAAAACCCAGTATTCTTCTGGTACAAAGGCCTGACGCTCCTTCTCTCTCTCCACGATCAAACGCAGAGCAACGGACTGCACTCTCCCTGCAGATATGCCCCGCTTGACCTTTTGCCACAAAAGAGGAGAAATCTTGTATCCTACCAGGCGATCAAGAATCCGCCTGGCTTGCTGGGATTGAAACAGACGCTCATCCAAGGCCCTCGGGTGCTGAAGAGCCTCTTTGACCGCGTTTGCCGTGATCTCATTAAACTGAATGCGGTGGATTCTGGTGTTCGCAGGCTTGATCAGTTCGGCCACATGCCAGGCAATGGCCTCTCCTTCCCTGTCCGGGTCAGGAGCTAGATATACGTGCTCCGCTTGCTTGGCAGCTTTTTTCAGCTTACTGACAACCTTCTGCTTGCCGGGCAACACCTGATACTGAGGTTGAAAATCATGCTCCTCATCAACTCCCAGCTTGTTTCCCGGCAGATCCCGCACATGACCCACTGAGGCCTCGACCATATAATCCCGGCCCAAGAACTTGGAGATGGTCTTGACTTTGGCCGGGGACTCGACAATGATTAAGTCTTTGCTCATAATACCCGGGGCTATACGTGCTTCCCGCATCAAGTGCAAGCATTCATTCAACACCTTGATTATGTTATCTTTATTTGTTATAAGCAGAAAAAGATTTCCGTGCATCCCTTTGAACAACCAGAGCCAACCCAGCTAATTATTTATGCAACCACCTGAAAATGAATCCCGAAGCGGTCTGGTGGCCATTATCGGCCCTCCCAATGCAGGCAAATCAACCCTGTTGAACTGCTTTGTGGGCCACAAGCTGGCCATTGTCACTCCCAAACCGCAAACCACCCGCAATCAGATCAGCGGCATTCTCTCCCGTCCTGGACTGCAGGTGGTGTTCCTGGATACCCCGGGCATCCACCGTCCCGGTTCAAGTATGAATTCCCTTTTTGTTCAGGTGGCCTGGCAGGCCTTATCCGGAGCTGATCTGGCCCTGCTAGTCTGTGATGGTTCATTGGCAGTGACCAAGCCGGGGCGTTTTCAGGCCCAAATGGAGCTCATTCAATCCAGGATCCGCACTCTGTCCCTGCCCTTGATCGTGGTGGTGAACAAAACGGATCTGATCAGGAATAAGAACGATCTCATGCCGGTGATTCAAAACTTGAGCTCCTGCTTTCCGCAGGCTGACATCGTCCCGGTTTCTGCTGCCCGGGGGGAAAACACCGAACATCTTCTGACCCACATGTGCTCCTATCTCCCCTATGGCCCTGCCCTCTACCCAGAGGACCAGCTCTCCACCCTCCCGGTCCGTTTCCTGGCCTCGGAAACCATCCGTGAAAAACTGTTCTTAAGCCTGGATCGGGAGCTGCCTTATTCTGTGGCTGTGGCCATCGAGCATTGGGAAGAGGACCCAGCCCAGGGTTTGGTTACCATCCATGCCTTGATCTATGTCCCCAAATCGAGTCACAAAGGGATCGTCATCGGGCACCGGGGGGCCTGCTTAAAAGAGGTGGGGCAAAAGGCCAGGCTGGAATTAGAAGACCTGCTGGGCATGCGGGTCAATCTGCAGATGTGGGTCAAGGTCAAACCCAAATGGACCGAGGATCAAAGTTTTGTCCTTCGCTTTTTGCCTGAACTCAGCACATACTAACCTCCATGCCTGCGAAGCGGCAGGCACGCTTTCGCTAACGGAATATGAAATAATGAATCTGCAAAGAGTCGGAGGCTCGTAAGCCGCGGCTTGGCTATGAAACCCGGTCAACATGAGACATGTGGAGAAAGTATGGATAAGGCCCAGGACATCATCACCCGCTGGCAGGGGATCCGGTCTGAGATCGACCAGGCAGCCTTGCGGTGCAACCGGAATCCGGAAGATATCACTCTGGTGGCCGTCTCCAAGACCCATCCGGCTCAAGCCGTACGGATCCTCTCTCAGGCCGGACACTTGGATTTTGGGGAAAATTATGTGCAGGAGGCCATCGACAAACAGGATGTACTCACAGATATCTCGGTACGCTGGCACTTCATCGGCCGCTTACAGTCCAACAAAGCCAAATATCTTCCCGGTCGCTTTCACCTCATCCACTCCCTGGACCGTCTGAAAACAGCCCAGGTTCTGGATCAGCGCTGTGCTCCGCTCGGGGTGGTCCAGGGAGTGCTGGTTCAGGTCAATCTGGCTGGCGAAGAGCAAAAAGGCGGAGTCCCTGTTTCTAAGCTGAGCACTGTGACCCGGGAAATCCAGGCACTTCCTCATCTCGATTTGCAGGGACTTATGTGCATGCCACCTTTTTTTGAGGATCCAAAGCGGGCCCGGCCCTTTTTCCGCCGCCTGGCCCAAGAACGGGATCGCTTGCAGGATGAGCTGGGAATCGAACTGAGGCATCTATCCATGGGCATGAGCGGTGATTACCTGGCGGCTATAGAAGAAGGAGCTACCTTGCTCCGGATCGGGACCTCAATCTTCGGGCACAGGGAGTTAGACTGAGGGGGGAGGGCCTGGGGCATGGAGCAGAGGGTTCTTCCTTTCGTCTTTAGTCTTCTGTCCTCACTTGTCTGTTATCTGTCCTGCCAAGTGCTGGCGCAAAAATTCAGTCAGCAGCATGCTTCCGGCCTGGGCCACATTCAAGGAATCAAACTGCCCGGCCATAGGCAGGGTCAGACCGGCCAGACAGGATCTGGCCACCAGGGGTCGCACCCCTTTTTCCTCATTGCCCAGGACCAGGACCGCCGGCCACGTGAGGGGGGTGCGGAATACATTCTGGCAGGCCTGATCTGTCCCCGCATAATAGGGAGTAATATTTCGTTCTTGACAAGTCGTTAAAAATCTTGCCATGTTATGAATTCGGGCAACCGGGAGGTGACTTAAAGATCCTGCAGCGGCCTTGTGTGCCCTTTGTCCAAGTGCTGCACTCCGATGGCGCATCAGAACAAGCCCGGCTCCTCCTAAGGCATAGAGCGTACGGGCCAGAGTACCTACATTTCCACTGTCCTGGACTTGGTCCAGGGCCACAATAATCGGAAAACATGCTTGGGACACTGAGTTCAGGAGCCACTCCGGGGAACAAAATCCGGGCTGGAAGCATCTGGCTGCATACCCCTGATGGGCCCCGTGGCATAACTCGTCCAGTTTGGTCCTGGGAACAAACTGAAACTTAACCCCTGCCCTGCGGCATAATGCAACCACTGGCTGGACATCTTTTTTCCGGTTTTCTTGGATAAGGACTGTCTCCAGGGTCTCTGGTGCCCGTTGGAGGGTTTCCAGAACAGCCTGCCTGCCGATGAGATGAAAGACGTCATTGTCAATCATGCAACCAAACTCCTTAAGGAACGACTCTATGCGCGTGGTCTTGTGTTGGTGTGTAATGTGCCTTTTCCTGGCTGGATGTGCCCATGTGGGACAAAAAAAGAGCGACCCTCACCAGGCGGAGAAGACCTCTGGTGAACAGGAGACCGCCTCTGAGCAATCCCCTCCTCCCCACCTCGACCCCCCTGCATCCGGTTCGCTCCGGGATGCGCCGGGTTCAGCGTCTTCCATAAGAGTCCAGGCTCAGCCCTTGGAAAAGGAAGTCACCGATCCTCCCAGCTCACAGACCACCCGTGCCACCATCCTCACCCCGGAAGAAATGCAGGCCCTTAAGACCGAACCGGAAATCAACTTTGAATTGGACATCAAGGAAACCGACATCCTGGAAGACTATTTTATTTCCTACTCCAAACAAAATCATCATGTCTTCCAGAAGTGGTTGAAAAGGGCTGAGCAATATCTGCCCTATATCCGCAAGGTATTTACAGACAAGGGCTTGCCTCAGGACCTGGTCTTTCTCCCTTTTGCCGAAAGCGGATTTAATCCCATGGCCTATTCCCGTTCCGGAGCAGCTGGTATGTGGCAGTTCATGCCCGCTACCGGCCGCATGTTGGGCCTGGAATCCAACTGGTGGATCGATGAGCGGCGGGATCCATACAAATCGACGCGGGCCGCAGCTGAGTTCTTAAAGAAGCTTTATTCGCAGTTTGATGACTGGTATCTGGTTCTGGCTGCCTACAACGCTGGAGATGGTCATGTATCCAGGGCCATGCGCCGCAGCGGTGAATCAGACTACTTTGACCTGGCCGCAGCAAGGCATTTACACAACGAAACCTGCCGGTACGTTCCCAAGTTTTTAGCTACTCTGAAAATTGTCCGCAACCTTGAAAAACTTGGATTTGAGCCCTTAAATTGGGATGCGCCGGCCGAACCGGATTCTGTCACGGTTAAGCCAGGGACAGACCTGGCCGGATTAGCAGATGCCGTAGGCCTCAGCTGGTCCCGGTTTAAGGCCTTAAATCCTGCCTTTCGAAGATCGGCTGCCCCGCCCGACAAAGAATATCAAATCTATCTGCCGGACAATAAATTAGCAGCAGCTCAAAGGTATATATCCCAGGCCAAACACACGGCTTCCAAAGGTGTCCACCGCTACCGCATCCGGTCCGGAGATTCATGGTGGCAGATCTCCAGGCGCTTCGATATCCCCTTGGCCGAGCTGAAAAAATTTAACCAAGCGTCTTCAGATACCCTGCAGCCGGGAGAATCTGTCCTCATTCCAGGGGCTGGGGAAGGTGGCTTACGAAGCCCAGAAGGCAGCCCCGGTTCGACCTATAGAGTCAAATCCGGGGATACCTTGTGGGGCATTGCCCACAAGCTGGGCATCAAAGTCTCATCACTTAAGAAAGCAAACCCGGGGATAGCTGCTTCCAGGCTCTCGGTAGGACAGAGTCTCAGGCTCCCTGGACAAGCCAAGACCCGGCGTATTGCCAGCAGCCGATCCAACTATAAGGTCAGATCCGGAGATACCCTCTGGAGCATTGCCCGGCGATTTGATCTCAGCCTGTCCACCCTGGTCCAGGCCAACGGTCTGAGTCCGGACCGCCCCTTAAAAGTCGGGACCAAGTTGTACATACCGGACATGAGCTCTGCCCAGCAGAACCAGGCCAGACAGACCGCCCAGAAGTCCCGAGTTCATTACCAGGTGAAAAAAGGAGACAATGTCTGGTCCATAGCCCAAAAATTCGGAGTCAGTGCGCAAAAGGTCCTGAAGTGGAACAAGCTTTCTGCCCGAGATGTCATCCGCCCCGGAGACACCTTGACCATCTATAGATGAGGGCTTGAATAGTCAGGACACAAGACCGGAAAGAAGGTCGTAAGCCGCCCGGGGATCAAATCCCTGCCCGGTCCATAACTCGCATTGCCCCAAGGCCTGGGAGACAAACATCTCCAACCCGCTGATCGTTTTGCACCCGGCCTGGTCCGCCTCGGAAAGCAATCTGGTTCGTTTGGGGATGTAGACAAGATCAAAGACCCAGGACACACCCTGCAGGCTGTATCCTTCGGGCCAGGGAGACTGATTCTGAAGATCGCCTGCCATGCCCAGCGGGGTGGTGTTAATGAGGACATCGGGCTCACACTGACCTCGCTCTTCCCAGGACACACTGACGATATCCTGACCTGTAAACTGCCGGGGCACCTTCTGCTGATCCCGGGCAGAAAGAAAAATCTTATGGCACCCCAGCTGACGTAATGCTTCAACAGCGGCCAAAGACGCCCCGCCAGCCCCCAGAATCAGAGCCGAAGCAGGGACCACAGACCGTTCACGCAAGGGACGAAAAATCCCCTGCCAGTCAGTGTTTGTTCCCCACAGGCTCCCTTGTTGCCAATAGACTGTATTCACCGCTCCGATCTGCCTGGCTTCAGGAGTCATATGATCCAGGTAAGGAATGATCCGCTGTTTGTGGGGCAAAGTAACGCTTAGTCCATGGATGGGCAAAACTCGAAGGGCCACAGTGAAAGCCGCAAAATCAGAGGCATCCACGTCCCACTTCAAGTAAGCCCCTGGGATCTGCAGGCAGGAAAAAGCCCAAGTGTGGAGGATCGGACTTAAAGAATGCCCGACTGGGTGCCCGATCACTCCGTATAAAGCCGAAAAAGGCCCTGGGACATACAGTGGCAGGCTCATGCTGTTACCTGAGGTCCAAAGTATCGATCAACGTTTACCCGTTCCCTCTTCCTCGAGTTGCGCACCGTGTCCGGCCTGAGCCACAGCCTCGGCCCCCCGGATCAAGGCCTGGTCATTGGCCTGGACCAGCTTTTCGCCCTTGGCTGCGAACAATGCGGACACCACATCGCGCACACTGTCCAGCGGCAAGGCATTTGTGGCTTGTATCCAGGCTCCCAGGGCCACTATATTGGCCATTTTCACTGTTCCCAGATCATCGGCAATATCATTCGCCGCAATCGGGATCAGGTAAGCTCCCGGCTCCTGAATCTGCGAGGTATCAACCAGGGAAGAATTGACCACCAGGACTCCTCCTGCCCGGAGCCGGGGCAAAAACTTGGTCAGAGACGGCTGATTCATAACAATCAAGCTCATGGGGGAATGGATGACCGGGGATCCAATCTCCTTATCAGCCAAAACGACGGTGCAATTGGCTGTTCCGCCCCGCATTTCCACCCCATAGACCGGCATAAAGGTCACGTTCTGCCCAGCTTGCATAGCGGCCTGGGCCAGGACATTTCCGATCAACAGTACACCCTGGCCCCCGAATCCGGCAATCATCACATCCTGATACACGTCTCTCCTCCACTTGCTTCCATCTCTTGGCCGGAATCTTTATACACTCCGAGGGGAAAATATGGGCTGAGCTCACCACTTATCCGGGCATTGGCCTCCAAGGGGTTCATATGCCAGTTGGTAGGACAAGCGGAGAGGAATTCAACAAAGCCCAGCCCCAGGCCCTGAATCTGCACTTCAAAGGCTTTTTTCAGGGCCTTCTTGGCCTTTTTCAGATGCGCAATGCTGTCCACAGCTACCCGGGCCGAAAAAGAGGTCCCCTGCAGTGAAGCCAGCATCTCAGCCATTTTCAAGGGGGCCCCGTCCCGTTCCTGACTCCTTCCCCCAGCACAGGTGGTGGTTTTTTGGCCCACCATGGTCGTGGGGGCCATCTGTCCGCCGGTCATGCCATACACTGTATTGTTCACAAAAACCACACTCATTTTCTCACCCCGGTTGGCGGCGTACACAATCTCCGAAAGCCCGATAGCCGCCAAGTCTCCGTCTCCTTGATAGGTGAAGACAAAGTTTTCCGGTCTGGCCCGCTTGACTCCAGTGGCCACGGCCGCAGCCCGCCCGTGCGGGGCCTCCACTGCATCCAGACGCAGGTAATTGTAAATAAAGACTGAGCAGCCAACTGACCCTACGCAGATAGTGGTATCCACAAGTCCAAGTTCAGTGAGGCACTCACCTACCAGCCGGTGGATTGTTCCGTGGTGGCAGCCGGGACAAAAATGCATGGGCGTGTCCACCATGACTTCGGGAACGGTAAAGACAGCTTGTTCCTGATTATGCATGTTAAGCCTCCTCCGTCTGCTGTTCACGTTGCATGAGTTGACGGATGGGGAGTTCAAAATCTTCCGGATTTGGCAGTCTGCCGGGATACACGGACAACAGCTCGGAATCTGCAAAGCGCCTGACAGCCAGGCGCACATCATCCACCATCTGTCCGGTATTGTGCTCGATGGTCACAAAGCGCTTCCCTTGACTGGCCAGGTCGACCAGGGCCGGGGCAGGAAAGGGATAGAGCGTAATAGGCCGGAACAGCCCTACTCGGTATCCCTCTGCCCGCAGGCTGCGGATCGTGTTTTTGGCAATCCGGGCAATGGATCCGTAGGCCACTACCACCAGCTCCGCATCCTGGGTCTGGACCTCTTCTCCTCTGGCTTCGGCCTGCATCTGCTCATACTTAAAGACCAAATGGGCATGATGTTCGGCCAGGGCCCCCTCGGAGAGATATAAGGACTTCAGCAATCTGGGAGAACGTCCCCTGGCCCCGTTCAAGGCCCAATCTTCAGCCTCGCCCTCCGGACGTCCCCTGGCCCTCCAGGTTTGAATCGGTTCCTTCATCTGGCCCAAAATGGCATCTCCAAGGATTACAACCGGATTACGGTACGTAAAGGCCAAATCAAAGGCCTCTACAGTGAGATCATAGGCCTCTTGACAAGTGGAAGGAGCCAGGACCAGAGTCCGGTAGTCACCATGCCCGCCCCCCCGGGTGGCCTGGTAGTAATCTCCCTGAGAGGGATCGATGCTCCCCAGGCCTGGACCGCCGCGGCTTATATTGACAATGACCGCAGGCAAATCGCTTCCGGCCATATAGGAGATGGCCTCCTGCTTCAAGGAAATGCCCGGGCTAGAGGACGAGGTCATAGCCCTCTTGCCGCAGGCCGCCGCTCCCAGGACCATATTGGCCGCTGCGATTTCGCTTTCAGCTTGAATGAATTCGCCACCCGCCTGCACCAAGGCAGTGGACAGATATTCAGGTATATCACTCTGGGGGGTGATGGGATAGGCAAAATAACACTCACACCCAGCATCCATGGCCCCCATAGCAATGGCTTCATTGCCCTTGACCAGAATTCGATCAGTCCTCATGTCCATCCCCGTTGTTTTGACTGCGATAGACCCGGATGACCATATCCGGGCATATTTGAGCACAAAAGGCGCACCCTTTGCATTGATCCAGACCACCGGCTCCGATGTGCACAACCTTATACCCCAAGTCATTCATACGTTCGGATTGTTCCAAAACGCCGGTTGGACATACCATTGTGCACAACAGACAGCCCTTGCACCGCTCTTCCCGAATTTCCACTCTGGACATATTCTCTCCGCTCAGCATTAAAGACTGATAATATTACGGCAAACCTTGGTACAAATCAGTTTCCGCCTTATTTGTCAATAGGCTTTGACAACACATGAGGGCCTGAGCCGAGTCAACGGATGAACATGGCATCTCCGTAGGAAAAGAACCTGTATCCGTAGGCCACAGCCTGTTCATAGGCCCTGAGGATCTCTTTTCTCCCGGCAAAGGCGGCGACCATCAATAAAAGTGACGAACGGGGAAGATGAAAGTTGGTGATCATATGGTCAACCACCTGAAATCGTGATCCCGGATACAAGTAAAGGTCAGTCCAGCCCCAATATGGTTGTATTCGCCCAAACCGGGCAAAGACCCCCTCCAGGGCCCGGACAGCAGTGGTGCCCACTGCAACCACCGCCCGCCCTTCGTGTCTAGCCTGTTCCAATTCCCTGGCTGCGTCAGGTGGGATCTGCATGAGTTCCGCATGCATCTCGTGTCTGCGGATGTCTCTGACCCGGATGGGAGTAAAGGTGCCGTATCCTACATACAGGACAAGCTCCACAAACCGGTGTCCCCGGTGCTTAAGATCCTGGATCTGCCCTGAGCTGAAATGCAGACCAGCTGTGGGCGCAGCCACAGATCCGAGCTTTTGGTCCTGAGCATACACAGTCTGGTAGCGGAATGTATCCTCTTTCCCCGGCCAGCGCCGGATGTAGGGCGGTAGCGGGATGTTTCCGTGTTCGAGCAGCATCTGCCCCAGATCGCCCTGCCATTTGATTTCCATCCGGCTGCGTCCAAACTGGTAGACCTCATTGACCTCAGCCTCCAGGCCTCCGGCCAGATCTATCTGACTGCCGGGTCCCAGGCCTTTTGCCGGCCGGAGCAGGCCCTCCACCTGGGCCTTTTTCCATCCTGCCCCGACTTCTTGAATGGCAATCGCCGGCAAGGGGGTAAGGAGCAAAAACTCGACCCGCCCCTGAGTTGCCCTCTTGTGTCCTTGCAGCCTGGCCGGTATAACTTTGCTCACATTGGTGACCAGGACGCTGTTCTCAGGCAGAACTTCAGCCAGGTGAGAAAACCGCTCATGCCTGATAGTCCCAGTTCCCCGGTCCAGGACCAGCAGACGCGAGTCCTGGCGCAAGGAAAGCGGATGCTGAGCTATGTGCTCCTCAGGCAGGTCAAAGACATAACTCTCCAAATCATAGTCCGCGGGAATTTCATCCACTTTTTGGCTTGTCATCGCTGGGTCTTTCATGATTAAATTCCGGGATCAATACGCATAACCACATTTATGTGCCCGCATATTGGGTTGGCAAAGTATTTTCTCTATCAGCGCATACCCATCACTTACCAGGCAATGACCGGAACTGACCAAGAATAAGGAGGCTTGATACGCGATCACCGGTTGCCCGGGTGGATGAATCAGATACGTACTGACCTTTGGGCCCTGGAGTGTGGCTCAAAACCCGGCCCCTTGCAACATACTGCATCCTCAAAACGGAGGTACCCAATGCACAGGAAAATATTCTGGTTTCTGACGGCAATCCTTCTGTCAATGGCCCTTGGCTGTACAGCCTTGACCCGGAGCAATTCAGATCAAAATGCAGAAGCAGGTGCATCCGCAAATGCCAGCCTGGATTCGGCAGCCTCAGATTATGATTTTGATGACGTCGTGATTCCGGCTGAAATGAAATTGCAAAAAGACGAATCTTTTATTATGCAGACTCCTCAGGTCAAGGCCGGTATCTTGGTCTACACCGGGTGGGTGGATCCGGTCTCCCTGTTTTCATTTTACTTAAGCGCCATGCCCAATGAAGGTTGGAACCCACTGAGTTACTTCAAGTACGGCCACTATCTCCTGGTGTTTGAAAAAACGGACAAAGTGAGTGTGATTCGAATCCGAAAAGGCAGCTTTTCCACCCGCCTGGAGATATGGGTCAGTCCTGCCATGTCAGTCAACGAATCCGGTATCTCGGAAAGAGTATTGTCTCAATGATCCCTGAACACTACAACCTCTCATTTGCCTTAAAATTCAGACTGCATATCGGCATTTGCGGGAGTATTGCCGCATACAAAGCCCTGGACCTGTGTCGCAGCTTTCAGGGTCTTGGTCTTCAGGTCGGGGCCACACTCACGCAGGCTGGTTCCGAGTTCATCACCCCCCTGGCCTTGACCGCTCTTGGCGCTGATCCGGTGTACACACAGCTCTTTGCCCCCCATGAGAGTAGTTACGCTCATTTGGAACCCGGTCAGACCAGCCGGGCCTTCCTGGTCGCTCCGGCCAGTGCCAACACCCTGGCCAAAATGGCCAACGGCCTGGCGGATACCATGCTTACCTGCCAGCTTTTGGCTGCCCCGTGTCCAGTGGTTATTGCCCCAGCCATGAACCCCAACTTGTGGGAAGCCGAAGCCACACAGAACAATGTCCACCGCCTGAGTCAACGGGAGAATGTGACTATCATTTCCCCGGACAGCGGACACGTTGCCTGTGGAGATCACGGAACTGGCCGCCTGGCCAGCGGTCCTGAACTGATATGGAACACCATGCGCTGCATGGCCAAGCCCGATCTGCTGGGACACAAGATCCTGATCAACCTGGGCCCAACCCGGGAATTCTGGGACCCGGTCCGTTTCTGGTCCAATCCCTCGTCCGGCAAGATGGGAGCGGCCATGGCCCTCACCGCTTGGCTGCGGGGCGCCGAGGTCCACTGTGTCTGTGGACCAACCGAGCAGTGGCTGCCGCAGGCAATTCCCTGCACCCGGGTCTGTTCGGCCCAGGAGATGTACGAAGCCTGCCTTGACCTCTGGCCTGAGGCTGATATCGGATGCCTGGCTGCAGCGGTTTGCGATTTTCGCCCCGGGACGTTTTCTGATCATAAGTTCAAAAAAAACAGTCTGCAAGGAGAACTTAATATTTCTTTTTCCCCCAATCCGGATATATTACGCGCCCTGGGGGAACAAAAAAAGCCGCACCAGCGCCTGATCGGGTTCGCTGCTGAATCTGCAACCGAGTATGAGCCCCTGGTTTTGCAGAAGCTGGCCCGCAAAAAGCTGGATTGCATCGTAGCCAATCGTATCACCCAACAAGGAACGGGGTTTGGCTCACCGACAAATAGAGTCACAGTCTTTTTCCCTGGCGGACAAAGGCATCCCCTGCACAGCATGAGCAAAGCTGATGTGGCCTGGAAGATATGGGACTTGATCTGCGAGAACTAAACATACCGCAGCGTTTTCTGGCTCTTTACCAGGCAGGTATCAGCTATCTTCTCCCTGCCGGGGATATCAGTGCATCGCCCCAGCAGGACACCCAGGCTGCCAGAGAAGAAGTCCCTGGCCAGGAGGCGCATCCTGATCAAGGTTTCCCCCTGCCATGGTCCCGGGTTTGGAATATGCTTCGCCCCCCGTACACCATGGTCTGGACCTACTGGCAGCTGTCCGAAGATCTGGGACCAGCCCCGAGCCTTCAGCGCCAGCAACTGTTCAAGGCCATCCTAGCCCAGCTGGGCTGGCCCAGGGGAAGTGTGGCCTTTTGGCCCCTTTCCGCCTTTGACGGCCAAACCCACACACCTCGTTTGGATCTCTTTTGGTCCGGTGTCCAAGCCTTGCAGGCCGAACTTGTGGTTATCTTCGGAGTCCAGGCCTTTCAGACCTTATTTCCTGAAAAGGACCTCCGTCTCGGATTTTCAATCACCCAGGACGGGCTGCAGGTTGTCCACGTGCCCGGACCGGATGATATGCTCCCCAATAACCGGGATATGAAGAATCTGACCTGGCATATGTTGTATCCCCTTATTCCATTGCAGAGTAACCGTTCAAAGGGCCCTTCCCACCCAAGCCCTGGCGGCTCGATCCCGGGAGTTTGATTACTTGTCGTATCATTTTCCACCAAAGGGAAAATGAAAAAGGAGTTTGCATGCATATTCTGGTTACCGGAGCAGCAGGATTTATTGGTTACCATTTAGCCAGGCGCTTGGCTGCTGATGGACACAGCGTGGTTGGATTGGATAACCTCAATCCGTATTACTCAGTACAGCTTAAAAAGGATCGTTTACACCAGCTCTGTCAATCTCCCCGATTTGAATTTGCTGCTTGCGCTTTGGAGCAAAAAAAAGAGCTGCACGATCTGTTTGCCAGACATTCCTTTGATTGTGTTGTCAACCTGGCCGCCCAGGCCGGAGTCCGCTATAGCCTGACCAACCCAGAGGCCTATATAGATACCAACTTGGTCGGTTTTGGCCATATTCTGGAGTGCTGCCGCCAGAGTGAGGTCAAACATCTGGTATTTGCCTCCTCCAGCTCAGTCTATGGCCTTAACACCAATATGCCCTTTAGTGTTCACGACAATGTTGACCACCCTATCAGCCTGTATGCTGCCAGCAAAAAGGCCAACGAACTTATGGCCCATACGTACAGCTACCTATACAATCTGCCCTGCACAGGGCTGAGATTCTTTACTGTCTACGGCCCGTGGGGGAGGCCAGATATGGCCCTTTTCCTGTTTACCGAGGCCATACTCAAGGAACGGCCCATTCAAGTATTCAATTACGGGCGGATGGAAAGAGACTTTACCTATATTGACGACATTGTGGAAGGTATCGTGCGGGTTATACACCGGGTGCCTGGCCCAAACCCATCCTGGGACAGCAGCGTCCCTGACCCTTCTTCCAGCCCTGCCCCGTACAAATTATACAATATTGGCAACAATAACAGCGTGCAGCTCATGCACTTTATTCAGGCCCTGGAAACCTGTTTGGGACGGGAGGCGCGCAAGGAATATCTCCCCCTTCAACCCGGGGATGTCCCCCGAACCTATGCCGATGTTCAGGACCTGAAAGATGATGTCGGTTTTTGCCCCAATACGCCAGTTGAACAAGGAATTCAGGAATTCGTTCATTGGTATCTTTCGTATTATCACTCTTCATGAATCGCGCCACAATTGTTGCGGAGGAAACAAGGATGCGCTTAAGACACATCAAAAACGAGATGGATACGGTCTTTACCAAAATCAAAAAGACATCTGCTGAAGGCGATCTCCCTGATGAGGGGGATGTCAAACAATTCGTTCGCCTCTGCAGCCACATGCAGACCTATGCCCAGGAAGAATGGGCCTTTGAAGCTGACGACTTTTTGCATCTGGCCCAAGAACTTTTACAGAGCGTAAGGCAAAAAGAGGTTCAAGAGACCATCCCCTTGATTGATTCCCTGGAAGAAGCTAAAACATATTGCCACCGCACATTCAAGCTGGAATAGGTGCTGAGAGTGCGAAATTGAACTTGAATTTGCCAAGGTCCGGGCCCACGTCCAGGACCGGGCAGGGCTGAAAACACACCGATTCAAGCAGTCAAACGCAACGCCAGCTGGGCCGGGATGGGAAAGGCTGCGCACATGTTGCGTTACAGCCAAGAAACAGCAGTGGCTGCCGGGCATATGAACGATAAAGGCCTTCGAGCCGCCGCAGGAAAAGGCTTGAATGGCCGGGGAGAGGAAAATTTTCATGCATACCATTATTGCCGTAGCCAATCAAAAAGGCGGTGTAGGCAAAACAACGACAGCCATCAACCTGGCCGCCTCCCTGGCGGCCATGGAAAAAAAAGTTCTTCTGGTTGATTGCGATCCCCAGGCCAACGCAACAAGCGGACTGAATATCCAACCCACCCATGATCAGGGAACGGTTTATCAGGCCCTCTTTCATCCGGAACAGGCCCGGGACATGGTCTATGCCACCACATTGCCCTATCTGTTTGTTCTTCCCTCTATTCAGGACCTGGTAGCAGCTGAACTTGAACTCGTGGAAAAAATCGGCCGCGAATATTACCTCAAGGACTGCCTGACCCAATTAGCAGCCGATTATGACTATGTCTTCCTGGACTGCCCACCCTCGCTGGGGCTGATCACCATCAACGCCCTGTGCGCAGCCACCCACTTGCTCATCCCCTTGCAGTGCGAATACTATGCATTGGAGGGCATCGCCCATCTCATGCGCACCTATGAACTGGTCAAGAACCGGCTCAATTCTCCCCTGAACCTCCTGGGGGTGGTCCTGACCATGTTCGACCGCAGAAATAAGCTCTCGCACCAAGTGGAACATGAAGTGCGATCCTACTTTCAGGACAAGGTCTTTACCAGCATCATCCCCCGGAATGTCCGGCTCTCCGAAGCACCCAGCCATGGGCTTCCTGCCCTGTGTTACGACTGCAAATCTGCAGGCTCGCAAGCCTATCTCAAGCTGGGGCAGGAGCTCCTGGGTGGACAGGGCGTGGTTGCCGCAGCCTGACATCAAGTTGACGCCCCTTGAGATACTTTCCGGTGTACACAAAACCCAAAATGCTCACGACCCTTGATAGGGGGTTGTTTCCATCTTCACCCCGTCTTTGAAGTGGCGTTTGATCACTCTGGATCGGCAGCCCTGACACTCAAAAACCACCAGTCCGCCCAAACTGGCCGCCTTGAGCCGAAACTTGCGCGGATCATCCTCCTCCCAATTCGAGGTACAGCTGCCGCATTGCCCGCAGACCACCTCCCTGTCCACTGGATACCGAAAGTCCCAATTGTTGACCAGAAGTTCCCAGTCCTGTTTGGGTTCAACCTGATGTTTCGGCTCCTGCAGGCGCTTGAGGGCTTCCTGCAGGCTGGGGAGTACTTCGGCTTCCACTTCAGCCCATAAATCTGCCGGGATATACACCCCAACCCTTTCTCCTGACCCGGAATACAGGGTCTGGACACCGCTTCTTGGATCTGACATGTTTTCATTCTCCTCAATTTCAGGTAGAGAATACGTGTACCGAGGGGCCTGATTCACTTCCGCACGGGTATAATGCCCCAACAGATGAGCAACGTCTACCAACCTACTGCAAGCAAGGAGTATGGCCCATGCCAGGTTCAAACCGAGGATTGGGCAAGGGACTGGAGGCCCTTTTTAATGCACCCCAGGCCCAGGCGCAAGAGAGGAGTGAGAATGGTCTGCACAGTGTGGCCCTGGACCGGATTGAACCGAACCCCAATCAGCCGCGTCAGACATATTCCCAGGAAGGGCTTCGCGAGTTGGCCCAGTCCATAGCCGAGCAAGGGCTCTTACAGCCTCTTCTCGTTCGTCTCCATCCGAGCAGGCAGGACTGCTACCAGATTATTGCTGGCGAACGGCGGTGGCGGGCCAGTCGACTGGCCGGACTGAACCAGGCGCCTGTCCTTATCCGCGAGATCTCTGATAGCGAAGCACTGGTCATAGGGCTGGTCGAAAACTTACAGCGCCAGGACCTCAACCCGGTGGAAGAAGCTCAGGCCCTAGGTCGCCTTCAGGAACAGCTGCACATTTCCCAGGACGATCTCGCTCGGCGTCTCGGCCGAAGCCGCTCAGCAATTGCCAACAGCCTGCGTTTGCTGCATTTATCACCGGAAATCCTCACTGCCCTTTCCGAATCCAGAATTAGTGCTGGTCAGGCCAGAACCCTGCTTGCTGTACCTGATGAAGAGGCCCGCAATTTTCTCTTTCAAGCTGCTGAAAACCGCCAACTGACAGTGCGCCAGATGGAGCAGGCGGTCGCCTTTTGGAAAGCCAATGGCCGCTTCCCGGCCAGTATTTTGCCCCAGACCGGCAAGATCCCTTCCCAGGCCGGCTTTGATGCCTCCCGGTCTGCCCTGCAACAGGCCTTGACCCAGAGCTTGGAGGCCGGCGTGCACATCAAAGGGCAAAAGGACAAGGGACGCATCACTCTGGCTTATTCTTCGGAAGATGAACTTCGGCGCCTGGTCCGCAAATTAGGCGTGGACCCGGACTCATGTTTCACGTGAAACACCGACACTTTTTCTCCTCGCAAAACTCCAAAGGCCAGGCCGATGCAGACTCTTGGCTCCCGGCCGGCCCGAGCAAATCCTCCGGGTCATCATGCACGAATCCCCAATAATTCGACTCCGGCATGTATCTCATGCCTTTGCCTCTTTCTGGGCCTTAAAAGATGTCGTCCTGGATGTCTTTCCGGGCGAATTCATCTTTCTGACCGGACCTTCTGGAGCCGGCAAAACTACACTGCTGCGCCTCTTGCACGGCTCCCTGCCCATTCAACGGGGCACGGCCACAATTGCCGGTTATGACCTCAAGTCTTTGACCCGCCGCCGCCTGCACTCATTACGTCGGGACGTTGCTGTGGTCTTTCAGGATTTTATGGTTTTGCCTGAGAGAAGTGTGCGGGAAAACGTTGCTCTGCCACTGGTCATTCGCGGTCTCTCCAGGGAGCTTATCCAGCGGAGAGTGAATGCTGTCCTGCGTGGATTGCATTTGCAGGGAAAAGACGACATCTCGTGCGGCCGTCTGTCCGGAGGAGAACAGCAACGAGTGGCGATTGCCAGATCCATTGTCACCAACCCCATGGTCCTTCTGGCCGACGAACCAACCGGCAATCTGGACCCGGATTATTCCCTCCGCCTCTTGGACATCTTTGGACGTTTCAATGTCCACGGCACGACAATGATCCTGGCCACACACGATCAAAACTTGATTCAGGCCATGCCCCAAGCCCGTGTTGTGCACCTCGTTCAGGGGCAAATGCAAGGAGAGGACCATGCTGTCTCGACTTCTGGGATCTGAACTCATCAGCTGGAAATACATCCGCACCGAGCAGATCATTGCCTTTCTGGGAGTCGGACTGATCATGTTCCTGGCCTTGTGCGCCTTTTTGGCGGCCAAATGCATTCATTCCCAGATTGTTTCGTCGGCCTCAGACATCCAGATACAGGCCTTTTGGAAGTCCGACCAGTCCATGGATCATGTCCGCCAGGCCTGGGAGGATGCCCGCCAGCTTCGGTCTGTGCACAGCATTTCCACCTTCACTCCAGCCCAGGCTCTGAAGCAGATGCAGGACGATATCGGCCAGAATGTGGAGCTGTCCTGGCTGACGGACAAAAACCCTTTGCCGCCCACAGCAGTGGTTCAGGCCAATATTTCCCAGAACTCCACTGCGTCCGAACTTGTGCGGCAAATAGAGGCCCTGCCAGGAGTGGACCGGGTGCACAGCAACCCTCTCGAGGTACATGCAGCAGAGTCCTGGAGACGTATCGCACTGACCATTGTCTGGCCGTTGATCACCGTATTGCTTTTGACCCAGGCTGTTATCCTGGCCAATACGGTTCGACTCAGTCTGAACAGGCTGCATGAGGACATCCTGGTTCTGCGTTTGATAGGTGCCACTCGCTGGGCCTGCCAAGCTCCGATTCTTTTTCGCATGCTGGCCTTGACCTTTGCCGGAACCACACTGGCCCTTGGAGGTCTGAAGCTGGTCCAGATCCAGGCACTCGAGGTCCTCTCTTCCCCTCCTTTTCACTGGTCCTGCCCGTTTCTGTCCGGGCCGGAAATCTTAGCCGCCTTCCTGTGTGCCTCTGCAGTAACCGGACTCAGTTCTGTCCTTGCCATCCGCAGTCAAGGGTTGTAGGAAGAGATGTGATCACCCGATCCTTCGTATGTCCAGATCATGTCTTTACTTATATACCTCTGGCTCAATCAAGATGAAAGGAGTGTTTCCCATGCGCAGTGAAAAAATGACCTCCGGGCTGGAAAAAGGTCCGCACCGCTCTTTATTGCACGCCCTTGGGCTGACCAGGGATGAGATCCACCGTCCCCTGGTGGGAGTAGTCAATGCTGCGAGTGAAGTGGTCCCTGGTCATATCCATCTGGACAGCATCGCGAACGCGGTCAAGGCAGGAGTGCGGATGGCCGGGGGCGTGCCCATGGAATTTCCGGCTATTGGAGTGTGCGATGGATTGGCCATGAATCACGAAGGTATGCGCATGAGCCTTCCCAGCCGGGAAATCATTGCTGATTCTATTGAGCTCATGGCCACGGCCCATCCCTTTGACGCCTTGGTCCTTATCCCCAATTGCGACAAGATCGTTCCCGGAATGCTCATGGCCATGCTGCGTCTGAACATACCATCTCTTTGCATCAGCGGCGGCCCCATGCTGGCAGGCGCTCATCAGGGCCAAAATGTGGACCTGATCAGTGTTTTTGAGGCTGTGGGTCAAGTCAAAAGCGGGTCCATGTCCCCTGAGGCCTTGACCGAGCTGGAACAAAGCGCCTGCCCGGGATGCGGAAGCTGTTCCGGCATGTTCACTGCGAATTCCATGAACTGCCTGACCGAAGCCATTGGATTGGCCCTTCCGGGGAACGGAACAATTCCAGCAGTGGACGCGGCCAGAGTCAGGCTGGCTAAACAGGCCGGGATGCAGGTCATGTCCCTTTGGGAGCAAAACATCACCCCCCGGGATATCGTGACCCAGGACAGCGTACACAACGCCGTTGCCGTAGATATGGCTCTGGGCGGATCTACTAATACTGTCCTGCATTTACCGGCAATCTTTGCTGAAGCCGGCCTTGACTTGAGCCTGGAAGTCTTTGATCGGGTTTCCAGGTCTACTCCAAATCTGTGCCGCCTCTCACCTGCCGGAAGTCACCACATCCAGGATCTGCATCAGGCAGGGGGGATACCGGCTGTCATGTCCGAACTGTCCCACGCCGGCCTGATCCATGTTCACTGCCAGACGGTCACCGGGCAACAGGTTGAAGCCAACTTGCGCAACCTGAACACCAAGGTCCTCAATCCGGACGTGATCAAGCCAGTTGGCTCCCCCTACCATGCCCAGGGGGGGATTGCTGTTTTATATGGAAACTTGGCTCCGGACGGATGCGTGGTCAAGCAGGCGGCAGTGGCTGATGAAATGCTGGTCCGGGAAGGACAGGCTATTGTTTTTGACAGTGAAGAAGAGGCCACTTTGGCTATACTCAACGGAGATATCAAAGCCGGTCATATTGTGGTCATTCGGTATGAAGGCCCGAAAGGGGGACCGGGAATGCGCGAGATGCTCACCCCGACCTCAGCTATTGCCGGTATGGGCCTGGACCGGGAGGTAGCCTTGATTACCGATGGAAGATTCAGTGGTGGGACCAGAGGGGCGGCCATAGGACACGTGTCCCCGGAAGCGGCCAATGCCGGGCCTATTGGTCTGATCCAAAATCAGGACCGTATCAAAATAGACATCCCTGAACGTTCACTGCAACTTTTGGTTCCGAACAGCGAACTCGAAACCAGGCGAAAGGCATTTGTCCCCAGGACAAAGCCGGTGGATTCAGCCTTCTTGCGCCGTTACGCACAGCAGGTGACTTCGGCCGCTCACGGGGCGGTATTTCAACAGATCAAGTAGGATTTACTCCCAGTACTTCCCCGCATGAAAGGAGCTCAGCCGAAAACCTGGAGGCTTATGCATCAACACAGTACGCCTACACAACGCCTGGCTGCCTGGGAACGCGAGCCCTACGGACGATTTGGCCTGGAACAGGAAAAATGTTTCCTGCTCCACTTGGCTTCGGAATGGCGCCGGCGGCACCGGAAAGTTCTCCAGATCGAATGCGGGAATGGACTTCTTTTAGAACCCTTCTGGGAAGCTGGGTTTGATCTCAGTGCAACTGCCTCCAATCCGGCTGACGTCCATAAGACCCGGACCAGGATAGGCCGCCGGGCTGAATTGCATTTGGCCCACCCAACCGATCTGCCCTTTGAGGACAAGTCCTTTGATTATGTCTTGCTGATCACTGCCCTGGATTACTGCTCGCAGCCCGCGCATGTGCTCCAAGAGGCAGCCCGGGTATGTGCAAAAGAGATGCTGATCAGCTTTTTAAATAAGCACTCCTTGTATGCCTTGACCTTGGTCAGGGGCAATGCATTCGCATCGACCTCCAAACCGGTTCGCTGGTGGTCCTGGCCCTCCATGAAGGCCTTTGTTGGCCGCTATCTGGGTTCTCGCCCTGTGTGCGCCCAAGGGGGCATACTCCCCGGACCCTACAAGTCATGGCAATCTTATCCTTTGTACCGAACCTTAAACAATATGCTCTGCCCCAATATTTTTGGGGCCTATGCGGCCTTACGCCTGGACATGACCGCAGATCATGTCCTCACCCCGCTGCCGGCCTGGGTCCAGCCAAGACCCAAACCATCCACTCCCTGCTCGCAACGGGGTCGAACCTCAGCTTCGGCCTCAAAAAACTGGTCATGTTCCCCGCAGTCATTTACAAAAGCCAAACCTCATGCGTCCCTCCGGCAGAAACTCCCTCCGCCTGGGCCGGAATCCTTAACAGACCATCCGCATGGAGCAGGCTGCGCAACAGACCGGACTTAGCCAGCACAGGCTCGGCCCAGAGTAGGCCCTTCGCATCCTGGACCAGTTTGACCCGGATGTAGTCTTCCCGCCCCTGCTGGGAGGCGATATTGCGCTTTACCCTGGCCCATACTCTGGCCTGCCGGGAGCGATCAAAGGCCTGGTCCTCACCGCCGAGGTGGGCCAGAAATGGCAGGCCCAAGACATACATGACAACTTGAGCTGAGGTTACCTGTCCTGGAAGTCCGATGATGGGAATCTGGCCCTGAGCAGCCAGGATAGTAGGTTTTCCCGGGCTGAGGGCAACACCATGGGCCAAGATCCGTCCTTGAGGCAGAGACGATATGACCTCAATGCTCAAATCCCGGGTGCCCACAGAACTGCCCCCGGAAAGGAGAACGCAATCAGCTTGATTCACAGCCAAAGCGACAGCCTGTTGCAGGTCCTGCTGCTGATCCTGAACAATACCCATGAGCCAGGGCTCTGCCCCGGCCCGGGCACACCAGGCAGCCAGGGTCGTGGAATTGACATCCCGAATCTTTCCTGGTGCTGGCTTTTCATCCACAGGAACCAGTTCATCCCCGGTCGACAGTATGGCCACCCGTGGCCGGCGAAAGACCTCGATGCGGCTTTGTCCCAGGGCAGCCAGGACTCCTAGATCCTGGGGACGAAGCCGCTTTCCGGCTGGGAGTGCAATCTGTCCGCTCCTGCAGTCCTCCCCGCTGAGCATGATATTGTCCCCCGGCCCAAGCGACCTGAAAACCTCGATTTCATCTTCAGCAATCTGGCGGGTATGCTCAACCATGACCACTGCATCCGCTCCTGAAGGCAGACTTCCCCCGGTCAGTATCTCCGCACACTCCCCAGGGCCTAGAGATATTTGAGGATAATCATCCACAGCCAGCCGGGCCTTTACGCTCAGGTAGACAGGGTTGCTTTCTCCGGCCCCAAAACAGTCCCTGGCTCGAACCGCATACCCATCCATGCTCGATCTTGAATATGCGGGCAAATCCTCATCCGCTCGGACATCCTGGGCTGTAACCAGGGACAGGGCCTGATCCAGACTTACATTCTCTGCCTCCAGGACAGGGGCGAAAGAGCTCAATATATGCTGACAGGCATCGACACTTTGGACCTCGAAAAAATCGTTTTTCATGCTCACAACTCCATGCTGATTTCTATCCGGCCCGGTGCATAGCCTTTGAGCTGGGCCAGCATTCCCTGAATTCCACCCGAAATAATGCTCTCTACAAAGGGGTTCAGTCCCAGGGCCTGACCGTTCACCCGGACGGTCATGGTCCCCTGGAGGGCCTGGCAGTCATCAGGATTTGCCTTTTTGTGCACAATATCTCTGGCCAGTTGACCGCAATCCTCCCGTCCGCATGAACCGCAATCCAGACCAGGCAGGAGAAACCCGCGCTCCAGGACCAGCTGTCCCAGATCCTGAATGTTATCAATGACTGGCAAATCGCCCTCAGGGCACTGCTTCCAGGCCGCAAGGGCCAATTCCGGTTCCAATGGCCGGTCATCCTGTCCCGCATTCTTGGGGAGCAAAATACGAGGCATGGCAGTAAGTTCCCTGCCCCCTTCAACCACCAATACATCGGCCTGAAGCAAGGGAACAAGGTCCAGTAAAAATCGTTTCCTGGGCCAGATAATCAGACTCTCTTTGGGGCTTATGCCCACCACGGCCTGGGCCTGCTCTGAGAGACGGGCAGTATCAGTATCTTGACGTTCAAATCCGTGACTTGAATACTTGGCTGCTGCAACCTTAAGTCCCTGGGTTTGAAAATACGCACAGAGCTCTTGGGCCAGGCTCGTCTTTCCCGACTTCTTATTTCCTATCAAGGCAATAGCTTTCATCACATTTCCTCCTTTATTGCCTCAGAACCTGAGTTCATCACATCTTGCTTTTTCAAAAATCAGACCGCACGTTTTGACAACACCACCGGTTTGGTCTAAGGAAGTCTTTTTGATTTGTCTACGTTTGCTTCCCAATAGTGGAAGCTGACCTCCTTCCCATTTTTCCATCACAACAAGATGTGCCGCTATGCACCAGATCAGCAAGATCAAAGGGTTTACCGACCTCATCTGGCCGGAAGTGTCAAAATACACGTACATGGAAGATACGGCCAGAGCAGTTTTCTCCGCTTACGGCTATCGGGAGATTCGGGTTCCGGTCCTGGAAAAGACCGAGCTCTTCGCCCGGAGCATCGGTGAAGAAACAGATATTGTGCAAAAAGAGATGTTCACCTTTCCAGACCGCAAAGGCCGGCTGCTCACCTTGCGGCCGGAAGCCACAGCTGGTGTTGCCAGGGCCTACCTGGACAACACCATGTATTCCCGGGAACAGACCACCAAGGTGTTTACCTTCGGTCCAATGTTTCGGTACGAACGTCCTCAAAAAGGCCGCCAGCGTCAATTCCACCAGGTCAACGCCGAACTTTTCGGCACCCATTCACCTCAGGCTGACGCAGAACTTATCGCAATGCTCTGGCGCTATCTGCACCAGCTCGGACTGACCAATCTGGAGCTGCATCTTAACTCACTTGGCTGTCCCCAATGCCGGCCGGAGTTTTCCCGCCGCTTGCAGGAATTCCTGGCCACCCAGCCAACCCAGGATTTGTGCCCGGATTGCCAACGCAGGCAGCATACAAACCCTTTGCGCATCCTGGATTGCAAAGTCCCGGGATGCCAGAAATCCGCCGAACAGGCTCCGAAGATTGGCGATCATTTGTGCGCACAGTGCCAGGTCCACTTTGACTCAGTCCAAAAAGTATTGCAGGCCTGCTCCATTCCTTACGTCCTCAACTCTCGCCTGGTGCGGGGCCTGGACTATTATCAGCGGACCACTTTTGAGGTCATATCCAGAGATATCGGAGCACAATCCGCGGTAGCCGGTGGTGGCCGCTACGACGGACTTGTGCAGCAGCTTGGAGGTCCGGCCTGTCCAGGCATCGGATTTGCCTGCGGTATGGAGAGACTGGCTTTGCTCATGGATTATCCGCCGGAATCAGGTCCGGATTTCTACCTGGCTGTTCTGGACCCGACCGCACTGGATCAGGGTCAGATTCTGGCCCTTGGGCTTCGGGAGCAACGCTTTCAGGGTGAGGTCAGCTTTGAAGCCAAGGGTCCGAAATCCCAGCTGCGCTTAGCCAATAAACTCAAAGCCCGCTTTTGTCTCTTGCTGGGAGCTGAAGAGCTGAAGAATAAGACCATTGTGGTCAAGGACATGCAGAGCGGTGATCAGCGCACCTGGCCTCAATCCGACCTGCCCGCAGCCCTTGGCTTCAACTCGTGAAAACATGAAATCGAAAAACCGCACACAAAGAGACCCTCATATGCCTGAACTGAAAGCTTCGGATCTGCTCACTGATTTAGCAGGCTGGCAACGCACTCATCATTGCAGTCAGCTTTCTTCAGCTGATATCGGCCGTCGGGTTTGCCTCATGGGCTGGGTACAATACAGAAGAGACCATGGAGGACTGATTTTTATCGATCTCAGAGACCGCCGCGGCCTGACTCAGGTGGTCTTTTCCCCTGAATCAAACTCCCGGGCCCATGCTGAAGCGCATGTCCTGCGCACAGAATATGTACTTGCCATCCAGGGCCTGGTCCGCTTGCGCCCTGAGGGGATGCATAATCCGAATCTGCCCACCGGTGAAGTGGAAGTGGTGGTTGAGGAGTGGAAGCTGCTCAATCGGTCCAGGACTCCACCATTTCTTATCGAGGACCGGATCGATGTCTCCGAAAATCTGCGGCTCAAATACCGCTATCTGGACCTCAGGCGGTCTCATCTGGCCTCCAATATCATTCTCCGTCATAAGGCGGCTCAAAGTGTGCGCTCTTACCTCAACTCCCAGGATTTTTTGGAAGTCGAGACCCCGGTTTTGACCAGGAGCACCCCGGAAGGAGCCCGTGACTTCCTGGTCCCCAGCCGGGTGAACCAGGGCCATTTCTTTGCCCTGCCCCAAAGCCCTCAGCTTTTTAAGCAGTTGCTCATGATGGGCGGGCTGGATCGCTACTATCAGATCGTACGCTGTTTTCGGGACGAGGACCTGCGGGCTGACAGGCAGCCGGAGTTCACCCAGATCGATCTGGAGATGTCCTTTGTAGACGAGGAGCAGGTCATGGCTGTGGCTGAAGACATGGTATCCACAGTGTTTCAGGAGATTTTAAGCCGGACCCTCCCCACCCCTTTTCCCCGCATGACCTATGCCCAGGCAGTGCGCGATTACGGTGTGGACCGCCCGGATATCAGATTTGACCTCCGTTTGCAGGAGGTGACCCAGGTTGTGCGCGGCTCACAGTTTCGGCTCTTTGCTCAGGCAGAGGTGGTCAAGGCTTTGCGGGTCCCGGGCGGAGATGTTCTGACCCGCAAGGAAATTGACGATTTAACCAATTTTGTCAAGATTTACGGGGCTCAGGGGCTGGCCTGGATCAAGATCAAGGACAGCGAATGGCAATCACCCATTGCCAAATTTTTGAGTCCGCAGGAACAAAAAAGCCTTCAGGAAACTTTGAGCCTTGTGCCCGGTGATATCGTCTTCTTTCAGGCCGGACCGCCGGAGATGGTGAATGCAGCACTCGGCAACCTGCGCTTAAAACTGGGCTACCGCTTTGAATTTATACCTCAGGACACCTTTGCCCCGGTATGGATCACCGATTTCCCGCTTATGGAATGGAACACGGAAGACAAACGCTGGGAGGCCTGTCACCATCCCTTCACTTCCCCCAGGGAAGAAGATATTCACCTTCTGACCTCACATCCGGAGCAAGCCCGGGCTAGATCCTACGATTTGGTCATCAATGGAAGCGAGATAGGTGGAGGTTCCATTCGTATTCACCGTCCAGAGGTTCAAAAGGACATGCTTCATGCCCTGGGAATCGACGAACAAGAGGCAGAATCCAAGTTCGGTTTCTTGCTGGAGGCTCTCCAGTATGGCCCCCCGCCGCATGGAGGCATTGCCTTCGGCTTTGACCGCCTGATAATGATCTTAAGCAATGCACCGTCCATCCGGGATGTAATTGCCTTTCCCAAGACCCAAAAAGGGACCTGCCTGCTCACAGAGGCCCCCGGACCTGTGTCCACGGCCCAGCTGCGAGAATTGGGCCTGCGTTTGCGGCAAACAGGTAATTGAGAGTGTTTGAGCACTTTGTTACAATTCGTTATGATTATGGATATAAAGACTCATCCCCATCCGGTTTTGAACCGGCAGGCCCAGCCGGTGGAAGAAATCACCGACGACATCAGGACCCTGGCCCAGAACATGGCCGAAACCATGTATGAAAAGCAGGGTATTGGCCTGGCAGCCCCCCAGGTGGGTCACTCAATCTGTTTGATCACTGTAGACATTTCTGGTCCCGAATCCCGGACCGAACTCAATGTACTCATTAATCCGCAGATAGAAAATCAGGAAGGAGAGACTGAGTTTGAGGAAGGCTGTCTCAGCCTGCCGGAGTTTAAGAGCAGGATCAAACGTTGGGCTCGCGTCATCGTCACCGGAACAGATCTTGAGGGCCAGCCTCAGCGGATAGAGGCCGACGGCCTGCTGGCCATTTGCCTGCAGCATGAGATTGACCACTTGCGGGGCACCTTGCTTTTAGACCGTGCCAGTCGATTGAAACGAAACCTGTACGAGAAAAAAGTTCGCAAATGGCAGGACAGCTAAATGTCGTTTTCATGGGCACGCCTGAGTTTGCAGCCACCATTCTTGGGCGTCTTCTTAACCGCCCGCTGACCAATATCCAGGCGGTTATTACCCAGCCTGACCGGGCCAGGGGCAGAGGACGCAAGCTGAGCGCCTCCCCGGTCAAGATTGCGGCGGACAAGGCCGGGCTGTCTGTATGGCAACCCCCTCGCCTCACCGGCGAAGAGGCTCAAGAATACTTGTCCTCTCTGGCTCCTGATTTTCTGCTTGTGGCCGCCTACGGGTTGATTCTCCCATCCCATATCCTGGACATTGCTCATTATGGGGCTTTGAACGTCCACGCTTCTCTTTTGCCCAAATACCGCGGAGCTGCACCTATCCAGCGCGCTTTGGCCGACGGGGAACCAGTGACCGGGGTCAGTATTATGTCCATGCGTCCCGGGCTGGATTGCGGTCCATTGCTCATGCAGCGGGCCCTGGCCATTGATCTGGAGGATACCGCAGCCACCCTGCACGACAAGCTGGCCCAACTGGGGGGAGAATGCCTGGTCCAGACCCTCAATCGCCATGAAAACCGGGATATTGTTTCTGTTCCCCAGGACGAAAGCCAAGCCACCTATGCGCCCAAACTAAGCAAGGAAGAAGGCAGAATCAACTGGAATCAGCCGGCCCGAAAGGTTCATGACCATATTAGGGCCATGCACCCCTGGCCCGGGGCGTTCACTGAAGTTCAGCGCAGCTCTGGTTTTGAACCCCTGAAGATCCATATCTTTCCCGGACAGATTGGACCGCAGACACCGCCTGAAACAGCTCCGGGGACCATTGAACACTCCGAGAACGAGGTCCTGCGCATCGCAAGTTCTGATCGCTATTATCTGGTCCAGACTATAAAGCCGAGCTCACGGCGACCCATGCCCGCTGCAGCCTTTTCGTGCGGCTACCTGACCTCCCAGGACCAGACACGTTTTTTTTGATTGTAAACAAATACAGAGAGTTGGATCTTCAGGCAGGCCCATACATGACCAGATCCGTATTTCGCCGCCAAACCCCGCTCAATGACGCCCTTGTGGACACCTTTGAGTCCAAAAAACGTGTCTTCATTGGCCTGCTCTCCGGCACCAGCCTGCTTGTGGTCCTCCTTTTGGCTGTGGCTTGGCTTATTCCCTATGTCGGTCTCTCCACCATCCATCCCCTGGCTCCCTGGTTCCTGGGCGGCCTTTTGCTTCTAATCGCCGGCTTGGTCCTCTGGTCCACCCTGGCCCTGATCTTGAATATCCTTTGCAAGCGGCCCATTCTTTTCTCCCGAAGAATTCGGGGCATAACAATCAAATGTTTCCTGCCCCTCATGACCCTGGTGGGAAAAGTCGTTGGAATTTCTCAGGAAAAGGTCAGGGCATCCTTTATTCAAGTGAACAACGAAATGATTACAGCCGAAGGGCGACGATACTCCCCAGATGAGATTCTCCTGCTCATGCCGCATTGCCTGCAGAACAGCCGATGCAAATACCGCCTGACGTACAATATTTCCAATTGCCGTCGCTGTGGGGAATGTCCCATAGCCGGACTCCGCAGCTTAAGCGAAGAATTCGGAGTTCATCTGGCCATTGCCACAGGCGGAACCATTGCCAGAAGGATCGTGGTCCAGACCCGACCCAAAATCATCCTGGCTGTGGCCTGCGAACGGGATCTGGCCTCAGGGATCCAGGATACTTATCCGCTCCCTGTGTTCGGCATCCTCAATCAAAGGCCCTATGGCCCCTGCCTGGATACCAATGTGGACTTGGATCAGGTCCGGCACTGGCTTAACTATTTTCTCAAAATCCGGGCCACAGACTCCAGGCATGCCCAAGGCCTCAGTCAATGAGCGGCAAGAAAGTCCCTTCCGCCCGCACAGCTGCCTTGACGGTCATTGAGCAGACCCTCCACGGCTTGGAGCTGCAAGCCGCACTCAACCGCATATTGATTTCCAAATCCGTTACCGGGCCTGACCGGCAACTGACCGCCCAGCTGGCCTATGGTTATTTTCGTCACCAGCTCAGGCTGGAATTTATTGTCTCCAGTTTTTTATCCCGCAACAAAAGCTCTCTGCCCGGTCATGTCCTGCGTGTCCTTTGTCTTGGGACTTACGAGATCTGCTACTTAACCCGCATCCCCGACTTTGCCACTGTGCACTGGTATGTTCAGCATATCAAAAAGAGTTCCAGCTCTGGCCTGACCAAAATGGCCAACGCCATTCTGCGCCGGGTATGCCGGGAGAAGGAGTCCCTTCTCAACCGGGATTTCTATGCCCTGGATCAACCAAGCCAAACCAGGTTTCTGTCCCGCTATTATGCCTGCCCGGAATGGATCGTCGATCTCTGCCTGCACAGCTTTTCCATTTTGCAGACCGAGACCCTTTTGGAGCACAGCATGCACCCCCCTCCAGTAGGTTTGCGCTTTAACCCCTGGGCCTCAGGCTGGTCCCGTCTGTATGCAGCCTTATCCGGTCTGGCGCCGGTGGTCGTCCAAAACCTAAATGGCCTGGCCCTAACTTCACCGCCGGATAACGAAATCCGAAAGGCTGAGCAAAATGGCCTGCTGACCAGGCAGAGCCTGGCCGCACAAGAGGCCTTAGACCGGGAAGATCCCGCTGACTGGCCTCAGCCGGCTTGGGACGCCTGCGCCGGGCGGGGCCTGAAGACCGGCCAGTTGCTGGAAAGGGGCTGCCATCGCCTTTGGGCCAGTGATATCCATACCCGCAAGGTCCTCACCTGCCGGCAGGAAATCGACCGGCTTCGCCTGCCGGGTATTCCCCTGTTTACTGCTGATGCAACCGCCCCGCCTCTGGGCCGGATCAGACCGCAAAGCATTCTCCTGGATGTTCCGTGTTCCGGTCTGGGAGTGCTCAGCCGCAGACCGGACATCAAGGCCAAACGCAGACCCGAAGACCTTCCGGTCCTTGCCGGCTTGCAAAGATCCCTGCTCAAATCCTGCCTGACCATCCTGCCCCCTGGCGGACGCCTCGTGTATATCAGCTGCACCTTCAATCCTGATGAAAATGAACATCTTATCCGTTACATTCTCCATAAGAACCCTGGCCTGGGCCGCCTGCATTCAATGCACCTCCCAGATCCTGCCAGTCTGCTTGGAGAATACTTCTTTACCGCCTGCATCCAGAACTGATCCTGACAAAAAGATTAAAGCCCTTTTCGCCGCATATCAGCGGTATGCTTTCAGTTTTCGGTGTTCAGCTTTGCCGGAGGCAAAGCTGAAACCTGATCCCGCCATAGGTGGGACTGGCACCTTACACCGGAGAACGAAACTCACGTGTTGCCGGGACATCTTTACATTGTCATAGTTTTCAGGCAGTAATATGTACTGAATCTCTTTCTGGCTGCAAAGTGAGACCAAGGAGGTTGCGTTTGCTTTCTGCCCGAAATCTGATTGCGGCCTGTGCTTTCATTTTTTTTGTGACCGGCATATGCATTGCGGGTTCCCTCATAGTGCCTGCCTCTCTGCAGGCTGAGTCCCTGCATGCCCAGTGGTATCCAACCCGGTTGGCCCGGATAAGCTCCCTGCAAAAAATCAAGGCCCTGGGACAGATAAACCTGGTCACCCAAAACAATGCCAATGCCTATTATATGTACCGGGGCCAGAAGATGGGCCTTGAGTACGACTTGGCCCAGTCCTTTGCCGAACACCTCGGCGTTTCCTTGCATGTCTTAACTCCGGGATGGAGTCAGATGATCCCGGCTCTGGAAAAAGGAAAAGGCGATTTCATCGCCGCCGGGCTGACAATTACTGAGAACAGGCAAGAACATGTCGCCTTTTCCATTCCCTACATGGATGTGCAGCAAATGGTCATCGTCCACAAAGACCAGGCGACAATTCAAAGTGAAAAGGATTTGAACGGGTTGACCATACATGTGCGTGAACATACATCATATGAACAGCGCCTTCAGGAACTGCAGGATCAAGGCCTTGATGTACACATTGCACTCCACAGGGATGTGCCCACCGAAGACCTCATTCGCCAGGTGGCGACAAAAGACATCCCGGCCACTGTAGCAGACAGTAATATAGCCCAACTCAACCGCCGCTACTTTCCTGAGATCCGCATGGCATTTCCCATCTCGGAAAAGCAAAGCCTGGGCTGGGCGGTGCGTAAAAAAGATCAATCCCTGCTTCAGGCCATGAACAATTTTTTGGCTTCCGCCCAGGAAGATGGATTATTCGCCCAAATCTACCACAATTACTATGCCAATGTAGCCATATTCGATTACGTTGATATCAAAAAATATCATGACCGAATTGAAACCCGGCTTCCTGACTTTGAAAATATGATCAAGAAAGAAGCCCGAGAATTCGGATTCGATTGGCGGCTCATTGCCGCTGTGGTTTACCAGGAATCCCACTTCGATCCCCATGCCTCAAGCTACACCGGAGTCAAGGGACTGATGCAGGTGACCTTGAATACGGCTCGGGAAATGGGTATTACCAACCGGCTGGAGCCTGCACAAAGCATCCATGCCGGAGTGAAGTACCTTTCCCGCCTCTATGACCGATTCAAAGGCATAAAAGACCATACCCAACGGCTCCGTTTTGCATTGGCAAGTTACAACGTTGGATACGGGCATGTACGAGATGCCCAGCGCTTAGCTCAAAAACAAGGCCTGGACCCCAACAAATGGTCATCCATGATAAAAATCCTTCCCTTGCTCAGCCAACCCAGGTACTATTCTCAGACCAGATACGGGTACGCCCGCGGGACCGAGCCGGTCCGCTTTGTAAAGCGTATATTTTCCTATTATGAGATCCTGCGGCAAAAGGCGGATACATCTCCCTCCACTGCCCAGGATCGTACGTCAAAGAAAAGCTAAACTTGGTGACGAGGCTCTACATGCTGCCACCCCCCTCCCTCTCAAATATCTCTTTGCCGGAAGTTTTTTTGTTGGTCTTAGGCATAGGGCTTCTTTTTTTTTGTTCCTCGTCCGAGCTGATGGCTGCTGAGCTGAAAACTCCGTACACGGTTTCTTTCCAGGATCCTGAGGATTCCGGGTTTCTCTCTCAGCTCCGCCAGGTTTCCTCGAGTGTTCAAAACCGGGACGATCCTCCGGCCACAGTGAACATGGTCAAACGGCGGGCTCGAAATGATCTGCCCCGGATGACCGAAGTGCTCAAGGCCCAGGGCTATTTTGAAGCCCGCATTGACCTCAAGGTTGATCCCCGGAACGCCGATAATCCGGTCCTGGTTGAGTTTACTGTCCACCCTGGTCCTGCATATCATGTGCGTGAAGTGAAAATTAGGCCCTGGAGATCGTCTTCATTGTCTGAACCCAACCTCCCGAACCGCCAGGAGCTTGGACTGCCTTCAGGGACAAGAGCCAAAGCCGATGCCATCCGCAGAGGGAAATCCCAGTTGCAAAACAAGCTTCAATCCCAGGGCTTTGTCCTGGCTGAAATAGATTCTCCTGTCCTGCGCCTTCATTCTGAACAAAAATCTGTAGACCTGACCTACAGGGTTGATCCAGGACCCAGGGCTCGGTTTGGTCCGGTGAGAATACAGGGCCTGAACCGGGTCAAAGAAAGCTATGTCCGGGACAAGATCCCCTGGAACACAGGAGAGCTCTATGATCCCAAATCAGTCCGCAATCTCCAGGACTCCCTGCTCAAAACAGGGCTTTTCAATATGGTCCAGGTAGAGCATGCGGACTCGGCCGATGATCAAAACCAATTGCCGATGACCGTCAGGGTCCGTGAGGTTGACCATAAACGAGTCAGCCTGCGACTGGGCTATGAAACCGATACCGGCCCCCAGGGCAAAGCTGCCTGGGAACACCTGAACCTGCGGGGAAAAGGCAGAAAATTGCGCTTTGAGCTGGAAGCCTCTCAGATAAAGCAAGAACTGCTTACCCGCTACACCCAGGAGAATCTGGCCGATAAGGACCTGGATCTTGTCCTCCGGGGTTCTGTATTTCGAGAAGAGTTGGACGCCTACACCAGCACGGGCGGCAGAATGTCCTCCCATCTGGAACATCAATACCACCCCAATCTGCGCCTGGGGGCTGGACTGGGATACAAGGGCAGTCGAGTCGAGGACTCAGAAGGAGATCAGACCTTTCATCAACTCTCCCTGCCTGCCTTTGCCGTCTGGGATACCCGCAACGACATCCTGGACCCCAGGCAGGGAACCAACCATAGTTTGCATCTCACACCCATGCTCGGATTTCTGGGAGAAGAGTTTTCATTTCTTAAATCCAGCTTGAGCTCGCTTTGGTATTTTGACCTGCTGCCGGAAAAAGGCCGGGCTGTTCTGGCCCTGCGCGGAAAGGTCGGCTCCATCAGCGCATCAGATACAGCGGATGTCCCGGCTGACGAACGCTGGTATGCCGGGGGAGGCGGCTCCATCCGCGGCTACCCGTACCAGGAGGTCGGCCCTTACCGGGACGGCGATCCGTATGGAGGCCGTTCCTTGCTGGAGACTTCGGCTGAATTTCGCTGGAAGTGGACCCCCAAAATCGGGAGCGTGGCTTTTGTCGATGCTGGAAACGCCTTTGACTCCTCCATCCCCGATCCTGCAGACAAGTTATACTGGGGGGCTGGTTGCGGCATGCGCTACTACACCGGCATCGGCCCCCTGCGCCTGGATGTTGCCTTACCCTTGACCTCAGATGAGCATATAGACGATAATTTTCAAGTCTACATAAGCCTGGGGCAAGCCTTTTGACCTCAGCTAAGGGTCAATAATGCCCTGCTTACAACCCGTCATTGCCTTCAGCCACAGCGAATTCATGCTCAGACCAAAGGCATCATGAGAAATAACAGATCACGATTTCCCAAGATTTTGCTCATAGCCCTGGCCCTGCCGGTTATCTTGCTCATCCTCACCTTTGGACTCATCCAAACCAGACCGGTCAAAAATCTGATTACTGCAAAAGTCAACAGTCTGGATCTGGGGGGAGTGGATATTGAGCTGGAAAATCTGAGCGGCCTGCTCCCCTTTCACATCCGGCTGGAGCGCTTATCCTGTTATGACCCCCACGGACAGTTTGCGAATGGACAAAACCTTAAGCTGGACATCTCCCCCTGGCGTCTGCTGAGAGGCAACCTGGAGATTGACCACCTGTCCTTGCGGGTCCTGGACCTACGCCGCCTGCCGCAGCTGCCGGACCAGGCCTCTCCGGAACCCGAGGCTGAGCCGTCCACAGGATTTGACCTGCCCCTTTCTGTCTTTATGCACGAAATTGAAATTCCCAGCCTGTCCCTCGGACCCGACCTTCTTGGTCAACAGGCGGAGCTGGCCCTGTCCGCAAAAGGGAGCTGGCAATCCATAACCCAGTGGAACATGCTTTGCAATCTGAATCAAACCAATACCCGGGGGCTGAATCTGCACCTGGCCGCCGGCATGCAAGGGAGCGACTCCCGCCTGGATGTGGACGTTGATTTTCAGGACCAGCCGGACGGTCTGGCCCTGGGCCAGCTTGGGCTTGATCTGCCGGCTCCGTTGCGGCTGCGTATTCAGGGGACCGGACCTCTTGCCGACTGGAAAGGAAAAATACACCTTGATATGGACGGACAGAGCCTGGCTGAAACCGATCTCGGGCTGCAGGCAGACTCAGACAGGTTTGAGGTCAGAGCAGATTCCAGCATTCAGCCGCAGCCCTTGCTGCCCAAGGCCTTGCGCCCTGTCCAATCCGGGCTGAAAACTGTGGACCTTTCTCTTGCGGCCACTGCCCAGCGCAACCTGCGTCAAGCCAGGCTCATGAAACTTACTGTGAACTCCGGCTTGGCCCGCATAAGATTCCAGGGCCAGGCTGATTTTACGGACCAGACAGGGAAAGGCTCTGGCTCAATTGTGTTTCCCAACCTGCAATCACTGCAGCCCATGCTGGGCACCACTGTGTCCGGTTCAGCCCGGCTGGATATGCAGGCCCAAGGTGCATGGGCCAGCCCGGACCTTGTTTTCAGGGCCCGGGGGAATAAACTGCATGTGCACGGCCTTGATTTCAAGCAGACCGGACTGACCCTTCGCCCGCAGCTGATCAGATCTGATGCTGGCAGGCTGGAGCGTATCCTGGTCAACGCTGAGCTTCAGGCCGAGGCAGTGCATAAGGAGGGCCTGCCCCAGATTCCAGGGCCTTTGGAGGCCACCCTGCGCTCCAGTCTGGAACTCCCCGGGCCCGACCTGGACCTTGAAGCTTTGCACCTCGCCATGCCAGGGATAGACATGTCCGTCCGGGGACAGGCAAAGTCTTCCGGGCCGTATCAGGCCACCCTGCGCACTGAAATTGATGACCTAAGCAGCATCCCCCAATTGCAGAATACAGGCCTGAGCGCGGGGCTGCAGATGTCAAGCGAGGTCCAGGGCAATTGGCAGCAGGCCAGCCTGAAAAATGAACTGAGCGCTGTGCTCAAGGATATGCATGGGCTTCCGCAGACAGCAGATGAAATTCTCGGCCCCCAACTCACTGTCCAGTCCCAAACGTCTCTTCATTCAGGCCAGAAACTGACCCTGGAGACCCTGCGCATCCAAGGCCGACAGGTCGATATGCGGGCCCAGGGCGACATGGATCTTGACGGCAAGAAGCTGCGCGCCAGTTGGAGCGTGGACGGCCCGGACTTTTCTGCCTTAAACCACGAGGCATTTTCCGATATCTCCGGCATATTCAAGTCATCTGGTCATATCAGCGGAGACCTGCAAGAGCTGACCACTTCTCTGGCCATCCAAGGCACCAACCTAACCGGTCCGGGCTTCAACGCCAGCACATTTCACAGCCAGTTTCAAGGCCGGATCCAACCCTTTAAGCCCAAAGTGCTCGGAGATATCCAGCTGCGACTTCAGGAAGACAGCCAGGAGATTGTGCTTCAAACCGGAATCGACTTTGACCGTCAGATCCTGCGTCTGCCAGATGTGCACCTGCAAGCCCCGGAGACTGTCCTCACGGCCGCGGCAACCTACCAGAGCCAGGATCAAAGCATCCATTCCAAGCTTCAGCTGGAAGCTGGAAGTCTGCAGTGGCTGCAGGCCTTCACCCCTTCCAGGGCTCAAGGAGGCCTTGATATGAACGCTGAGGTCAACGGCCCCCTGTCCCAACCTCAGATATCTGCCGCCGGCCGGGTCCGAGACCTGCAAATGGCCGAGACAGCAATTGACTCCCTTGATTTTCAGACTGACCTCAAAGATGCAAAGACCTTCACAGGGAGCCTGGAACTGGAAGGGGAAAACGTGCGCTATGGTGACACTCGGATAAGCCACCTGGACGTAGAGGCCGAAGGGTCCCAGGGTCAGATCAAGGCCTTATGCGCGGTTTCCGGCAAGACAGGTGAAGATTTTGACTTGCGCACCCAGGCCCAGATCACCGACCGGGAGGATTCTTTGCGCATAACTTTGCCTCAAGGGCAGGGGCATTACGGGGAGCTGCCGCTTTCCTGGTCCCATCCTTTGCAAGCCGCCCAGGCTGAACAAGGTTGGGAACTGAGCTGGCCGGAACTCCACCTGGGCCAGGGCACAGTATCTATCCAGGGAAAGTCCGAAGGAAATGCTGTGCACGGATCGGTCCAGGCCCAAAACATTGATCTGAATACACTGCCCCTTGCTCCTGGCTCTGATTTCACCGGGCAGGCTGATCTTGAAATCCAGCTCTCCGGGAGCAGAAGCGCCCCAGTTGTCCACCTCGATACCCGGATACGGAACCTGCAGTCCCAAATCGGACAGGCCGAGGACCTGCCCAAATTGAATGTCCAGGCTGCAGGGACTTTAGACAGCAAAGAGCTGCAGGCTGAAGTCTCTGTGGATGGGGATAAAGCCTTTGATCTCCAGAGCAGGCTGAATCTCCCTGTCGACTTTGCCCTCCATCCCTTCCAATTCCAGCCAAAGGGGAGCGTCTCCGGTCAAATCCAGGGACAGGCCGATCTGCAGGTCCTGTCCGCCAGTCTGCCCCTGGACGGACAGGATCTGGCCGGCACCCTGTCCATGGACATCTCATGCTCCGGTTCCCTGCCCCTTCCCGAACTCCACGGAGAGTTGCAGCTTGCCCAGGGCAAATTCGAAAACGTGCAAACTGGGACCTTACTCCAGGAAATTCAAACCGTCATCCATCTTCAGGGGCACCGGGCAGTTATAAGTGAAATGCAGGCCACGGACGGCGAGCAGGGAAAAATCCAGGTTGCTGGAGAACTTGGCTTTGCTCCTGATCAGGATATATCCTATTCCCTGACCACCAGCCTGGATCAGGCCACCCTGGTCAGAATGGAACCAGCTACAGCCACTCTCAGTGGTTCCGTTGACCTCCAGGGCACTCCGTCTGGAGCAGATATCACGGGCGATCTCAAGGCATTTCCGGTGGAGATCGGCCTGCCTGACCCTGCACCATCCGGCTTGGATGGCTTGACAATCATCCAAGCCGGGGAACAGAAAAAATCAGAACTGGATTTTAATGGTCAGGACACTCCTTCTTTTGCCCAAAGCACAAACCTGGATTTGCAGGTGAATATACCCGGTGGATGTTATGTTCGCGGCCGGGGGCTGGACTCGGAATGGGAAGGGGATCTGCACATCCAAGGCACAGCTGCCCAGCCCCGTATATCCGGGTATATAGCTATTGTACGCGGCCATCTGAATTTATTGACTAAACGATTCACCCTGGATGAAGGCCGGGTGACCTTTCTGTCCCGGTTTCCGCCTCAGCCGGAGCTGGATCTGACCGCCCTCACATCAGTCCGGGACCTGCAGGCCAAGATTCACATCACTGGACCAGCCACAGAACCATCCCTGACCCTGAGCTCTGAGCCGGCCCTGCCCCGGGACGAGATCCTGGCCCGGATCCTCTTTAATCGCGATTTGAGCCAAATCACCCCTGTCCAGGCCGTGAAGCTGGCCCTAGCCGTACGCACCCTGACCAGCGGGGGAAATGGCGGCTTCATGACCAGCCTTCGCCAGAATATGGGCCTGGATGAGCTGACAATCGAAACCCAGCAATCGCACTCAGACAGTGAAGATTCCTCCCAGGTCACACTTGGAGCTGGAAAATATCTGAGTGAGGATATATACTTTAAGGTTGAAAAAGGGCTGGAAGAAGATTCAGGTCGGGCCACTGTCAATATTCAGCTCACTCCGCGCTTCTCTGTTGAGTCCACAGCCGGTTCTGAACACCAAGGTCTGTATATATCCTGGTCCTATAGCTATTGATCGGGCACAGGACTCCCGGGGGATTGACGTGCTCTGGTATGAACAAGATCCAACTTGTTCGTCATTCCAGCTCAGGCGGGAATCCAGAGCAGATAGAGCGGCTTTATCCCAGATTGCCCGGCACTCACTTGCAGTGTGAATGTTCCAGGTAAGCAAAGAAAGTTATCCTGCAAGTGAGTGCCGGGCCGGGCAATGACAGAGGGGTTAAGCCCTCAGTTTCATTCATGATCAATCAGGCAAGTTCTCTTTTTGCCCGCTTTGGGGCAAAAATATTTCAGATTTGCCGGAGGCAAAGCTGAACTCGGCCGGCCTCCCAGGAGGAGCATCCCGGCAAACTCCCACTTGAGAAACCAATATATATCCCTCCAGAGCCTGAATGCTTACCAAATAAGGGCACTGATATCAATATAGCTTGATATTTGCATATCTTTTTTTCTCATACTTCCTGTTCTCAGGGCTTTTCAGTTCTCAAGAATCGCGCTTGGGGAAAAAAAATAACGACTTTTGGTTTTTCCCAGTTCATTATCAGGACCTCAGAAAAGAACTCTCACATGACTATCAGCCTCTCTCTTATTTAATTCTATTCATTTTACATGCACAATTTGTTATAAACTGCATTTTTTAAATGTATTTTGAATATACTTTTACTGTTTAAATACCTACTAGGCGTATATCATATCTAGTTTTTCTACAAAAAATACTTCTCATATTTCGACCTGCATTTTTTTCCATTTTCCGATCCATTTTTTTTATAATTTTAAAATTTTCATATTTCCCTTGACAGCGCACATACCCCCCTGTATATTGCCATCACATTCAGGCTGAGCCTATGGTTTATTTTTTTGCCATTTCGTGATCTCTGGCCAGGTGAGATGAGGCCTGAGAACGTGGTGGGCAAGCTTTTTGAACAGGCTGAGCAACTGCTTGCGAGGCCAAGATGAACAATCAGCAAACTCAGGCCTTGAATGCCTAAACCAATGCACGCAACGCATATCCGTTCAACGGTCTTCGCCCCCGACCCAAGCGAAATGTATCGCTTGGGCTCGCTTGCCTTTTACTGACCCCAATGCTCTCGGCAACCAGGGCTCTTTTCAGCCCAACCCAACGCAGTGTGCCCTGCAGGGTCAGTGGTGTTGCGGACCTGGCGTTGTGATCAGGCATCGATCAGCTGAGACTTGTTGAAAGGAAAAACTCAAAAATGAAGGAGAAAGCAATGTTTGGAACCCCAGGAAAATACATGTTTACTTCCGAATCTGTGACCGAAGGCCATCCGGACAAGGTTGCTGACAAGATCTCAGATTCCATTCTGGACAATCTTATTGTCCAAGACCCGGAATCCAGGGTGGCCTGCGAAAGCCTGGTTACCACCGGGCTAGTCTTTGTGGCTGGGGAAATCACCTCCAATGGATTCGCCGACTTCCCTCAAATCGCCCGTCAGACAGTAAAAGATATCGGATATGACAGCTCGGATATGGGTTTTGACTGGGAAACCTGTGCCGTTATTTCCTCCATTGACAAGCAGTCTGCAGACATTGCCCAGGGTGTGGATCGCAAGAGTCCTGAAGAACAAGGGGCTGGGGACCAAGGAATGATGTTCGGCTACGCCTGCAGAGAGACCGAGCCCTTGATGCCCGCTCCCATCCATTATGCCCACAAGCTCAGCCGTCGTCTGACCTATGTGCGCAAAAAAGGGATCCTGGACTACCTGCGTCCGGACGGAAAGACCCAGGTAGCCATGGAATACGAAAACGGGAAGCCGGTGCGCATTGACAACGTGGTGGTCTCTTCCCAGCACGATGATAAGGTTTCTTATGAAGACCTCAAAGAAGGCATCAAGCGGGAGGTCATTCGCAAGTCCCTGCCGGAAGAATTTATCGATGAGAAATTGCGCATCTTCATCAATCCTACCGGTCGGTTTGTGGTTGGTGGGCCTCTGGGTGACTGTGGTGTTACTGGCCGAAAGATCATCCAGGACACCTATGGCGGCATGGGCGGCCACGGTGGCGGCGCCTTTTCCGGCAAGGACCCCTCCAAGGTTGACCGTTCTGCCGCTTATATGGCCCGTTATGTAGCCAAAAACGTGGTGGCCGCCAACCTGGCCGAGATCTGCGAAGTCCAGTTGGCATACGCCATCGGAATGGCCGACCCGGTCTCTGTTTTGGTCACCGCCCGCGGCACCGGGGAAGTGGACGATACCACCCTGACCAATGCCGTGCGGGAAGTCTTTGATCTTCGGCCCTACTATATCCTGGAGCGCCTCAATCTGAAACGGCCTATCTTTAAGGATACCTCCTGCTATGGCCATTTCGGCCGGGAGAACCCCAACTTTTCCTGGGAGCAAACCGATTCGGTCCAGGACCTGCGCACGGCCTGCAAAGTCTAGATTCATCTGAAAAAGCCTGTTCTTGTCGGGACAGGCTTTTCCCAACCCTGAAAACCCGCTCGCTTATTTCACAACCTGCTGCAAAACACTTTTTGCAAAGCCAACAATCAACCGAACCTGGGACATAACTTATGAGCATATATGTATCCGGATCCTTGGCTTATGACCGGATCATGAATTTTCCGGACAAGTTTTCCAATCACATCCTTCCAGACAAATTACATATCTTAAATGTCTGCTTTCTGGTTCAAGATCTGGAAGAGCGGTTTGGAGGTACAGCCGGGAATATCGCCTATTCTTTGGCGCTTTTGGATGAAAAGGCAACCATTCTTGCTGCGGCTGGCAGCGACTATGAACGCTACCAGAAGTGGCTGAATAAGCACGGCATTAGCCAGGACGGAATCCGAACGGTCCAGGATGCGCCAACTGCCAGCGCCTACATCACAACCGACTATGCGGACAATCAGATTACAGCCTTTAATCCAGGGGCTATGAACGTACCGACCAACGGCTTGTTTACTGACTTTGATACCTCCTCTGGACTGGCCATTGTTTCCCCTGGCAATCTCCAGGATATGGAGAAATATCCGGAGATATACCGGGGAAAAGGCATCCCCTTTATCTTTGATCCCGGCCAGAACATTCCGGCCTTTTCCGGGGCCCAGCTCAAAGCAATGATCAAAGGCGCTCAAATCCTTATCGCCAACGACTATGAGCTCAGCCTGATCATGCAGAGTACCGGCCTGGATAAGATCGGCCTTCTGCAGTTGACCTCAGCCATCATCACCACCCTGGGGGAAGAGGGATGCGTGGTCACTGAGCAATCCTCTGAACAAAAGGTCCCGGCTGTGAAGGTCAAGGATGCCCAAGATCCAACCGGGTGCGGAGATGCCTTCAGGTCAGGCTTGATCAAGGGTCTGCTTTTGGACAAAGATCTGAAGGATGCAGCCAAACTCGGGGCGACATGCGCCAGTTTTTGCGTTGAGCACAAAGGCACCCAGGAACACCGGTTCACTGTTGACCAGTTTTGGAACCGTTTCGCCTCTGCATATGAATAAGGAGGAGTAACCATGACCGATACATCGACAGCTGTGGAAACAGCCCGGGAATATTACAACAGTCACGATGCCCATACCTTTTACAATACCATCTGGGGCGGCGAAGACCTGCACATAGGCACCTACCGCCTCCCGGAAGACACCATCTTTGATGCCAGCAGGCGCACTGTGCAGAAAATGGCCGCCCTCTCGGCCAACCTGACCGATCGCTCCTGGGTCTTGGACCTAGGTTCCGGAATCGGGGGCAGTGCCCGCTATCTGGCCAAGACTTCCGGCTGCCGGGTTGTGGCCTTGAATTTAAGCGAGGTGGAGAACGCAAGACACCGGAGCATGAACAAGGAACAGGGGGTCGATCACCTCATTGAGGTCATAGACGGCAATTTCGAATCCATTCCCAAAGAGGATTCATCCTTTGATCTGGTCTGGTCCCAGGACGCCATCCTGCATAGCGGCAATCGGGCCCAGGTGCTGTCCGAGGCCAGCAGGGTCCTCAAATCCGGGGGAGAGATGATCTTTACCGACCCCATGCAGACAGAGGACTGTTTCCAGGAATTTTTAGATCCCATTTTGAAGCGCATTTTCCTGCAATCCCTGGCTACTCCAAGCTTTTACCGCCAAACCGCCCTGGAGCTGGACCTGGAATTGCTGGGCTACGACAATCAGCCCCAGCAATTGGTCAACCACTACGCCAAGGTCTTGGAAGAGACTGCGCACCGGGAACAGGGCCTCAAGGAGAAAGGGGTCAGTGAGGAGTACATTGCCCATATGAACGAAGGGCTTAAGAACTGGGTTCTGGGAGGTACTTACGGCCATCTGACCTGGGGTATTTTCCATTTTCGAAAGAAATAGGGCCTGCCCAAAGCGTGGATGGCACGTGAAACGAGCGGGAATTTATTTCCCGCACTGCTGAAGTCAGTTTATTCCTGTACTTGGAATCTCTAATATTTATAAGGTTGCCTTGTATGAGCCAAACCATGTTCCAACCCTCTTGCCGCCCTGTGCTCATTGGGAGTATCCCTTTACGGGATCATCGGCAAGCCACTGAACTCATACTGGAGTCCACTCCGGAAATCCCGCTCTGGGCCCAACTCCCGGTCTTTGCCCAGGAAGGCATGATGGCCCAGTTTCTGCCAGGCCTGCCCGGATGGACCAAATCCGGGGATCAGGAATATGTAAATACTGCGTCCGAGTCCTTTGAGGACGAGCTGGTCTCTTTTTATGAGCAGTATATGGCGGCCTCCGAGGGAGAGCAGGCCCTGGACGATACCCGGTTCATTTTGGACGATTCCCGGGCCAAAGGCTTTTCCACCTTGATCCAGATGCTCAAGGAAAAAAAGCCGGATCTCTTTGCAGTCAAAGGGCAGATCACCGGACCGATTACCTTTGCCACCGGGGTTAAGGATCAAGACAAGCGGGCCGTATTTTACGATGATCAACTCCGGGACGCGGCAGTCAAGCTCTTGGCCTTGAAAGCCGCCTGGCAGGTAGAACATTTAAGCCAATTTGATGTCCCGGTCATTGTCTTCTTGGACGAGCCCGCCCTGGCCGGCTTCGGTTCATCCGAGTTCATCAGCATTTCCAAGCAGGACGTCTTGGATTGTTTAAATGAGATTATAGACCAGATCCACAGCCACAAGGGCCTGGCCGGGGTACATGTCTGCGCCAATGCCGACTGGACTGTCATTCTGGACTCCAAAGCGGATATCTTGAGTTTCGACGCCTATACCTATTTTGACAAGCTGGCCATCTACAGCCAGGACCTGACCAGCTTTATGGATCGGGGAGGAATCATCGCCTGGGGCATTGTTCCCACCCTGGAGCCGGAAGATATTGAAAAGGAAACAACTCAATCACTGCTTCACCAGCTCCGGGCCAAATTCGACCACCTGATCGGATTGGGTATTGACCGGGAGAAGCTCCTGGCTCAATCCATGATCACCCCGAGCTGCGGGACTGGATCATTGTCTGAAGAGCAGGCCCGAAAGGTCCTTGATCTGACCCGGGAAGTCTCTTTGGCAGTGCGCAGTGAGCTGTAAGCTCGGAGCAGTAATTTTTCAGTCTTGCCAGAGGCAAGACTGAAAAATTACCACCTATCTCTGCCCGCCCCCCGGCCAGTCCACTGCCAATTGGACCAGCTTTTTGGCCTTGTTGTAAAATAGAATATGCTCATTGTCCCGGCCGTGCAGATACAGGCCCAAGGTCAAAGCCACGTCCTCCTGGCAATAATCCATGATCTTGTCCACCTTCCCCTCTTTCCACCAGCGCACTGCCTGCAACCCGTTCCCGGTTTTATGGACCCCCAGGGTGGCCCCGGCCAGATGGTCCAAAGACAGGCCATAGCCTAACCTGGAGCGTATATCCTGCAGCAGGTCCAGTGTAGGCAGACGATGCAGCGAGTTTTGGGTATAAGGGCCTAAGACCTGATAGTCAAAGCGCCGGATATTAAAACCAATGACCAGGTCCACTTTCATCAGGCGGCGGATCAAATCCGGTATATCCTGTTCGGCAAAGGGAATATACTCTTTTTGCTCGGAATCATAGAGCACAGCGCAACTCACCCCCATATCCCGGGCCTTGTTCCATCCTCCTACTTCCTGGGCCGATCGCTGGGTCTCAATATCAAATACAGCAAAATGGAGTGATTTTTGTTTGCTGCTGTGTTGCTGCTGCGTGGTTGTGGACGTTTTTGGAATGTGCACAGCCCAGGATTGGACCGCTTTTCTGACCGGGGGGGAGGCATCATAGCCCAGACTGTGTTCCAGAATATACCCGGCGGCCTGCTTGTCCAGCGGTCGATTCCCGGCCCCGCACTTGGGGGAGTGCACACAGGCCGGGCAACCGGCCTGGCACGGGCAGGTCTTGACCGCATGCAGGGTCTGATCAAGCAAGGTCTTGATCCGAACAAAGGCCTGTCTGGTCAGCCCCACCCCACCCGGGATCCCGTCATAGACAAAAACCGCTGCCGTCCCCAAACTCGGATGGTGAGGCTGGGCGATTCCGCCCAGGTCATTCCGATCGGCCAATACCAGCAGGGGCATGAGCCCGATCATGGCATGTTCCAGGGCATGGATGCCGCCCATGAAATGCAGCCTGGCTGCCTCGATCTTGTCCCGGATCTGCGGGGAGATCTGAACCCACAGGCCGTCGGTCTCAAAGACAAAAGGATCCAGGTCCAGAGGGAAGACATCGATCAATCTGTGTCCCCTGGTTAAACGTTTTTCATACCCGATAATGCGGACCGTCACCCGCAACCGGCCATAAGAGACCCGGGCTGCTCCAATGGTCGTCGTTTCCTGGCAGGAGAGAATCTCGGTTTCCTTTTCTGTGCGGACCCGGGTGTAGTAGTTGACCTGGCACGGAGTAGCGACCACAGTCCCGTTTTCAGCCTGCAGATCATCGATGACATAGGTCCGCCCCCGGTGCAGATATACTGCTCCCGGATGTGTCTCATGACAGGCCCGGAAATGATCTATGCTTCCGATGATCCGTCCGCTGGCCTGATCAATAATACTTAAAGTCCGTCCCGATCCGCGCAAATTGACCCGACTTGCCACCTGGGGATCCAGAGCAAAATACCGGTTCCCATCTTGACTCTGACCCAAAAGTCCGGACTGGAAAAGCCGGGATACAGATTTTTGGACCTCGGATTCCTGCATCAGGGGCTCGTTCCGGTGCAGGGCATGATCAGAAGCCGCACACTGAACATGTGTATCCATGATCACCGGATTGAAGGGATTGATCACCGCGTCCTCTGGAGGCAGCTCAAAAAAGAGTTTGGGATGGGTCATAAAGTACTGGTCCAGATTGTCTTCATGACCGATCATGGCCACCAGACTGTCCTGCTGCTGCCGTCCCACCCGACCCCCGCGCTGCCAGGTGGCCATGATCGACCCTGGATAACCGACCAGAATGCACACATCCAGACCGCCTATATCTATGCCCAGTTCGAGGGCACTGGTGGCGATGACAGCCAGGATTTCTCCCTTGCTCATCTTAATTTCAATCTCCCTGCGCTCACTGGGCAGGAAGCCGGAGCGATACGCGCTGATACGTCCCGCCATGCCCGGGCAGCGACGTTTGGCCCACAAGGCGATAAGTTCCGTCATCTTTCTGGATTGGGTATAGACGATTGTCCGCAAGCCTTTTTCCATGCTGGCCTGAAGGAGATGCAGTGCGCTATGTGCCGCTCCGTGCAAAGGGTTGATAAACAGAAAATGCCGTCTTCCCTGCGGCGCGCCGCTCTGATCCACGACTTCCACCGGCAGTCCGGTCACGTTCCGGGCCAGCTGCCCAGGATTGCCGATGGTCGCCGAACAAAAAACAAAGGTCGGATGAGCACCGTATCGAGCGCAAATGCGCTGTAAGCGGCGAAAGACCCAGGCCATGTTCGAACCCATGACTCCCCGGTAGGTATGTACTTCGTCCACAACCACATAATCCAGATGAGACCACAGACGAGCCCATTGCTGGTGGCTGGAGAGCAGGCTTAAATGCAGCATCTCCGGATTGGTCAAAAGCATGTGCGGAGGATTTTTGCGCAGCGCTGCTCTGTGCGGGGTTGGGGTATCCCCGTCATAGACCGCGGCCTGAGGCCTGATGCGCCCCGGCCAGACTGCAGTAAGCTCATTTATGCCTCGCAGCTGATCCTGGGCCAGGGCCTTGAGTGGAAACAGGAACAGGGAGCGACTCTGCGGACTGGATGCGATTCTTTCCAATACCGGCAGGGAATAGATCAGGCTTTTGCCACTGGCCGTGGGGGTGGCTATGACCGTGTGTCGACCGAGACGGATCAGGTCCATGGCCCGGGCCTGGTGGGAATAGAGACTGAAAATGCCCTTGTCCTGAAGCATACCCAAAACCTCAGGAGGCCATGGTCTGTGCACATTTTGCAGGCAAGCCTGAGATGGGGCAAAGACCTCTTCATGGACAATGTGCGGACCCACTTGCTCCATTGCGCGCAGATCCTGGACAAAGGCCGGAATAGGGGAGAGCATATCTATTTTATTGTTTGCCGGAAATATTGTATTTTTTTAGCTTGTACTGTAAAAGGCTCTTGGAAATGCCCAAGCTCTCGGCCGCCTTGACTTGAACGAAGCTGCACCGGACCAAGGCCCTGCGGATCAAGGCGGCCTCGATTTTCTCCAGGGTATCCCCCAGATTAATCTCTGTGGGCAGCAGATCGGCCGCGCTTTTGAACTGCGTGGATTCCTCTTTGAGTTCAGCCGGCAGATCCTCCATGCCGATGCTCTCTCCTCGAGCCAGAACAACGCACCGCTCAATCACATTTTCCAACTGCCGGACATTCCCCGGCCAGTGATAGGCGGTGAGCGCCTGCATGGCCATTGGATCAATCCCGTTCACCTGTTTTGCATTTTCCTTACTGAACTCCTGCAGAAACTGAGCAGCCAAAAGAGGGATGTCCTCCACCCGTTCCCGCAAGGGCGGGATATGGATGTTGACCACATTTAAACGATAAAAGAGGTCTTCCCGGAAACGGCCTTGCTCCACCTCCTGCTGCAGATCCTTGTTCGTGGCCGCCACCAGCCTGATATCCACGTGTATGGACTCGCTCCCTCCAACCCGCTCAAAAGCGTGTTCCTGAATGACCCTGAGCAGCTTTACCTGGGTGTCAAAGGACAGCTCACCGATCTCGTCCAAAAAAAGGGTGCCGGTGTGGGCCAGTTCGAACCGGCCGCGTTTCTTGACTGTGGCCCCGGTAAACGACCCCTTCTCGTGCCCAAAGAGCTCACTCTCCATAACTCCTGGATTCAAGGCCATGCAGTTGACGGAAATAAATGGTCCATCCTTGCGATTGGAGGCATAGTGCAGGGCCTTGGCGATGAGCTCCTTGCCGGTTCCGGATTCGCCGGTAATAAGGACATTGCTTGTACTTGGAGCCACTCTGGCCACAAGATCCAGTATCTGTCGGATTCCCTGACTGCGGCCGATAATATTGTGCGTGCCGTGCCTGTCTTGCAGACTCTGGCGCAAAAGGCGGTTTTGCTGTTCAGCCTCGCTCATCTTCACCGCCTTGTGCACCGAAAGCAACAATTCATCATTGGAAAAAGGCTTGGCTATGTAGTCAAAGGCTCCGCACCGCATGGCCTGAACCGCACCATCAATACTGCCGTATGCAGTCATGATAAGTACCGGGATATAGGGATAGTTCTTCCTGATGTGCTCCAGGACATCCTGGCCGCTTACCCTGGGCATCTTCATGTCGGTGATGACCACATCCACGTCAGATTCTGACAGGTACTCCAGAGCCAGTTCCGGATCCTGCAAAGTGGTCACACTGTAGCCTTCGTCCGCGAGCAGGGTATCCAGGAGCAGCAGATAGTTTTGTTCGTCATCGATTACCAATATATTTGCAGGCATGGCTGCATTTACTCCTTTTATTCGGGAAAGATAATTTCCACCCGGCCTCCGCCTTCAGGATTTTTGTCCAAATGCATCAAGGCCCCATGGTTGGAGATAATCGTGGACACTATAGCCAGCCCCAAACCTGTACCGGTATCCTTGGTAGTAAAGAATGGCTCCACGTATTTTTGATTCATTTCAGGGTCAAAGCCCGGGCCTTGATCATCTATGACCAATTTTCTCTCCTTGTCGTCCCAGGATATCCTGACCTCTCCAGAGCCGGACATCGCCTGGCAGGCATTGGCCAGCAGGTTGTATATGGCCCGGTAGAGAAGATCCTTGTCCCCTTTGACTTGGGCTGTCTCCGGAACATCGCACATGACCTGGATGTCATTTTTATTCAGTTCATGTTCCAAAAAATCAACCGCTTGGCCGACAATGGTGCCCAGAGACACCGAGTTCATTTTCGGTTCCTTGGGCCGGGCATAATCGAGAAAATCGTTCACGGTCCGGCTTAATCTTCTGGATTCATCAAAAATGGCTTGGGCCAGTCTGTATCCCACGTCATTGGCCTGGGCCGAGCGCTTGGAAAGCAATTCCGCACTGCTTTGAATAATTCCCAGGGGATTGCGTATTTCGTGAGCAATGCTGGCCAGCATACGTCCCATGCTGGCCAGCTTTTCATTCTGATGGAGTTCCCGCTCCAGGCGTTCTTTCTCCTGGATTCGTTCCGCAATGAGCCGATCCGCCCTTCGAATGATCATGTACAAAAGCAAAAACAGGATCATGGCTGAGACCAGGATGACCACAGTCACCAATACCTGAAATGCCCGTATCTTTTCATAATCATCTGTGATGTCCTGAGTGAACTGTAAGACACCGATCACCGTTCCCTTATGGGCCGGAGACAGGCTTTGCTCGGTCCGCAGGGGGAAAGTGGTCTTGAGCACATAGCTCTGAGGGGGCAAATTCAACCGCAGATAGGACCACCAGGACATATTGGTATTTTGAACCACATATGTGGTCTTGCCTTCTACAGCCGAACTCATATCTTCAGTATCAAGGGCCTGGGTCCCCAGCAACTCCTCCTCTTCTGCATAAGATACCCGGCCCTGGAGATCGTATATCTGAAGCTTGAGGATCTTGAACCCATGTATGGTATAATCGATGATTTTATCCAATCGTTCATACTGGGCCTTGTTTTTAAGCTGTACCCGGCCAAAGCCTAACATGGTTGGCAGGGTGAAGCGCTGATATATCTGGTGGTTTAAATTTTCGGCCAAAAGACGGGAAAACTCCTTATCCTTGGTCACCACTGACCGTTCTGCATAATTGCCTATGACCACAACCATAAACAAAGATGCGCAAAGGATAAGGAGCAGGGAACTCCAGGACAAAAACTTAACCAACTGAAAAGGATGGGCTGGATTGGGGGTAAATGGAGTACGCACACACACCTTGCAGGAAATGGACCTTTCCACTTGTTATAAATTTACCTTCTGCTCTCTGAGCAGACAGTCTAAAAATAAAATGAATGACCTCATATTGCAACCTTACAGGTCATAAATTGTCTCATCTATCACCGGAGGTCTCTGCATGCGCCCTCCCCGTCTGGCCATTGTAAAAAGCTCGTCATTTTCCAAAACATCGCTCAGATCGGCTTCCACTTGATCCGGGTCTTCTCCTGCTTCCAGACGGCGCATGGCCTCTTGCATGCCCGGACCCATCTCCAGTCCGGTAGCCGAACACAGCCGTTTCATTAATTGGGCAGCCTGCCTGGGGTCGTCTTCATCCATCCCTTCCGCTTCCCGGGCCATCAACTGCATGGCCTGCTCCATCCTGGATTCATCAATATCCGGCATGCCGTTCTGATCGTCCTCGCTTCGATTTTTGGAAATGGAAAAGACCGATGCCCTGCGCTCCAATCCGGCTCTTTTGCATCGGGGACACTCGGGCCTGCTTGTGGTGTTCACCCGAGGGGTAAAAAAATTAAATATCATATGGCAATCAGGGCAGTAAAATTCGTAAATAGGCATGGCGCTTCCTCCTCATTCCCAAGTTTGTAGCCGATCTTGGCCTGAAAATGATCGCTTGACAAGAAGCTGGTCCGGATTAATTGCTTTTTGTAAGCCCCAGCCAGCCAACGTCAAGTGGCAGGCTGCAGCAAAACTTTCTGGTATTCGGGCTGAACAAGCAGGTGCTTCCAATCTGGACGAAAAGACGGGTTTCAGGTATGTTCAAAACTTGAGTAACCCAAGCTTCATAGGCAATCTTGTAATATTTTTGGAGGTTATTATGTCATCCACGCGTACCTATCAGGCCGATTTTGAACAGTGCCTGAAAGTTGGCCGACCGCCAAATGTAAAATCCCTTTTCCCCAACTCCAAGGCCCTGCTGGTCAGCGGCAAGTATATAGACCGGGCCATGTTGCGAAAGGGACAGGCCATTTGCCTGGCCGCCAACGCCAGAAACTCATTTGTGCTCAAAGGGGCCCTTCTTGGGGCCCAACGGACCAATGCCGGTTTGATCATAGAAATAGCCAAAAGCGAGGGTGGGGCCAATGCCTATTGTCCGGTCAGCCTGTGGACTATCGCCCGCCAGGTGGATGCAGCCTGCAATGAGCTGGGAATAACAGTCCCTGTGGCTGTTCATGCCGATCATTACGGAACCAAAAACCAGGCCGACATAGAAGCGGCCAAGACTGAAATCCCCACGCTCTTCGAGTCCGGCATTACGTCCATCGCCATAGACGCCTCCCACCTCCCCGATGATCAAAACCTTCTGGCCAGCATCGAGCTCAACCCCCAGGTTCCGGACTGGGCCGGACTGGAGACAGAGGTGGGCGAAATCAAGGGCAAGGCCGGGCTGTCCACACCGGAAGAAGCCCTGTTTCTCATCCGCGGCCTCAATGCCCACGACATCTTCCCGGACTGGATCGCCCTCAACAACGGCTCTACCCACGGCCTGGAGGCCACTGGAGACGATATCGATGTCGCCTTGACCCAGAAAATCCATCAGGCCCTGCTCCCTTACAAGGTATCTGGTGCCCAGCACGGGACCTCTGGAAACAGCTCCCAGCATCTGCGGGAAATCGCGGAAAAGACCCGGACCACCAAGGCCAACGTGGCCACTGCCCTGCAAATGATCTCCTGGGGAGTCAAGGTCAACGACTACGGCAATGCCCTCCTGGATGAACAGGGCAATTTCATCAAGGTTCCTGGCCAGGGCATGAGTGACGAACTGTGGCAGGAGATGAGCGCCTATGCCGCGGAAAAAGGACTCAAAGGGGGAGACTGCAAAAAGCTCAACCTGCCCTTTGAAAACAAGCTCCTCGGCCAACCCAAGGAGATAAGGGACCGCATGATCGAGGCTGTGGCTGAATTTACGGCCTGGCTGATACGGGATGTGTTCAACTCCCGGGACACGGCTCCTCTGGTAATTGAAGACATCCTCCAGGCCAATTTACCGGACCCCGGTCCCAAGGCGGAACGGATCGAAGATCCGGAGGACTGGACCAGGGACAAAATCATCCAGCGGGCCAAGACTCTCAATGCAGACAAAGGCCCAGCCGGAGATTTTGACGATTAATTCATGGCCTTGACCGCCGAGAATATGCCCGCGCTCAGCGCGGGCTGCTTTGCCCTGGAGTTCATATGCACGCATCAAGTATTTCCCTGCGCCAGCTGGCCAAAGTCAGAAAGCGGCCCCTGCACCTTCATTGCCGCAATCTCCTGGAGAAAGCCGGACAGGAAGTGAACCATTCCACCATCGGAGCCCCGGAGCTTATGCTCTGGACCCTGGAATCCAAACGAAAAGACGTTGATCCTGATTTTGATCTCTCCTTTCAGGAAATTGTGTACATGATCCAGGACAAACCGAGTCTCGTGCTCTCCCTGCTTGAGCCCGAGAACCAGGGTCAGCAGGAAGAGGTGCTCTCGGAAATTCTGTCCCAACAAGACCCCCGGCAGGCAGGTCTGGCCCTGCTCAGACATCTCAAGCAGCGCATGGACAGCCTGGTGGACAGCAGAGATGAGAACAGAGATGAGTACATGTAAGGGCCGAGTCCTTTATCTCAAATCCAGGCTGGAGGGAAAAAAGGAGACATCCGGGTCCGGTCCGCGCATCATCCTGCGCGGAAATGAGCTGTATCGCCTGTTGTCTCTTATCAACAAGATCAAGTGGGGACGAGAGCTGAATGCAGCCGACGAACATGATTTGCAGGAAATAGAGGACATCGAACAGGGAAAACGTCCGCTGCTTCACGCCGAGAAGCGTTTTTTTCCTCCGGCCTTTTCCCGGCATGATGAACATGGCCTGTTGTGCTGGTTTCAGGACTTGGGCAAAGGCCCCTTGAGGGCACTCTCGGCAGAGGAAACTGCTTTCTGGAGACAGGTGGGGCCGATTGGATTTCATGGCTACTTGCGCCTGGACGGAACCATACAGGCCTATCTCTTATCTGGATGTGAGGAGAGCTCCATCCCTGCCGCCTATTTGAGCCCGGACCCAAAATACTAATGGGTGCAGGATATTCCTTCAAATTGGGATCTCACGCGGCCTGGGGCACAACCAGCGGATGGCCGTTAAGGGTATGTATGTCCACCGCTAGCCCGTACACAGATTCCACCATCTCCCCGGTGACCGCGCTGACAGGACCAGCAAAATATATGGCCCCATCCTTGAGCAGCAGGACACTATCTGCAAAACGAAGAGCTGAGTTAAGATCGTGCATGGTCATAACCGCAGCGACTCTGTGTTCACTGACCACCCGACGGATAATGCCCAGAATCTCCATCTGATTTTTCAGATCCAGGGAACTTGTCGGTTCGTCCAGAAGCAGGAGGTTTGGCTCTTGGACCAGAGCCCGGGCCAGAGCCACCTTCTGTAATTCCCCTCCGCTGAGCTGATCGATAAAACGCAGGGAAAGCCATTCCAGGTCCAAACGCTTCAAAGCCGCATTGACCATACTTAAGTCATGATCAGAAACAGACCAGCGCACATAGGGTTTGCGGCCCATGAGCACGGCATCAAACACAGTCAGCCTGCAGGCTTCGCTCTTTTGGGCCACATAACCGATGCTCTTGGCCACCTGCAGGGGAGACAGTTTGTAAACATCCTGGGCCTGGAGCATGACCGCCCCTTCCTTCGGACGCATGATCCCGTTTAAGCACTTGAGCAAAGTCGTCTTGCCCACTCCATTGGGCCCTAAAACGGCCACCAACTCGCCGGGATGGACCTCAAAGCTTACTTTGCGCAATACTGGATGGCTATTGTAGGAGAAACGAACTCCTTGTACCTGTAGAATCATTACCTTCTCCCTCGAAGGATCAAGACTATAAACACCGGGGCCCCCAGAAAGGCGGTCAGTACCGAAACCGGGAGCACATGCGGAGCAATAAGCAGTCTGGCCACAGTGTCGGATAAGAGCAAAAGCAACCCGCCGCCCAGGATAGACGCAGGGAGCAAAAATCGGTGGTCACTGCCGATCAATCGCCTGACCATGTGTGGCACCACCAGGCCCACAAAGCCAATAATACCTAAAAAGGCGATGATCACGGCCGTGACCAGGGAAGCCACAAGCATTCCGACCAGGCGTACCCGTTCAACCCTTACTCCCAAACCTTTGGCTGTCTCGTCTCCGGCATCAATGGCATTATAGCTCCAGGCCTGGACCACAAAGAACACAAAAGAAATGGTGCAAATGACGGCCAGAATGGCCAGCTCTCCCCAATCCGCCCGGCTGGTGTCGCCAAAGGTCCAGAAAACCATGGTCGCCAATTCTTGATCGTCGGCAAAGAATTGCAGAAACATGGTCCCGGCAGTGAACAAGGCCCCCAGGGCCACTCCGGTCAGGACCATGACCTCAGGTGTGGCCCCGCGTATCCTGGAAATGCCGATGATGACTCCAGCTGCAACCAGACTGAGCACAAAGGCTGCGCTGGTGGTCAAAAACGGATTGGCTGCTGAGCCGGCATCACCCTCCCCAAAAGATATCCCTGATCCAATGAGCATCACGGACAGAGCCGCTCCAAAAGCCGCGGCATGAGAAATGCCCAATGTAAAAGGAGATCCCAAAGGATTGCGCAGAATACACTGCATGGCTGCCCCGGCTATAGACAGACCGGCTCCGGCCACTATAGCGGTTAAGGCCTGGGGCAAACGGATGTTCCAGACAATAATCTCAAAACGCTGATCAGTGGATATGCGCAATAAGGCCCGCACCACATCGGTCCAGGGGATAAGTGCTGAGCCAAGGGATACGGCCAGGATCAGACTCGCTCCCAGGGCCAGGGCCAAAAGCAGAATAAACAGGACCTTCCGGCCGATATACCGGGTATATTCCCGGGGAATCTCCCCATCCGCAAAATGCATATCTAGTGCACCCGGACCGTATCAAAAACCATGCCTTCAAGCTCCTGATCCAGGCGCTCGAATACCGGAGATCCAACCAAAAAGGAAAAGATCTCATCCGCCTTGTCCTGGATATCCACATCCTGGAAACGCTCAGGATAGAGGACAGATCCTATATAGTAGGCATTGACCAGTACTGACCCGAAATTCGTGGCGTACGAATTATACGGCAGCAGGGCATAAATCTGGCCCTTTTTCACAGCTGAAAGGGCCTGGTAACCGGGATCATGCCTGAGTTCATGCAATCCACCGGTTTTTTCACCCAGTTGCAGGGTAGCCAAATCTAAAAACAAGATATCAGGGTCCCACATCAGGATCTGTTCCTTGGCTACAATGGAATGGCGCAGCTTTTTTTTGCCAGGCCTGGACGTAGCCGCCAGGTTCACGGCCGGTACAAAGTCAAAGACAGGGTAACCGGGCTCAGTGGCCTGAAACCCATGCGGGCCCTTAAAGGCCACTCCCCCGACAAAGACAGACGGATGCTCGGATTTGGGGATGGATAGAGTCCGCTTTCGCAGATCCCTTATCTGGCGGTCAAAAAAATCGATAACCGTGTGCGCCCGCTGCGTGCAGTCCAGGACTTCAGCCATGGTGATCAGACTTTTCTCCAGATCTTGCTTATGATCTCCGATATCCCCGTAATCCAGGGCCACCACGGGAATGCCGGTCTTGTTCTGCAAGGTATCCGCATCCATGCCCATTCCCAAAAAGGTCTTGAATATTACCTGAGGCGGCTGGTCCAGGCTGAGCAGGCGTTCTGGATTGTCCCGGCCCCGGAACTCTCCGCCCAAAGGCAGATCCTTGAGCTCCGGGTGAGCCAGGGCGTAGGGCCTGGCCTCCAGGGTTTGCTCTCTTTTTTCCAAATCATCCACCGCCACTGCCCGGTCCTGGCACTGCAGGTAGGTCAAAAGGCGCAGACATCCGGCTCCGGAACAGTAGATCTGCTCCACCTTGTCCGGGACATTGACTTCTCGGCCAGCCGTATCTTCAACAACCCGAGCCTGACCTGGCGCGGCCCAGAACATGCAGATGAGCAGGGTACAAACCAAAACCGGTTTCACATATCCTTTCATGATCTCCGCCTGCATACGACATTGATGAACATGGTCACATCCCGTTACGATATTGTATTTTGTAACACGCACAACACCGTATCTGCAAGCACATGAAGAGTCAATGCCCTGCCTGGCTGCTTCCCTTTTCCTTTATGGCTTGCTATCATGGCTTACGCTCCAAGGCTGCATACTATGTCTTCATTGCATCCATATGCCCCCTTCAACTGCAAAAAGAATGTCCAGGAAACCCGGGTCGAATGATCTCCGGGCCAAAAAACACCACAGGAGCTTATGCCATGAACAGTAACAACACAGAACTGCTTATTCTCTGGGCTACTCCAGACAAAGACACGGCTGAAAATATGGTTTTCATGTATGGGCAAAACGCAAAGCTCAACAACTGGTGGGAAAAGGTAACTCTTCTTATCTGGGGCGGTGCCACCCGGCTCGTGGCCACAGACAGTCTCATCCAGGACAAGCTCAAAAAGGTCCAGGACGCTGGTGTGCAGGTCATTGCCTGCAAGCGATGCGCCGAGAAGCTGGAACTTGTCCAGCCCTTGGAAGACTTGGACATCAATGTCTTTTACACCGGCCAGTTCTTGACCGAATGGTTGAAAGAAGACAAGAAGCTGCTCACCATTTAAAGGAGAAAAGCTGCAAATGGTCACTCTTTTGGATTACGGTGCCGGCAACGTACGCAGTGTGATCAACGCCCTTGAATACCTGGGAGAGTCCGTCCGTCTGGTCCAGGAACCCAAGGATATCCTGCAGGCCGAGACTCTTATATTTCCCGGGGTGGGGGCCTTTGGAAGCATGATGGCCATCTTGCAGGACAAGGGCTATATCCAGCCCTTGCGCCGCTACCTGGCTCAAAACAAGCCTTTTCTGGGCATTTGCCTTGGGCTGCAAGCCTTGTTCGAGGGCAGCGAAGAGGCTCCGGACATCCCTGGTCTGGGCATTTTTTCCGGTCAGGTGCAGAGATTTCAAACTTCACTTTCGGTTCCGCACATGGGCTGGAACCAGATACAGGCCCACAAGTCCTCTTGGCTTTTTTCCGGTTTAAACGGAGACGAACACCTCTATTTCGTGCATTCCTATCATGTTGTGCCCAATGATTCAGAAGTGATCCTGACCACCACTGATTACGGACAGCGGTTTGTGAGCGGAGTACAGCATGGCAACATCTGCGCAACTCAGTTCCATCCGGAAAAAAGCGGCCCTGTGGGCTTAACTGTCTTGCACAATTTCCTGACCCGCCCCCGTCCAAGCCGCCCAGTCCTGGATCTGCCCGCAACAACCCTGGCCAAACGGATTATTGCCTGCCTGGATGTCCGCTCCAACGACCAGGGTGATCTGGTGGTGACCAAAGGGGACCAGTACGATGTCCGCGAAAATGGAGAGGTGCGGAATCTGGGAAAACCTGTACAGTTAGCTCATGAGTATTATGCCCAGGGAGCAGATGAGATAACTTTTCTGAACATTACCGCCTTTCGGGATTATCCCTTATCTGATCTGCCCATGCTGGAGGTCCTGCGCCGGACATCGGCCCAGGTCTTTGTCCCCTTAACCATTGGCGGCGGAATTCGGGATTATACAGATACCAACGGGCAATTCCACTCCGCGCTGGATGTGGCTGCGGCCTATTTCCGTTCCGGCGCAGACAAGATCTCCCTGGGCAGCGATGCAGTAGACATTGTCCAGCAGAGTCTGAAAGCAGGACCCAGCGGCCAGAGCTCAATTGAGCGCATTGCCCGGGTCTATGGCAACCAGGCCGTCGTCATCTCTGTTGATCCCCGCCGGGTCTATACCCCCAGTCCTGAACAGCTCCCCCACCAGGTCATTGAAACCGCATTTCCAGGTCCCCAGGGAGAAAGGTTTTGCTGGTACCAGTGCACGGTCAAGGGCGGTCGGGAGGGACGCGATCTGGACGCCATCACCCTGGCCCAGGAATGTGAACGGCTGGGGGCCGGAGAGATCCTGCTGAACTGCATTGACCGGGATGGAACCAATCTGGGCTTTGACCTGGAACTGGTGAAAGCAGTGAGCCAGGCGGTTTCCATTCCGGTCATCGCCTCCAGCGGAGCTGGAAAGGCCCTGCATTTTGTAGACGTGTTCACCGGCACAGAGGCTGAAGCCGCCCTGGCCGCAGGGATCTTCCACCGCCGGGAAGTGCCCATTGCAAAAGTGAAAAAGACCCTCTCCGCACATGTACCCGTGCGTTTGGCTGAAATATGACCCCTATCCCAGGAGATCGGCTATGCGCAATCATTTCGCTCTGGCCCTGCTCTTTGTCTGCTTTCTGTGGGCCGTTTCGGCTCAAGCCGGTGTGGATCAAGTAATCCTGTACCCGGATGGAGCTGAGGTGACCCAAACAGAAACCGCTCGGGTAGAAGAAAAAAACCCGGGTTATAGCCACGCTGTCCTCTATCTTCCAGCTTCAGCACATGCTGACAGTCTGCGCATACTGGAAGTTCAAAGAACCGAAGCCCGTCTTCAGGGAGTGAGCCATCGGCAGGTTCGATCCACCAACCGGGAACATATTGCCAAGCTACGGCAAAGAATCGAAGAGCTCCGGGAGGAACAAAACGAGGTGCAGGCTACCTTGGCCGGGGTCACAGCCCGTATTGATCTCTGGCACAACGCGGTCCGGGCCGTATCCTCTTCCCAGGAGGAGATTCAAACCCAAAACCTTTATGACTTATCTTCCACTCTGGCCCAGGCTCTGCCCTCGCTGATGCGGGACAAAACCGACAAGGACAATAAAATAGCGGAGTTGGAAACAAGGATCAAAGATCTAAAGGATGAACTGGAAAAGAGCATAGAAAAACCGGATGCCCAGCTTGAAGTGCGCCTCCAGCTGGAAGGCTCCGGCCTGGAAGTCGATCAGGTCCTGCCGGTCACAGTCTCCTATCTTTTGCCCGACAGCCGTTGGCGTCCGGCCTACACCCTGGAAGCTCAGCCGGAACAAGACCGGATTGACTTTCAGTGGCGGGCGGTAGTGACTCAAAAAAGCGGTCTGGTCTGGAAAGACGTCCATCTCCTGCTCAGTACCGGACGCATGCACCAGCGGGTAAACCCGCCCCAGCTGCCGGACTGGATAATCCAGCCCCGCCCTCAGCCCAGACCTTTATCAGCTCAGGATAGGGCGAAAGTTAACTCACAGGAGCTTGCCCTGCGCACCAGCCAGGCTCCAAATGGGGCGGCCCGGACTCAGCATGCGACTTTTGACCTCTGGGATGCCGGGCGGCAAACCATACGCCCGGGTCAGGAACAACAGGTGCACATATCCAAGGATTCCTGGCCGGCCGAATTTCAGCGTATCCTGCGCCCGGCCGTGGACAACCGGGCCTTTTTAACTGCCAAAACCAAAACAAAACAGGCTCAAAACATTCCGCCTGGCCAAGCCATGCTCCTGGTCCAGGGTCGCATGGCAGGCAAGACTCAATTCGCCTTCTCCGGACAGCAAAAAGAGCTCGCCTTTGGTACAGATCCACAAGTGACCGCGCGGAGAATCATGGAACGTAAGCAGGAGGGTGAGCAAGGCATTTTGAAAAACAAACAAAAATTGAACTGGCACTATCGCTTTGATGTGGTCAACGGCAAGAACGACCCGGTCCGGGTAAGACTTGAGGAGACGCAGCCGGTCTCCAGGCATGAAGATATCACCATCGATTTGGCCTCACCCGGTCATGAATTTCAGATCAAAGACAATACAGTATACTGGGATCTGAGCCTTCAGCCCGGGGAGAAGCTGTCCGTACCCCTCCAGGTTACTGTCACCGCTCCCAGGGACATGGAGCTGTCCAGTTCCCGCTAGAGGTCAACCTTGCCTCCGGCAATTCTGACCTCTATTTTGCCCTAAGGCGGGCAAAAGGGAAATTTGCCGGATTGATCAATGATGAAAAGCGATTTTTTGCAATGGCTTCTCAACACAAAACCCCGGATACGTTTCAAAACGTATCCGGGGTTTTGTCACCCATGCACCCATAATAAAATTCTTGAGCCTGGCCCTTTTAGGCCAGGCTCAAGAATTTTAAGCGGCCTGGACATCCACCAATTCAATCTCAAAAGTGAGGTCCTTTCCTGCCAAGGGATGGTTGCCGTCGAGAACGACCTCTTCATCCTTCACTTCGCTCACGGTAACATAGAACACCTCATCGTCCTGAGAATTGACCTGCAATACCATGCCTTCTTCCGGTTGAATATTGTCCGGGAGGTTGGCTCGCTGGACATTTATCAACTTGCTCTCATCATAATCCCCGTAAGCCTGGTCTTGTTCAACCTGGACCGTCTTGCTGTCGCCAGGGGTCATCCCTTCTACTGCCTGTTCAAGGCCCGGGATGATCTGTCCCTGTCCCAGGGTAAATTCCAAGGGTTCTCCCTCATAAGAGGAATCAAATACTGTTCCATCCTGCAGAGTTCCCCGGTAGTGCACCTTGACCAGGTCTCCGCTTTTGGCCGTTGACATACACTCTCCTTGTCTCATTTTTGGTTGCGGCAATTGAGCCGTTTTCTATACATAAATCATATCTCATAGCAGTCAATGGATCAATTCCTCATCAGAAGCAGGCGAACGGAAATTTATTTCCCACCCTGCTGGGCACGGGGGACAAAAAGTCAAAACCTTTTTGTCCTCATGGGCATGCCTGGCTGATCACCTCGCAAAATCTCCGCCTATTCCGCATGTCCGGCTTGCTCCCAATATTTCCGTCTGTTCTTGATCAAGGCCAGAAAATCTTGCAGATCGTCCCGGGCCAAAAGACCTTGCTGGTGCAAGCAGAGGGCAAATTTCTTCAACCCCGGAACCATACCCTGCACAGCAGAGGATGAGATCCAGGGTGTGGCCTTAGGCAACCATTGGCCAAAGAACTCATCCAGCTGAAAAATGCCTTCATCCGGAGACATTGGTCCGATATCCATAAGATAAGAGTTGAGAAAAAGATCCATGGTTTGCAGATGACGGACCCGGGTGGATTGACTCAATCCCTGTTCCGCGAGCCAGGACTCAAAAAGGGCCAGCAGTTCATAGTTGGCATTTTCCACCTGGATTAACAGATCATTTTCTGCTGAATGAGCCTCTTGGCTCCCTTTTTCACCTTCGTTTTGGGCCATACTGGACTGCAGCCAGTGTACCGCGGCCTGCACCGCAGGCAGCTCTTCCCGCTCAGAAACAATGATGTTCAAAGGTCTGGTAACCGGCTTTAAAACCTGGACCGCAGCAGATGTTCCTACCGCCACCTGATCCGGCACGATCTGGGCATCTTCCATGGCCTGAAGCAGAGCTGTCTGCAAGATCCCCGTTCCCTTTTCCGGTCGGTCCAGTTCATGGTGCAAAATCATTCCGCTTTCAACATCCGCCCATACGGCGACCAAAGGGAAAAAGGGTCTCTCGTCTCCTTCCCGGACAACCTTTTGCAGCCAGAAACACATCCCCTCCCAGGTTCCGGAACGGGTGGCCTGCTTTTTTATGCGCTGCAAACGCACTTCATCCACTCGGGGAACAGTACTTGATTCAGATTGCATAATATGTTGAATTACCCTGTTTATTATCTACTTTTCTCCGATTTGCCCAGAAGGAAATATATCACTCCCAAGACCAAAAGAGCCGCTATGTGCAGACCAAAGGACCAGGGATCCTTGTCTTCAATGCTGGCCACAAAGATCTTGCGGATAAAGGCCACTAAAGCCAAATCCACAAATATGCGCACATGGAACTTCCCCCCTTTGAGCTGCTCAACCTGGGCATGCAGAAGCTCCACCATCATCCACAAGATAAGCAATGAGCCAAGGGCCCTGATCACTCCCTGTTCCACATTCGAGGTGATGGCGAAATACACGTCTGAGCCCAAAAGCAGAGTCACTCCGGCCGCCAGAATCAAAAGTCCGACCATGAGTATCAGGTTCAGACCGTGCATGAATCGCTCTGCCCAGCGCACGAGGAAGTACTCCACTTGCTTGGACAAAAATACCCTCTTGAGCTCAGCTTCCCGATACGAACTGGTCATGATATCCAGGCTGATATCCAAGAGCTTGTCCAGGGTTTCCAGCAGGGCATCCAGACGACTACGTTCGGTAACTGCCTGGAAGAGTACCTGCTGGCAATAGCGGCGAATAAAGTTCATGGCTGAATTGACATAATGCCCTTCCAGACCAATGCGGACATGCGTCTTGCCAATCCGTTCCAATTTCATGTGCAGCCGGTGGTCAAGGGGGGCAGTAAGCATGGTGTTCAGCCAGTACTTGAATGTCTTTTTGCGCTTATTCACCGCTTCCTGGGTGGGAAAAAAAGAGGCGGTATATGCATCCTCCTCCAACTTCGCATAAAAATCCTCTGCAAATTGAGCCTGAACCGGCAGAAGGATCTCGGCCAATTGGGCTCGACGCTCCTGATCTTGGGCTGTATAGCCGTAATGAGCTAAAATATCATCCATGGCCGGCATGCACATCACCCTTTGTGCGTCTGCAATTCCGAAGTCTTATAGGCTCATCCAACATTATATTTTGTTTTTCCCTTTTCAGACGTCACTGCAAAAAATCGACTTACGTTCATTTGCGATAAATTTCTGACTTATAACTCTTTGTTTTCACTGACCTCTGCTCCCGCCGACGGCGGGACTGATCTCTCTAGGGCCTTTTAATGGATGATCTCTGGCGAGGGCAAAAACAGTTTCTGCACTCGCATCTTTTTACTCCCGTACCGGAAATCGGCTCCCGCTTTGGGCCAGTCCAAAGCTGGCTCCAATAATGAGCGCCCCTCCCGCCAGAGTGCTCCAGCCCAAACCTTCAGAAAACAGAACATAACCATACACTGCCCCAAAGAGAACTTCCAGCATGCTGATGCTGCCCACCTTGGCGGAGGCAATAAAGGACAGGGCCGCATTGGTTGCAATGTGAGCCAGAACTGCAAACAGGCCGATGGCCATAAGCCAGGCCAGGCCCAGGGCAGGAACTGAGAGTCCCACATTTGGATGCAGCATGGGAAAAAAGCCGGCCACCACCCCCACAATACTGATGTAAAAAATAGGGGTCAGCGGAGTATTTTCTTTACTCACCCGTCGGACCAGGGTCAAGGTCAGGCCCATAAAGACAGAAGCCACAAGGCCTGCCCCGTGTCCAATATCAAGCTCCAATCCGTTCATCCTCCCGGACCATAGGGTAAGAGTTGTGCCCACAAAAGCCAGCCCGATAAAGGTCCAGTCCCGAAGGCTATTTTTATCCGGAGTGAGCCAGGGTGAAATCACCGCTGCCACCACTGGATACGTATAGAACAAAATCAAGGCCTGAAACAAGGGAATACGCAGCAAGGCGACAGTTAAGAACAATATCCCGGCTGTCCCGGCACAGCCTAAAAAAAGCAGCACTCCTCGTCTCTGGCCAGCCAGCCCAATCCCCAGACTCCGAGCCATGACAACTAAGAAAACGGTCCCAAATACACTGCGGCCAAATATCATATGCCACACTGTAAGATAAGGATCTGAAAATCTGATGGCCACATTGAGACAGGAAAAAAAGAAAGCGGCCAAAAGAGCCAATCCCGCCCCCTTGAGCCCAGGGGAATGAAAAAGTGCCGCTATGAAAGGAACATTATATTCTCTGGTCTTCACGCCACCAAGAGTACAGGCAGGCGGTCTGAACGGTCAAGGACAGGATACAGGCCTGAGAACCAGCCCGCACTTGACATTGAAACTGAAGAGGATAGAATATATTATTGTTATACTGAATATATATTTGTTTTCTGCAAAATTTCCGGAGCCGCTTCTGATGACCACCCAAGCTTCACCCAGCCAATGCCTTGTGGATGTGGCCTATGACCATTTAACCCGGCGGATTGTGTTCATGGACTATGCGCCGGGCCAGCGGCTGGAAGAAAAACAGCTCATGTATGATCTCGAGCTCGGACGGACCCCCATCCGGGAAGCACTGTTGCGGCTTCATGCGGATATGATGGTCGAATCCAGGCCGAAAAGCGGGTATTTTGTCCGCCCAATCACCTTGCAAAGCATCCGTTCCGCCTTCGAAGCCCTTTATCTTATAGAAGGCGGATTGGCCGAATTGGCGGTCAAAAACGAATATTCCCGGGAAATAAAGCTGATGGACCAAGCCAACGCCCAGATGAAAGAACACGTGCAAAAAAACAACATCCGAAAGTTAGTGGAAGCAAACGAAACATTTCATGCCTATCTGGCCCAATGCTCACGAAATGAATACCTGATCCAGGCCCTGGCCCGGGTCAGAACTGAAATCAAGCGGCTCGCTTATCTGTCCTTCAGTCAGGAGATAGATCCGGAGCATTCCTTAAATGCCCATTATCAAAGTGTCCTCCAGGAACACCAGGACATGGTGCAGGCCTTAAAACAAAGGAATGCAAATGATTTGAATGAGTTGATAAGCATCCATATCCGTACCTTTCAGCAACGCATAATGCACTCGATGATGAGTTGATAACTTAGATATCTTGCACTGTATTCGTATAACCGGACATGGTCCTTACAGTGGGACGCGGTTGCCCTGAACCGCTGTCCTTGCCTTCCTGAGCCCAAGGGCCTGTGGGGACAGGGGATCCTTGCCAGCAAACCGGTTCTTTGCATCTTCATCTTGTTCGCCTTGTGGGCCCCGAGCGTGCCTCAGAAGGCATGAGGGGTATATTCTCATCATCTCTTCACAACAGGAGGACAGCCTTGCCCCATATAGATCTGAACTGTGACATGGGCGAGAGTTTCGGTCGGTATACCCTGGGCCTGGATGAACAGGTCATGGCCCATATCACCTCGGCCAACATTGCCTGCGGCTTCCATGCCGGAGATCCATTGGTCATGCACCGAACCGTGGAACTTGCTTTGCGAAATGAGACAGGGATTGGAGCCCATCCGGGATTGCCCGACCTGATCGGCTTCGGTCGACGCCGCATGGAATGCAGTCCGCAGGAAATCCGGCAGGACGTTTTGTATCAAATCGGAGCCTTGCAGGCCATTGCCCGGGACCATCGGGCCGTAGTGCGCCATGTCAAGCCGCACGGGGCATTGTACCACATGGTCCTGGACTCTGAGCAGACAGCCCGGGCGGTAGCTGAAGCCGTGGCTGCAGCCGACCCGAACCTGGTCCTTATCACCCTGGCCGGCCCCAAGGGGAACCATATGACCGCTATAGCCCGGGAACTCGGGCTCACTGTGGCCAGGGAGGCTTTTCCGGACCGAGGCTACACCCCGGAAGGCACATTGCTCCCCAGGCACTCGGACGGGGCTTTGATCCAGGACCCGGACCAGGTGGCTTCCCGGGCCCTGGGTATGGCCAAGGGCCAGGTGCAGGCTGTAGATGGCCAGATCGTTTCCTTGCAGGCCGATACCCTGTGCGTGCATGGAGACAGCCAAATGGCCGCTGACCTGGTGGCCGGGATCAGGTCTTTACTGGAGAAAAACAATATTACCCTGCGCAGCCTGCGGAGTTTGTGATGTCGTCTCCTGGAACTCATGCCAAGGACCATGGGCCGGAGCCGGTTTTTCGTCTGGCCGGTGACCGGGGGCTGCTGGTGGAGTTCGGCACCAGTATTGATCCCGAGCTCAACCGCCGGACCAGAAGCGTCGCAGCCCATCTGGAAAGCAAGTCCGTTCCCGGGATAATGGAAATAGTTCCTGCCTATGCCTCTTTTTTGATCGTTTACCAGCCCGATCTGGTCAGTGTTCCCAGCTTGCAGGAAGAGGTCCGTGAATGCCTTGATCCTGCCCAACACGTCCTGGAAGATGACGGGAAAGTGGTCGACATCCCTGTCTGTTACAGCCAAGACTTCGGCCCGGACCTGCCTTTCGTGGCTGAATGCAACAACCTGACTCCGGAAGAGGTGATCCGCATCCATACCTCTGGCCGATATCTGATCTATATGTTTGGATTCGCTCCCGGGTTTCCCTACCTGGGCGGCCTGGATCCCCGTTTACACACCCCGCGTTTGGATACCCCCAGAGCCAGAGTAGATGCCGGATCGGTGGGCATTGCCAATAATCAGACCGGGATCTACCCCATAGCCAGCCCTGGGGGGTGGCAGATCATCGGCCGCACCCCGCTTCGCCTTTTTACCCCAGAACGGGCTGATCCAGTACCCTTTTACCGGCCCGGCGACCAGCTCAGATTTATCTCCATTTCTGAGGCGGAGTTTCAACGCCTGGCCCGGGAGAAAAGCCATGGCTGAGTCCTTTCTGGTTATCAAACCCGGATCCCTGACCACGGTGCAAGACCTGGGACGCTTTGGCTGGCAGTCATTGGGCGTCCCGGTCTCCGGGGTCCTGGACCCCTATGCGGCCCAAGCCGCCAACCTCCTGGTGGGCAATGAGCAAAAATCGGCAGTCCTGGAGATGACTGTGACCGGAGTGACCCTGGCTGTGCTTCGGCCGGCTTGTCTGGCGGTCACCGGAGCCCAGGCCAAAATCAAGGTCAACTCCCAAGTCCTGTCTTCCTGGGAGTCCTTCCACGTCCACCCCGGAGACTTGGTCCGCATAGGCCAGGTATTAGGCGGATGCCGCATGTATCTGGCCGTCAGCGGAGGGATCGATGTTCCCCTGGTCATGGGCAGCCGGTCCACATCAGTCGGCACTGGATTGGGTGGATTCTGCGGACGCCCCTTGCAAAAAGGGGATATTCTTTGCACAGGATCATTTCCCTTTCTTCCTCACCCAGCCCGGGTGCCAGATGCATATATCCCGGGACCAGGCAAAAAAATCGTCCTCCGCTGTGTCCCGGGACCCCAGGATACATTCTTTTCCCAGCTGGACTCCAGCCTGTTCAAATCTGAGTATACAATAACGGACCGCTCGGACCGGCGGGGTATTCGTCTGGAGGGACCGACCATCCAGCACGCACATGATTCCCCGGGAAGGGTACTGTCCGAGCCCAGTCTGCCGGGAAACATACAGGTCCCGGGCGACGGTCAGCCCATTGTCCTTCTCCTGGAACAGACTGTGGGCGGATATGCCAAAGCAGCCACTGTCATCAGCAGCGATCTGCCCAGGCTGGCTCAAGCCGTACCAGGAACTTCTGTTCGCTTTGAGGCCGTGTCCCTGGAACAGGCCCACAATATATTCAATCAGGCTCAAGAACGGATTATGGACCTGGGAAAATGTTTACGCCCTGGTCATTAAAGGCCACCAATGCAATCCCTGTACGGCCCATGATTCGCTTTTGTTTCCAAGGAATTATCAACCCAACCTGTATGGAAGGAGGTCCGAAATGAACAAGGTGCAATATTTTTTGGCCACAGCAGTCATCATGGTGCTCGGCTTGATGCTCGCCACCCCGCAGGCACAGGCCGCGGACAAGGAGCTCAGAGTTGTCGGCAGCTGGAGCAACCTGACTATGTTCAAGAATCTGGAAAAACCATTCTGGACGGAAGTAGTGCCTGAAGCTACTGACGGACAGATACAGGCCAGCATGACCTCATTAAGTGAAATAAGCCAAGAAGGAGCCGCTGTTCTGCGGCAAATGGACATGGGGATCTTCGATGTGGTGCATACAGTGGTTGATTATGTGGTCTCAGATTCTCCTGAGCTTTCAGGCCTGGATATGCCTGTCTTGGCCCCTGACCTTGAGCAGGCCCGGGAGGTGACTGAGGCTTACAGGCCGCTCCTGGACAAGTACCTGCAGCAAAATTTCAACGTCAAACTGCTCAGCATCGCTCCATACCCAGCCCAGGTCCTTTTCAGCCGGGATGAGATTAAAGGCCTGGATGATCTGAAGGGAAAAAAGATCAGAGGCAGCGGATGGAGCACCTCGGAGTTCTTAAGTGCGGCGGGGGCCAGCGGAGTGACCCTGTCTTTTGACGAAGTCCCCCAGTCCCTGCAGCGGGGAGTGGTTGACGGTGCTGTCACCGGAAGCCTTTCCGGATACTCAGCTGGCTGGGGAGAGGTTACGGATTATGTTTATCCTCTGCCTATAGGTGGCTGGGATTATGTTATCGGCTGCATAAGCATGAAGACCTGGGACAGCTTGACTGCCACTCAGCAAGAGGAGCTCCAGAAATTGATCAAGGAAGAACTTGAAGAACCTGGATGGGATGTCACTGAAAAAGAAACTCAAGAAGGAATTGAGTGTCTGACTGGGGGAGAATGCCCCTATGGACCAGCAAACGACCTGGAAGAGGTCCCGGTAACAGAGAGGGATATTGAAAAAGCCCACTCCCTCTTGGTCGAAGAGGTTCTTCCTGCCTGGGCTGACAAGGTGGGATCTGAAACCACCAAGGAATGGAATGAAACCATAGGCGAAGTTGTGGGCTTCAAGGCCAAATAAGGTATGCCAGGCGGGATTGGCTTGCCTTTCCCGCCTGGCTTTAAATGGCCTGGTTATGGCCTGGTTTCCTCAGGAGTTCAAATTTTCTTGCCACCATGATCCATTTGAACAACAGGCTCTGTTGAATACAAGGGGGCATACCTTGGAAAAAATATTACGGATTACAGAAAGGCTGTGCCGGATAAGCGTCTGGCTGTGCGGCTTTCTCTTACTTGGCACGGTCTTTTTGATCGGTGTAGAGGTTATCTTGCGTAAGTTTTTTGGGATCACCATGGGTGGAGCGGACGAGATATCCAGCTATGTTCTGGCTCTGGTCTGCACCTGGTCTTTAGGGTACGCCTTGTTTCAAAAAGGCCACGTGCGCATAGATATTTTGCACGACAGGCTGTCGCCAAAGATCCAAATCATTCTTGACCTGTTGGCTTTGGCTGCTTTTTTGTTGTATATGCTCTTTGTTAATTATTTCGCCTTTATTGCCTTAAAGACGTCCATTGTCAGAAACTCCGTAGCCAACACCCCTCTGCAGACTCCCCTGTGGATACCCCAAAGCCTGTGGTTCCTTGGCTTAGTCAGCTTCAGTTTGATTATTTTAGTAATTATCGCAGGCACAGTCTACTACATTTTACGGGGGGATCTGAACTCGGCACAGAATCTCGCCGGAACATCCAGTGGTGAGGTGCAAAATGAATAGACAATTGAGTGAACTGGTGGTGGACTTTCTCCCGCTCCAAGCATAAGCATTTCACCTTTCCACTGAGAAGCTTGTAAAAAGGACTCGACATGATCCTCCTTGTCGCCCTGATCATTCTCTTGGCCCTGTTGATCCTGAGCATACCCGTGGCGGCTGGAATTGCAGTCATGGGTCTGGCCCTTGATTACTTTTTTTCCCCTTTTCCGCTGTATAGATCCATAGGGGAAATAACTTGGAGTGCGAGCACTGACTTTATCCTGTTGGCAATTCCCTTATTTGTCCTCTTGGGAGAGATCCTGCTCAAGGCCGGAATAGCGGAGAGAACATATCTGGCCTTGGACCGTTGGCTTTCCTGGCTGCCTGGAGGGTTGCTGCACGCCAACATTGGCACCAGCGCAATGTTTTCAGCAACTTCAGGATCCAGTGTGGCCACCGCTGCTACAATCACCACTGTAGCCATGCCCCAGGGCAGAAAGCTGGGGTACAATGAGAGCCTGTTCGCCGGTTCTATTGCCGCAGGCGGAACCCTGGGAATTTTGATCCCTCCCTCAATCAATCTGATTATTTATGGAGTTCTGACCAACACCTCCATTCCTAAGCTTTTCCTGGCCGGCATTGTGCCAGGGGCTTTGCTTGCGCTCATGTTCATGCTCTGTATGCTGACGGCCTGCTCGATATGGCCTTTTTTGGGCAGCCCACAGCGCAATGCCACCTGGAGGCAACGTTTCTCCAGCCTGAAAGATCTCCTGCCGGTCGTCTTTATCTTTGTGGTGGTCATCGGTTCCATCTACGCGGGATTTGCCACCCCCACCGAATCCGCGGCCCTGGGAGTAATTGCCGCCCTGGTTCTGGCTGTGGCCCACGGCAAGCTCTCCATGCCATTTCTGGTCCAGGTCATGGAAGGAACCCTGCGAACAACTGCAATGATTATGATCATCATCATTGCTGCCAATTTTCTCAACTTTATTTTATCTTCAGTTGGTCTTACCGAGCAACTTACCAGCCTCCTGAACACACTCGGCTGGGGACCTATGGGCACTATCCTGGTCATCATACTTCTCTATATCATCCTGGGCTTTTTTATTGAAACCCTCTCTCTCATGGTCATCACCATACCCATTATTGCCCCTATAGTTGTCAGCCTTGGCTTTGACCCCATCTGGTTCGGTGTCTTACTCATCCTGCTCATAGAAATGGCCCTCATCACCCCCCCAGTGGGACTCAATCTTTATGTAGTGCAGGGAATACGACAAAAGGGTTCCATAACCGAAGTGATGTTTGGCAGTTTGCCTTTTGTGGCCATGATATTTTTGATGATTATTTTACTTCTTATCTTTCCTGATCTGGCGCTCATATTGACTCCGGCAGTGGACTGAGATCTGAGCTCTCGGAGTTAATTGCTGAAGATGAAATGATATGTATTTTCCATACTCAGCCTCTTTTGACAGTTAACATTTGATCCGCTCTCTAAAGATTTGGACCGCGAATCAACGACTAAACATGTGGGAGGAAAATGTGCAGGGGAAAAACTTAGCTGCAAAGCAATTACGGAAAATGATCCGGGCCGGAAAATGGGATGGGCAGACTTCCGGAGCTGCACACGGGTATGTGCAGGCCAATCTGGTCATGCTCCCTGAGCAGGATGCTTTTGATTTTCTGCTCTTCTGCACCAGGAATCATAAGCCGTGTCCAATACTGGATGTCCTGGAACCCGGGGAGGTCGCCCCGGCCATAGCTCAAGACGCAGATGTTCGCACCGACCTCCCCAAATATCGTGTATACCGACACGGAAAGCTCGAATCTGAAGTGACCGACGTATCCAGTCTCTTCACCCAGCATACTGTAACTTTTCTCCTGGGGTGCAGTTTTTCTTTTGAAAAGGCCCTGCAGGCGAACAGGGTGCCGGTGCGAAATATTGAACAGGGCAGAAATGTCTCTATGTATGAGACCAGCATCCCATGCAGGCCTGCCGGGAAATTTGGCTGCAATATGGTCGTCAGCATGCGGCCCATGAAATCTGAGGATGCCATCAGGGCTGTCCAGGTCACAACCCGTTTTCATTTGACCCATGGTGCGCCAGTTCACATGGGAGAGCCGGAACATATTGGAATAAAGGACTTAAATCAGCCTGATTACGGTGATGCGGTAACCATGAATGCAGAGGACATACCAGTTTTCTGGGCCTGCGGAGTGACCTCGTCTCTGGCTGCCCTGTCGGCTGGTCTTCCTCTTATTATCACCCATGCCCCGGGACATATGTTCGTCTCTGACCTGGTGGATGAAGATATGACTCTGTTCTGACGGCAGTTTTTCTTGAGAGCCGGAATGAAAGTTCTCTTTCTCAGGCATTTCATTGCTTCCTGATTGCGACAGGGGCCAAAATCGGGCATGCTGCACTAATTGGACCTTATTTTTTCACCATGAACCAAAATTATATGCAAAACAAAGGAGAATCTGTATGCGCAAGAAATTGATTATCATGTTGACCGGACTTTTTGTGCTCTCCATGGCTGCTGCTGTCCAGGCCGAAACCAAGCTGGACCTGGCCACCACCTACTCTGGGCAGAACCTGCATGCCAGGACCCTGCGGGACTTTGCCCAGCAGGTCAAAGAGGCCAGCGATGATGAAATCATCATCTCTGTTCAAGAAGGTGGAGCCATGGGCCTTAAGGATGAGGATCACTTCACGGCCATTGCCGACGGCATCGTGCCCATGGCCAGCGTGCTCATGGGGGCGGCAGTGGGTACCTCGCCCATTTATGCCTTGAGCACTTCACCTTTTTTGGTTCAAGGTTTTGAAGAGGCCAAGCTCTTGCGGGACATCGCCATGCCCTACTACGAAGAAGAGGCCAAGCGCCTGGACCAAAAAATTCTGTACACCTGCCCATGGCCGCCAAGTGCTGTACACGCCAAGCGTCCAATCCAGGAATATGAGGACTTAGAGGGGCTGCGCATCCGGACCTATGACAAAAAAGGCACCGAAGTCCTGCAGAAGGCCGGAGCCAATGCTGTGGTCATGTCCTGGGGCGATGTCTATCCGGCCCTGGCCACCGGAACCATTGATTCCGTGCTCACCTCCACCACCAGTGCTGTGGCCGGAAACTTCTGGGAGGTCCTCACCGACACCACCCTGGTTAACTTCGCCATCCCGGTCAACATGATCAACATCAACCTGGACACCTTCAACAGCCTGCCCCAAGAGCAGCAGGACATCCTGGTCCAGGTCGGGCAGAAAATGGAAAAGAAATGGTGGCAGGAGGCTGAAGATACCATGGACGAAGAGATCAAGACCCTGCGCGAAAACGAGATGACCGTGCACGAGGAGATCTCTGATGAACTGGCCCGCAAGCTGCGAGAGAGCGGACAATTTATTATTGACGACTGGCTGGAGGAGGTAGGACAGGACGGTCAGGAGATTCTGGATGAATTTAATGAAAAGCGAAAGAATTTGTAAGCAGATATGAAAAGGTCAAACACCTCCTGGTTGTGGCTGGGGAGGGTCGTATCCCGACTCTCCTCGGCCGGGGCCGTCCTGTCTTCAGCTGCCTTTGTCCTTATGGTCGGCCTCATTGTGCTGGAAGTGATCCTGCGCTCCTTTTTCGGAAAATCCACCCTGATCGCCAGTGAATACTCCGGCTATCTCTTAGCGGCCATGATTTATCTGGGTTTGGGGTTCTCCTTTCGGGAAGGGGCACATATCCGGATCACCTTTTTTCAGAGCAGGCTGTCACCGCGAATCTACCACTGGCTGGAGATCTTCTGCCACCTGGCCGCCGCGATCATCTGCATCCTGTCCACCAAATTTTTGTTCCATACTGTCCTCACCTCCTACGAAAGAGGGCTGCAGGCCTACACTGTGGCCGAGACACCACTGTATATCCCTCAGGCCGTGATACTGTTCGGCCTTTGTGTCTTTACCCTCCAGGTCCTGGCCCGGCTTGGGGAACTGTTCACTTCATTTCCCCCCAAACAGCATGCTGATTGATATGGTGTTGGAGTTTTGAAACCATGAATATAGCCCTTGCTACTGTGCTTGTCTGCCTGGTGGTCTTTTTGACCTCTGGTTTGTGGATCGCCCTGTCTCTGATTGCCACAGCCGGAATCAGCCTGGAATTCTTGACCCGCATGCCAGTGGACAAGATCTGGGCCCAGGCCCTGTGGAACAGCTTAAACAACTGGGCCCTGGCTGCCTTGCCCATGTTCATCTTTTTGGGTGAAATCATCCTCCGCACCCGGATGTCTGATCTCCTTTTTCAGGGCCTCAGACCCTGGGTCCAGTATATTCCCGGCCGGCTTCTGCACATCAATGTCTTCGGCAGTGCCATATTTGCCGCGGTTTCGGGCTCTTCCCCGGCCACAGTAGCCACCATCGGCAAAATCACGCTGGATCAGCTGGACAGTGATGGCTATGACCGGAGATTAAGCCAGGGTTCGCTGGCCGGAGCCGGTACTCTCGGACTGCTCATCCCCCCAAGCATAGTGCTCATTATTTATGGAGTCCTGGCCGAGGTCTCCATCGGCAAGCTGTTCATCGCCGGAGTTCTGCCTGGAATCATGCTGGCTGTGTTTTACAGCGGCTACATCATCTCCCGGGTCTTGTTCAATCCAGATATGGCCCCGAAAGTAAAGGAACGTTTCACCTGCAAACAGCGGCTGCATTCTGTGCTCATGCTCCTTCCGGTCACCCTGCTCATCCTGCTTATACTGGGCTCCATCTACCTGGGATATGCTACGCCTTCTGAGGCGGCCGGGATCGGGGTGGTCATGTCCTTGCTCATTGCCTGGATCCTGGGGGACCTGAACTGGACCAACCTGGTCACGGCCATGAAAGGGACCATTAACACCTCGGCCATGATCTGCTTCATTATCGTTGGGGCCAGTTTCCTGTCTGTGGTCATGGGCTATCTGCACCTGCCCCGGGACATCGCCCAGTACATTTCCACCTTGGGCTTGAGTCCCTATGTGCTTATACTCATCTTCACCATCTTTTATCTCATCCTGGGTTTTTTCATGGACGGCATCTCCATGATTGTCATGACCCTGCCTGTTACCCTGCCCCTGGTCCAGCTGGCTGGATTCGACCCTATCTGGTTCGGAATATTTCTGGTCCTGGTTATAGAAGCCGGGCAAATAACCCCGCCGGTTGGCTTTAACCTGTTTGTGATCAAGGGTTTGACTGGAGACGACCTGGGCCGGGTGGCCGTGGCCTCCCTTCCCTTTCTGGCCATTCTCATGCTGGGAGTGATTCTGATCACCGCCTTTCCCATTATCGTCACCTGGCTGCCAGGCTATATGTAAAGGAATAGGTATGGAAAATACACTTGCACTGACCATTCACCGTCAAAACAAGACCCCGGAAGCCATCCGCTTTGATGTTCGGCGCATGTTCAATGCCGGCTGGGCCGGGCGGGACAAAGCAGCTCTGGAGCACCACATCCAGGAACTGGCCGAGCACGGCATCTCCCCTCCCCGGCATGTGCCCACCCTCTTTGCCCTGGGCAACCACCTCTTAACCAGCAGCGATTCCATTCAGGTCCACGGAGACCAAACCTCCGGGGAGATCGAATATGTGCTCCTTTGGCATCAGGGAGAGCTTCTGGTCACCATGGGCTCGGACCATACCGACCGCCGGCTTGAAGCCCACTCTATCCCTAAGGCCAAAAACATGTGCCTTAATGTTCTGGGCCGGGACCTCTGGCCCTGGGAGGAAGTAAGGCCCCACTGGGAGCGGATTGAACTCATCTGCCATGTGACCAGGCAGGGAGTGCAGGAACTCTACCAGCAGGATACCCTGGCTGCCCTGCTCGACCCGGAGTATTGGATAAACGATTTATCATCCAGATTAGGTGGACTTTCTGATGGGCTGGTCCTTTTTTCCGGAACCATAGGGACCAAAGCCGGACTGATCACTGGCAAGGCCTATGCCCTGACCATGCATGATCCTGTTCTGGACCGCACGATCCGCCATACCTATACCTGTGAGGTCTTGACCGGAGCCATCGAGGACTATTAAACAGTACATGGACATGATGAGTCCCTATGAGATCGTCCCCATTTTGCAGGGAGTTCCCATCACCTCCAACCGCGGTGCCCTGGGCTGGTCCAGCTCCACTGTAATCAAAGCTCAAGACCGGGTTCTACTTTTTGATACCGGCTCCTGCGGCGATCGGAGCCTTTTCCTAAGCCGCCTGGCAGATCACGGCTTCAGCCTGGACAGTATCGACCTGGTTGTTTTGTCTCATTTTCACTTCGACCATATGGTCAATGCCGAGCTCTTGCCTGCCAAACAGTGTGTTCTTTCCGCTCCCGAGCTGGAATACATCCGGTCTGGAAATTTTCAGCAGGCAAAAGATCCCTTTGTTCCCCTCGCCCACATCGATACTCTTCACTCCAGGCTCTGCCCGGTTGAAGACAGGCAGGAGATAGCTCCAGGAGTGCAGGTTCTGCTTCTGCCCGGCCATACACCGGGCAGCATGGGCCTGTTTATACCGGAACAAGGCATTATTCTAGCCGGAGACGCGCTAAAAAACAGGCATGATTTTGTGCATAATACACCGCCCCCGTGCTTTGGTTCCCGCAAGGAAGCCCTGGCCTCCATGCACCGTATCCGCTCTCTTGCCTCGACCATCCTGCCTGGCCATGACATCCCCTTTTCCATAGCCCAGGACGGAAGCACTCAGCCCCAGTGCAGTCCTTTTCCCCTGCACATCACCATCTCTTCCCAGCTCAACCGCCCTAACCGGACCTAAGGAAGATAAGCCAGAAGCATTCAGGGGATACTGAAGGCATAGCAATGACGCATGGCATAAACACCGTCATTATCCTCTGACCGGGCACCATAAGCCTTCCATCTCCCAAAAAAGACACATTTTTTGACTCACATGCACAGCTGGAAATTATTTTGCAATCATTGAGCATCTTATTTTTTGCCAATATACAACACTTAGCTGATTTTTATATATAATTAATTTAAATTTAAAATTTATTTTTTTCATTATAAAAGAATTTTATTTTATAAATACTGTATCATAATCGTTTATTATTAGTCGTTATATATTTACATGAAAAGTTTGACCAAAAAAATATTACTGCTTATTATTATACTGATAAATAATATATTTTAATCTTCATGCAGACATTCGATCCTTTAATAGCTGTCGATTTTTAAGACATAATTTTGATTCTGCGACATGTATTGACATTCTTTTATCAAGTGTTTATAATTACATTTTTAGTCGCTAACATCGCTTTATACCTTAATGCATCAATAAAACATGCATTGACTGTTTTATTTTAAATAGTGCATACATGTACTATTTGTATCTGCTCATCATTTTCTGTAATTAATTTTATACTAACACTTAAACCAATTGATGTCTGCAAGGAGGAATGAAATCATGAAGGGTTATGTATTGGATCTTATGGATCAAAACAGCAACGTCATTTATTCGGAAGGCTTTTCCAAAGGTGAAAAAGACATGAAGGAATTCTTGTCTCAACGCGCACAGAGCCTGATGCAAAACCCAAACAGTGTATCTTATAAAGGAACACGTCCGGCATCTTTTCGCATCCGCAAAATCTGACTCACCATCTTAAAATGTACACGCCACAAAAAAGGGGATCAATATTGATCCCCTTTTTTGTATCATCTGCAATCTACTCCGGAAGTTCTGATCTTTTAAGGCCCATCACCCTCTTCCTGCTTGACCTCCCCGGTGGTGCTCAAAACCACCTCACGGATAGGTACCTTACTTCCTGCCAGTTCCCGTGCTTTCTTGACTATGCCCAAAAGTCCGGAGCAACATGGAACTTCCATGGACAGGACGGTGACACTTGCAATATCCCCGCGTTCAAATATATCCACAAACTTATCCACATAGACTTGGGCATCGTCAAATTTTGGACAGCCCATCAGGGCCACCTTCCCCGGCAGAAAGCGAAAATGGTATTCCGCAGAGGCCACAGGAGCGCAATCCGCAGTCACCAGGAGGTCAGCACCTTTCAAAAAGGGTGCATGGGCTGGAATCAGCCTGATCTGCACCGGCCAGTGGGACAGGGCCGATCCGGTTTGCCCGGTGGGAATATTTGCCTTTTGACTAGGGGAAAGCTGCTGCACGCGAGCTGATGGGCATCCAGAACTGATGTTTCCCTGCCTTTTTTCTTGTTCAGCCAAAAGCTCCTGCACTGCCTGCTCGTCAAAGGGCTCTGCCTCCCGCTCAACGATCTGCAATGCGCCGGTGGGGCATTCCCCGAGACAGTTGCCCAGGCCGTCGCAATACTTCTCTCCGGCCAGCCGGGCCTTGCCGTCTATGATTTGAATAGCGCCTTCCTCACAGGCCGGAACGCACTGGCCGCATCCGTCACATAATTCTTCGTTTATTTCTATGATCTCTCGCTTGGTCATATTCAGGCTCCTTGAGTCGTGTGTGTTGAACAGCTCCTGTGAACCGTTTCGAGTAAGCCTGAATATAATCATTTTTATGCCAAAGGCTTTGATCTAGATCAAAATATGGCCGATCATTGGCATTTCTGATTATTGCTCATCCTGGTCCAAAGCCTCCCGGACCTTACGAGCCAGGGACTCGGGTGAAAAAGGTTTTTGCAGAAAGAAAATACCTGGATCCAGCACTCCGTGATGCACAATGGCGATGGGTTCACCTGATGTCTCCACCAGACTTCACTTCCGTCTGTGCGGATATACTTATGCTCCAGCAATTCATGGACTGGTTGCGGCCTTCATTAAGCTTACGAATTCTTTCTTGCACAGCATGGTAAAAATCAGGGTGAAAGCGGTCCATTGGAAATTGTCGGTTGCATACTCGTACCCATTCCAGATCAATCGGGCACAGGCAATATAATGAAGGCAGGGCTCCGCTCGCCCCCAGGCAAAATAACACTTCCGCCCTTCCATCTCGGACTGGCAAAGACCGGTTGCTTCCCTGTAGCACCGGTTGCCCCAAACCAGATTACACTTAAGCCATAAACCGCTGTTATCACCTGAGACTGTTCAAGGATCTCGGGGCCGGCATATTTCAAGATAAACTCGCGTTGCATCCATCACCTCAAGAGATCAAAGACTGCCCAAAGTATATTCCTTTTCCCGGAACAGCCGCAGGCAGGCATCCACCACCCGGGAATCAAAGAGTATCCCCCTGGATGCTTCCACCTCCTGCAAAGCCTTGTCCAGGCCCCAACCCGGGCGGTATGGCCGGTGTGAGGACAGGGCCTCCACCACATCGGCCACAGCCAGGACTTTGGCCTCAAAAAGAATATCCTGATCCACAAGTCCCTGCGGATACCCGGTGCCGTCCATCCTTTCATGGTGCTGGAGGACAATATCGGCAATGGGCCAAGGGAAGGTAATGTCCTTGAGGATATCGTAGCCTACCTGGGAGTGGGTCTTGATCAAGGACAATTCAATATCTGATAATCTGCTTGGCTTACTCAATATTTCGGCCGGAATGGCAATCTTGCCCAGATCATGGATCAGTCCGGCCAAATAAATGCCTTCACTTTGTTCCTCGGTGGAGCCCAGTTCTTGAGCCAGAGCTCGGGCAAGCTCACCGACATTACGCTGGTGCCCGGCCGTGTAAGGGTCGCGAAATTCCAGGGTATTGGCAATTGCCAGCACCACTCCGTTTAAAGCAGCATTCAGCTCTGATGTTCTTTGTCCGACCAATTGCTCAAGATCGTCAAAACGGGCCCGTTGTTCGGTCTCCAGCTGTTGTCTGCGCAGGGCATTGGAAATGTTGATCACTATTTCATTAACCTTGAAAGGTTTGATAATATATCCATAAGCGCCCATTTCCAAGGCCTTTTCCGCCACTTCGGCATCATCCTCGCCTGAGATCATGATCATCCCCATGTACGGAAAATTCTGTTGAGCCCATTGGATCAGGCTCATCCCCGACTCTCCGGGCAGATACAGGTCGCACAACATGAGATCAAAAACCTCTGCCTGCAAGGCCTTTCTGGCTTCTTCCGCACTGGAGGCGAGCGCACAATCCCCGCCCACCCTTTTGATGATCCGCTTCAGAATCTTCAAAATAGATGGTTCATCGTCTACAAGGAGAATCTTTGTCTGTCGCATATCAATTCTCAGGAAGTCCTATACCGTTTATTTTTGTCCAGGCCCATCTCCTCCATCCCGGGTGATTCAAAGAGGTGCCCTTTATCCACTATCTGGGCCTGCTCAGCAAAAACATAGGCCACATCACCGGCCTGGAGTCGAAATCCTGCCTCCGGGTTGGGTATCATCTGGCCTTGGCGCTGCACAGCCACCACATTGAGTCCATGCACCTTGCGTAGCTTGGCCTCCTCCAGGCTTTTGCCGTCTAGATATGCCCCGGGTTCGAGCTTCATGGCCACCACTTCAAAACCTGAACACACCCCGCTCATATCACATGAGGGTTCCCAGGTTTCCCTGCTCTGCCGCAACAAGCCGTAGCCTTCGGCCCGAACCTCGGACGTAAAACGTTCTATATCCCGGCGGGGAACCAGGTAAGCACTTAAAACCCGATTAAATATCTCCACCGAGGTCTCAAACTCTTCCGGGACAACCTCTCTCGCTCCAAGCTCCCGCAGGGGTTCAATCTCGCTGACGAACCTGGTCCGGGCCACAATATGCAGTCCGGGATTGAGCCGATGCGCAGTGTCGGTGATATGCCGGATAGCAGCCGGATCGGCGATAACCAGGGCCAGGATGCGGGCCCGGCGCACTCCGGCATGCTCCAGAACAGCAAGATGGGCGGCATCCCCATAGAATATAGGCTCACCCGTGGCTTTCTCCTGGCGTACAGTATCCGGGTTCATCTCAACCACCACGTAGCGGACATTAGCCATGCGCGCGGCCCGGGCCAGATGTCTGCCCCCGACCCCGAAACCAACGATGATTAAATGGTCTTCCAGCTCTTGCGGCTCCTTATGTCCATTCGGCAGAAGCGGCCCTGTCCCCCAGGGCAGAATGGCGGCAACTTTGGGGGCGACGGCAATCAGAAGCGGAGTAACAGCCATGGTCAATATCGAGGCGGCCAGAAAGACTTGATATTCTTCGCCGGCAATGAGCCCGGAACTGAGTCCCACGCCGGCCAGGACAAAGGAAAATTCACCCACCTGGCCCAACCCCAGCCCGCTCTGGGCGGCCACCCGCAACGGATAACCGATGATCAGTCCGGCTGCTGTGGCGATAACTGGCTTGACCATCAGGACCACGACCGAAATAAGGGCCACAACCAGGACATGCTCCAGGAAAAAACCGATGTTTAAGAGCATGCCGATGGAAATGAAAAACAGGCTGGTGAATACATCCCGGAAGGGAAGGATTCCTTCTAAAGCGTTCAAGCTGTACTCAGACTCGGAAATGAGCAGACCGGCCAAAAAAGCACCCAGAGATAAGGATAAACCGAATTTTGAAGTGAGTAAAGCAATCGAAAAACAAAGGCCCAGGGTGGTCATCAAAAAGAGTTCCCGGCTCCTGGTCCGAACCACCAGGAGCAAAACCCAGGGCAGAACCTTTTTGGCCAGAACATACAGGGCTCCGGCGATGAGCAGGGCTTTGCCGGCCAGCAGAAGGAGAGTTTGACTTAAGTTTCCTGACTGTCCGGCCAGCAAAGGCACCAGGAGCATCATGGGCACCACGATGATATCCTGGAAGATCAGAATCCCCAGGCTGATCCGGCCGTGCGGGGCATTGAGCTCCGCCCGCTCGTTGAGCATCTTGAGCACAATGGCTGTACTGGACAGAGCAGCCAGAAAACCGAAAAAAATGGCCTGCCCAGGCGTTGCGCCAAAAAAGAGGGCCAGGGCGTCAAAGACAATGATGGTCAACAGGACTTGTGCCCCGCCGCCTAAAAAGACCGGTTTGCGCAGGCGTAAAAGCTCGTCAAAGGACATCTCCAGCCCGATGACAAACAAAAGGAGAATTACCCCGATCTCGGCCAGCATTTCCACTTCGTGGGTGGCCTGGACCAGGCCCAGGCCGTGCGGGCCGGCCAGCAGACCGGTGAGCAGAAAACCGATGATAGGGGGGATTCGCAGCCGGTGACAGAGAACGATCACCCCGATGGACAGGCCGAAAATGACGACTAATTCTTTGAGTATGGGGATTTCCATGTGGCCCGTACCATCAAATGACTGTAAAATATTGTTGAACTGTCATTTGCAGTATATGTTCAAGTTCTCATTTATTGGCGCCCCATAAAAAGGGTTCGAACCTACTCGTGCATGAAACTGATTTGCTCAATCCGGTAAATTTTCTTATTTTTGCCCGCTTTGGGGCAAAAATAGTTCAGATTTGCCGAAGGCAAAGCTGAAAAGGTATTTGGTCCTCCATATCATGTCAATTCCACGCCGATTTCACATGGTAAATGTATGTATTGAAATGCCCGATTCTTTTGGATAGCATAGGCACACCATGAGTGACTTGAAAAAAGAATTCTTTGACGTGGTCCAGGCCGTGCTGCCCATTGCCGGGGTGGTTCTCCTGCTGCAGATCTTTCTCATCTCCATGCCCTGGATAGAGTTTGCCCGCTTTGGTCTGGGCGTTCTTCTGGTCATGGCCGGGCTGTTGCTTTTTCTGCAGGGAGTGAAAATCGGGCTCTTGCCCATGGGCGAAGCCATAGGGGCCGAGCTGCCCAAGCGGGGTTCCCTGATATTTCTTCTTCTTTTCGCCTTTATCCTGGGATTTGCCGTCACCATGGCCGAGCCGGATGTCTGGGTCCTGTCCGGATATGTGGACACAGCATCACATGGAATGGTCAACAAATACATCCTGGTCATTTTTGTCTCCATCGGCGTGGCCCTATTCGTTTCCCTGGCCATGCTGCGCATTATACTCAATATCCCCATTGCCTATATCCTGGCCGGTGGCTATTGCCTGATCTTGATTCTCTCCTATTTTACACCCCCGGACTTTGTTCCCGTTTCCTTTGATGCCGGAGGGGTAACCACTGGGCCGGTCACCGTCCCCTTCATTCTGGCCCTGGGTCTGGGGGTCACCGCGGTTCTGGGTGGACGTTCATCATACACCGACGGATTCGGACTCATCGGACTGGCCTCCATTGGACCTGTCCTCAGCGTCATGATTTTAGGGATAATCTACTCATGATCGATCTCATATGGGAGTTTTTGGATTTCAGGCATGTCCTGGCCGAGGTCCTCCTGGCCATAGGCCCTTTACTTGTGTTTTTTGTTTTCTTTCAAGTTGTATATTTAAGGCTCCCCCGTCAATACGTGATCAATCTGTTCAAAGGGGTCGGGCTGGCCATAGCCGGGCTCACCTTGTTTTTGCAGGGTGTTCAGGTAGGTTTCTTGCCTGTGGGATCGAGCATGGGAATCATCATGAGCGGTTTCAACCACTTGTGGATTTTGATCCCCATCGGCTTCATCCTGGGGGTAGTAGCCACTGTGGCCGAACCTGCTGTGCGCATCCTGTGCTACAACGTGGAAAAGGCCTCGTCTGGAAGCTTAAGGCAAATGTTCATTCTCATCACTTTGTCCCTGGGCGTCGGGGTGTTTGTCGGCCTGGGCATGGGCAAGATCATTTTCGGATTTTCCATATACTACATTTTGCTGCCCGGTTACCTCCTGGCCCTGGTTATGATGCGCTTTTGCGACCAGGCCTTTATCTCCATTGCCTTTGATGCCGGAGGTGTAGCTACCGGGCCCATGACTGTAACCTTTGTCATGGCCATAGCCTTGGGCCTGGCCGAGGCTATGGAGGGCAGAAGCGCTGTGCAGGATGGTTTTGGACTTATCGCCTTAGTGGCCCTGGCCCCCATATTATCGGTTATGACCGTTGGTATGCTCCTGACCGCGAAGTCCAAAAGGAGAAATAATGAACATGAATAGTTTTGATCTCATTGTGACCATTGTGAACAAGAACTCCTCTGAATCCATTATCAAGGCCTCCAAAGAGGTTGGAGCAGAAGGTGGGACCATTGTCTACGGCCGGGGCACCGGAATCCGGGAGAACAAGACCCTATTCGGGATTCCCATTGAACCGGAAAAAGAAATAATTTTGACTATTGTACCCCAGGATATCACCGACCAAGTCCAACAGGCCATCATCCAGGCCGGAAACCTGGATCAGCCAGGGTCGGGTATTTTATTTGTTCTGGAGCTGAAAAAGGTGGCCGGAATCTGCCACCTCTGCCTGGAGGAGCCAGGGCAGTTACTTCAAAACACCTCAGAAGAGTAAGGAGTTACAGAAGGCCTCTTCTCATTCTTAGCTTGACCGTACATACATCACGTATTTTACGTGCAAAAGCCACGTTATTTTCGAGGTGCAAATATGAAGCAAAATATCACTTTACGCCTGGAAAAGAACCTGATCCAACAGGCCAAGGTCTTGGCGGCCCAGCGGTCCGTTTCTGTAAGCCGGCTGCTCAGCGATGAGCTGGCCCGGCTGATTCACGCAGCCGACGCTTTCAAAAGGGCCAAGCATATCGCCCGAGAAGAACTGCATGAGCGCTGATGTCTTCCTGGACACCAATATCTTGATCTATGCCTATGACTCTCAGGCCGGATCCAAACATCTTGTGGCCAGAGACATCCTTCGTTCCTTTTGGGAGTCCCTCATCATCTGTGCTGCCGTAAAAGGCAATGCAAACACGATTCTGACGGAAGATCTCTCTCATGATCAGCACATTGAAGGCGTGCGCATTCAGAACCCATTTCTGGCTTAATTTCCAGTCACCTTCATTTCTTCGGCTTCTTTCTGGCAGACAATATATCGACTTGACACCGCGGCCCATAACACATCATACACAGGCCGAGAGAGTCATTACTTCCCAACAGGATGGAGACATATATGCCCACAACGCAGCAGCTTCGCCAACGATTGTTGAATAAACTAAACGAGCTTTTCCAGCTTGATCAGCCGGACCTTGACTTCGGCTTTTATCGGATCATGCACTCCAAAGCCAGGGAAGTTCAGGAGTTTATCAATAACGACCTGCTGCACATCGTATCCGAAGCCTTTGGTGGCCGGGAAGAAACAGACAACGCCGAGCTGAAGGCTCGCATCGACAGGGCAATCGAGATTGCCAAAGAATACGGGGTACCTGATCCGGAAAACTCCCCAAAAGTCAAAGAAGCCCGCGATGCATACAATGCTGCCCAGAACGCCGCTGGTGCAGAGGCTGAGGTCTATGACCACCTGTATCGTTTTTTTGAACGCTACTATGAAGACGGGGACTTCATTTCCAGGCGCTATTACACCCGGGAGACGTCCGGCAGGGCGGCACCATTCGCCATACCCTACAACGGCGAGGAAGTGAAACTGCACTGGGCCAATGCCGATCAATACTATGTCAAATCTGCGGAGTACTTTTCCAATTTCTCTTTTGACCTGCGCCAGGCCAAGGAGATTCAGGCCCTGCGGAATCAGGATAACAACGGCATTCTTCCCGGTTCAGTCGATGAAACACCACGCAAGGTTCACTTCCGCATTGTGGAGGCCACCGAAGGAGAACACGGGAATATCAAGTCCTCTGAGGCCAACAAACGCTTTTTCATCATTCATAAACACAAGCCGGTGGAACTGAATGAATCTGGAGAGCTTGTTTGCAATTTTGAGTATCGTCCAGATCCGGAGAGAACTGGACAGGAAGGAGCCTGGCGGGAAAAACGCAATTTTGAAGCCGTGGAAACCATTCTCCAGGCCCTAGAACGTGTTGAACTCCGGGCAACGGAAAATGACGGAAATGAGAAGGCAACCCAGGAAATCAGGGCAAACCAGGACAGTATAGCGCATGAATATGTGCGTCTGCTCAAGGTTCCCGCGCCCACGGCCAAGGACAAACACCGCCCCTTACTGGCCAAATACATCAATCAGTATACCGCCCGCAACACCATGGATTATTTCATCCACAAGGACCTGGGCGGGTTCCTGCGCCGGGAGCTGGACTTCTACATCAAGAACGAAGTCATGCACCTTGATGATATTCAAAACGCAGACGCGCAAGCAGTGGACAGCTATCTGAAAAAAATCAAGGTCCTGCGCACAATCGCCGCCAAGCTGATTGATTTCCTGGCCCAGATCGAGGACTTTCAGAAAAAGCTGTGGCTGAAAAAAAAGTTTGTTGTGGAGACAAACTACTGCATGCCCCTGGACCGTGTTCCGGAGGACCTCTATCCGGACATTTTATCCAATGAGTCCCAGATTGCGGAATGGAGAGATCTGTTCGCCATCGACGAAATAGAGGGCTTTTCCCGACCATTGACCACCGAGTTTTTGCAGGCGAACGACAAACTGCTGCTGGATACCCGGTTTTTTGACTCCGACTTCACGGCCCGGCTGGTGGCCTCTATTGAGAACTTTGATGAACAATGCGACGGAGTGCTCGTACACTCCGAGAACTTCCAGGCCCTGAATTTGCTCCAAAATCGATACCAGGAGCAGGTCAAGTGTGTGTATATCGATCCGCCGTATAATACGGATGCAAGTCCTATTGCTTACAAAAATTCGTATAGAAATTCATCATGGTTATCGCTTATTGAAAATAGATTGACGCAAACGAAAAATTTATGCCTTGATGAAGGCATTATATGTGTAACAATAGATGATTTTGAAAAAAAGGAACTAGAATCAGCTCTTGAGGAAGTGTGGGGAAAAAATAACATCCTCGGAATTGTCGCAATACGGAATAATCCATCAGGACGCCCTACTCCTTTGGGTTTTGCAATTTCTCATGAATATGCAATTTTTGTTTCAAAATTAGAAGGAACCCCTATAAAAAAACTCCCAAGACTTGATAGCCTGGATAAGAGATACAAGGAAAACGATGAAAATGGAAAATATATGTGGGAATTATTGCGAAAAAGAGGTTCAGACTCAGAAAGAAAAGATAACCCAAAAGCTTTCTTTCCTTTCTATGTTTCAAGAGATGGGAGTATTCGGGTACCAGAAATGGAGTGGAGTGAAGTCCAAAAACAATGGCTAATCCTCGAAAAGCCACTTAAAAATGAAATTGCTGCATATCCAATTGATGATAATGGTGTTGAAAGAAGATGGCGATGGGGGATCGACAAAGCAAAAAACGACACGCATGAACTTAAGGCAAAACAAACAAATTCCAACTCATATACAGTTTATTATAAATATAGACCTCCCAATGGTGTTACTCCTACAACAAACTGGATTGATTCAAAATACTCATCAACAGAGCATGGTACAAACTTACTGAAAACATTTTTCACTAATTATGATCCATTTTCTTTTCCAAAATCAATATATGCAGTTCAAGACTGTCTACTGGTCTCAGGAGCAGATGGTCAGGCAACGATTCTTGATTACTTTGCCGGTTCAGGCACAACCGCTCACGCAATAATCAACTTAAACAGAAACGATGCCGGGAAACGAAAATATGTCCTTGTTGAAATGGGAGACTATTTTGATGTCGTGCTCAAACCTCGTATAGCCAAGGTAGTCTATTGTGAGAGTTGGAAGGATGGTAAGCCAACGTCTCGAGAAACCGGGATTTCCCACTGTTTCAAATATCTCCGCCTGGAATCATACGAAGACACCCTGAACAACCTGAGCTTCAACCATGCTCCGAGCAATAGCCCTTTGATGACAAAAGCTTCCCTCCGGGAAGACTACATGCTTCGCTATCTGCTGGATGTGGAGACCAGGGGCAGCCAGTCTCTTCTGAATATCGATGCCTTTACCGATCCCACCGCCTATACCCTGAACATCAAAAAACCAGGAGCGGATGAGTACAGAACCCAGGCTGTGGACTTAATCGAGACATTTAACTATCTTATAGGCCTGCGCGTAGTACACATCTCTGCCCCGCAATGCTTCACAGCCGAATTCAAACGAAGCTTCGATCCTGAACTGCCCACAGATCAGCGCACCCGGCTTGCAGTGGACGGCGATATCCACAAGGACCCTGAAGGGCCCTGGTGGTTTCGCAAAGTACAGGGCTGGTTGCCTGCTGACCCGGCCAATCCAAACAATGGCCAGCGGGAGAATGTCTTGATCATCTGGCGAAAGCTCACCGGCGATTTGGAGAAGGACAATGTGATGCTCGATGCATGGTTTCAAAAGATCCGCCCCAGTTTCCGGGATGTTAAGCTCCATACTGTCTACGTCAACGGCAGCAGCAGCCTGCCCAGTCTCAAAAACAAGAAGGAAAAATGGAAAGTTCGCCTTATTGAAGAGGAATTCATGAAGCGCATGTGGGAGGTGGAAGGATGAGCAAAAAAAAGAATTCTGCGCCTTCCACACCAACAGATGATTCTATTGTTCGCTCATCAGCAGCAGAGTATCTGACCTTTGTTGCGGCCCAGGGCAAGGGAGGGGTGGAAGCTGTTTACGCTGATGAAAACATCTGGCTGACCCAAAAAATGATGGGCGTGCTTTATGATGTTGAAACCCATACCATCAATTATCATCTGAAAAAGGTATTTGCCGACAGCGAGCTGGAGGAAGGATCAGTTATTCGAAATTTTCGAATAACTGCCGCTGATGGCAAAAGTTACAATACCAAGCACTACGGCCTGGCCGCCATCATCGCCGTCGGTTACAAGGTCAACTCCGAGCGCGCCGTGCAATTCCGCAAATGGGCAACTGGCATCATCAAGGAATTCACCATCAAAGGCTACACCATGGATGATGAGCGGCTGAAAAATCGCGGCTCCATCTTAAGTGATAAATATTTTGAAGAGCAATTACAGCGCATCCGGGAGATTCGCCTCTCTGAGCGCAAGTTCTACCAGAAGATTACCGACATCTATGCCACTGCCATCGACTATGACTTCACAGCACAGACAACGAAACGTTTTTTTGCCACTGTGCAGAACAAGCTGCATTGGGCCATTCATGGCCAGACTGCTGCCGAAGTCATTTATACCCGTGCCGATGCTGAAAAACAGAACATGGGACTGACCACCTGGAAGGATGCGCCGAAAGGAAAAATTCAAAAATTTGATGTCACTGTTGCCAAAAACTATCTGACTGAACCCGAAATGAGGCAACTGGAACGTCTGGTTGCAGCCTACTTGGATATTGCGGAAGATATGGCGCTACGCAAGATCCCCATGACCATGCAGGATTGGGAGACACGACTAAATCGCTTCATCGAGGCAACCGATCGCGAGGTTTTGCAGGATGCTGGCAAAGTGACCGCCGAGATTGCTAAAGCTCATGCTGAAAGCGAATTCGAAAAGTACCGAATTATTCAGGACCGGCTGTATGAAAGCGATTTTGACCGGATGATCAAACAGATCGGTCATGACGACGCAAATGGGGAGAATGGCGAGGATGGCAAGGCGTAAATCCAAGGCCCCCAAGCAGCACGCTTTCCGCAACAAACTGCTGCTCAACCAGTGGCTTCTCAGCTTGTTTGGCATCGATCCACTCATTGAACATAAAGTCAATGCCAGAGGACTTCGCCCTTTTCACCGGCTGGCCGAACCTCTTCGCGATCCACGACTGGAGGGACTGGACACGGATAACATCCATAAATTCTATCATGCCTTGATTCAGAGTGATTTCTTCAACAGTGAGCGGTGTTCTTTACGCAAGGAACACGTCCTGCATTATGAGGAAAACATCGTTCGCCACACCCAGACCATCAATGCCAAGCGCAGCCGCAAAGTGGTTTGGAAGTATTATCAATGGCTGACCCTGCTCTTTGTGGAGATTTATCTGGATCGCTTTTTCGGCAATCGAGATAGCCTGCTTTGTGATCTCAATGCCTATGTGGAACGCTTTAATCGTCACTGGCCCGGTTTTGCCAATGTGCCTCCCTATACCGACGACGAGCTGAACAAGCTTTGTCTTCAAAACGCCACCGGCAGCGGAAAGACGCTGCTTATGCACGTCAATATCCTGCAATACCGCCATTATGCTATGCAGCACGGCAAAGACAAGGAGCTATCCCGGGCCATCCTGCTGACCCCCAACGATCGATTATCCGAGCAGCACATCGCCGAGTTCAGAGAGAGCGGGATACAATCGGGAAGCTATCTCCAGTCCCACGGCAGCCTTCTCGGTCTTGCCCTGGGGCTGGGCAAAGTGGACGTGCTGGAGATTACCAAGCTGGCAGATCAGCAAGGCCCGCATACCATTGCCACCCGAAGCCTTGGCGACCAGAACCTCCTTCTGGTTGACGAAGGACATCGGGGACTGTCCGGGAAAAAGGCCAAAGAGGAAGAGAATGCCTGGTTCAAAAGGCGTGCCCTGCTCTGCGAAAAGGGCTTCACTTTCGAATATTCCGCCACTTTTGAGCAGGCTGTCGCTTCCGCCAAGAACAGTGATTTTGAAAACACTTATGCCAAAACCGTATTGTTCGATTACTCGTACCGCTGGTTTTATGAGGACGGTTTTGGCAAAGATTATCAGATCTTGAACTTGCCGGAATCTTTTGAAGAGACCCGGGCTGTCTACCTCACGGCCTGTCTGCTCAAGTTTTATCAGCAAATGCGGATCTTTGAAGATAAAAACAAAGATCTTGAACAGTTCAATATAGAAAAGCCTTTATGGGTGTTTGTCGGGAGCACTGTTTCTTCAGGTAAGTTGAACAAGGATGAGCAGATTGTAGCCACCGATGTAGCGCTTATTGTTCAATTCCTGGCTGATTTTCTTGCACATCCGCAAAGAGCCGTTCAGCGCATGCAGGAAGTTCTCACCAGCAATGGGCGGGACACCGGGCTGCTGGATAAAGACGGTAACGACATCTTTGACGGAGCCTTTACCTTTCTGGCCCAGGCCATGAATAGAGGAGAAACGGCTCAAGATATGTATCGGAGCATCCTGGCCAGGCTGTTCAATAATACTGCGGGCGGTCGCCTGGTATTGGACCGCATCAAGGGCGAGTCCGGGGAAGTTGCCCTGCGGGTGGGCACATCAAGAACTCCTTTTGGCCTGATCAATGTGGGCAATGCAAAAGGCCTTTGTGATCATATAGCCGAGGTTTCAGCCCAGAGCGGCACGAACCTGGAAGTAGAGAACAGCGACTTTATTGAAACCATGTTTACCTCAGTCAAAGATTCCACTTCCCCTGTCAATGTCCTCATCGGTTCCAAGAAGTTTGTTGAGGGCTGGGACTGCTGGCGGGTCAGCACAATGGGTTTGATGCATGTCGGACGTTCTGAAGGTTCACAGATCATCCAGCTTTTCGGGCGAGGCGTCCGCTTGAAGGGCTACAACTGGAGCCTGAAACGCAGCGGTCATACGCACGCTGCGCATCGGCCGAATTTTATTGAAGAGCTGGAAACACTGAATGTGTTCGGCATCGAAGCCGACTTCATGGAAAGATTCCGGGATTTCTTGAAAGAAGAAGGCTTGCCGGGAAATGAACGCCGCAAGATCACAAAAATTCCTTTGAACGTCACCTATGATTTTGGGAAAAAACTCAAGATCCTGCGCCCGAAACGAAAAACATCCGACGGCAAAGAGTACGACTTCAAAAAGGATGGGCCGGTTCCCGAGGTTGGAGATATTCCAGAGTACCTGCGACAGAACAAGGTGGTCGCAGATTGGTATCCGCGAATTCAGGCCGTGCAGTCCCGTTCAGCGACTTCGGCAACAAAAAAGGATACTGCCCAGCTGAAAGAAGAGCATCTTGTCCTGCTGGATTTGGACTCCCTCTATTTTGAGCTGGAGCAATTTAAGCGCGAACGTAACTGGCACAACCTGAATATTTCCAAGGATGGCATTTCCAGACTGCTGAAGGACGCTTCCTGGTATATCCTCTATCTTCCACGAGCCCGATTAAGTCCGACAAGCTTTAACGATGTTCTCCTGTTGCAGCAGGTAACCTCTGAACTTCTTACACGCTATTGCGAGCATTACTACAATTACTGCAAACGGGCGTATATCGAACCCCGTCTGGAACTCCGCGATCTAACCCCTGACGACGAAAATATCCCCCAGGAAGAGTTTTACCTGCTTATTGTTGACGGCAATGAGGCACAGGTGATTCAAGGCATTCAGCAAGTCAAGAAGGATCTGGAGGAGAACAAAAAGGATTTGTTGAAGATCGGAGACTTACATGCCTGCATTTTTCAGAACCACCTGTTTCAGCCGCTTTTTCTTATCCGACGGGGAGGTAAGATCACCGTTCTCCCGGTAACTCTGGGTGAAAGCGAATATCAGTTCGTCACCGACTTAAAGACATGGTGCGACAAGCGCAAACCCGACCTGGAAAAGAACGGCATGGAGCTTTTTCTGCTCCGGAACATGAGCCGGGGCAAGGGCGTAGGCTTCTTTGAAGCCGGAAATTTCCACCCAGACTTCATACTTTGGGCGCTGACCGAGGACAAGCAATACATCACCTTTATCGAGCCCCACGGTTTACTGCACGAAGGCCCTGCCAGCGAGAAGGTCCTGTTTCACAAAAGGATAAAAGATGTTGAGCAAAGATTGAATGACCCACACATAATCCTCAACAGCGTCATTCTGTCCTGGACGCCTTATTCCGAGCTGAAGTGGGGGCAGACCCAAAAACAGCTCGAGGATCTGCATGTGCTGTTTATGAACGATGACCGCAACAGCTACATCGACAAATTATTGTACAGACTTGGTCTGGCTTTGCGCACTCAGAAACCTGCGCACTGATCAGGTTGTCTCCCGAATAGAAACCGCCCCCAGCGGGCAGGCCTCAATGCACTCCCAGCAGCCCATGCACATGTCCTGAAAAACCATGGGCGGCTCAAACGGCCCGTCGATCTGTTTCATCACCTTGTAGGTACAGGCCTTGGCCGCAGCGCATATCCCATTCTCCGGATCACAATTTTCCGGGTTGCATGCTTCATAATCCACCATGGCAAAGGCCTTCTTGGCTTGCAGGTTCATACTTTGCTCTTCTCCTTAATAATTTTGATCGAGTCAAATATTATTACCAATGCTGAGGGCTGCTCAGTGAACGAGCGCATACCAACCGGCCGCTTACCGCCTTCAGCTGGATACCCTGCAATGCCATGGCCATCCATGCTTCCGGATATTGGAGCTCATAAGGCGCGCGAACCCGATGATCGGAGCTGAACCCGAATCGGGCGTAGTAGCCGGGATCGCCCAGTACGAATACCAATTCGGCGCCACGCTCTCGCAGTACTCTCAAACCGTTCTCGATAAGTTCCCGCCCGATACCCATGCGCTGAAGGCGCGTTTTTACTGCCAGCGGCGCAAGTATAAAGGCTGATACGTCCTTTGCGCCTTTGATGTATACACTGCTGAAGATGATGCTGCCGACCACTTCACTGTCCTCCTCGGCAACCAAGGCCAGCAATGGCTGAGCCGACTCATCGTGAATCAAGGCCAAGGCCAGGTCCGAGACTGTTGCGCCCTCGTCGCCGAATGCATCGACATGGACTTTCGTGATCGATTCCAGATCGGAAGCGTCTGCTGTTCGTATCTGCACACAGACTCCAAGATATCAAGCGTCCTGCTCAAGGCGAGCAATATTTACCGGCCCCAGAAAGGACTCTCGCCTACTCCACCCGGTCCGGGATCACGTCCAGTGCCTCGCGGATGTGGCGGCAGAAAATGTCTCCGATCCCCGGCAGTTCCCCCATGCCCCGGGACTCCAGCCGGACCTCGACGCCTGAGGCCTCAAACAGGGACTTCCAGGAGTCCTCTTCCACAGCGCACAGATCCTCCTGAAAATGAATCCCGGCCACGAGCATAAAAGGCACCAGGCAGACCTTGGCAAATCCGGAAGTGAGCACTTCGCTGACCACTTCTTCGGCCTCGGGACAGCCCTCCACAGCTCCCACAAAGACCCGGCCGTGCAGGTGCTTGCGGGCCATGCCCTCCAGGGCCGGGTAGACGGCCCAGATGGCGTGATCCGTTCCGTGCCCCACCAGGACCAGGGCCTCATCCTCTGCTGCGTGCACTTCTGCCAGCAGGGCAGTGAGGGCTGCCAGGTAGTCATCAGGCGAATCGAGCAAAGGCAGGCCGATGGATGTCCGCATATCGCAGGCCTTGACCTCATCCACCAAGCGGTCGAACTCATGCCCGCAGACCAGATGCAGAGACTGGACCACGGCCCACTCATGCCCGGCTTGAGCAAGCTCATGCAGGACCTGATGCGGATGCTTATACTTATGCCCTTGCTTGTTTTGTATCCGGTCCCGGACCATGCGGGAGGTAAAAGTCCAGTGCACCGGATGATTCGGAAAGCTCTCTTTTACCTTGGCATCCAATAGATCATAGGTCCGCCTGGCCCGGGTCGTGGTCCCGAAAGCAGCCATGACGATAGGGATATTCATCTTTTCTCCCATGCTGATGATTGGTCATGCAGGCAAATCCTATAGCACTGAGCTCGATGAGGCTCAAGACTTCGGCTTTTGGATTTTATTCCAATGTTCTCCCGCCCGAAATTGCCCATGAATTCATGGAATCTGCTCCGGCAGGTATTATTACCCCTGCCCTCATGAATTGGACACCATGGGGTCGCAGAAATAAAACCATCTGCATTGAAGGACCTTGCAAAG
>JAWLEI010000001.1:208782-215758 GCA_041686195.1 Desulfovermiculus sp.
TGGAATCTGCTCCGGCAGGTATTATTACCCCTGCCCTCATGAATTGGACACCATGGGGTCGCAGAAATAAAACCATCTGCATTGAAGGACCTTGCAAAGAGCATGGCCTTATAGGCCGTCAGAATCCTTCTTCAATGAACAGAGACAACTTCTGCTCTACGCTTTCAAGCTTAGAATGAGTACTCCATGCCCAAAACGAAGCTTCGGCCGGGCATGGGATAGCCCTTGACGTAGGCATAGTCCTTATCAAAAAGATTGCGGACTTCACCGCGCAAACTCAGATCACCATAGGAACTAAAATCTAGAATCCGCTTCTGGATGCTCAGATCGGCAACAGTGAATCCACCCTTTTCCATTCGGGACTGCTCAAAGGTATTCGGATCGTAATAGTCAATGTCCTGTTCCCCGACATAGGAAAAATTGAAGCGGGCCGAAAGCCCGTCCTGATCAGACACAGAAAGGCCATAGGACATATTCACATCAGAAACAAACAACAGCTCCTTGTCTGTCTCCTCGTCCTCGAACTCGGTCAGATAGGTAAAATTCACAAACGGCCTGATCTCCCAGGGACAATCAAAAAGCGTCCCCACATCATAGGACACCTCTCCTTCAAAGCCCGAGACTGTGGCTTCCCCTATATTTTCCCAGGTCTGAGTTCCGTCCGAGGTGTATACCACCTCAATCTTGTCTTCAAAATCCGTATAAAAATAGGTGAGATAAGCTTCCAAGGCTCCAGGATACCAGTCAAAGCCCAGTTCATAGGTTTCGCTTGTTTCCGGATCCAGATTGGGGTTGCCCTGATATGGTGTACCCCAGGAACTGACAAAATTGCCAGCCAGTTCCTCGGCAGTCGGCATTTTGAAACCCTGCCCATAATTGGTCCTCAGTTTCAGGTCATCAGCCAGGAAATAGGCTATGCCCACCCGCGGACTGATATGTTCATCATCCTCGCTTCCGCCTTGTCCCTCTTTGATCTCCACCTCGAACTCATCGTAGCGCAGACCACTAGTGAAGATCAGGCGGTCATCAAGATAGGAGGCCTTAGCCAAAAGGAAATATGAGGGGTTGTCATACTCGGATTTTTTGGGATCCAGGTCAGAGTCTATCTCGTAGTTAACCCAATCAAATCCTGCAGTCAGACGGTACTGCCCCGGACTCCAGCTTACCTGAGCCTGTGTCCCCTTTTGATCCGTCTCCCGCTCGTAAGGATATGTTGGATCCGTGTAGTCATATTCGTCTTTTCCCACATAATATCGTGCCTTCCAGGACCACAGACCGTTTTGCGTTGCCCCGTCATACACAAAGTCAACGGATTCATTGTTCATATCTATGTATGTATTAGGATCAATGTCTTCTATCATGTTCGGAGCCCCAACCTCATCGGCATCAAACCCGGAATAGATGACCGCGACCCGATTCTGGGGCCAAAGCTCATAGCCCATATTCAAGCTGATCCTGTCTTTTTGATCATACCCGGTGTTCTCGTACTTTTCCCCATCCCCGGTATCGTAATCGTCCCTGCTGCTCCGACTCACAGTTCCGGAGAAATCGAATCCATCAATTGCCCCGGACATCCCAGCCGCAGCATTTTCATACCCAAAGCTGCCCAGCCGGCCCTGGACAAAACCTGAAGGCTTGCCCTGGCCTTTTTTGGTGATCACGTTGATCACCCCGCCGATGGCCGCTGAACCGTACTGCACCGAGGCCGGGCCGCGGATGATTTCTACCCGCTGGACATTCTCGGTCGCGATCTGGGCCGTATTTCCGGTCCCGGCCCTGCGGCCGTTGAGCAGGATGAGCACCTTTCCCTGCAGGTCATTGCCGTGACTTTCAGTCCGGAAGCCGCGCAATCCTATGGTGGTCAAGCTCCCTGGCTGCTCGCGGACCGCACCTATGTTCTTTTCCGCCAGCAGCTCTCCCAGATCCCGGGCTGGGGATTGCTTGATCTCCTCTTCATCCACCACAGTAATGTTCGACGTCACTTCCCGCTTGGCCTCTGGAAGGCGGCCGGCAGTAACCACCATCTCCTCCATGGACAAAGTCTCATTGTCCTCAGCCGCCCCTACTGGAACAGCTGCCAGGAGAAAAAAAACGACAGCACAAAAGAATACGCACCATTTATAAGCCATCCCTCCCTCCAATATTTTCACGTGAAACATTTACTTGTAATGAGACATCACTTCCTCAAGATGTTTCAGCCAGATGCCTGCGAGATTGTCGTACTCCGCGGTCCCTTTGAGAACCGCTTCACACTCAATGCCTGACTCCTCCAGAACAGACTTCCAGGAATCCGGGCTGTCTCCGGCCATATCGTTTCGCACATGGTCCCCGGCCACGGACATAAAGGGCAAGAGATAGGCCTTCTCAATTCCCTTTTCTTTCAGCTCAGGAAGGATTGTATCCAGGGACAACGATCCCCCGATCGTGCCCATATAGGCATTGGAATCTTTCTGCTGCAGCTCATAGGCCATGGCCTGATAAAAGGCGTTGCTGGGATGATAGGTGCCGTGGCCCATGAAGATGACCGCCTCATCCTGGCTTCGTTCTTCAGGGATATTGTCCAGCAAAGCCCGGCCCACATGCTCAAGACTGTGAGGTGTCGACAAAAGCGGATATCCGAGCATAATCCGTTCAAACCTGCCCATGGACTCAAACCCATTGACCACAGACTGCAGATCATGGAATTCCGCCCCAGGTATGGTGTGCAGGGACTGGACCGCCACGTGGGTAAATCCCGCATCCTGCATATCGGCCAGGGCCTGGGCCGGAGAATCAAGTTCTTTCCCTCCCTTGGCCAGCTTTTTGCGTATCATTTTGGAGGTATAGGCCCAGCGGACAGGAATATCCTGAAAAGCTTTTGTGACCTGCTTCTCAATGTTCTCAAATGCGGCTTGGGCCTGCGGATAGCTGGAACCAAAGGCCACCAGCAGGATGCCTGCCTTGTCTTCTTTGTGCTCATGGTGTCCGTGTCCGTGGCTGTGCCCATGCCCATCACCGTGTCCGTGGGCCAGCACAGGACTGTTAAGCATGAGCAGGCCCAGAAAACAAGCCAGTGTCAATGTAGTCAATACAACGTTTCCTTTGCGCATACGTTCCTCCTGTTATGGCTATTTTTTTTATTTGGAAGAAGTTGGCAGGAGCAGGTCCCCTCAGAAACGAGACCTGCTCATGGTTAAAGGGTTTGGAGCGGATATGGAATATAAAAAAAATCCCCGGATCGAACGCTCGTTCGATCCGGGGATTTCCCTTTTTTATCCTCAGATGCGACTTCGGTACCAGCTCCATACCACGGAAGCCGATATCCTCACATTCACCTGGGCAGGTCTTCTGACTCCCGGATCATCCTACTTATCCGGCACTCACTTCATATATGGTATGTTGCTGATTGGCCCATTTGTATCCTTATTGGATAACCTGGCTATAAGCAGCAAATAGAAATGAAGTGAGTGCCGGACTTGCCGCGCCTTCCCCTCAACAAATCATTCTGAGAGTGGCATTGTGCGGCTTTCGTCCCCGGTCACAGCGGCGGGCCCGTCCCTGACTTACACAGGGTTCCCTCTTTCAGTCTTCCTGCAACTGCCTTAAGCCTGCAACAGAAAGACACCCAAGCGTTTTTAAGAAAACTAGGCCTAAGATCTTCTCCCTGTCAACCCCAGGATTTTTTCTGGTCGAGTGGAAGAATACTTATCATTGATTTCGAAACACATTGCAGATAGGCCCATGTCAGCATGATGACTTGACCTTAACCCGCCAAGATCTCTGACAAGGGAGTTTTCGTGCAGCTGACCGTTCTGGTAGACAACAACACCATCTCAAACAGTCAATTATTGGGTAACCGGCGCATTGGATTAAGCCTTTCGAATCTCAGAAGTCAAGTCATTTTGGGACCTGACGAATGCCCCGCCTTGGCGGGTTTTTTTTATCTCGGATTCCCAGCCGGGAGATGATCATTTGCTGCTCTTGGTCCCGGAGTAGGTAAAGGCATTTCTATCCATGCTGAAATAGCGGCCCTTGTCCCGGCCGATGACCCGTCCGCAGGAACATTGCAGCTTTCCCTCCCTGACATGAACCTCATACCTCCTGCCGATCCGTCCTTTATGGCAGCGCAGGACCTGTCCGGGACCGATCTTGTAATACTTAAACAGCTTTTGCTTGCAGCCCGCACATTTGATGGTCAGCATACAAAGGATTGCCTGTCTTTACCAGAGAATCCCCTACACATGTGCCAGATTCACACATAACAATGTGCAAAAGCACAGGCAAAACATACTGATATTTCAGAATTTATTCAATCGACCAGCCGCCAATGGACTCATTTTTCTGATGGCATACTGCTTGCTCGTTTTGAAACGGAGGCAATAAAAACCCAAAACAAACAAGTAGGAGGTGTATGTATGCAGATGATCAGATTATTGTCTGAAAAAAGTCGTGTGTACACGGTTGTTTTTATGCTGGCCTTGTCTCTGGTCCTGGCCGGCGGTCATGCCATTGGTGCAGACAGCGGCTCTGAGTCCCAGTCAGGGGAGCAAGAGCAGTATGAAAGCCAAAGCCAGGGAGAGGCTTATGGCTCCGGGGAACAGGAGAGTGATCCCTATGGAGAGCAGGAAAACGATCCCTATGGCGGTTCGTCTGAGGGACAGGATTCCTATGGTTCCGGGGAAGGATCTGAAGGTCAGGGCTCTGGCTATGGAAGCGGAGAATCTGATCAAAACTCAGAGCAGGAAAGCAGCGAACAGGACTGGTAACCCCTGTGCATAGGTTGTAAAGGGCCAAAAGAGCACCCTCACATAAGCGGACTCCTCTCCTGACAGCCTGCCCCGGCAGATATTCCTGCCGGGGCAGGCTTTTTTTATTGCTCCTATCATCACTGATTGCTGGTGAGCGCAAAAACAGTATTCGCCTGCTGATGTGTATAACCTTGTGCCCCAATTACGCGGGTCAGCGAATCGTTAGTTTTATCAAAATACAGCATTGGCCGCTCTGACACAGGCACAACACAGATCTTTGTGCCGCTTCCTGTGCTGATGAAAAAACTGTCCACATCCTCGGCCAGGGTTTTGTATATCTCCCTGTCCGGAATGATCAGGTAATCCGTTTTTGCTGGCAGCACCAGGACATCCCTGACTTTTTCCAGACCTTGCACACTATAATCGCTTGATCCGTTGGAGGCAGTAAACAAATGTCCAAAGTCCTGATTGAGCCCCTTGCCAACACCATAAATCTGATAGTCCTGAAGATAGTACGACAGATGGCGAAAGCTCCCCGAGCCATCAGGAAAGGCAAGAATCGCGGTTGAATCCGGTTCAAACTCTTCAATACAATCGATGATCTGCTTCCAGTGTTCATCGTTTCTGTCCACATCGAACTGGCGCATATGGTTTGTCAGCTCATCACCCTGCTTCTCGGACAGATATTTCAGCGGGGGAAGGGAGGAAAAGAACTCAGTAACCATGCCGGAATCGCGCCTCTCCTTTGTTGTATTCACCAGACCATACGCCAGCTGAGGGAGATATAAAGACCCCGCTGTATTCGCTACCAGGAGCAGAACGATCAAGGTGAGAACCAGGAGCTTGACCGGGAACAGCATCCCTTTTTCTTTTATTGTATCTACAATATGCAGTTCCCGGCATCGTGCGGCCAGGGCGTTCATGGCCAGACCGGCCCAGAGAAAGCCCAGGGGCAGAACAAGGAGCACGTATCCAAGCTGACCAGTGTGGATAAGCACATAGGTGCCCAGAGAGGGAACAAGCCAGAGGAGGAAAAATTTCCAGTCCCAGGGCGTAAGGACCGAAAAGGGCCTGCCCCGCAACAGGTGACCCAGGGCGATAACAATCAGGCCGGCGTTCACTCCGACGAAAATACCTGCGGCCACAAAGGCTGTATTGCGCAGCAGGCCGAACGGATTATGCGAAAACACGGATGTGGGTGCCACCGCCAGACTGGCCAGACTGGCTGAGGCCCGGAAGTATGCCAAGGGATCTCCAGCCAAAAGAAACAAAGGGATCAGCCAGGCCAGGTTGCCGGCGACCAGCAGGGCCCCGGCCCGGAGACGCTGCGTCCAGGGAAAGGACCAGGCTATAAAAAGCCACAATGGAATGAGAAAAAGGGCTCCACTTTGGCGGACCGATCCAAGAAGGACAAGAAGCACTGTGGCTAAATACAAGAACCAGTTGGAGCTGTCTGCTCTGGCCCGGTAGCCGGCCCAGAGGAAAAAGAGGGCCAGGGCCATGGCCAGCGAATAACCAAGGGCAACCTCGCTGTAATACCAAACAACCGGCGAAAGGCCAAAGGCCAGTGCAGTGACCAGAGCATACACCCAGGGCATAAAGCGGGTAGCCAAAAGATAGAGAGCGGCCGGGGCGAGAGCTCCACTTACTGTGCTGAGCAGGGTGAAGCTCATGTTTGCATCCCCAGTGAGGTGGTTTAAAAGCCACCCCAGGGCCACGTACCCAATATATCCCGGCGGATGAGGCTGATGATGCTCAAGGCTGAACAGGTTTGTCCCCAAGGCATAGTTCACCGCATCCCAATTGACCAGAAACTCTGCCCGGCAGGGAAGGCGGAGAGCCAGGAAAAACAGGGCGATACCCAGAGCCGACAACAAAGCGGTGTGCGGTGTCAACCTAGCCTGCAATGCAGATACCCAGTCCCTGCGTAAAATCTTCATTCCTCCCACTTTTCGGTCGACCACGTGGCAGACTCTCCTTTGTATAATGTCGAGCTCGCTGGCTTTGTTTTCCTGTGGAGCGCAGATATGATTTCGGCTTCAAAGCATGGATAAGCAAAAAATAAGAGCATGATGTGTGCCAAATCATAGTATTTTTTCTGCCAAATCGGCAAGGTGTATTCTGTGGCGATATTCCTGAATGTTTTCCCGGGAGATGAATGGGTTCCAGACATTTTCCTGAGAGTGGAAAAACATCGTCCCCCGGATCTTTGCCGCATAATGACCCATGTGTCATATGCGCACACTTAA
>JAWLEI010000002.1:0-8889 GCA_041686195.1 Desulfovermiculus sp.
AGAGCCCGGGATTTCGTAGGCCGTCCTTCTCCGAAGGGCTGGCCTCTTCGGAAAAAAGAGGGCTGGGCCTCGGACAGGGCCAGCCCGGAGGCCAGCCCTGTCCGGAAAGAATGTCCAGTCTCGACGCAAACGCTCGAACTTACTCGTTCTCCCTGTCTTCAACAATATCAAGGTCATATGTCAATATCATGGTCTTTCTTTTGCCGGTTCCAAGAGCCCCGGGATGGGTATTCACGCACACATACAGGTCATCCTGCCCATCATTTTTCAGGTCCGCTATCCCATAATCGGCCACAGTGCCCTGAATGGTCCGCGTCTTCCAGACCGTATTCAGTCCCAGCCCATCCCAGCTCAAGCCATGGATCCGCCCCTGGGGGAAATGGCGGTAGCGGGGGAAAAAGTCTGCAGCCTTGGACTCGCTCTGACTGACCAGCAGCTCATGGCTGTCATCTCTGTCCAGATTGATGGGCACAAGCCGGGTGGGCAGGTAGTAGAACTGCTCCGGCATAGTTCCCGCTTGGTTTTGGCTCATGCCGGGAGCAACATCCTTAAAGGATAATCCAAGACCGGAGGCGGCAAATTTTTCCTCAGTCCGGAACTGGCGTTCCTTGTTCCGGGAAAAAACAAGCAAACGGTCACTTGCATCAGCCACAATAATCTTATATCCGTCCTCGCCCTGGGGTAAATAGTTAAAATTAAACACATTGGCCTTGCCGGGAAGGTTCAGCTTGCGACCCAGCTGATATTCGCCGTCCACCTGGACCGCCTCGTGTACGTTACCGGCAAAAAGATCACGCCGTCCATGTTTCTGGGCCACCAGCCGGGGCCTGAAATTCGGAGGCTGGGTGACCACATTGAAGTAGAGATCTATGTCCTCATGCAGGACTTTAAACGAATCATCCTTGAATTGGAGGATAAAAGACCTGGCCCTATCACTGAACATGCCGGAAATCACGATTTCCGAGAGGTTGTCCCGATCCATGTCCAGGGCATTGAGGTTCAAAAACCGAGTACGGCGGGAGACCTCAAATGAATCCAGCTTACGCAGTCTGTTGTCCTGAAACACATACGCGGTTATGTGATGCTCACCCAGAAGAAAGATCTCCTCCCGGCCGTCATTGTCTGCATCCTTGACAATCATCCTGGTGCTGGCAAAAGGCAGAGACTGGCTTTGCCACCGCCCTTGGTCCTGTCCGGCGCCGGTCTCATACTCAAATGAAGGATTAAGGCCCGACTGCCGCTCGCTTTCCTGGCCGACCATCCCTTCCTGCACAAACTGAGAACTCAGGGGTTTTTCCGCTTTTTCTTCAGCGCTGGTTTGAGATGAGGATTCTGCCTCTGTCCCCAACATATCGGCATGAATGGAATCAACTATGTCCTCCAAAGCAGGAATGATATCCTGGACCTGGGTGGTTTGACTGTAGGACGAGCTTTTTTTGTCCCGGGCCTCAAGGGCCTTGAGATCCAGGCTGGCTTCACCACCTGATATGGTTGCACTGCCCCAGAACAGGACATCGGTCTGGATGTCGGCCAATGCCTGTTCAGCCTGGTTCGCAGAGGATACATCTGCCCAGGACTTCAGGCCGCTGTCATCAGAAACGGGTCTGAACTCTTGGCCCCGGGTCAACCTGGAGGTGAGCATGGAGGCGATTCCCTGCTCCAGATACTGGTATTTCTCCGGTCCATGGATAGTTATGGGCAGCACGGCAAAGGTCTTGGGCTGGTCTTGAGCCAACCCTGATCCACACATGAACAGAAAAAATATCCCAACCGCAACAACTGCTTTGACAAGATTCATCATTCCCCCAAAATTACTTGCTCCCAATGCAGGACAGAAACTCAGTCGTTCATTCTGAATCATACTGGTGACCCGGTTTTCCCCTGAGCATAAGCATTTCAGACCCTGAAACACCATGCGTCTTACATTCAAACGTTACGTTTTCCCTGTTGTTCGTTTTGGCTCTTTTTTTGCCCATACCCCTGGACTGTCACTCCACGATCCTGTAATGCATTCACTAATTCCTGGACTGTTACCTGGTTGTGGTCATAGACCACCTTGGCTGTGTGCCTCTTGATATCTGTTTCAACCTTGTGTACGCCATCCACTCTGTTCAGGATAGACCTTATCCTTCTCGCATCGTCTTCTCAGCCACAGCCAGGTACTTCCAGGACGGCCGTGGATCTGTTGGCGGTGTCTGTTGTGGCGCAGGCTGCCAGGGCAATAAGAAAGAGAGACATAAAGGCATACATAAAGATACGGGCAGACATAGGAACTCCTTTGATTTGATCATTGTTTGGTATGTTTGTATAAAATACTGTTCCTTGTTCTTCGTTCTTCGCGTGTATGACTTGATCATCCTCCCTAAGTCAAGACCATAACCACATATTAAGTAACCATCCAAGAGGGCACAGTTTTCTACTGGCCTGTCTCGGCTCACTTTTCGCAAATTATGAACCCTCCCCTACCCCCTCCCTCCCGCCTGGAAGACAGGCGGACGGAGGGGAACCAGAGTAAGAATAGCCCATTTCTGTACGACTATACAGAAATGACTAGCCACTAGCGTCCCCAGAGATATTCATCAATTTCTTCTACAAACCGGTCGAAATCTCCCCGTCCGCGAGAGAGGTTGGAGATGAGCCGTGAGTCATCAACACTCCAATACCAGTGGATCAAGCTGTTTCGAAAGTCGAAAAAAGGCTTGAGTCCTTGATACATATCCTGAGATATGAGTTTGTATTCATAACTCTTGTGTTTTGAATCATCCCCTCTGTCATTCCGGTACTGGCCCGGGATGACGTACGCTGGAGTGACCCCGGATCTCGGTCCGGGGCAGGCGGAGAAAGCAAAATCTCGTTTCATACGAGCTCCCGGCTCACTGCGGAAATGAGATCTATGGTGACATGCATTCTTTATTCCGGGGACAGTTATGTTTTATCTTATCAACCCGACTCAGCTATTTCCCGCAAAAACAAACAAAATCTCTCCAGGTCAATTCTTACCGATTCAAGGGTTTCCCGCAACCCTGAAACCAAGACCTCAATCCGCTCAGGCTGCAGATTGAAGCTGTAGACATTGCGTAATACATGGCGAAAACGCAGATACTCGTCCAACCTGGAAACTGTGGATTTGGAAAAAACCGCCGGTCTTACATCCGGGATTTCCAACTGCATTTGGTACAGCAAGTCTCGATGCCAATCTTTTCCCTGGGGTGTACTTTCCTCCAAGCGGGAAGCAATAAAGGACATAATCCTTTCCAGCCCACTATACCAATCATGCATGCTGAGTGCTGCTGAATCCATATAGAGATCCTGATCCGCCGGATTCTGTCTGACAGCGGCCAGGGCTCGTTCAGCCCTACCGCATACAGCCTCCAGGTCTTCAAGCTCCTGCAGGATCCGGCTGCTGACCAAGGCGTACCGGCTGATCATAAATCTTGTCCATGGGTTTGTATATATTCCAGCAGGGTCGATTTGGCCGTGGCGGTATCTACCAGATTGATCTCAATTTCCGAGTCCAGAGAGGCTACATCGTTCATGGCTTTTAGAAAGTTCTCAGCACTCAGCCCCCAAGCGGCTATATCCACATCAGACCACCTGGTAAACGTCTCCGGCTGGGTCAGGGATCCAAAGAGGACAACCCGTTGGACCCGGTATTTGTCCCGCAAGATTCGGGCCGCCTCTTGGGCTAAGGACTGGGCGCGTTCGATCCGCTTCTCCAGATCGATCTCTTTATCTTTCTCCCTATTCCGGGCAGCCGCAAGGTAATGCCGAATCTCTTCGTCCGTGAGTTGGTCTGCTGTTTTGGACATGAAAAAGTCTCCAGCTGGGTCTAGTACCGGGTCTTATAAGTTCTATCCCTTGTGGTGGCAATTTGGATTGAAAATATTTTTTACCACAGCCTCTAACAAATAACGAATAACTGGCCGCCAACGGCGACCCTGACTAGGACATGTACTCTTCAACCTCTTCTATAAAATGGTCGAAATCTCCCCGCCCTTTATGAAGGTTTGTTATCAACTGGGAGTCATCAACAGTCCAATACCTGTGAATCAGGCTGTTTCGAAAATCAAAAAAGGGTTTGAGCCGTTGATACATGCCCTGGGATATCAGCCCGTATTCATAGCTCTTGTGTATGGTATCTATATATCCAGAAACGGCAACTCCTTGGTCTTTGGCCAGAATATGCTGCAGGGTGTTGGATATCGCTTCAGAAAGCTCAATGAGAATGTACTTTGCCGCTTTCAATGGTATTGAGTCGGGAATGAGGTCATTGGCATCGAGCAAAGACTGCAGCTCCGAGCTTTTGCGTCTGATTTCGGCCAAATACTTTTTCACCCGGACCGTATCCACCTTCACGCCAGCACCTCGTGGATCAGCCCTTCGCATTCCCGGTAACGCCATCCATAACGCTCTAAGAAATCGGCTCGTACCTCCGCATCTTTGTCTACCAGTAAAAAGTTTGTGGACAAAACCCGCTGTAAATACAAGAGGCTGAAGATGTCCCCTTCCTGGGCTAACTTATTTATGATCCGAATGTCGAAGAGATCTGGAGGCAATCCAGTTTCATGGTGCAGGGCGATCTTCAGATCAGCGGACAGGAGATGGGGATCCGTTTCCGACTGGGAATATACCGCGACATCAATATCATTTCCCAAACCATTCTCAGCAATGGAGCCATACAAATAGGCAAAGATAACCCTGTCCTCCTGGTTCAATTCCCGGATCACAGCCGGGATAAGATCTTTGCTGGCCTGCATTTCGGTCTCTGGATTCCTTTAGGTAAACTTGAGGACTCCAATCACCACCCCGGCCATACTCACTGTCAAGCCAAAGGACCAGATCATAAACCGGTCCATCCGCTTGGTCAAAGCTTCAAAGCGGGCATCGATCTGTTCAAATCGAGACATCATGTCCTGACGTTGTTCTTCAAAGCGCTTGACTACCTGCTCAAAGCGTTTGTCTATCTGCTCAAAGCGTTTGTCTATCTGCTCAAAGCGTTTGTCTATCTGCTCAAAGCGCTTCTCCATAAGCTCAAAACCCTGCTTCATCAGCTCCCGCTGATTCTTGAGCTCCTCCTCGACCCGGACGATGCGCTCCCGGATTTCAATCTCTCCCATGGGCACAAAGGTATACTTCTCCTGTTTTGCCAGCCAGGAGCTCAAAAATTCCCGCACATGCTCTTCCATGGCCTGATAATCTTCTTTGGCCAGGGCCATAATAGGACCTCCGCTGGTTATCCTGGAACGCCAAAAGTAGCCTGCATTATCTTGTCGTTTTCATTTTCAAAGACTAAAGCCATGTGTATGGGCTGTCAATGCACGTTTCCGCGTCCTCAGTGTTTTCTGCGGCCAGAGGCGACGTTCGTATGAAACGAGATTTTTCACTGAAAAGGCCTGTCCTTGGGGTCAAGGACGGCCTACTAGTGATGATTCCGTAGGCCAAGGCCCTGACTTCTCTTGACTATCTCCATACTGTCCTGCCTTAGAAGGCAAGGTTGACTCCTGCGACTCCTCCAGTAGGGCGGGCCCGGCACTCACTTTCATTTCAAAAGTTACTATCAAAAACAAACGCCCATTCTCAAAGTGAGTGCCGGGCCCAGCCCTCTTCATGCTCTGTTTCTTACTCGATCAAATTAGAGGTCACAGCCAGCTGCGGGCCTTTAAGACAAATCAAGCCAGAATTCCCGGTTATTCAATTTCCGGGATGAATGGCTTCTTCGACTATCTGTTATGTCTATCTACCTGATGCCTTGACAAATATGCTCGATTTGTGTAGACTATATGTATGACTGAGCCGATACATGCACGAACAGTTGTCTATAACGTAAATTACCATATTGTATGGTGCGTCAAATATCGACGTAAGGTTATAGTAGGTGAGGTGGAAAAACGACTGAAGCAAATATTTCTGGATATAGCAGAAGACAAAGGTTTTTCTATAAAAAGCATGGAAACTATGCCTGATCATGTTCATGTTTTTGCCTCAGCTCACCCCAAGATTGCACCTGGATATATCTACAAAACTCTCAAAGGAATTTCAGGGCGTAAAATATTTGTTGAGTTCCCCGATATAAAGAAGAAACTTTGGAAAGGAAAACTCTGGAATTCAGCCACATATATTGAAACAATCGGGCACATATCAGAGGATACAGTTGTAAAATATATCCAGGATCAAAAAAGCAAATGATCGTTTTTCGGACATATAAATACAGGATCTATCCGACCAAAAAACAGATAACGAGACTGGAAAATCAGTTTTCCATGTGTCGTCATCTGTATAATTGGGCATTGTCCGAGCGAGTAAGTGTATATGAAACCACGGGAAGAAGTGTCGGGTACACCGAACAACAAAACAACCTGCTCAAAAGGATCAAGGACGAAAGACCGTGGTTCAAAAGCGTTCAATCCCAGGTGTTGCAGGACGTGCTTCACCGTCTTGATGAAGCGTATCAGCATTTTTTCAGGCGGGTGAAAGACGGTGAAACACCGGGATTCCCCAAGTTCAAGAAACGTGGACAGTGGGACAGCATCACTTATCCGCAACAGAAAAAACGTTTCGAGTACCAGAAAGATGCCGGACTTGTTGTACCTGTCTCAAAGATCGGTAATGTAAAAATCAACCTGCATCGTGAAATCCCCTGGTTTGCAGAGATCAAGACGCTTCAGATCAAGAAAGAAGGTGACAAGTGGTTCGCCTGCTTCTGCGTGGAAGAAGATATTTCACCGCAGCCTAAGCAGGACTTGCCGCCTCTTGGAATCGATCTTGGGCTAATTGATCTCTATTACACCTCAAACAGGGATCATTGCGGGACGCCCAAGCATTACCGCAAACGCCAGAAGCACCTTGCCCGGTTGCAGCGAAGGCTTGCCAAGGCCCCAAAACGATCCAAGAAGTGGTACAAGCTCCTAAAGGCCGTGCAGAAGGCCCATTACCGGGTCCGTTGTCAGCGCTTGGACTTTCTACACAAGCAGGCGAATAGCCTCCTTGGCCAAAGTGATCTCATCGTCCACGAAGACCTAAAGATCACGAACATGATCAAAAGGCCAAAGCCCAAGCAAGACGAAGACGGCAAGTACCTCAAAAACGGAGCCTGTTGGAAATCGGGGATGAACAAGTCCATGGCTGATGCAGGTTGGGGGATATTCTTGAATATCCTGCACTACAAGGCTAAATGGTGGGGAAAAACCGTGATCAAGGTTCCCCCGCACTATACGTCACAGATCTGTCCTGAGTGCAAAGCCATAGTAAAGAAAACGCTTTCGACCAGGACCCATAGGTGCGAGTGCGGCTACATTGCCAACCGGGACCATGCAGCGGCACGAAACATTTTGCGTATCGGGCTGGATACGCTTCCGGCACACACCGTTTTGGTGAGTGCGGGATAGATGCCTGGCATTTCAATGCCGGGAGCAGTCACTAAGTGACCTCCGGCGAGTGCAAAAAATATTTTGCACTCGCATCTCCCAAGCCTACAGCAACCCATGGTGCTTCATCTTGGTCCGCAGCTGCTTGCGGGAGATGCCCAAGGTCCGGGCGGCTGCGGACTGATTGGCTCCTTCCTGGCCCAAGGCCCGGACAATGAGCCGCTTTTCAACATCCAGGAGGTTGAGGCCGTCTTCTGCGTCTTTTTTGGTTTCCAGCTCAGCCAATTTCGGGGGCAGACAACTCAAGGTGATCACATCTCCGGTGCACAGAACCACCCCCCGCTCGATGACGTTTTCCAGCTCTCGCACATTTCCCGGCCACTCGTAGAGCTCAAATACCTTATGCACATCACTGGTCACCCCCTGAATGGAACGCTGGTTCAAGGCATTGTACTTGTCCAGAAAGAAATTGATGAGCAATGCGATGTCCTCTTTGCGCTCCCGCAAAGGCGACAATTGGATGGTGATCACGTTTAAGCGGTAGAAGAGGTCCTCCCGCCACTCTCCGGCCTGGACTTCCTGCTCCAGGTCCTTGTTCGTGGCCGCCAGGATACGTACGTCCACTTTGCGCTTCTTTGTCCCCCCCACGCGCACAAATTCCTTTTCCTGCAAAAAGCGGAGCAGCTTCTTCTGCAGCCCCAGGGGCAGCTCTCCCACTTCGTCCAGAAAAAGTGTCCCTCCGTGGGCCATCTCGATCTGGCCCTTCTTGGACTCCGTAGCTCCGGTAAAGGCTCCTTTGGCATACCCAAAGAGCTCGGATTCCAAAAGATTCTCCGGGATAGAGGCACAGTCTATGGTCACAAAGGGTCTCTCCCCGCTGGAGCCGGAATAGTGGATGGCCCGGGCCACCAGCTCTTTCCCGGTCCCGGTCTCCCCGGTGATCAGGATATTGGATCCATAGTCTGCCACCTTTTCCACCAGGTTGAAGATCTCCTGCATGGCCTTGCTCTTGCCGACCATGGAGCCCAGGCTGTAGCGGTCTTTGAGCTCCTTTTTCAGGGCTGTGTTTTCTTCCTGCAGGCTGCTCTGTTCCAGGGCGTTCTTGATCAGCAGCAAAAGCTCGTCGTTGTTCACCGGCTTGGCCAGGTAATTGTAGGCCCCGAGCTGCATGGCCTGCACCGCGCCTTCAATGCTTCCAAAGGCGGTGATCATGATCACCGGCAGCCTGGGCCAGCAGGTCTTGACCCCTTCCAGGAGCTCCAGCCCGCTTTTGCCGGGCAGCTTGAGATCGGTGATCAAAAGATCCACTTCCGAGTTCTTGAGCACCGGCCAGGCCGCCTCCGCGCTTTCGGCCGCGAGTACGGTGTAGCCCGCGCCTTTGAGCACAGAAGACAGGACCTTGCGGATGTTTTTCTCGTCGTCTACCAGGAGGATAGTGATGTCGGTGGTCATATGAGTACTGCGGCTCAAAAATGTTGTATAAATTTTTGGCAATTTGAAAACAGACGGCCTACTGTCGGCTCTT
>JAWLEI010000002.1:8989-122363 GCA_041686195.1 Desulfovermiculus sp.
GGCAGCAAAATGATAAAGGTGCTCCCCTGCCCTTCAGCACTCTCCACCTGGATGGACCCGCCCAAATCCCGGATGTTCTGCTCGGCAATGGCCAGTCCCAAACCTGAACCGCGGACCTTGGTGGTAAAAAAGGGCTTGAACAGGTTGTCCAGGGCCTCTTGATTCATGCCGCAACCGGAATCCGACACCTGCAGAACGACCTGTCCATTGTCCTTTGCTGTACTGACCTCTATTTTGTCTCCGGCTTGTGTGGCCTGGGATGCATTGAGCAAAATATTGAGTAGGGCCTGTTTGATCTTGGCCGCATCCAACTTGAAAGGCAGCAGGTCCTGATCCGGTTCAAAGACCAGCTGCACTTCTTTCTCATCCAGCTCCTGCTCTACCAGACTGAGCGTATTCCGGACCACCTCGTTTACATTGCTGTGCACCAGGTTGGGCTGAGCCGGTTTGGAAAAGTTGAGAAAATTGGTCACAATATCGCTTAAGCGCTGGCTTTCCTCTTCAATGATCTGCAGGAATTCGCGCAGGATCTGGCCCTGAAAATTGGTGCGCAGGTAGTGGGCCGCTCCGATGATGGAATTGAGGGGATTTTTAACCTCATGGGCCACCTGGGCGGACATTTGTCCCAAAAGGGACAAGCGCTCCATGCGGCTCTTTTCCAGGTTGGCCTGTTCCAGCTTGCGGATATTGTGGCGCAGATCCTGGACCATCTGGTTAAAAGCCAGATTGAGCTCTCCGACTTCGTCGCCGCAGGCCAGCTCATACACCCTGCACTGCAGGCACTGCTGGGGGATGTTCAAGAAGTCTTTCTCCAGAGCCAGACAGCTGTCCTGCGTGGGACAGTCACCGGACATGGCCAGAAAGACCTCATGCTCCGAGATACGATTCTCGCAGGGGATCTCCACATTCAAGTTGCCGTGCTGGACCTGCTGCATGTTTTGCTTCAGGCGGCTGAGCCGCTGAGTGAGGAGTCCGGCCAGAAACGAGGAGGAGACCATGCCGACTACAAGAAGGACCCCGGAAACCAAAGCCAGAGTCCTGTGCAGCCCCCGCAGATCCCTGGCCAGCATGAGTGCCTCCTGATCCCGGTCAACGCCCAGTACAGCATGGCCCAGGACCACATCCTGAACGGATATCGGCCGGAGATACAAGCGGATACCGCTATCAGGCCGGTCCAGAGCCTGTTTGAGCTCTTTGCGGTCAGAACCGGACACAGGGACCCTTTCTCCGAGAAACCTCTTATCAGTATGGGCCAGGACTTTGCCTGAGCTGTCCAGGATATACGCATCCTGGGCTGAGCCTGCCTCCTGTACTGATTTGACCAGCATATCCAGCTGCAGATAGTTCTTGACCAGAACAGGGTCCACCGCTTCAGTGGCCATGTTCCGGACCAGGCTCTTATTTTTCCGTTCCTGATTTTTAATCAGGTTCTGTTTTTGGTAGCTGTGGACTAAAACCACAAAGACAGCCAGAACCAAGGCAATATTGGCCAAAATGGCCAAAGCGAATTTATGTTTGACCTTGAGCCGATTGATCTTCCGGCTCCAAAACGAAAGAAAAGCTTTGATCATATCGTATACGCTGAAGGCCTCTTTGCCCCGGATTCACACTTACTTCCAGGCCGCCTATTCATCAAACTGAACCAGGTCCTCAAGAGCCCGCAGACCCCGGATATCGGGTCTGGTAAAGCCCTCAATCCTGGCTTCGCGCAGCAAATCATTGCCCTGCAGATCAAGCAGGGCCTGCTGCGCCTGTTCAGCCAGATCTTCGGGCACATGCCGAACCGCACTGAGAGGCCAGTTGGGATGATATCGAGTCCGTTCCAGGACTTTTATCTTATCCATATCCACCAGATCCCAGGCCAGGGGCAGAACCGCCTCCCGGACGAATCCGGCATCTGCTTCTCCCCGGTACAGGGCCAGGATAACGTTCTCGTGTTTTTTCCCCTCCACCAGCTCTGCGGCCTGGCTGATATCCACCCCCAATTCCTGCCGCAGATGGACATTTTGGAACCAGTATCCCCCAGCGGACTTAAAGGAAACAATCATGATTTTCTTGCCCGTCAAATCCTGAATCTGCCGGATATCGCTGTCCTTGCGGGTCAGGATAACACCCCGGAATTCAGGTCGTGGCTCTTCCGGCTCAGGGCTGATTGTCAATACCAGAGGCTGCAGATGTCCATCCCGGGCCAGAAGGAGATGCACATAGGGGTTCTGAAAGGTGAAGTCGACTTCTCCTTGACGCACCAAGTGCACGAACTCTTCAAAATCTCTGGGAATAACCAGTCGGACATCCCTGTCCAGCTCCTGGCCCAGATATTTGGCCAGGGGCTGAAACATCTCATGCAGGGTGATCGCGGAGTACAGGGGCAGCAGGCCAAGCTTCAGGGTTCCGGCAGGATAATGCAGGTAGTCCCGGCCAGTGATATTCTTGATCATAATCCGCACCACATCGTACTCCCGATCCTGGACACTGGCAAAGGCCAGATCCTGCTCCCCGGTCGGCTGGTATTTAAGCAGAGCCCGCTTGACTCTGCTCTGGAACTCATTGTCCATGGACCTGGATGCACTGAGGACGAACCTGGGGATGGGCTCGGCGCAGTGGATTATACGCAGCCCATACTCGGCATATTTGCGGGCCACCTCCTGGCTCATGGCCCCGAGGTCATAATCCCCGACCAAAACACTCAAGGCCACCTGATCCTCCCTTTGCAGATAACCGACCCGGGAAAAATCATTCAGGCCCAAATCGACATCTTTGAGCATTGACAAGGGCATAAGATAGGAGGAAGAGGAATGCACACTGCCCAGGGCCAGGCTCTTGCCTTTGGTCTGCACAATCTTTTTGATGGGCGAATTGTGGCGGACAACAAGGACTGAGCCGCAGCCCTCCGATTCTTTCCTGACTGCCTTGGCCAGAGGGACGACATCGTGCTTGTGCCTGGCATCACAATAGGCGGCCGGATCCAGATAGGCCAGATCGGCCTTACCCTGCCCGATCTTCTCCAGAGCTGCGTCATAATTGCGTTCCACCACCAGCTCCACCTCCAGGTCCAGCTCCTTTTCCAGGTGGCTTTTGACCGGCAGGAACTGGCGGTACATGACATTGATCTCTTCCACTGGCGGTATGAGCAGGGTCTTTGTGTTCTCTTCTGCCCCAAGAGAGGGCCCGGGCACCGCAGACAGGACTATGAGCAGGAGAATAAATACGGCCTTGTCCGGTTTGGGACAGAAAGCCACTTCTTGGGGAGAAAATATCTGTCGTAAGGAGATCATATTCTTATCTATTTGCTTTATTTCAAAATAATCGACAGGCAAATCCCAATCAGGGTAGCCATAAACCCAAGTCCTTGCAAGCTCTGCCCTCCTGTCTGCTAGGGCTTTTTGGTTCTGCTTTCCATTTTCAACAATTTCAGTTGACTTGCTCTGTATCTGGATAACAGCAATTTGTGTTCAGTCCCGCCTTGGACGGAATCGGTGTTCAGCTTTGCCTCCGGCAAATCTGAAATATTTTTTTGCCCCAAAGCGGGCAAAAAAAGAGAAGTTGCCGGATTGATCAAGGATGAAACATGAGCTTGGACATGTAGGGGCGAAGCTTGTCTTCGCCCACAAGGCCGAGCAGAGCGAGGCGTTAATGTTCTTTCTGGATTCTTGTTTCATACGAGCGCCCTCTCTGGCCACAGACGCCCAGTTTGATCCGGAATGAAACTATTGTCTCAGAGGGACAGGGCTTGGGGTCAAGCCCGTCCTACTGAAAAGCCCGGCTCGTAGGTAGGCCGCCCTTGCCCCCAAGGGCTGGCCTTCTTCGGATTTGATTCTCGTTTCATACGAGCGCCGCCGCTGGCCGCAGACGCCCAGTTTGATCAATAAAGAAACAGTTTATGAAGAGGTCTGGGCCCAGTAGCCCGGGCCTCTCCGAGGGCCGGGAGTGCGTTGATCAAAGAGGCTGGGCCTCGGAGAGGGCCAGCCGGAAAAGCCAGAGCCTTCTTAGAGGTAAAATCTCGTTTCATACGAGCATAACAACTTGAGATACATTGATATTCCTTGTTTTGCTTGTCTGATGCCTCAAAATATCCCAAAATATGTTTCCAAAGTATCATATCCGCATGGATCAGGCCTTTTAAAGCTGAACACTGAAACCTGAACACTCCTGGAAACTTACACCTGAGAACAAAATTACCGTGACCTGTCTGCAGGGCTTTTGGGCCCAATCTCCGCAATCAAGGGCCAACCTTTTTGATTCACTCCCGGCCCTGCATCTCAAAGCACAATCACCTTGTGTCCCATTTGGGACAAGGGCTCGGCATATTTGTCCCAAATCAGACTTTCTGCCCAACCCTTAAGATATAAGCTATTGTTTTCATAGCCTTGTTATTTTTGGCACATGTCTTGCTAAACTCATAAGCTCAACCCCAGTTCATACCCATCAGCTCCCGGCATTTTTTCAAAGGGCCAGCATTCTTTTGACTGCTGATGGGCTTGTGATATGTTTATGGTGATCCATCCACTCAATTCAAAACTGGCTCAGGAGGTACTCATGCCCAGAAAAATTTTTTTCATCTGCCTTGCTCTGCTGACCCTTTTTGTGGCCACCCAAGGCTTTGCCTTGGCCCAGGAGGATTTAGCCCAAAAGGCTGCTGAAGATCCCCATGCCCTGGAACAGGCAATCAACCAGGCCCACGAGGACGGATACCTGAATAAGGAAGATCCTGAAGGGTATCTGGGAATTCCTGGAGCTCCGCAAATCAATCTGTTCATTGCCTTTCTCTGGGCCTGCCTGGTTGGATGGATCTTTTCCACAGTAGGCGCCTTTGGAGGCATAGCGGCCGGGATTGGGCACATCTCCATCTATGGCCTCGGCCCCTATGCGGACAAATTCGCGGGAAAATCTCCGGCCCTGAATACGGCAATCACTGACACTATCCGCATATCCAATCAGTTCCTGGTCGGGTTGAGTGCCCTGGTTTCAGTGGTCAACTACTGGAAACTGGGCCGATTGGTCATTCCTGTTGGCGTAACCCTGGCCATAGGATCCATCCTGGGCAGCTACCTGGTTCCCACCCTGACCGCCGGAAAGATCTCATTTACTGACTATATCGGCTGGTTCGGCGTCTTTGTTTTGGTTCTCGGCTGCTGGATGTTCTACCAGTCCACTCCCAGAGGCCAAGCCGGCAAAAAGAAAGCCAAACAGGCAGCCCAGGCCTTTGAAGAAACTATGAAGCGCAAGCGGAGCGGAGAGGCTGTTGACACCTCAGAACTGGGAGTGAAAGTAACTTCTTTGACCCTCAAAAAGATGAGCTTCACCTTTTATGGGGTGGAATTTTCCTTCAATCCCTTGTTTCCCTTGCTTGGTGGTTTTGTCATTGCTGCCATTGCCGCTTTCCTGGGTGTGGGCGGCGGTTTCCTGCTGGTACCTTTTATCACCGCAGTCGCCGGCCTGCCCATGTACCTGGCTGCCGGGACCTCGGCCCTGGCCGTTCTGGTCGGAATGCTCACCGCTATTCTCAGCTACCTGGCAGCAGGAGTTCTGGTCCACTGGCCTCTGGTCGGGACCCAGATGGTAGGCATCTTCATCGGCTCCATGATCGGCCCGCGCACGTCCCAGTACATCCCGGAAAAGATGCTGCAAAGGATCTTCATCGTCCTGGCCTTCTATGTGGGCTTTAATTACATTATCATGAGCTTCACCGGCCTCCAAATCCATGAGCTGCTGACCGGCAGATAACCAGAGGCTTTGAAGACAGGGACAGCGGTTGAGGACAACCGCTGTCCTCCAGAAGAATCAGGCCCGACTTTTTTATACAAACCGGCAACAGTTTCACAACATCGAAGAAAAATCTTATGATCTGGTGGAATTACCTCATTGTACAGCTGGACCAGGTGCTCATTGCCCCGTACCGTTTTTTTGATCATCCGGTCACCGGCTTTTTTTTCGGGACGTTTATTCTTTGTCTGTGGTGCATTCTTCTGGGTGAGCTGACCTACAGAATCGTTTCGCGAATAAATAAGAGCCATATCCAGACCTTTCACCAGGAAATGGTCAAGATGCACAACTTGAGCATCAAGGCCCTGATGCTCAAGGACAAGACCAATTATCAGGCCTGCAACAAGGAAGCAAACGAAGCATTCGGCAAGTACTTCTTTAATATGATTACCCTGGGTGCAGCTACCTTGTGGCCAGCGCCATTTGCCCTGGGCTGGATGAGCACCAGATTCGGTCACCTGGAATTTGAACTGCAGTTCTGGATACCCATTTTGGGCCACAGTGCGGGCTTTGCTTCAGTTATGATCCCCATGTACATCCTGTGTCGCTTCATTTGGGCCAAGTTCAAACGGCTTTTGCCAATTCAGGCCCTGCAAACCGAGCCCACGGCCCAGGGCACGGATCAGGAAGAAATGATCCAGCTGCGGGAAATTGATGAGCATGGAAAAATCCCGGAAAGATTCTGGCCCCAAGAAAAACCCTTGACTCCAAAGGAGTAGAGATCATGGAAATAAAACTTCAACAGTCACGAGCCAAGAGGTATCAGTTTTTATCCACCCTCTTTCGGGATGAGATTCCATTGGACCTGATCAAAGCCATGCAGCAGGACACCTTTCTCCAGCCCCTGAATGAAGCGGTTCAGGGCTGCGGCTACGTGGATCTGACCAGCGGAGCAGAGGTCATGACCAAGTACCTGCAAAGCAGGGATGCGCAGAGTGCCTATGAGGAATTGCGCTTCGATTATGCCGAGCTGTTTCTCAATGCCGGACCCAATCCGGCTTTTCCCTACGAATCGGTCCATGCCGGAGGGGAACCGGTAGTCATGCAGCAGCCGGTGTTTGAACTGCGGGAGTTTTTTCGCCAGGCCGGGCTGCGCCCCTCGCCTGACTATCCGGATCTGGAGGAGCACATCGCGGTCCAGATGGAATTTTTGCGTCATTTGCTGGAAGAGGGAAAGGTCAAAGAGTATGAAAACTTTTTTAAAACCAAATACTCCAAATGGGTGATCCCCTTTTGCGATCAGCTGGCCGCTGCTTCCACAACTGATTTCTACCAGGGTCTGGCCCACTTCACCCGCGGGGCCATCATGTGCGAAAATATGCGCTTAGAGGGCCACACCAAGGGCGAAGAAACCACGACCATTATGGTCACTGCTGTGGATGCCCTGAACCTGAATCCTGGATACGCCACCCTGAGCCAGGGGGCCCAACAACCGGAAGGGGAAAAGAAAATCGCCACCCACTGCTATAGCTGCGGGGCTTTGTGCGGGATGACTGCCAAGGTCAAGGACGGGATACTCACCGGCACCAGCGGCCTGTCCGGAGACCCCAAAGGCGATGGCAGACTGTGTCCCAAAGGGGGCAATGCCGCCAAGCACCTCTACTCCCCGTACCGGCTGAAGACCCCCTTGATCAAGGAAAAAGGCCGATTTCGCAAGGCCTCATGGGAAGAGGCTCTGGACCGGGTGGCATCCGGGATCCAGAATATGGACAAGGACAAACTGGCCTATTTCCGGGGCAATGATTTCGTGAACTGGATCCACGAAGCCCTGTTCGATCACCTGGGCTGCCCTAAAGGAACCCACCGCCCCATGTGCGACAACTCCAACCGGATGGCCAACGAGCACAACTTAAATGACAAGCGACCCTGGATCAACTACCAGGAATCAGACTATATCCTGCATTTCGGCATGAACGAGCTGGCTACCTCCTATGGACAGCGAAAGACAGCAGAGCTGAAAAAAGCCCTGAAGCGCGGAGCGAAGATGGTGGTTTTTGATCCCCGGCGCTCGGAGACCGCCAAAGAAGCCACGGAATGGATCCCCATCAATCCAGCGACAGATGGGGCGGCAGCCATGGCCATGGCCTATGTGATCATCACTGAGGACCTCTACGACCATGACTTTGTGGCCAACTGGACCCACGGCTTTGAAGCGTTCAAGAAAAGGGTCCTGGGAGAGGAAGACGGGGTGGCCCGCACCCCACAATGGGCGGAAGAAATCAGCGGCGTTCCGGCTTCGACCATTGCCCGGATCGCCCGGGAATTCGCCATGTCCGAGGCCAAAGGCTGCATATCCTGGGGCGGTCTGGCTCAGGTGCCAAACGGCATGTACTCCACCGCCGCCATCCAGGCCTTAAACGGTCTGTGCGGCACCTTTGATGCTCCCGGAGGCCCCTCCCTGCCCTTTAAACGCAAACTCAAATCAGCTTGGGGTCAGGGACAGGAGAAACCGGCAGCCACAGCTGCTCCCAAACTCAACTCTTTTGACATGTGGAAGGGCTGGGCCCCGGCTTATATCTTAAGCGATGTCCAGGCCGGACGGATCAAGGGGCTTATCAACTACTACGGCGACCCGGTCCTGTCCTGGGGCAACCAGGAAGCCACCACAAAGGCCATTTTGGACATGGATTTCAAGGTCTCGATTGAGGCCTTTATGAGCAATACGGCCCTGCTCTGCGACGTTGTTCTTCCGGATGCCACCTGGCTGGAACAGTCCTTTGTCAAAAACGAGTGGCTCTATGAGGCCATGCTCATGTATTTTGCCCAGGTGGTTCCCCCCATGTACAACACCATGCCGATGTGGAAAATCACCCAGGAACTGGCAAACAGACTTGGTCTCGGAGAATACTTTCCGTGGCAAACTATTGAGGAGGCTGAACAAAATCAGCTGGCCGGAACAGAGTGGTCCTACCAGGAACTGACCACCAAAGGCTTCATCATCACCGATCAGGCTGAGTACTATAAATACAAAAAATGGGGCTCGTTGAATCCTCCGGAAGGCTATGGCTCCTCAGGCACAACCAAGACCGGCAAATACAACTTCCTCAATCCGGTGGCCGAGGAAAAAGGGGTTGATCCCCTGCCGGACCATAAAGAGCCGGAGGCCGAAATCCAGGCTGATGCGGATTACCCCTTTATTTTCGGGAATTTCAGAGTCTATGAGCACGAGCACTGCTCCACATTTTCTAATTACGGCCTGATGAAAATGAAGGGCAAAAACACCTTGTGGATCAATGCCCTGGATGCCAAAAAGCTGGGCATCGGCAGCGGGGACATGGTCCGGCTGGAGTCCCCCTGGGGACAGGTTGAGCTGGAAGTAAATCCAACCTGGTCCATTACCCAGGGGGTGCTTGGCTCTGAGGGAGGCTTCGGCCATGTTCGCGGACTGGAAGGAGACCCCAAATTTCCCCAGTTCGGCGGGTGCAATCCTCCAGGAATTCAACGCCCCAATACCACGGAAAAGGATGGTGGAACCCCGCTTATGAAGTACATCAAGACCCGGGTGGTCAAAAAGGCGGCCTGATCCTTTGTTTTCCCCGGACACAGCAAGGCCAGTCCCGGCGCCGGGGCTGGCCTTGCTATGTTGTGCGCATCAAAAGAGTGAAAAAGTCCTGAACATATTTACCAGAAACGACCCGAGTCAGCTCAAATTGCAGGTCCTGTTCCAGAAAACGGCCCCCAAATGCCAGAAACATACTTTGAGAAACGGCAAAAACCGCCTCGTGTATATCTTCTTTCTCCTTGCGGCCCAAATCCGGGCTGTCAAACAAACGACAGGCAAGGGGGCGGTGCTCAAAAAGGGTGCAGGCCTGGTTATGGTTCAGGGGACAGAGAAATTCTTCACCCCCAAGCTCCCCGCTGTTTTTGCTCAACTCAGGCTTTGCCTGCCATTTTACCGCTTTTTGGATCAGCCCGTGCCTTTTGTCCCGGTCAAAAAGGGTGTTTATCCGGTGTGATACATACACTGCCTCCACCAGGCTGAGCATGACCCGGTTTCCACAGCAGCGCATATGGTCCCGTCCGCAGAGTTTCTGATCTACAATCCGCTCATCCACATGCCTGAAAATGACCTCCAGGTCCTGGAAAAAAGGGGCCAGATCGACGACCTGCTTTTGTTCCAGGCTTGGCTCGCGCATTTTCAGCCCGCCCTGTTTTTTCCCGTACTTCCTGAGCAGGCTCCATTGATCATAGTTGGCCGGGCGTGATCGCAACGGGCTGAGCTTCTTTTGGGCCAGCTTGGGGCTGAACCCTTTGCGCAGCAGATAGGCACTGGCCAGAGTCCCGGTCCTGCCGATGCCGTGCCGGCAATGGACCAGAACTTTCTTGCCCAAAAAAATTGCCTCGTCCATCCATTCCAGGGCATTGTCCATGGCTTCCATTTCCGGTGTTTCTTCATCTTCCACCGGCAGATAATAGACTTCAAATCCCGCCTGCTGTTCGATCAGGGGCAGATCCGGAAATTCAGCACACAGATTCAAGATGGCGTCAATGCCGGCTTCTTTGAGTCTGTCCAGTTGGTCATACGACATGGGGGCGTGACTTACCGCCAGATGCGCGGTCACCCAGCGAGCAACTTCATTCTGGCTGGACTTTTTTTTAAATGGCCAGAGCTGCATGAATTTCCTCGATAATTTCATTGATCCGGACAGGCACCTGCTCTGACTCAATGCCCAAATCCATGAGTCTGGTCCGGCCCAGAACATATCCGAGGATAACCAGAGCCTGCCTGCTGACCTCCAAATCCTCCCGGGCCAGTTCAGCAGTCAACAACTCCCCCTTGATCTGGACCTGAAAATGAAAATTCCCAAGCACTCTGCGAATGATCTCCAGTCTGAGGACTTTCTGCTCCTCCCCTCCACCCCCTCCCTTGAAGCTGAATTGGACATAGTTTTGATCTTTACGCTCACTGATCAAGGCATCAACCACTGCAAAGTGATAGCCAAACCTGAGCAGGGCGTGCATATAATCCCTGGCCACCAGGGCATAGCTGCTCAGGGTCGGGGACTTGGTCGGATCAAATATTCCGGCGCTCATTTTGTCGAATTCCTGCCAATCAAAATGCCATGTGCTGCGGTCCCAGGTAATACCTTCCTGGGCCAAGCCCTGAAACAGGGCCTGAAACGGCTTGCTGGTAATATGCTCTGGCCGGATTGTTTGCAGCTTCCTGGCCTTGGGATCCAAACCCTCTTCCAGGTTGAGCACCCGGAAGGTGAGAGGGAGATCAAGATCCAGGATCTTGGAATCCCCAAGCCCCTTGCCCCTGGGATCGGCCAGCGAAAACATCTCGCGGACCCCCATTTCATGGGCAAAACGGATCAGATCATGGAGAGAACGGCAATTTTCAGGGATGAATGCCTGAGACTGGGCATCTTTTAAGTTCAGGGAAGAAATGCTTTCTAATATCCGGGGCATTTTGGCGGTCATCCAGGTTTCCTGACGGGGAAGCTCAAAGAATATGTCTTTGGATGTCCCGGCATGGATAAGTCCCAAGTCAGCGTCCACAACAATCTGCTGCCCGTCTTCCCAATTCTGGATGTCCTGGTCGGGATGTATGATCACCGGGACTTTCGTCTCCCTGGCTACAGTGGCCAAATGGCTGGCTGCGCTCCCGTGTGCGGCGATAATCCCGGATATGTTGTGCACTTCGGCTGCCAACTCCGGGTACAATCCGGGAGTGAATACTACAGCCCCGGAAGGTATGCGGAAAATATCCGCCCTGGACTGTATCTTGAATAAAGTCCCGCCGGCCCGCCCCGGAGAAGCCCATTGCCCTCGAGCCAAGACTGGAAGATCCAATTGGCACGAATGGGCTGGAACGCAAACACCTTGCAGAGGCCTGCTCTGAACCAGATGGATTTCATGCCCTTCATCCACTACCCATTCGATATCCTGAGGGATTCCACCGAAAAACTCCTCCAGTTCCCAGGCATAACTCAAAAGTCTGGGCAAGTACGGCCGCTCATTTGATGCAGAGGCAGGCTTGGGCCCTTTGGGCACCAAAAACTCCCTGGCCCGACACTCTCCTCCCATGAGTTTGTCCCCCAGACCGGGCACCATATAGATACCGGTATACTCTGGATTGGTGACATCTGAAGTATAGACCACCCCGCTTTCCAGGGCCGGGATCATATCCAGGACCAGCACAGCCATGGACAGCATCTCGTCAGGCAGTCCGGCCCGGATGCGATAGCTGATGGCCGGGACCGAATATTTGCTGGCCAGGACCTCTTTGTAGGCCTGAATCCAGTCCTGGGGCCGAACATTGAGCCGGCTTGTATACTGTCCGGCAAAGCTGAGTTCACTGTCTTCCCCACAGGCGCTGGAGCGTAAAGCCAGGCGCTGAGCCACAAACCTGTGCATTGTGCCCTCCACCTCCCGGGACAGCTCCTCTGGAATCTTGGCCTGGTAAATGAGCTCCTGCAGCTCGGCGGACCTTTTCTCCAGCTGGTCGGAATGCAGACAGATGTGGCTCAAGATCCGATTGATTGAGGGCCGGAGTTGATTGGTCTGCACAAAAAAATCAAAGGCCCGGGTAGTGATGCAAAAGCCGTCAGGTATCGGAAAACCTTGCTTTTTGATCAAGGCCAGATGTGCAGCCTTGCCCCCCACCAGCTCCGGAGAGCACTGATCGCTGGCCAAATCCAGGACATAGGGAGGATCAGTCGGGCAGGGCTTCAGGCTCAAGGCCAGCTGGACATAAAAGGCCACCTTGTCTTTATAGTCTTTCAAGATTCGGTAGCGCAGAGGATTCAGGGCGATCAGGCTTTTAATCAACAGCTCAACGTCCAAAACCAGTTCCTGGCCCAGCCTGACAACTCGGGCATAGTCGCAGGGAAGCCCCCGATAATGGATCTCTTCGATCTCAGCCATTTTTTCCAGGCAGTGCCGGTCCTGGGCCAGGAGATCTCGAAAATACTGGTATTTTCTTCGTAACTGCGAGCCCGGAGCAAGGACCTGACGCGACCAGTACGTAAGAATATCCCGAAGCCACATCACGTTGATCCAGATGATTTACCGGCCAGGACTTGGGCCACCTTGTCCTCCAGTTCATGCTTATCGATCGGCTTGACCAGGTATTCGTCGGCCCCCAGCTGCAAGGCTCTCTGGGCGGTCTCCAGGGTCGGGTATCCAGTCAGCATGAGGACCCGGATAGCAGGGACCACCTTTTTGGCCTCTTCCAGGACCTCGATGCCACTCAGCTTCTTAAGCTTAATGTCCAAAATGGCCAGGTCCACCTGGTTGTCCCGAACATAGGTAAAAAACTCATCCTCTTCGGTAAACGGATAAACTGTATGGCCCTGGCGTTGAAGAATCCTTTGAACCATAACTGCTGCATCGAGCACATCGTCCAGAACGGCAATAATGGCCACCTGCGTCCTCCTTTTCAACCCTGCCCCTGCAGATTTTCTGTTTTGAAGTCCTGACAGCTCAACTATTCTATGTTCTCCTGGCATGCTCTCTTTCATGTGTTTTATAAACAAGATATCATGGATGGGCTCGCATGCCAATTGGCGTGCACATGAGATCCCAGCACATCTGGGCCGGCAGCAGGGGGATTTTAAAGAGTGAAGAGGCTGGGCCTCGGAGAGGGCCAGCCCTACCGGAAGGGAACTGGGCCCCACTAGCCCGGGTCTCTCCGAGGGCCGGAGTGTTTTCTAAAATCGAAGATGAGTCCAAGTGCAGTTGCCTTCTGTTCAACTGCTTGCTAGACTTTGCACATGCAGTTCACCAGATCCATCCGGCCAAAGGCCTTGTTGATTGCCGCACTTTTTTGCATGTGCCTCCTCCCTGGCTGCGATCAGGGAGAGCCGCAGATCGAGGTGGACCTGAGCAAGCGTATCCAGATCAAGGCCCAAAGAGACCTTGAGTCTTTGACCTATGCCTATCTTCCCCAGTACTCGCACCGGGTGTCCTTTGCCCGACACCACCGAATCGTTCAGTACCTGAGCGCACAAACCGAACTGCCCATCCGCCAGGTATTTCCGGATTCCTTTGCCCAACACGTGCAGATGGTGGGCGAGGGCAAGATCGACATCTCCTTTTCCAATCCCTTGGTCTATATCCAGATCGCGGACCGGTTTCAAGCTCAGGCCATCGCCCGGACAGTGGAGCAAGACGGCAAATCCACCTTTCGAGGGCAGATCATCTGCCGGGAGGACAACAAGGCCATTCAAAACATCCAGGATTGCCGGGGAAAGCGCTGGATGGCCGTCTCCCCTACCTCGGCCGGGGGCTATCTCTTCGCCCTGGCCTATTTTCAGAAACACGGCCTGGACAAAGACGATTTCCAGCGTATTGACTTCTCTCCCGGACCAGGGGGCAAGCAGGAAAAAGTGGTCCAGGCCGTGTACCTGGGCGAATACGATATCGGGTCCATCCGGGAAGGGACCCTGGACTTGATGCAGGACCGGGTGGATCTTTCAGCCATTCGCGTTCTGGCCACCACCAAGCGCTATCCAGGCTGGGTCTATGCCGTTCGCCAGGGACTGGATGCCGACACTGCGGACAGGATCACCCAGGCTCTCTGCGCCCTGGACCGGAACAACCCTCAGGAACAAGAAATCCTGGCCCAGGGCCATATCCAGCGCATCATCCCGGCCCAGGACCGGGAGTTCGATCCTGTCCGGGATCTCGCCAGCCAGACCGGGGTGAAGTGGCTTGAGTAGGCACCGCTTTGTTCTCTCCCGGCTGAAGTTCAAGACCAAACTTAACCTGGGACTGTTCACAGTCATCCTCAGCCTGGGGCTTGTCCTGGGCCTGATCACCACCCATATCGCCTCCACCGGTCTGATTCAGGAGAATAAGGAACGGGCCTTTGCCCTGGCCTCCAACCTGGCCTACAGATCGGAGGAGCCCCTCCTGGCCCGGGATTTCCTGCGCCTCAAAGGCCTGGTCGATGAGGTGCATACCGGCAATTCCGATGTCATGTACTCCTTTATCCAGGACCGCTCCGACCAGGTCCTGGTCCACTCTTTTGATCAGGGTTTCCCGGAAGATCTCCTGCATGTTCATCCCCAGGACCTTGACCAGGAAAGCGTGCGTTTGGTGAGCACCGAAAAGGGCACCCTGTACGATATCGCCCAGCCCATTGTCATCAGCAACAGCCGATTAGGTACGGTTCGACTCGGGCTGCACCGCCAACGCCTGGAAGAAATGATCAATCGGCTCAGTCTGACCATCTTCGGTCTGACCGGGACTATAACTGTCCTGGCCCTGGGGGTTGCCTCCTGGTTTTCCAACAGATTCACCTCCCGGATCAATTCCTTGACTGAATGCGCAACTGAGATGATCAAGGGCAACCTGGAGGTGCAGTCAGCCCCTGAGCTGGCCAAGAATTGCTGGGAAATGACTGATTGCCAGGCCACGGATTGCCCGGCCTATGGAGATACAAGACGCCGCTGCTGGTATGTGAGCGGCACCTTATGTCCCATCTATCACCCGGACCATGCGCCCAGAAATATGAGATCCTGCCGCGACTGCCCGGTATACAGACACAATGTGGGAGATGAAATCCAGGAGCTGGCCGAGGCCTTTGACTATATGGCCATGACCTTGAACGAACGTATCCAGGAACTCTCGGCCACTGAGAATGAGCTGTCCAGGCAGAAGGAACTGCTGCAGACTGTCCTGGACGTCACCCCGGACATGATCGCCTTTCAAGGCCGGGATCTGACCTATCGGGTGGCCAACAAGGCCTTTTGTTCCTATTTCCGGCTCAGTGAATCAGATATCATCGGCAAGACAGACAGCGATATCTTCAGTGAATATCAAGCAGACCAGAACTATCACGAGGATATGCAGATCCTGCAAACTGGCCAGTCCCTGTCCAAAGAGATCAGTGTCCGGCAGGGGGACACCTCGACCTGGTTTCACATCGTCAAGGTCCCGGTCTACGATCAGGGCATTATCTCCGGTCTCCTGCTGGCCGCCAGGGACATCACAGTCATCAAGCAGTACCAGGAACGGCTCATCCATTCCCAGAAGATGGAGGACCTGGGCCGTCTGGCCGGAGGCGTGGCCCATGAGATCAATACCCCGCTGGGGATCATCCTCGGCTATGTGCAGATGCTTTTGGATGACGTGGACAGCAATTCCCAGATAGCCGAGGACCTGCGGACTATTGAAAAGCAAACCAAGATCTGCAGCAGCATCGTCTCCGATCTGCTCGGATTTTCCCGGCAATCCGGGACTACCAAGGGTGATGTGGATATCCACCAGTCTATTCGGGAAGTCATCTCCCTGGTCGAACATACCTTCAGCCTGAATCGGGTAAAGATCGTGACAGATTTTGATCCCAATATCCCGGAGATTGAGGGGGACAAGGATCGGCTGAAGCAGGTGTGGATGAATCTCTTAAACAATGCCTTTGATGCGGTTGAAAGCGACGGGCAGATACGAATCTCGACCAAGCTCTGCGCCCACAGGAGACGGGTGGCCATCACCGTGGCCGATACCGGCTCCGGGATCAGGCAGGAGGTCCTGGACAAGATCTTTGATCCTTTTTTCTCCACCAAGCCGGTGGGCAAAGGCACTGGACTGGGTCTGTCCGTGACCTTTGGGATCATCAAGGATCATGGGGGGCGAATCAATGTACTCAGCCCGGCCCCCAAGGAATACCTGGCCGGTATGGAGTCCGGCACCAGCGGTCCGGGGACGGTTTTTCTCGTCGAACTTCCCTTATGGGAGATGACCCTGCCGGATGAAGAGTGCGAAGAGCTGGTGCATACCCGGGGATAGGGTAGGGGGTGATCGGTTTTTTGCTGAGGTATTAAAGAGAGTAAAGAGAGGTGTCAGGTTTCAGCGCCGCCGCTGGCTGCAGACCGCCAGTTTGATCAAGAATGAAACAGAGCATGAAGAGGGCTGGGCCCGGCACTCACTTTGAGAATGGGCGTTTGTTTTTGATAGTAACTTTTGAAATGAAAGTGAGTGCCGGGCCCGCCCTACCGGAGGAGTAGCAGGAGTCACCCTTGTCTTCTCAGGAAGGCCTGTATTAAAATAGCAAGCAATAATCAGAGCCTTGGGCTTAATAAAGCACCATCAGTAGGCCGTCCGGCACTCACTTGCAGGCATGCCGGAGTATTTTGCAAAAACGTTTAAACTGCAAGTGAGTGCCGGACAGGCCTTTTCAGTCCAGTTCATACGAGGTTTCAGCCCTGCCTCCGGCAAATCCAAACACAGAACTTATCCCCCTATCTCCACCTCAAAGGGCCACCCGACCAGGCCGCCTTCAATGAACCACACCCGTTCGTAACCCGCTGCCTGCAGGACCCGCTGGGCCTCGTATCCGCGCATGCTCACCTTGCAAAAGGCCAGGATGTCCTTGTCCCTTGGCAGCTCCTGCAGTCTGTCCCGCAGCTGGCCCAAGGGGATGTGCACCACCCGCTCGTCAGGCAGGCGCATGGCGGAAAACTCCTGCGGAGTGCGCACATCCAGCAATACTATGTCCGTGTTGGCCTCCATCATCTCCTTGGCCTGCATGGGCAGCAGCCCGTTGGCCAGGCCGTCCAATTTATTGGTCAGCACATGGCTGGCGGTGATCAAAGGATCAATGGGCGGGGAAAAGGGCGGCGCGTAACTGATATCAATGGCCCCTACATCGTCCAGGGTGGCCTGAAAGTGCACTGCTGCTGTGGCCACATCCAGGCGCTTGGCAGCGTCTCCGGTGCCCAGGACCTGGGCCCCGAGCAGGGTTCGATTGCGTTTGGAGGCCACCAGCTTGATGGCGATGGGAGCACTGCCCGGCATGTAGTGCGGCCGGTCCGGTCCGGTCCACAAGGCGCTTTCCACCTGATAGCCAAGGGTTTCCGCCTGCGTATGACCCATTCCGGTCCGGCCCAGGGTCAGGCCGAATACCTGGCAGATGCTGGTGCTCATGATCCCGGAAAAGGGGGTGGTCTGGCCGCAGATATGATTGGCGATCACCCGGCCGTGCTTATTGGCCGTTGATCCCAGGGGGACATAAAGCTCAGCGCACAGGTAAGTCATGATTGAGTCATTGATCGCGCAGTCACCTCCAGCATAAATATCCGGATCACTGGTCTGTCCATGGCAATTGATGCGCACTCCGCCTTTGGGGTGGCACTCCAGGCTGGCTTCCCGGGCCAGATGATCGTTTGGCCGCACTCCGACTGAAAGTATGACCACGTCGGCGTCAAAGGTGGTGTTTTTTGTCTGCACCCCGGTAACTGCATCCTGGCCGGTAAAACCCACCACTTGCTCGCCCAGAGCCAGGTGGACCCCGTTGGACCGGATATGCTTAGCCGCCAGGGTGGCCAGATCAAAGTCCAGGATCTGGGGCATAATCTGGTCGAACATCTCGACAATGGTCACCTGACAGCCGCGTGCTTTCAAGCCTTCGGCCATTTCGATCCCGATGAGACCGGCTCCTATAATCACCGCCTTTTTACCCTCCGGCGGATCGATGGAAGCAGCCACCCCTTCGGCATCTTCTGAGGTCTTGATGGTCCAGATGTTTTTCTTGTCTATGCCTGGGATAGGGGGTTGAATCGGGCTGGACCCAGTGGCCAGTACCAGTTTGTCGTACGCTATGTCCTCTTCCCGGCCGGCTCGTCCTTCCTTGATGCGCACCTTTTTGGTTTCCCGGTCGATATGCAGGGCTTCGGTCTCGGTCTTGACCTGGAATCCCTTGCATTTTTCAAAAAACTCCGGGGTACGTTTGACCCCCACCGGGGTCTCATACAAGGCATCCACACTCTCGCAATGCCCCTCTATGAAGTAGGGGATACCGCAGGCCCCAAAAGAGACATGGCCTGACTTTTCGATCAGGGTCACCTGAGCTTCGGGTTTAAGGCGCTTGATCCGGGCTGCTGCCTTCGGACCGCAGGCCACGCCCCCAACGACCAGTACATTCAGCACATCTTGGGACATACCTCGCCTCCTCATATGTTTGGAGAAAAAAACCGAACTTGGTTTTTTCCCGGGACGCGGTGCTAGAACTGCAAATTCTTCGGCGTACGCGGAAAGGGCAGGACATCGCGGATGTTGTGCACCCCGGTAATGAACATGAGCAAGCGTTCAAATCCCAGGCCGAATCCGGAATGGGGGACGGTGCCATAGCGGCGCAGATCCAGGTACCAGCTGTACTCCTCCTCATCCAGGCCCATGTCCCGCATCCTGGCCGCAAGGACTTCGAGGCGTTCTTCCCGCTGGCTGCCGCCTACGAGCTCCCCCACCCGGGGCACGAGGACATCCATGGCGGCCACGGTCTCCTGATCCTCATTTTGACGCATATAAAATGGCTTGATGGACCGGGGATAGTCGTGGACAATGACTGGGCGTTGGAAATGGGTCTCCACCAGGTAGCGTTCGTGTTCGGTCTGCAAATCAGCCCCGTAGACCGGTTCAAAATCAAACTTTTTCTTCTGGTTGGCTTGTTGCAGAATGGCCACGGCCTGAGCATAGGGCAGGCGGACAAAGGGACCGGCAGTGACCAGATCCAGGGTGCCGCTTAACCCCTTATCCACAAAGCGGGTGAAAAGCTCCAGATCCTGGGCGCATTCCTCGCGGATATGCCTGATACAAAAGGTGATCAGCTCCTCGGCCAGGTCCATGTTTTCTTCCAGATCGGCAAAGGCCATCTCCGGTTCCACCATCCAGAACTCAGCTGCGTGCCTGGGGGTATTAGAGTTCTCGGCCCGGAAGGTGGGACCGAAGGTGTACACATTGCCCAGGGCGCAGGCCAGAACCTCGGCCGTCAGCTGACCTGATACTGTAAGATAGGCCTTTTGACCGAAAAAATCATGTGCATCCCGCTCTGTACTGGGCGGCAAGCGATCCAGGTCCAGGGCAGTTACCTGGAAAAGCTCCCCGGCCCCTTCACAATCCAGACCGGTAATGATCGGGCTGTGGACGTAAAAAAAGGACCGCTGGTGAAAAAAGGAATGGACAGCCCAGGCCAGCTCGGAGCGGATGCGGTACAAGGCCCCGTATTTGTTGGTCCGGGCCCGGATCTGCGGGATGGTGCGCAAAAAATCGTCTGAGTGCCGCTTTTTCTGCAAGGGATACGACTCTGGATCTGCTGGTCCCAGGAGCTCAATATGCCCTGTTTTAAGTTCCCAGCGCTGCCCCTTGCCCGGGGATTCGACCAGGCTGCCCTGTAGGCGGGCCGCAGCCCCGGTGTGAACGTTTTCCAGGGTCTGTGCACCTGGAATATGGTGATCGACGACCGCCTGCAGGTTCTGCAGGCAGGATCCATCGTTTATCTCCAGAAAGGAGAAGCCCTTGGAATCGCGCCTGGTCCGCACCCAGCCCTTGATCAGAATTTCATCTACAGGGCCTTCAGCCTGCAAAGCATCCCAAACTCGTGTCCGGCGCATGGCTTATGTCCTCCGACTGGACCTTCGTGCATTGTCCCTCGTATGAAACAAGATTTTATCCCTACGAGATGAAGTATATCTCTCATTTTTTTGAGACGTCAGAGCTTTTCGCTGCAGCCGCCATTTCATCGCAGCCTTGCCGCCTGCTCAGGCCAAGGCCTTTTTGATCCGCTGCATGGCCTCTTCCACATTCTCCCGGCTGTTGAAGGCGCTAATGCGGATAAAATCTTCCCCGCAGCGGCCGAAACCGACTCCCGGGGTGCAGACCACTCCGGCCTTGCTCAGCAAGAGCTCGAAAAACTCGCGCGAGCTGCGGCCCCCAAAGATCCAGATATAGGGGGAATTCTGACCCCCCACGCATTCAAATCCCAAGTTGGTCATTTCCTTTTTGATCACGGCCGCATTGGCCAGATAAAAATCGGTCAGCTCTTTGACCTGAGTCTGACCCTCCCGGGTATAAACCGCTTCGGCCGCCCGTTGCACAGGATAGGAAACCCCGTTGAACTTGGTGCTCTGGCGCCGAAACCACAGATCGTGAAGGGAAGTCCGGGCACCTTCGCCGGTCCAGGCCCGACACTCTTTGGGCACCACGGTATAAGCGCAGCGGGTGCCGGTAAACCCGGCAGTCTTGGAAAAGCTGCGAAATTCTACGGCAACTTCTCTGGCCCCGGGAAGCTCATAGATTGAATGAGGCAGGCTTGCGTCCCGGATAAAACACTCATACGCAGCGTCAAAAAGAATGAGGGCCTGATGGTCCCGGGCATAATCCACCCATTTCTGCAAATCTTGCTTGGAGATGGTTGCCCCGGTTGGATTGTTGGGAAAGCAGAGATAAATAAGATCTACGCTCTCGCTGGGCAGATCCGGAATAAAGCCGTTCTCCCGGGTGGACTCCAGATAGGTCACGCCCTGGTAGCGGCCGTTCTGGGCCACTCCTGTGCGGCCGGCCATGACATTGGTATCCAGATAGACAGGATAAACCGGATCAGGCAGGGCCACTTTCACGTCCTGAGCCAGGATCTCCTGAAAGTTGCCGGTATCGCATTTGGCCCCGTCGCTGATGAACACTTCATCAGCTTCGATCTCTGCCCCCCGGGCCTGGAAATCATTTTTTGCAATCGCCTGGCGCAAAAAGGGGTACCCCTGTTCCGGTCCATACCCGTGAAAGGTCTCATCCCTGGCCATTTCATCAACTGCCGCATGCATAGCCTGGATACAGGCAGACGGAAGACCGCGGGTGACGTCGCCGATGCCCAGCTTGATAACCTTGGTCTGCGGATTGGCGGCCTGGTATTGTTCAACCCGCTTCTTGATTTCAGCAAAGAGATAAGAGGCTTGCAGCTTTAAGTAATGTTCATTGATTCTGATCATGGATGAATGCTCGTCTGAAAAAGGGTTCGGGTTTCAGCTTTGCCTCAGGCAAATCTGAAATATTTTTTTTGCAGCAAAGCTGGCAAAAAAATTTTGGATGTGTTTTGTCATTCCTTCTAAAGAATCAGGACAAGTCTGAACGAGTCTTCGAGTGAAGAATCCCTTTTAAAGTGGGTTATGATTCTTTTCTTGCTGAACACTCGTATGAAACGAGATCCAAAACCTGAAGAGGGCCTGCCCATCACTCACTGACAGGATGGGCATTTGAATTTTGCAGTGACGTTCAAACAGCCAATGAGTGCCGGACGGCCTTGGGAAGCCCGGCTTTTCCGGGTAGGCTGGTTCTCTCCGAGACCCAGCCTCTTTGATTCAGCTCCAGAAGCCAGCCCCTCGGAGAGGGGCGGCCTACCGGGCCCCAGCTCTTTTCGTAGGGCGACCCGGCACTCACTAACCATTTGAATATTTTTACAAAGTATAAAATTCTCTTGGAGGTGAGTGCCGGGTCAGCCCCTTGGTCAGTTTCATCCTCGATCAAACTGGCTGTCACAGTCTGCATCGGCGCTGAAATCTGACTTTTACCCCCTATTCAATATCAGGCCGTCTGGACCGCTTCTTCCTCCGGCTCTGCCTCTGGAGTGGGTCCGATGCCCAGGAGCAGAGAACTGGCCACAAAGATGGAAGAATATGTTCCCACCAGGATCCCGATGAGCAGGGCCAGGGCAAAGTCGTGAATCACCCCCCCGCCAAGGACGATCAGGCACAGGACAACCATGATGGTAGTTCCCGAAGTGAGCAAGGTCCGGCTCAAGGTCTGGTTCACGCTCTGATTGATAGTCTGGACCAGGGGCAAAGCCTTCTTGGCCCGCAGGTTTTCCCGGATCCGGTCGTAGATGACAATGGTATCGTTTAAAGAGTATCCGATGATGGTCAGCAAGGCGGCCACTATAGTTAAATCAAATTCCTTGCCCAGCAAAGAAAATATGCCCACAGTGACCAACACATCGTGGATCAGGGCCACAACCGCGCCTAAAGCGTAGTTGAGGCGCAGATACCAGGTCAGGCCCAAGGTAATGGCCAGGGCGGCCAGAATGAGATAGACCAAAGGTACAGCCAGGAGCCCGAGCACGTAGAGGCCGGTCAGCAGTCCGGCAGCCATGACCCCGGCGGTCATCCATTTTTGTTCAAACCGTCCGGATATATAAATGGAGATAAATAGCACCGCATAAAACAGGGCCTGCAAGGCTTTATTCTTCAGATCCGCCCCCACTTTGGGACCGACCATTTCCAGACGCTGGATGGTAAATTTTGTTTCCAGACCCTGATTCAAGACCTCATCCACCTCAGTTCGCATTTCTTCCGGGTCGGCCCCTTCCGCTGAAATACGCAGCAGATACTCATTACCCCCTTCCAGCCCTAATTGCTGGACCCTGATATCCGGAAGGTCATCCTGTTGCAGGGCAGCCTGCACCTTGCCCACCTGCACATCATCCTCAAATTTGACCTGGATATTGATCCCTCCAGCAAAGTCGATCCCATAATTGAGACCGCCTTGGAGGACAATGGACCCTAGTCCCAGGGCCAGGACCAGCAAAGAGGCGTACATGGCCCAGACCCGTCTGCTCATGAAATCTATCGTGGTATCCGGCTTGATAATGCGAAGACCCATATGACAAATATTCCTGTTTATTGTGCTAAATGCTGCTGATTACAGGTTCAGGCTGGACCCTGGCTTTCGTTGCTTGAGCCAGAGGTCAAAAAAGATCCTGGAGACGAAGATGGCCGTAAACATGGATGCCATTACTCCTATGGACAGAGTGACGGCAAAACCGCGGATAGGCCCGGTGCCGAACTGATAGAGGATGACCGCAGCCACAATCGTGGTCACATTGGCGTCCACAATAGTCAATGTGGCCCGGGAAAAGCCCTCATCCACGGCCTTTCTGGGGCTTAATCCCTTGCGCAGCTCCTCCCGAATCCGTTCATAGATCAGGACACTGGCGTCCACGGCCATGCCGATGAGCAAAATGATCCCGGCAATCCCCGGCAAGGTCAGCGTGGCCCCGAATCCGGCCAAAACAGCTACGATGAGGACAATATTCAAGAACAGGAGGATATCGGTAATCACCCCCCCTATTCCATAATAGACGAGCATGAATAACAGGACCAGAATTCCGCCGACCACGATGGACCGGAGGCCTTGCTCAATTGACTGCTGGCCCAGGGAGGCCCCTACGCTGTTCTCAGAGAGAATTTCCACCGGGGCGGGCAAGGACCCGGCCCGAAGGGCGATGGCCAGATCATGGGCCTCCTCCATGTCGAATTGCCCGGTGATACTAGCCCGGCCGCCGCTGATTTTCTCCTGGATAGTGGGAGCGGAATACACCTTGCCATCCAGGACAATGGCCATCCGCTCGTGAACATTTTCCCCTGTTATCCGCTCAAATATCCGGGCCCCTTGCCGGTCAAAGGACAGTGCAACGTAGGGCTGATTGAACTCGTTAAAAGCGACCTGGGCGTTGGTCACATGCTCTCCACTTAACAAAACCTTTTCCTTGAGCACAATGGGCCGTTCAGTAGACGAATCGTTCTGCTGCCTCTCCTGCATAAAGGCCAGTTCACTCCCTGGGGGCAGGACTCCCTCTTCGGCCTTGTCCACATCCGTCTCGTCATCCACCAGCTTAAACTCCAGATGAGCGGTTTTCTGGATCAGGTCCACGGCCCTTCCGGCCTCTTCCAGCCCCGGGAGCTGGACTTGCAGGCGGTTGTCCTGCATCCTCCGGATATCCGGCTCAGTGACTCCAAACTCATTGATCCGGTTGCGGATGACCTTCAAGACCTGATCAATGGTCATTTTGTGCAGTTCTTCCCTGTACTCCGAGGTCATGGCCAGCTGATACCGGGTCCTGTCTTCCTCGGTCTCCCGGGAATCAATTTCCAATTGCTTGGAATAATTCTGGTCAATGAGATCTTCCAGGGCATCTTGCCTGGAGGGATCCAAAAGCAGGAATTGCAGCTTGTTATCCGCGACTACCCGGGGCCTCAACACGATGATGTCCTTGTCTCGGGCCTCAGAACGGATCTCATCCCCCATCCTGTCCAGGGTGTTGGTCATGGCCTTTTCCATGTCCACCCCCAAGATGAGATTGACCCCTCCCTTGAGGTCCAATCCCAGATTGACCTCTTTGTCCGGAAGAACTGCTGAGAGGGGCCCCTTGTCCGGCAAAAGGGAGGGCAGGGCATAGACCAGGGCCAAACCGAGTACAAGAACGGCCACAACAATTCGCCAACGCAAACCGGTCATAGAGTTTCCTTTACCTGTCCAGGCAGCCATGAATTGGCTAGATATTTCAGCGGGCTATTCTTCGGCCTTGGCCTTTTTGTCTTTTTTTCCGGAATCCACCACCTTTCTGTCCGTTACTGTGGCGATGTAGCCCCGATTGACCTTGACTTCCTGCCCATTTCCCAAATCCAGGGTCAAAACGTCCTCGTTGATGGCATTGATCCGGCCGTAAAGTCCGCCGCCGGTTATAACCGAATCCCCCCGCTTGAGATTGCTGAGCATCTCTTTATGTTCTTTGGCTTTTTTCTGCTGCGGTCTGATGAGCAGAAAATAAAAAATAACAAAGAGAATGATCAGGGGCATAAAGGCGACCAATGGATTTCCCTGTCCCCCGGCTTCGGCACCTTGGCCCATGGCATGGGCAACACTTTCAAAAAACATATTTCCTCCTTTCATCCAAATCACAATACAAAGTCCATGTCCCCAATATCGCCTATCCTCTCGCAGTTTATTCCCCATCACAGCTCTCTCGTATGAAACAAGCAAATAACTTATCAGCACTGGCCTTGCCCACGGGAGCTTCAGTGACATGTCAGCGCGTGACTGGCCAAAGAGGGCGAATGATCATTCGCCCCTACTCCTCACCCGCCAGTTTCATACTTGATCAATCCGGCAAATTTTCTTTTTTTGCCCGCTTTGGGGCAAAAATATTTCAGATTTGCCGGAGGCAAAGCTGAAGCGAGAATCATTTCCTGCCTTTTGCCGCTTCAGTCTGTTTCAGGGGCCAAATCCGCGTTGCAACAGATGGTGCTCAGTACCTGCTCTCAAGCTGTCCTGTCAAGTTTTCGGCCGGTTATAAAATCTCCTTGCGCTGTTCATACATTTCCTCCAGACGGCGCACTTTTTCCTTTTGCTCAGCAGTTTCCGCCAACTCCCGGGCTTGATCCAAAAACCTGGCGGTCTCTTCCATGCGGTGGGCATAGAGGTGGGCATAGCCCAAATGCAAATAGCCCAGAAAATGATCTCCGCTTCGGCCCACAATGCGGCCCAGGGTCTGATGGACCTCTGAGTCATCCGGTACAGCTTGCAAGACCTGCTCCAGATCGTCCACAGCCTCTGCGCTCGCGCCTGTCTCGGCCAGAACCCGGGCCCGGTAATAGCGGGCCAGATAATCGTCCTGGTCCTTATTCAAGGCCTTATTCAGCAGTGCTCCGGCTCGCTGGTAGTCGCCGGCCTGAAAGGCGAACCAGCCGGCTTCTCTGAGCCACAAGGGATGATCTTTCCGGCAGTTAAGGGCCTGTTGAATGGTCTTTTCAGCCTGGCTCATCCGGTTCAGCCTGGCCTGGACGATTCCCTTGCCCAGCAATTGCAGACAATTCAGCTCATCGTCCGCCTTTTGCAGCAGGGAACTCTGCGCCGGGCGACGCGAATACTTGGTGTCCAGAAGCATTTTCACCCGGGCCAAGGCATCTGCATCTTCCCGGGCCAAAGGGGGCTTGGACTGAAAGCTCTCGACCATGTCCTGGACAGAGCCGATCCGTTCATTGAGACCTGGATGGGTGAGCATATAAGCCGGGGGGGTGTTCTGCCCGCTCATGCGCATTTGCTGCAGCATACGCTGAAAGGTGCGCATCATGGCTTCCGGCTGGTATCCGGCCTGGGTTAAAAAGCTCAGCCCGATCCGGTCCGCCTCGCGTTCGTCGTCCCGGCTGAATTTCAAGGCCGCGGCCTGTCCTCCGGCTAGAGAGCCCATGGACAGGGCCTGTCCCAGTTCCGATCCGCCGGCCCCAAGCAAAGCGCCGGCCAGCACCCCGGCCAGGGTAACAAGGCTCAGTTTTTTGGACTGCTCGATATTCTGGGCGATATGGCGCTCCGAGATATGGGCCAGCTCGTGGGCCACAACTGCTGCGATCTCGTCTTCATCCTGCATAAGCTCGATCAGCCCGGTATTGACGAAAACATATCCGGCCGGGGCGGCAAAAGCGTTGATGGATGAATCCAACATGACCTGAATACGGACAGGAAAGGGCTGCGGAGGCATGGCCTGTTTGACCCGGTCCAGGATACCCTCTATGTAGTTCACCACATAGGGATCCTTGACCAACGGGAACTGAGCCTGCATTAAAATCTCGAACTTCTCGCCCAGTTCGGCCTCATCCTTGATCCCGAAATCCCCGAAAGCAGCTCCCAGCCGGGGCTGAAAGACGAGCAGGACTGCGAGCATGGTCCAGACAAGGATGTTCCGACAACGAGTCACAGCAGCTCCACCCTACTTGTTCATAATATCCAAGAATTCTTGATTGCTCTTGGTTCCCCGCATTTTCTCCAATAAAAACTCCATGCCGTCAATGGAATTCATGGAGGCCAGGAGCTTGCGCAGGATCCAGACCCGGTTCAGGACATCCGGGGCCAGGAGCAGCTCTTCCTTCCGGGTCCCGGATCTGGTCAGATCAATGGCCGGAAAGACCCGTTTGTCGGCCAGGAAGCGATCGAGATAGATCTCCATGTTTCCAGTTCCCTTGAATTCTTCAAAAATGACCTCGTCCATGCGCGAACCAGTGTCTATCAGGGCAGTGGCGATGATGCTCAGGCTTCCGCCCTGTTCGACATTGCGGGCCGCCCCAAAAAAGCGTTTGGGCCGCTGCAGGGCATTGGCGTCCAGACCCCCGGACAGGACCCTTCCGGAAGAGGGAGTCACTGCGTTGTAGGCTCGGCCCAGCCGGGTCACACTGTCCAAAAGAATGACCACATCCTTCTTGCGTTCCACCAGTCGTTTGGCTTTTTCCAAAACCATTTCTGCCACCTGTACATGGCGCTGCGGCGGTTCGTCAAAGGTGGAACTGACCACTTCCCCGGTCACTGTCCGCTCCATGTCCGTGACCTCTTCCGGCCGCTCGTCGATGAGCAGGACGATGAGATAGGCGTCCGGATGATTGCTGTTGATGGAATTGGCCACTGTCTGCATGAGCATAGTCTTCCCGGTCCGGGGCGGGGCGACAATAAGTCCACGCTGTCCCTTGCCGATGGGAGTGAGCAGATCAATGATCCGGGACGAATAATTCTCCGCCCCATTCTCGACAACGAAGCGTTCGTCTGGATAAACCGGAGTCAAATTATCGAACAGAACCAAGCGCTTGGATTGCTCCGGGCGATCAAACCCCACCTGCTGTACCCGAAGCAGGGCGAAGTAACGCTCCCCTTCCTTGGGAGGTCGGATCTGGCCGGAAACCACATCGCCCTTCCGCAAGCCGAATCTTCGTATTTGAGAAGGCGAGACATAGATGTCATCCGGGCCGGGCATGTAATTGTACATTGGAGAGCGCAAAAACCCGAAACCATCCGGAAGTATCTCCAATACGCCTTCGCCGTAGATGTTTCCATTCTGGGAGGAACAGGCCTGCAAAATAGCGAAGATGAGTTCCTGCTTGCGCAGGTTGCTGGGGTTTTCCACCTCATACTCAGCTGCGAGTTGCATGAGCTCGTTCATGGACCTTTTCTTCATTTCCGACAGATTCATTATGGAATTGTTTTCCATACTACGCTCTCTCCATCAAAGGTGTTCTGGTTAAATGGTGTTCAGATTTGCTTCCGGCAAATCTGAAATATTTTTTGCCCCAAAGCGGGCAAAAAAAAAGAAAAATTTGCCGGGTTGATCAAGGATGAAACGTGGGGTTTCACCATTCTTCCTTTCCAGGACATGGATGGCGCATGCAGGATGCCCGCCGGGCAGTCCAGGACCACTCGTCACGCATGCGTATGACATGGAAAGAGATTATCACCAGGCAGGCCATGAAGGTTATTTCACTGGGTGTCCGCCCAGGTACAAGAGGGCGAATAATTATTCGTCCCTCCTATGTACTCGTCAGTTTCATCACTGATTAATCCGGCAAATTTTTCTTTTTTGCCCCCTTGGGGCAAAAAATGTGTCAGATTTGCCGGAGGCAAAGCTGACGGGAAAAGCCTCTGTATGATGTGGATATGCGGAATATTCTATCAATAGGTTGGGGTATTGCTTGACTATCTGGCTGTGATGAGAAAATGAGCGAATCCGGCTCGTGAAGAGAGGGTATGCAGATCAAGACATCCCGCCTGCCGCGGCTCACAGCTCATGTTTTTTCAAAACGTCGTGAAATATGTTTTCAATTTCAGTTTGTATCTCACTTTGATCTCGTCCCAGGGCGCAGGCCAATTCCATAGTAATCAGTCCCATGGCCTGCTCCAGGAGCCGACGCTCCCCGAATGATAAATCCTTGTCCTGGGATATGAGGATAAGTTCTTTGAGGACGTAGGCCACATCTTCCAGCTGGCCGGTCTTGAGTTTATCTGAATACTCCCGGTAACGTCGGTTCCAATTCTGACCGGCATAGCCTTTGAAATCTGACCAGTCCTGCATTGTGGACAAAACATACGAACCATACTCACTGTCGCAGATAGTGCGCAGACCAACATTGGCTGCATTCTTGACCGGAACCAGCAAGGTCCCGTCGTTATTTAAGATCCGAACCACATAGAAGTCGTTGGTTGCCCCCCCGACCTCCTGGCTGCTTATGGCTTCCACCCGGCCCACGCCCTGGGCTGGATAAACGACAAGTTGATTGATGTGAAACACTTTTTTTCAGCCTCCTGACAAAATCTAAAACTGTCCGATTTTTTAAATATAACATAGGCTGAAAAAAGAGTCTATATTAAGCGCGAAAAGCTTAATCCTGATCGGCATGCACGTAATTCATGCTGGACTGCATGCCTTCAATGCACAGGAGCCGGATGCCTTCGGCTGCCCTGGACAGCGCATTGCTTAACTGATCCTGTTCCCAAGGAAAAAAAGGGGACAAAACGTGCCGGGTCACTTCGGTCCCTGGTTCCGGCCGGCCGATTCCCATGCGAACCCGGTAGAAGTCCCGGGTGCCCAATTCCTGGGCGATGGATTTTAAGCCATTGTGCCCGGCCAGGCCGCCCCCGAACTTCATGCGTACTTTACCCAACGTGAGATCCAGCTCATCGTGGATGACCACCACCTGGTCTGCATGCACATTGTATGCCCGACACAGGGAACGCAGGGCCTTCCCGCTCAAATTCATGTACGTCTGGGGCTCAGCCAGCAGACATTGCTTGTCATCCGGTCCAGACCACAGCCAGCACCGGGACTGACTTCGCCCGCAGGACAAAGACTGCACCCCGGCCTGTGCCCAGCGCACTAAATACTCAACAGTCATGAATCCAATATTGTGCCGCGTCCGCACATATCGGGAGCCGGGATTGCCGAGACCGGCAATTAAGAAATCAATGGCTGGCATGGAAAAACAAGTGGCCGGAAAATATATCTTCAGGTCGGCTCCAGGAGCCGACCCAGAAAGGAATTTTGACCTCAGGCCTCGTGATCGATTGGCCTCAGGCCCCTGTGGAGATTCACGATAACTTGGAAATGCAAAACCTTACTCGGATCTTTCTTCCTCAGAGCCTTCAGAACCGGTCTGGCCTTCTTCGCCCTCCAGGCCTTCTTCAGCGCCCTCGCCTTCGATGATTTCTTCGGCAGCCGGGGGTGCCACACCCACTACCGCATAGTCTTCTTCAGCATCCTTGACCACCACCCCTTCGGGCAGGCGCAAACTCATGACCGTGATGGAGTCATTTATTTCCAAGTCACTGACATCGATCTCTATCTGGTCCGGAATATTGGTCGGCAGGCAGGTCACGGACAAGGCGTCCCGGTAAATGGTGACAATGCCCCCTTCAGCTTCACCCTTGGCCTGACCGGTCACTGTTACCTGGACGTCGACATCCATTTCCTGCTTGAGATCAACGCCAATGAAATCTGTATGCAGAAAAAGATCTTTGACCGGATGGTTCTGAACCTTCCAGATAAGCACCGGCCGGGTTATTTTGCTCTGCCCGTCGGCTATGGTCAGATCAATGACATTGCTCTTTTGGGCCCTGGCCAAAATCCGCTCAAATTGTCCATAAACAACCTGGATGGGTATGTTCTCCCCTTCCTGATTGTTATAATACACACCAGGAATATAGCCTTTTTTCCGCAGGCGGTGCATGGCATTTTTGCCCATATCTTCACGGCGTTGCACTTCAAGGGTGTATTGCTGAGCCATAACAGGTGACCTCCATTATTCTAAGGATGCATACAAATTTTAAAAAAGAATCGGTCCCCCTTCAAAACGCCTGCAAAAAAAACCAGAATTGCAGGCAGGGGCCAGATGACAGAAAAGAGTATAATCAAATGGGCATGTTGACAGTCTTGTCGTCATGACCATGTACAAGGTCTTTTTGCAGCTTGGCCCTCTTCTCGGATCTGGGCAGCATCATGTAAATAAGGTGCTGATCGAAGATTCGCTATGAATGTTCCAAATGGCCTGGGCCAGAAGAGGAGCAACAGATACCACCTCAAACTTGGCGCATTTCTCGGCCTCTTCGCTCAGGGGGATGGTGTCCGTGACCAGGACCTTGCTTAAGCTGGATTGCTCAATGCGCTCAATAGCCGGACCGGACAGGACAGGATGAGAACAACAGGCCATAACCGAGCTGGCTCCATGCTCATGCAGGGCATCCGCAGCAGCAACCATGGTCCCGGCCGTATCGATCATATCATCGACCACAATGGCTGTCTTGCCTTTTACATCTCCAATAATATTCATGGCCTGCGCTTGATTTGGCTGATCCCGCCTCTTGTCTACAATGGCCAATCCAGCTGAGAGCCTCTTGGCGTAGGCCCTGGCCCGTTCTGTTCCCCCGGCGTCAGGGGAAATAATCACCAGTTCATTGTCTTCATTTTTCAAATATTCCAAGAGAACCTTGGATGCATAGAGATTGTCCACCGGGAGGTCGAAAAATCCCTGGATCTGACCGGCATGCAGGTCCACAGTCAGCAAGCGATGGGCACCAGCCACCGAGATGAAGTCGGCCACCATCTTGGCGCTGATTGGGACCCTGGGAACAACCTTGCGATCCTGGCGGGCATATCCGTAATAGGGGACAACTGCAGTTATACGCTTGGCGCTGGCTCTTTTCAAGGCATCCAGCATCAGGCACAACTCAACCAATGAGCGATTGACCGGCCTGCACGTGGGTTGGATAACAAAGACATCCTGTCCGCGGACATTGTCCCCGACTTCCACACGTATCTCACCGTCACTGAAAGTTTTGGTCAGCGACGGAGTCAATGGGCACTCCAAGTCTCTGCAAATCGCCTCAGCCAACCCGGGATTGGCATTTCCGGTAATGATTTTCAAATCACCATAGCTCTTCATGGCCCGTCCGCTTGCTTAAGTTCCTGATATCAGCTGCCTGCACACTGTCCAGCCAGCCGTTTGTACGCAATCAGCAGCCCCTTGTCCCTGCTTTGACCGCAAAATCACCGGGCAATATGAAGTGATATACGAGCTGTGCTTGAAGAGAACGGAAGCTTGATTGCGGTGACTGCGCGGTGAGGATGTGCGGTAACTGGCTGGGGTGGAAGGATTCGAACCTCCGAATGACGGGACCAAAACCCGTTGCCTTACCGCTTGGCTACACCCCAGCATGGTATGTGATGAATGTTAGAAATTGAAAAGATGTTTTACCCAAGCCCAAATGCGCAGAAAGGGTGTTTATCTGTTTTGCCCCTCTTTGTCAAGCCACCTGGCCTTGGACCAGGCGGCCCTGGACCTTGACATTATCAACAGAGTATAATATTTGGATTTCAATTTATATCCAATAGCCTGAGTAAAGTAATATCTACTTGAAAAATCATGACTTTGAGTTTTTAATCCGGGTATTCCGCCAAATATTGTCAATACCTTCGTAGGTCGGCTTTTTTCTTACTTGGATCCACGAGCCTGCCCAATTTAACTTTCTAGCTCCAACGGGACCAACTGTCTCATTAAAGTTCATTCACTTGTGTTTTTAAAGTGTCATGGTCGGATTTCAGAGCTCATAACCGTACGATAGCGCAACGAATTGGAGACTACTATGCCAGAAGAGCAGACCCTAACCATGAACGGCCAGACTTTGGCTTTCCATGATGGGGAGACCATCTTACAAGTAGCTGAACGCCACGGTGTATTCATCCCCACTTTATGTCACGTCAAAGGTTTGGATCCTGCTGCTGCATGCAGGATCTGTGTGGTGGAAGACGAAAAGTCCGGCAAACTACTCACTGCATGCCATGCTCCGGCCCGCAAGGGAGCCGTCTTACACACAGATTCCAAACGGGTCATCAATTCCCGCCGAACCACCCTGGAACTTCTGTTGTCCTCCGGCAATCACGATTGCCTGTTGTGCCCTGCAACAGGTGAATGCACCCTGCAGGACCTGGCCTATATGTACCAGGCCCCAGGAACCAAGTTTCCCAGACAAGTTCCCCCCTATGCTATGGAAGCGGTAAACCCTTTCATTCTGCGGGACTTTTCCAAGTGTATCCTCTGTGGCTGTTGTGTCCGGGCCTGCCAGGAAATTGCGGTCAACAACGCCATCAGCTTTGGCTATCGGGGGAAAAGCAGTAAGATTGTAGCTGCCGGCGATCGGCCTCTGAAAGACTCGGACTGTGTTTTCTGCGGGGAATGCATCCAAATCTGCCCCACCGGGGCTTTGGTCCCCAAAGATGCCCGGTTCCGACCTCGGACCTGGCAGACCACCAAAGTACGCACTACCTGCCCCTATTGTGGTGTGGGTTGTCAAATGTATTTGCATGTCAGTGACAACCAGATCCAAAAAGTCACCGGAGTCAGTGATGCCTTGCCCAACCAGGGCAGCCTCTGTGTCAAAGGGAGATTCGGCTTTGAATTTGTCAATTCCCCGCAGCGCTTGCAAAAACCCTTGATCAAAGAAAACGGCCAATTCCGGGAGGCTGAATGGGAAGAAGCCCTTCAGGTCTGCGCCTCCAAGCTCAGTGAAATCAAATCCGAGCTCTCCCCGGACAGTATCGGAGTTTTGAGTTCTGCCCGGATCACTAATGAAGAGAATTATCTGCTCCAAAAATTCACCAGAGCGGTTCTGGGAACCAATAATATCGATCATTGCGCCAGGCTTTGCCATTCTTCCTCAGTTACCGGATTGGGGCAGGTCTTTGGCAGCGGGGCCATGACCAATCCCATTGAAGATATCGAAAAGGCGGAAGTCATTTTGGTCACCGGATCCAACACTACTGAAAGTCATCCTGTGCTTTCGAACAGAATCAAACGGGCCGTCACCGCACACGGGGCGCAGCTCATTGTTGTCGATCCCAGGCGGATACCGTTGGTCGATTTTGCTGACCTCTGGCTGCGCCAGAACCCGGGTACAGATATAGCCTGGCTCAATGGGATGATGCAGGTCATTTTAGAAGAAGGACTGCACAATCAAAGCTTTGTGGATCAGCGGACCCAGGGGTTTGACCAGCTCAAAAAGCTCGTGGCCAAATATACCCCGGAATATGTGTACCAAGTCACTGGTATTGAGCCGGAAAAGCTGCGCCAGGCTGCTCGCCTTTATGCCCGAGCCAAACCAGCAAGCATCCTCTATACCATGGGCATTACCCAACACATTCGGGGCACGGACAATGTCAAGTCCCTGGCCAATCTGGCCATGATTTGCGGGCACATTGGTCTGGAAGGAGGAGGGGTCAACCCCCTCCGGGGGCAAAATAACGTCCAGGGAGCCTGCGACATGGGGGCTCTCCCCAATGTCTATTCCGGATATCAGGCGGTCACTGACGTTTCAAACCGGGAAAAAATGCAGGAAGCCTGGGGAGTCACCGCTCTCCCCGGAAATGCGGGCTTGAAAGTAACAGAAATGATCCCCTACGCCCTGGAGGGCAAACTCAAAGCCATGTATATTGTGGGCGAAAATCCGGTGCTTTCCGATGCCGACAGTGAACATGTCAAAAAGGCCCTGGACAATCTTGATTTCATGGTTGTCCAAGATATCTTTTTGACCGAAACCGCCCAATATGCCGATGTGGTTTTGCCTGCCTGTTCCTTTGCAGAAAAAGAGGGCACTTTCACCAATACTGAACGTCGTGTGCAGCTGGTCAGAAAGGCATTACAGCCACTTGGTCACAGCCGCCAGGACAGCGATATTATTATTGACCTGGCCAGACATATGGGCTGGGAGTGGGATTATCAGAACAGTGCGGACATTATGCAGGAAATTGCCGCTGTTAGCCCCCAGTACGCTGGAATCAACCACGACCGTATCCAGGATCAGGGCCTGCATTGGCCGTGTTGTTCGGTCGAGGATCCCGGAACCCCGATTTTACATTGCCAGGATTTCACCTGCGGCCTGGGCCAGATCCAGCCCCAGGATTACACCCCCCCGGGGGAAGTGCCGGACACTGAATACCCACTCTGGCTGACCACCGGACGCATTCTCTATCACTACCATACCGGGACCATGACTCGCAAATCCAAGGGCCTGAACGACCTGGCCCGGGAATGCCTGGTGGAGATCGCCCCGGAAGACGCTCAAAAGCTTCAACTCCAGGCCGGAGAAATGGTCAGGGTAACCTCCAGGCGGGGCTCCATCCAAGCTAAACTGGATATTTCCAAGACCGCCGTTCCCGGTACGGTTTTCATTCCCTTTCATTACGCCGAGGCTGCGGCCAATGTATTAACCAATCCCCAGACAGATCCAATCGCCGGCATACCTGAATTCAAGGCCTGCGCCGTGTACTTGAGCAAAGCGGATCTTTAACAAAGGCTGCATGTCATCCAGGAGATATATTTATGACCTACACCTATTTCCGCCCCCAGCATCAGGATATCACAGAAGAGATGTGGACTCAGATTGACCGTATTCTGGAGGAAAACAAAGACACTCCGGGAGCAGTGACCCAGGTTCTCCGCCAGTGCCAGGAGGTGGTCGGCTGGCTGCCCCGGGAACTCATGGACTACATTGCCTGGATCTTAAATGTCCCGGCTTGTAACGTTTTCGGGATAGCCACCTTTTACTCTTTGTTTTCCTTACAACCAAAAGGCAAGCACGTTATCAAGGCCTGTACCGGAACCGCCTGTTATGTCAAAGGAATCAAGGAAGTCCTGGGTCGCCTGGAGCAGGTCTATGGACTCAAGGACGGCGATACCACCGAGGACCGCAAATTCACCCTGGAATCTCTGCGCTGTGTGGGTGCTTGCGGTCTGGCTCCAGCTATGCTTATCGACAACAAAACTTACGGCACTGTCACCCCGGAAAAAGTTTTGAATATCCTCAAAGAATACGAATAGCGCACAACATAGCAAGGGAATGCCGCCATGACTAGATTAAACGCACATGATCTGCACAGGATAAAGGCTGAATACAGTCCTCGTATCAATTTCCAAGACAAAAAATATCTAATGCTCTGTGGAGGGACGGGCTGTCACTCCACTGGCAGCCTCGAGGTCAAGCAGGCCCTTTTACAAGAAATTGAATCCAGAAAGCTGCATGACCGAGTGCATGTGATTGAAACCGGGTGCAACGGATTCTGCGCCAATGGACCCATTCTGGTCCTGCAACCCGATGACATTTTTTATCAGAAACTCAAACCGGAGGACATACCGGAACTTATAGAGCAGCAAATAGTCCAGGGCACACCGGTAGAACGCTTGCTGTACAAGGACCCGCAAACCAAGAAAATCATCCCGGTGCAGCACGATATTCCCTTCTTTGCCCATCAAAAGCCTTGGGCTTTGCGCAATAAGGGCTATATCGACCCTGAAGTCATTGAGGAGTACATTGCCCGGGATGGCTATCAGGGGGCAGTCAAGGCCCTGCTGGAGATGGATTCAGGTCAAATCATTGAAGAAGTTAAAAAGTCCTTTATTCGAGGCCGGGGTGGAGCCGGGTTTCCGGCCTACATCAAATGGCAGGGCGGGGCAGATGCCCAGTCAGAGATCAAATATGTGGTCTGTAATGGTGATGAAGGGGACCCAGGCGCCTTTATGGATCGAAGCATTATGGAAGCCGACCCCCATGCCGTCCTGGAAGGCATGCTCATTGCAGCCAAGGCCATAGGCGCTCATTATGGCTATATCTACTGCCGCACGGAATACCCCCTGGCTATCCGCAGACTGTACATAGCCATCGATCAAGCCAAGGAACGTGGTTTACTGGGCGAAAATATTCTGGGCAGTGGATTCGATTTCCATCTCCAAATCTACCAGGGGGCCGGGGCCTTTGTCTGCGGGGAAGGCACAGCCCTGCAACATTCCATCGAAGGCAAGCGGGGGATGCCCAGGCCCAGACCTCCCAGGTCTACAGAAAAAGGACTTTTTAACAGACCGACCCTGCTCAACAATGTGGAAACCTTTGCTAATATACCACAAATCATCGTCAACGGCGGAGACTGGTTTTCCAGCGTGGGCACTGATAAAAGCAAAGGGACCAAGGTCTTTGCCCTGTCCGGAGACATCAGGAATATTGGTCTGGTGGAAGTCCCCATGGGCACCACCCTGCAAAAGATCATCTTTGATATCGGGGGAGGAATTCCCAAAAAGAAAGAATTCAAAGCCGTCCAGTTGGGTGGCCCCTCCGGAGGATGCATCCCCAATACCTATCTGGATCTGCCGGTGGATTTTGATGCTATTACCCAGGCCAATGCCATCATGGGCTCCGGGGCCATGATTGTCATGGATGAAGCTACCTGCATGGTGGATATGTCCCACTACTTTATGGACTTCACCCACGATGAATCCTGCGGCAAGTGCCCTCCCTGCCGGGAAGGAACTGAACGCCTGCTGGCTTTGTTGGCCAAGATCAAAGAAGGCCGGGGGGAACAGGGGGATCTGGAAAAGCTCGAGGATTTATCGCACTATATTATGGAAACATCCCTGTGCGGTTTGGGTCAATCCGCACCCATGCCCATACTCTCGTCCTTGAAATACTTCCGTGAAGAATTCGAAGCGCACATTGCCGAGAAGCGCTGTCCGGCTAAAAGATGTCCGGATTTATTGGATTTTATTGTGGACGAGGAAAAATGTACCAATTGCGGGGTGTGCTACAAAAATTGCCCGGTAGGTGCCATTTCGTGGAAGAAAAAAGAACCGGCCTGGATTGACCGTGAAAAGTGCATTAAGTGTATGACGTGCATTGACAAATGTAAATTTGACGCAATTTACTAAATGCTGCTTGAGGAGCAGGCCATCCCTCACCTGGCGTGCTCCTCATCCCATTTGGAATTAATACATCAATTCTTTATGTTCATCACCCCACAGGAGGCTAAGGGGCTGATAAAAATCTTTGTACCATCACCTTCCAGCACATCAGCTGCCCGAATGGCCTGTTCATAGGTGCAAAACAGACCCACCAGTGCCCCCCCGGATCCACTGAGCACCGCCCCCCTGGCCCCCAGACCCAGGAGATGGGCCTTTATCATGGCCAACTTGGGATGGATCGGAAAAACAACGGGCTCAAAAGCATTCCACAAGACTTGTCCTCTGCTGCACACGTCCGGGGGAAAATGGCCTTCAGGGATATACTGCAGATGTGTGGTTTCCTGGCCCACCAGCTGATCCCAGGCCCGAAAGGCCTCAGCAGTTGAAATGTGTACATCCGGACAGACAACAAGCACCCAGGCGGAAGTATAAGCCAAGCTGACAGGCCGGACCTGCTCCCCAGTACCTTGGACCCAGGCCGGAGTGTTGGTTAAGAAAAACGGCACATCCGCCCCAACCTCCTGGGCCACCTGCAGAAGTTCCGTGTGGGTCAAGCGGTTCTCCTGGGGACACATGGCATTGAGGTGTGTGAGCAAGGCGGCTGCATCTGCGCTCCCGCCACCCAACCCGGCCCCGTGGGGAATATCTTTTTCCAGATGCACGGATACACCCGGCCGCCAGCCGGTTTGGCGGGTAAAAGCAATATAGGCCCGGTGTACTGTATTTTCCTCCCCGGAGAGATCCGGGTGTGTGCAGGTCAAGACCAGCCCCGGACAAGAAGTGACTCCAATGGTCAGTCGATCCGAGGGTTGGGCCAGGGGGACGAAGAGACTTTGCAGGTCATGATACCCGTCCTCCCGACGTCCGAGGATACGAAGATAGAGATTGGCCTTGCACCCGGTGTCAAGGGTAATTGTTTGGGGCATAAAGACATCGTTGCTTTCTGGCAGTATCTGCCTGGTTGATGCAAAGATATAGCGTAGAACTCCGTTTTCTTGTTTATCCAGGGTGTTCAGATTTCAGCGCCGCCGCTGGCGGCGCTGAAATCTGACACTTCGAGGTCTGGGCAGCTACTTGTTCAGGGGAATGGTTCGATACAGGGCCTGTCCCTGTCTGACAACCAGGAGGAGAATGACGCCTTTTTCAGCCGCATCCCCTTTCAATACCTTGGTCAAGTCCTCAACACTGTTAACTTCCTGCCCATTGGCCTCCAGGATAACGTCTCCACGCTGGATATTGGCCTGGGCCGCTTTGGAATCCCGGGCCACATCAGTGACCACCAACCCCCTGACTGCCGGAAGATTCAAGGATTGAGCCGTCTCCTCATCCACTGCCTCCAGGCTCATGCCCAGGGCTTCGGCATCATCGGGCTGGGAGGGTTCCTGGCCTCGAGCCTGAGCCATCTGTTTATGTCTCTCGCCCAGGGTGACGTCGACCTCTTTGACCTGCCCTTTGCGCCAGATGGTCATCTTGATCGTATCCTCCGGGGGCAGAGAGCCGATAACCCGGGTCAGATCATTTGCGTCCTCGATTGACTCTCCATCCACGGACACAATCACATCCCCAGGCTCAATGCCCGCCTTTGCTGCCGGCTCGCCTTCACGGACCGAGGCCACCAACGCTCCCTTGTCCTTGGAAAGACCCAAAGCCCTGGCCACATCTTCATTCACATTCTGGATGGTTACGCCCAGCCAGCCCCGCTTGATCTGTCCGTGTTCCTTGAGTTCAGTTATAATCTCTTCCGCCATGTTGCCCGGGACAGCAAAGCCAATTCCCTGTCCGCTGGCCACTATGGCTGTATTGATGCCCACCACCTCGCCGTCCATATTCAAAAGCGGTCCTCCACTGTTTCCCGGATTGATGGAGGCATCTGTCTGCAGGAAGTTATCATAGGGCCCGGCCCCGATCACCCGGCCCATGGCACTGATAATGCCAGCTGTCACCGTATGGTCCAGGCCAAAGGGATTGCCGATAGCCAAAACCCATTCGCCTACCTCAAGCTCATCTGAATCACCGAATTCAAGGACCGGCAACGACCTGTCCACATCGATCTTGAGCAGGGCCAGATCTGTTTCTGGATCGCGACCCACGACCTCAGCCTGATATGAATCATCGCCTCCCTGGAGCACGACCTTAATCTCATCGGCCTTTTCCACCACATGATTATTAGTGGCTACATATCCGTCCTCAGATACGATAAAGCCTGAGCCCAGGGCCTGCTTCCGTCTTTTTTCCGGCATATCGCCGAAAAACTGATCGAAAAAATCTTCAAAGGGCGAGCCCTTGCGTTGAAAATGTTCAAAAAAACGCTGCATCTGGTCTGTGGTCTCCACTTCTTTGACTGTGCTGATATTGACCACAGCTGGCCCGGCCTTATCGGCCAGTTCCGTAAACTGAGGCAGTTCAGCCTGGACAGCAAAAGCGGAAAACATGATCAAAACTGCACTCATTCCAATAACACGCCTCATGATTCGGCTGGGCATATGCTCTCCTCCATTTTTTTCCTTGTTGGCACATGTTTTTTTCTTGTTGGCACATAACTGCCACCATCAAGAGCAACGACATGTACATACATTTACAGGAACCGGGGTGCGATTTGGTTACCTCCTCATTTCCTCCTGAAAATGCAAGGAGATCACCGCACTGTCTTCTGGCCGGGCCTGAACATTCAAGGACTTGGCCCGCCCCTGACATTCAAATTTTCCTTCTCTTAATACCACGTGTCCAGCTGAGAGAACGCGGGCATAAGGGATCTGATCCCGCATTTCTTCATGCAAGATCCGATCCGGAAACAGGATTGGAGTCTTTTCTCCTCCAAAGTCCTCAAAAATAATATACTTCATTGGCTTCCACCCTTAAGAGGCTTCATGCATCCAACACCCGGCCTGATGCTCAATATGGTCGAGCCATACCTTGTGACGCTTTTCACAAGCGCTCGTTGGCTCGTATGAATCGAGAATCCAGAAAGAATATTCATGCCTCGCTCTGCTCGGCCTTGTGGGCGAAGACAAGCTTCACCCCTACGAACTCATCCACGGCTGGGGTAACAGCCGTAGGGGCGGACCTTGCCTGCCTGGTGAAACCTTGCCCGTTAGGGCGTTTCACTGGGTGTCCGCCCATGTACAAGAGGGCGAATAATTATTCGCCCCTACATGGCAAACCCCATGTGTCATCCTTGATCAACCCGGCAAATTTTTCTCTTTTTGCCCGCTTTGGGGCAAAAAATATTTCAGATTTGCCGGAGCAAAGCTCGTATGAAACTAGATTTTGCTTTTTCCGTCACCCCGGCGTAGGCCGGGGTCCAGCTCTTAAATTTTTATTCTGGATTCCGGCTTTCGCCGGAATGACGGAGGAGGTAACTCAAAGTTTCTTTCTTGATCAAATCTGGGCGGCTGCGGCCAGCGGCGGCGCTGACCCCTGACTCTCCTTTTCAGCCATCTCCTGCAACAGATCCAGGGTCTCCCTGGCTTCGTATTCATCAAGCTTACGCAAGGCGAATCCAGCATGGAGCAAGACATAATCACCTGGTTGTACTTCCTCATCTAAAAGTAAGAGAGAAGCTTCTACCGTGGTCTGCCCGCCATGGATCTGACATACGGCCTTTTGGTCCTCCACTGCCGTGACCCGGGTTGGAACTGCTAGACACATCTCACCCTCCAGAGCAGTTGGTTGTCCATAACTCAGCGCCTCCTTTGGCTGCGCTGAAATCTCCTCTCACCATTAATTTCAGTTTGATATAAAATACTGGTCATAAAAAACACACTCACCAGAATCTGGATATGTGAACAGGACATGTGGGAATAATTATGCACTGTGTACGCCCCAGTCAACTCATGAATCCGTATGGGACAAAAGTGTACATTGTTCCCCATGAGTCGCAGCCCACTCGAATCGTGTCTCGTCTGACATATCCCTGAAAGAACCCTCCCCTGTCCCCTCCCTCCGGCCCAAAGCGGCCGCAAGGAGGGGAACCAGAAACAAGGCCTATAGCATATTGCCTAAGAGATGCGAAACTCTAAAAGTAACAGAGTGCCTTTACTGCCCACCCGGGGAACGAGCTCCGCAAGAATTGCCCGAGCTGCAAAGTGCAGCCTGCATGAAGTCAAGGCCGGAGAGCGACATTATTCGGAATATCTGGCATGAAACTAAACACTTACTTGCCAGACTATTCCATTGCAACATGCCGGGATGATAAGAGCATTGCCGTAGCCATAAGAGAAAGATGTTCCCAGTTTTATCCTTGATCAATCCGGCAAATTTTTTCTTTTTGCCCGCTTTGGGCAAAACTATGTCAGATTTGCCGGAGGCAAAGCTGACCTTTCACCTGAATTTCGACCAGCAGCCAGCAAACCCGAACGACTGAGTTCCTGTACCAAACCAAGCACTTCCGGGGCAACAAAGTCCGGCTCACACGCAGCCAGTTCAGCAGCTTTTACGTTCCCGGTAGGCACAGCTGCACTCCGCATACCTGCCTTTTGGGCTGCTACTATATCCAGCCAATGGTCGCCGACCATCAAGCATTCCCTGCTGTGCAGTCCAAGACGATCGGCTGCGCAGTTTAAGTGCTCGGGATCAGGCTTGACCCGGAGCACATCGTTCCGGGCCAAGAGACAATCCACTTCCCGAAGTATCTGGGGATAGACAGTCTGCACTGCTGCGGTGCAGTTTCGGGTGACCACAGCTGTTTTGACTCCCATCTCGCGCAGACCGGCCAACACTCCCCGGGAATACGGAAACAGCTTTCCCTTTTTGGCTGCTTTCATCTCCAATCCGACCAGCCGGAGCCTGCACCTGCTTTGAAACTCCAAGACCTCCTCCTGCGGCAACTCCCTGGCCATGCTGCGGGCCAATTCATCAATCCATTCCAGAACCGGAACGCCCGGAGGGTGAACATCCGTCCCAGTGAACAAGGAGGCCAATTCAGCAACTTGTCTGCGCATATGATCAAAATCAATATGCAATTCAGCCAATGTGCCGTCAAAGTCAAAGAGAACGCCGCAAATTTTGCTCATCACATATCTCACGCCTGTGTATTAATCCCCATCCTGATCTATGCCCGGTACATCTCCAAAACCAACACCCAAGTCTGTATCCGCCTCAAAAAGGGCAGGCTGGGATGCAAAAAACATATTTTGTTATGCAACATTCCAATATAATTTGCAATTCATAAGCTCCTCCTTTTCGAAAGCTGGCAGATAATTCGTGTTCCCAGACTCTTACCTGCATCTTCAGGTTTTGCAACCCTCACCCCTTAAAATCTATTTGTGCCAGATGTGCTCCATGTGCTTTTTTTTGGTATTTTCGCACAAAGATCTTTTTTTTCAGAACAGGGGTTGACTGGATACCAAGGCCGTGCTAGTTCAGCTTTTCACAAGCTCTACCTGAAGGGTTGCTCTGTGCACTTGTATCCCCTGGAGGACTGCTCATGCTCTTGGAATACATTCCTATTGCCTATCTGATAATCATTGCCGCAGCTTTTGGAGCGATTACTGTCCTGCTCTCTTCGCTGCTTGGCCCACGCCGGACGACCTTTGAAAAGCAAGCGTCGTATGAGTGCGGTCTGCCCAGTGAGGGCATTTTGTACATGCAAACCCCCATCAAGTTTTATGTCGTAGCCCTTTTGTTCTTAATCTTTGATTTGGAATGCGTTTTTCTCTATCCATGGGCAGTACACCTGGGAAGCCTTGGATTGACCGGTTTTTTCGGCGTTTTGCTCTTCATCGGCATCTTGTTGGTTTGCTTCCTGTATGAATGGAAAAGTGGAGCCTTGGAATGGGACTAGAATCACATCTGCACGGCGACAATCTGGTTGTGACCAGTGTCAACACTGTAGTCAACTGGGCGCGCAAGAACTCTATATGGCCTTGCACTTTCGGCTTGGCCTGCTGCGCCCTGGAAATGATGGCCACCATGATGCCGCATTATGATATGGCCCGGTTCGGGGCTGAGGTATTCCGTCCTTCACCTCGCCAATCGGATCTGCTCATAGTGGCTGGAACAGTAACCATGAAAATGGCCCCGCAGGTCAAACGGGTATACGAGCAAATGGCTGAGCCGAAATGGGTCATAGCCATGGGAGCCTGTGCCTGCTCCGGAGGACAGTTCAGGAGTTACGCTGTCCTACAGGGAGTGGACAAGATCATACCGGTGGACATCTATGTCCCGGGATGCCCCCCGCGCATGGAAACCCTTTTGGCCTCCTTAATGACCCTGCAAGAAAAAATCAAGACCGAGCGCCTGGACATGCGCCAGGATACCAAGGAGCAATCGGCTTAGGCCTCAGGGCAGGTAACATTCAGGGTAGGAGAAGTATGCATGGATAATAACCAGGTATTGGCCACCATCTCAAAAGCCTTTCCCCAGGCCGTGGCCTCTTCAGACCAACCCTTCGGACAGCTCCATCTCACATTGAGTGCCCGGGGGGAAGATTTCCTCTCGGTGATGCGTTTTTTACGTGACGAGCAGCACTTAAGCTACACACTCCTCTCAGACGTCACAGCCATTGATTGGACACCACAGACCCCACGTTTTGATCTGCTGTACATCCTCTTTTCAATCCACAATGAACACCGGCTCGTGGTCCACCTCCCCTTGCCCGAAGGGGAGTCGGTTCCTTCGGTCTCTGCGATATGGCATTCCGCCAACTGGGGGGAACGGGAGGTCTATGACCTTATGGGTATACCCTTCGACAACCACCCGGACCTGCGCCGCATTCTGACCTGGGACTCCTTTGAAGGCCATCCACTGCGAAAGGACTTCCCCTTGCACGGAAACTACGACGTTGACGATTTTGACTTCCAGACCCTGGAGGTCAACTCGGCATTTTCCCGGGACCTGGACCAGCCCTGCCAGATTCCAAACGCGCTGGAGTGATCATGAGCACACAAACACGGACCATGCTCCTGAACATGGGGCCCCATCACCCGGCTACTCACGGCGTGCTGAGGCTGGAACTCGAGCTTGAAGGTGAAACAGTCCTTCGGGCCCAGCCCCATGTGGGATATCTGCATCGCGGTTTCGAAAAAATGGCTGAATACAAGACAGCCCAGCAGATCATCCCCCTGACCGATCGCCTGGATTACGCAGCAGCCTCAGTCAACAACCTCGGTTTTTGTCTGACTGTAGAAAAACTCCTGGGCATCGAAGTGCCCAAAAGGGCTCAATATCTTCGGGTAATTATGTCTGAGCTGTCCCGGATCATGGGCCATCAGCTCTGGCTGGGCACGCACGCCCTGGATATCGGAGCCATGACCCCCATATTCTACGCCTTTGCCGATCGGGAACTGGCCATGGATATCACAGAAGAGGCTTCCGGATACCGCCTGACCCCAAGTTACCTGCGGATTGGGGGCGTATCCCAGGACATCACTTCTGAATTTGTCCGCAAAGTGCGGGAGTATGTTCAGAAAATGCCCAAGGCCATTGACGGCTATCACCAACTGCTGACCGAAAATCCCATCTGGATGAAGCGGACCAAGGGCATAGGAGTTATTGGCGCGGATACAGCTTTAAACTACGGCCTGACCGGCCCCAGCCTTCGAGGGTCCGGAGTTGCCTATGACGTCCGCAAATCTGTGCCCTATTCCAGCTACAGCGATTTCGATTTTCAAATCCCGATTGGTGAAGACGGGGATTCCTATGACCGGTATCTGGTGCGTATGGAAGAGTTCACCCAGTCCGTGCGTATCATAGAGCAGGCCATTGAAAACCTGCCATCAGGGCCGATCATGGCCGATAACCCGTGGACGTCCAATCCAGATCTGGAGGCCGTGAGCCAGAATGTGGACGACCTTATCCGGAGATTCAAAATATCCAGCCAGGGATTTGCCCTGCCTCCGGGCGAGACCTACCACGCTGTAGAGGGAGCCAAAGGGGAGCTCGGTTTCTATCTGGTCGGCAATGGTGATACCCATCCTTACCGGCTCAAGATCAGGTCTCCGTGTTATTATCTGGTCAGCGCCCTGCCCTATCTCATTGAGGGACACATGATCGCTGATGTCATCACCCTTATCGGCAGCATCGATATCGTGCTGGGCGAAGTGGATCGTTAGGCAATGGAGCATATGTCTATGCAGCGCAAACTGATTTTTTCCAATTGGGGCCAATGGACGCGCGGATCAGAGAAAACCGATGTTACCGCAATTCCAGACTCCCTCGGAAACCAGGGAAAGCTCAAGGCTTTCATGGGCTGGGACGGTTTTCTTATCTGGGAAGACGAGGTCCATATCGTCGATATGTGCCGGGCTTATATGCAGCGGGTACAGCAGGAGTCCTGCGGTCAATGTTTCCCCTGCCGGCTGGGAACTGCCTTGATAGCCGACATTCTGGAGCGCATATGCGCCGGACAGGGGCAAAATGGAGATCTGGATCAGCTGAGTGAGCTGGCCCAATTGGTCAAAAACACCGCCAAGTGCGGGATTGGAGAGACCGGACCCCGCCCCCTCCTGGACGCCCTCACCCATTACCGACAGGAGTTTGAACAGGCCGTGGCCCAGAAACAGCCTCTCCCCCGGGGCACATATCATTCCCTGGTCACTGCTCCCTGTACCAATGCCTGTCCGTCTCATCTGGACATCCCGTCCTATGTGGAAAAGATCCGCCTGGGACAATACAAAGAAGCCCTGGACGTGGTGCGCAACGACTGCCCAATGCCCGGAACCATCGGCCGGGTCTGTGTCCGCCCCTGCGAGATGAATTGCCGGAGGACCAAGCTGGATGAACCAATCGCCATCAAGGCCTTGAAGCGATTTGTGGCCGATTATGAACTGACCCGCAGCCCGGAGGCCAGCCCGAAGCAGATTTCGTCTCAGGGTCAGGACAAGGGCCCTGTAGCCATTGTCGGGGCCGGTCCGGCCGGTTTGTCCTGCGCCTATTATCTGGCCCAGAGAGGATATGCCTGCTCTATTTACGAATCACTTCCTGAACCCGGGGGCATGGCAGCCGTCGGCATCCCGGACTACCGGCTCCCCCGGCACATCCTGCGCCGGGAAGTCGAATTCATCCAAAAACTGGGAGTGAGCATTACCTACAATACCTCTATTGGTCAGGATATAACCATCAATGATCTTCGCCAGCAGGGTTTTCAGGCTGTTTTCGTCGGGGCCGGAGCCCCGGAATCTGCCAGCATGCGCTGCGAAGGCGAAGATGCCGGGTATCAGTGCTTCATGACCGGGGTCGAGTTCCTGCGCATTATCGCCCAGGGACAGCGGCCTCTGGAAGGAAAAAAGATCGTGGTCATCGGGGGCGGAAACGTGGCCATGGACTGCGTTCGCTCGGCCCTGCGCCTGGGCTTTGAAGACGTCAATCTGGTCTACCGCCGGACTTTGAAGGAAATGCCCGCCGATCCAGTGGAAATCAAAGAGGCCCAGGAAGAAGGGGTCAACTTCCACTACCAGGTTCAACCGGTGAAGATCCTGGCTCAGGACGGAAAGGTCAGTGGACTGGAGTGCCTCCGTATGGAGCTCGGCGAACCCGATGAGTCTGGACGCCGGCGTCCGGAACCGGTTGAGGGATCAAATTTTGTCCTGGAATGCGATGCCATCATCCCGGCCATTGGCCAGACCTGTGTCGTGGATTGCGTCCTCCCGGAAGAGCAGGGCGTGGAGTTAACCAGGTGGAAAACTTTGGTGGTGGATCCCATTACCTTTCAGAGCACAGAAAAGGACATCTTTGGCGGCGGGGATTGCATCACCGGCCCGGCCACGCTTATTGCCGCCCTGGCCGCTGGCAAGAAAGGGGCCAAGTATATTGATCAATATCTGCAAACCGGACAGTGCATTCCTGATGCCCAGGATCAGATGGAAAACTATATTCAGCAGTTGAGCGTCTTTTACCCTTTTGAAAAAATGCTTTTTAAAGGCAACAAACAACGGGCTCGCCAACCCGCTTGTGACCCCGAGGAACGTATTACCCACTTTGATGAAGTTGAAGGGGGCTTTGATGAAGGCCAGGCCCTGCTGGAAGCGACCCGTTGCCTGCGGTGCTACCGGATCGGCCTGGCGGCCGTTGAAACACCCCCGGAAGGATGATCTCTGTGCACCCAGGCTTTGTAGGAATGAGCCAGTGACACCCATACGCAATACACCGCTTAACGCTCGAGCACACTGCATAATCGAGGCATGATATGGATCAGACACTACACCTCAATGGACAGGAAGTCTCGTTCACTCCAGGGCAGACGATTCTTGAGGCAGCCCGTGAGAACAACGTAGCCATTCCCACCCTGTGCCATATGCGCCGGGCGGAACCCATTGAATCCTGCCGGGTCTGTGTGGTGGAAATTGAAGGCGCAACAGAACTCCTGCCAGCTTGTTCTACTCCAGCCAATGCCGGTATGCATATCCAAACCCATTCTCCCCGGGTCATTGAGGCTCGACGGGAAATCCTGGCTCTGCTCATGTATACCGGACATCATGATTGCCCGATATGCGATCAGGGCGGTGAATGCCGATTGCAGGATCTGGTCTATGAATACGGTGTACGGCACGTGCCTATGACCACAAAGCCAGATCAATCAGTGCCGGAGTATCCAACACCCAATATCCGGTATTGGCCGGAACGGTGCATCCTCTGTCTGCGCTGCGTGACCGCCTGTAATGAAGTTCTCGGTATCGGAGCGATTGCTCTTCAAGGCAGCGGCAACCAGGCCCGTATTGCCCCCTTTCATCCCCAGCGCTGCGATTCCTGCGGCGAATGCCTGGCTGTCTGCCCTACCGGAGCCTTGACTGAGAACTTAAGCCGGTACAAAGGCCGTCCCTGGCTGGAGAACCGGGTCCAGACCACCTGCACCTACTGTGGCTGCGGATGCCAGCTTGAGCTCAATGTGCTTGGGAATCGGATTATCAAAATGACCACTCATGAAGACATGGGGGTCAACCGCGGCAGCTTGTGCGCTAAAGGACGCTTTGGCTATGAATTCATCGGCAGCCCAAACCGGCTGACGACTCCCCTGGTCCGGAAAAACGGCCAGCTGCAGGAAGCTTCCTGGGATGAGGCCCTGGCCCTGGTTGCGTCCCGCTTGCAGAGAATCAAGGCCGACTCAGGCCCAAGCAGCATTGGGGGACTGGCCTCGGCCAGGTGCACGAATGAAGAGAACTACCTGTTCCAAAAGCTCATGCGGGCTGGGCTGGGCACAAACAATGTGGATCATTGCGCCCGTTACTGCCATACCTCCACTCTGGACGGCCTGAGCACTGCCTTTGGCCTTGGGGCCATGACCAATCCGATCACCGATCTGTTGCACAGCAAGATTATCATGGTCACAGGATCCAATACCACCGAGAACCACCCCATATTTGCTCATTATGTGCTTGAAGCAGTGCGCAAGCACGGCGCGAAACTCCTTGTTGCTGATCCCCGGCAGATCCGTTTGACCGAGCATGCCCATATATGGCTCAAACCCAAGCCAGGCACGGATATCGCCTGGATCAACGGGTTGATGCACATCATTACCCGAGACAAACTGCACGATGTAAATTATATCAAGCAACGTACAAGCGGGTTCAAAGAGATCAAAGAGACACTGGAGCGCTACACCCCGGAGTATGTGTCCTCCCTGACCGGCATTCCGGCTCAAGATCTGGAAGAAGCCGCGCATCTCTATGGAGCGCATCATCCGGGATCCATCCTTTTTGCCAGCGGCATTGATCAGCACATCTGCGGCACAGACAACGTCAAGTCCCTGGCCAACCTGGCCATGCTGTGCGGCAATGTGGGGGTTCAGGGAGGCGGGATCTATCCGGTACACGGTCAAAACAATGTGCAAGGGGCCTGCGACATGGGGGCTCTGCCTGACTTTTTGCCAGGATATCAAGCGGTGACAGACTCGGAAGTCCGCTCCTGGTTTGCAAAGACCTGGAAGATATCTTCACTTCCAGAAAACCCGGGTCTGACCTCCTCAGAAATGATATCAGCCGCCCATACTGGCCAAGTGAAGGCCTTGCTGGTCATGGGCGAAAATCCCATTCTTTCTGATCCCAACCAGTCCCAGGTCCAGGAAGCCCTGGACAAGCTGGACCTGCTGGTTGTCCAGGACATATTTTTAACTGAAACCGGACGCAAGGCCGACGTTGTCCTGCCCGCAACCTGTTTTGCAGAAACCGAAGGGACATTCACCAATTCTGAACGCCGGGTGCAGAGGGTGCGCAAGGCTGTCCAACCGCCAGGCCAGGCCAAAGATCAGGCCTGGATCATTGCCCAGATTGCTTCCCGACTGGACAGGCCAATGGAATTTGACTTTTCCCAGGTCTTGACCGAGATCAATGCCCTTACACCGCATTATTCCGGAATAACAAAAGAAAGGCTGGATCATGGGTCCTTGATCTGGCCCTGCCCGGAGAAGGATCATCCAGGAACTCCCATCCTCCACATGGGCAGCTTCGCCCGGGGCCGCGGAATATTCAGCCAGGTAGAGCACCAGGACTCTGCGGAACAGCCGGATGCAGAGTATCCGTACATCTTGAGCACCGGGCGTGTGTTTCAGCACTACAACACCGGAACCATGACCAGGGAAGGACGAGGGTTGTCCCAGCTGTATTCTGAACTCTTTGCTGAAATCAACACCCGGGATGCCCAAGATTTGGGAATAAGCAATGGCCAGATGGTAGCCATTGCCTCCAGGCGGGGGCAAATTCAGGTCAAGGCCTGGGTATGCGACCGGCCCATCCCCGGGGTGGTCTTTGTCCCCTTTCATTTCCGGGAATCCCCTGTGAATGCCCTGACCAACGCCGCCCTGGATCCTGGGGCCAAGATTCCGGAACTCAAGGTCTGTGCGGTCTCCATCCAGAAAGTCGCCTAAGGAGGACGGTCCATGTTGGAATTGATGGTCATCACCATGATCAAGACCGTGATCATAGTCAGCGTGTGCATGCTTGTGGTCACGTATCTGACCCTGGCCGAACGCAAGATACTGGGCTTTATACAATTTCGCCACGGACCGAACCGGGTCGGCTACTGGGGACTGCTGCAGCCTTTTGCCGACGGGATCAAGCTCTTTCTCAAAGAAGACCTCATACCCCAAAATGCCCAACGCTCAATTTTCTATTTAGCACCGGTCATCAGCATTGCCTCGCCCATGATCATGCTGGCCCTGATTCCCTTTGGCCCGGCCATTTCCGTTATGGGCCGGGAGATTACCCTCTATCTGGCCAATCCGGATGTGGGCATATTGATCATCTTGGCCCTGGGTACTCTGGGGGCCTACGGCGGTATGCTCGGGGGCTGGTCCTCCGGGAATAAGTACGGGTATACCGGCGGATTGCGAGCTGCAGCCATCATCATCAGCTACGAGTTGTCCATGGCCTTTGCTGTCATCTGCGTGGTCATGCTCTCCGGCTCCTTAAGCCTGGTAGACATTGTCCAGGCCCAGGCCGGGATGTGGAACATCGTCTTGGCTCCTGTAGCTTTTATCATCTTCATCATCAGCGGCCTGGCTGAGCTGAACAGGACTCCCTTTGACATGCCGGAGGCAGAAGCCGAGCTCTGTTGCGGCTACAATGTGGAGTACAGCAGCATGAAGTTCGCTTTGTTCTTCTTTGGGGAGTATACGCATCTCTTTGTGTTTGGATGCCTGGTCACCACGCTGTTCCTGGGGGGCTGGCACGGTCCCTTCCTCCCCGGCGTGCTCTGGTTTTTTATCAAAACCCTGCTTGTGGTCTTCTTCTGCATCTGGCAGCGGGCCACATTCCCCAGGCTGCGCTACGATCAGGTCATGAAGCTGGAATGGAAATTTCTCATGCCCCTGGCCATCATCAATATCCTGGTCACCGGTTTGTTTTTGGCCATGTAACAGGACTTTGGCATTCAATCAGACCGGATCACTTCAAATGATTGGCCACAGAGATAGAGACGGGAACAGTGGAGTAGCCCATGCAAGACAAAGACATTCTCCGGGTCAGAGACAAATGGAGCGGCAAAGTGAAATATGTCACTCCATTACTCAAGGGTTTGCAGTATACCTTTACAAACCTGCTGTCCAAACATAAAACATTTCAATATCCGGAGCAAAAACGGCCGGTTAGCCAAAGATGGAGGGGACTGCACCGCCTGGAGCGGGATAGCCAGGGACAGCTTCTCTGCGTAGCCTGCGGGTTGTGCGCCGCTGTCTGCCCGGCCCAGTGCATTCAGGTGGTCCCTTATGAGCCGGAAAACGGGGAACGCTATCCCGAAGATTTCAAAATTGATGAATTGCGCTGCATCTTTTGCGGCTTCTGCCAGGAAGTCTGCCCCAGGAGAGCAATCACCTTGAGCCAGGTGTATGATTACGTTGATTATCATCGGGATGATTTCCAGTTTTCCTTTGCCAAACTGGATAAACCTGAACAGCTCAGTTTCCACTATCAACGCAGCCTGCTGCAAAAGATTCTGGGCTAACTCACCGGCAAAAACTGCTGTTTGGTCTGTTATGTGTATGTGAAGGAGTTTTAAGCCATGGCTGAACTGACCATACTTTCTTTTTTCGTTATCTTATCCATCTTGTCCGCACTGCTGGTGGTGTGCACTAAAAACATCGTCCACAGTGCCTTGTGGATGATTGTTTCCAGTCTGGCCCTGGCCGCCTTGTTTCTTCTCCTGCACATGCAGTTTCTGGCCGTGCTGCAGGTCATCGTCTACGCCGGGGCCATTATGATGTTTATTCTCTATGCCATTATGATGCTCAATCTGCGCATGAGCTATGGCCCCTATCAGCTCTGGAATCTCAAGAGCCTGGGCTTGGCCATCCTGATTGTTTTCATGGGCGGCATGCTCGGACTGGCTGAACTCATGCCTGAAACCTCCCCTATAAGCGGTCCGTTTACCGTGCAGGCCATGCAGGAAGTTGGCGAGGTTGGCATTTTGGCCACCCGGATATTCTCAGATTACATTATAGCCTTCGAACTTGTTGCTGTATTGCTTACCGCCGGGGTGGTTGGAGCCTTGGCTTTGGCCAAGAAAGATCGTTAAGGAGTCGCCTGTATGGAATATCAAAGTGTGTTCCTCGGCCTGGGACTGGCCCTCTTCCTCATCGGTACGGCTGGAGCCTTAGTTCGCAGAACGGCCATCATTGTGTTCTTAAGCATTGAGATCATGCTCGGTGGCGTCAATCTCGTTTTTCTGACCTTTGCCCGCAGCACTCAGAGTGCCGAGGGGGCCTTTATGGTCATGTGCATCATGGCCGTGGCCGCTGTGGAGGCAGCCGTTGGCCTGGCTATCTTCTTTCGCATGTACCAAAAGACCGGTTCCATTGATGTGGAGCGGTTCAACCTGCTCAAATGGTAAGTCGAGGAGAGTGGCATGTTTGACTATATCTGGCTCATTCCGGTCTTACCCCTGATCGGGGTTCTCATCAATGGCCTTTTAGGCCGGCGCCTGGAAGCGGCGAACAAGTCTCTCATCCATTGGGTGGCCTGCTCATCAGTCGGCCTCTCCTTTGCTTTGACCGTGATCACCTTCTTTCAGCTTCTGGCTCTGCCGGAGGCCGAACGTCTGGTGGAATACATCTGGTTTGAATGGATTCGGGCCGGGGACTTCAGTGTTTCAGTGGCCTACCAGATTGATCCGCTGTCCATGGTCATGTGTCTGTTTGTCACCGGCGTGGGCTTTCTCATCCACATTTATTCCATCGGCTACATGCTGCACAGTGAAGGCCGGTACTATCGCTACTTCACCTACCTGAACCTGTTCATGTTCTCCATGATCAATCTGGTTCTGGCCAACAACTTCCTGCTCATGTTCCTGGGCTGGGAAGGCGTGGGCATGTGCTCCTACCTGCTCATCGGCTTCTGGTTTGGAAACCTGGATAATGCCAAGGCCGGGAAAAAGGCCTTTATTACCAACCGGGTCGGTGATTTCGCCTTTCTGGTCGGCTTGTTCCTGCTGTTGATCAGCCTTGGCGAACACGGGATCTGGTCCCTGCGCTTTACTGAGGTCTTTGAAAACGCCCATCTCATGCCCCAGGCCGTGGTCACCGCCGTATGCCTGCTTTTTTTCATCGGCTGCACGGCCAAATCTGCGCAAATCCCTCTGTACGTGTGGCTCCCGGACGCCATGGCCGGCCCCACACCGGTCAGTGCCTTGATCCATGCCGCGACCATGGTCACCTCGGGCATATATTTTATAGCCCGGAGCAACGTCCTGTACTCCATGTCTCCACTCAGTCTGCAGGTTGTGGCGGTGATCGGAGCCCTGACCGCCCTGCTGGCGGCCACCATCGCCCTGACCCAGAACGACATCAAGCGGGTTTTGGCCTACTCCACCGTCAGCCAGTTGGGATACATGTTTCTGGGTCTGGGAGTGGGAGCATTCAGTGCGGGTATCTTCCATGTGGTCACCCACTCTTTTTTCAAAGCCCTGCTCTTTCTGTGCGCCGGGAGCGTGATGCACGCCCTGGCCAATGAACAAGATATGCGGCATATGGGCGGCATGCGCAAAAAGATTCCTGTTACCTATATAACCATGCTTCTGGGCACCCTGGCTATTGCCGGATTCCCCGGACTTTCCGGTTTTTTCAGCAAGGATGAGATCCTGTGGTACACCTTTGCCAACGGCCACCCCGTCCTGTGGCTGATCGGAGTCCTGACTGCCGGCATGACCGCATTCTACATGTTTCGACTCATCTTTATGACCTTTTTCAACGAATGCCGGGCCCCCCAGGATGTGCAAAAGCATATCCATGAATCACCAAAATCCATGACCGTGCCCATGGCAGTCCTGGCTCTCCTCTCGGTCATAGGCGGGGCTATCGGAGTCCCGGCTGTTTTGGGTGGCAGCAACCGCATAGAGCATTTCCTCGAGCCGGTCATGCATTCGGCTGCCGGACATGGCCACCACTCAGCCAGCACCGAGTATCTGCTCATGGGTATATCAGTTGTTATCGTGTTCATCGGCATCGGACTGGCTTACACCATGTATGTGCGCAAGCGTCACCTTCCGGCTGAATTGTCTGCAAAGTTCTCCTGGCTGTACTCAGCCATGCTGAACAAGTGGTATGTTGATGAATTGTACGGCCTCCTCTTTGTCCGTCCCCTGCACTGGTTCAGCCGCTTCATGTGGAAGGGCTTTGATGTCAGCGTCATTGACGGGGCGGTGAACGGAGTGGCCAATGCCGTCGGTTGGTGCGGCAGCAGGCTGCGGACCATTCAGACCGGGTATGTGCAGGCCTATGCCATATCCTTCCTGTTTGGTGCCATGCTCTTGGTTGTGTATTCAGTCTTTGCCTTGGTCTAGGATCATAAGGAGTCGTCGATGAGTCTCACTGGCGTACCCATTCTCAGCATCTTGACCTTCCTGCCCTTGGCGGGGGTCTTGATCATTGCGCTTATGCCCGGTTCCGGCCCCGGAGCAGCCAAGAGGTTCTGGTCCATTGGGCTGGCTGTAGCCTTGCTGGAATTTCTGGTCTCCATTCCTGTGCTCATAGCTTTTGATTCATCAATTGCCGGGATGCAGTTCACTGAGCACATGGTCTGGATTGAAAGCCTGGGCATCAGCTATTCCCTGGGCCTGGACGGAATCAGCTTGTGGCTGGTCATGTTGACCACTTTTTTTGTGCCCTTGTGCATTTTATGCTCATTTACCTACATCCAAAAGAAGATCCGGGAATACATTATCAGTTTTCTGCTCATTGAGACGGCCATGATCGGGACATTCCTGGCCATGGATCTCGTCTTGTTCTATGTGTTCTGGGAACTGATGCTCATCCCCATGTTTCTGCTCATCGGGGTGTGGGGAGGAGAGCGGCGCATCTACTCTGCTGTCAAGTTCTTCCTGTATACCGCTCTGGGCAGCATCTTCATGCTGGTGGCCATTGTTGTCCTCTACATCCATCATCTTCAGGCCACAGGCGAGGCGTCCTTTTACCTCTTCAACCTCCTGGATGTGCACATCCCGGTCAATATGCAGTTTTGGCTGTGTGCAGCCTTTTTTCTGGCCTTTGCCATCAAGGTCCCCATGTTTCCCCTGCACACCTGGCTCCCGGATGCACACGTTGAGGCTCCGACCGCCGGCAGTGTCATCCTGGCCTCCATCCTGCTCAAAATGGGGACCTACGGCTTCATCCGCTTTGCCATGCCCCTTTTTCCGTATGCAACGCATCTGTTCATACCCATTATCGCCGGACTGGCCGTGATCGCTATTGTATATGCCGCACTCGTTTCCTGGGTCCAGCCGGATATCAAAAAGCTCGTTGCCTACTCCAGTGTGAGTCATATGGGCTATGTCTTGCTGGGACTTTTTGCCTTGAACATGCAAGGAGTTCAGGGCGGGATCTATCAGATGCTCAATCACGGGTTGTCTACCGGGGCTCTCTTTCTCCTGGTGGGCATGATCTACGAGCGAAGGCACACCCGGCTTATGGAGGAGTTTGGAGGCCTGGCCAAAATCATGCCGGTGTACGCTACCTTTTTGATGATCGCCACTTTGGCCTCTGTGGCCGTCCCGGGGACCAATGGATTCGTTGGGGAATTCCTCATTCTTCTGGGCGCCTTTAAGAGCTATCCGATCCTGGCCATCATTGCCACCTCCGGGGCCCTGTTCAGTGTCATCTACATGCTCTGGATGTATCAGCGGGTCATGTTCGGGCCGATAGATAAAGAGCAGAACAAGGGGCTGACTGATTTGACCTTCCGGGAAACAGCCATCATGGTGCCCATAGCCGTTTTGATCATTGTCATGGGCATCTTTCCGGGACTGTTTCTGCGCAAGATGGATGCCTCCACTGAGCATTTCATTCATACAGTAAAGAGCAGATACCATACCTACGTGGCCCTGGAGGAGAACAGACTGCCCTTTGAAAACCAATTGGCCCAATTGAGGGATTCCTGGCCTACAGAATCCGAGATCCGGGAACGTGTGAGCCCAACGCACGGAGGACAGTAATCATGCAGTTTGAATTTGTGGCCCCCATCATCCCGGTGCAGGCTGTCCTGCCCCAAAGCATTCTTGTCCTGACCGGACTTGTGGTCCTGGTTGTGGATGTCTTTGTCCGGGACAAATCCAGATTTATCCTCCCCGCATTGAGCATGATCGGTGTTTTGATCAGCTCCCTGTTTATTGTCAATAACCTCATCCCGGATACCGATATCTACCAGAGCATGGTCTATGCTGACGGGTTTGCAGCCTTCCTGAACCTGACCATCTGGCTCATCCTTATCCTGACCATCCTGGTATCTGTGAATTATCAGCGTTTCTTTCTGCACATGGCCAACGGAGAATATTATTGTCTGCTCCTTTTTGCTGCCGTGGGCATGTCCTTTATGGCCTCTTCCGGGCATCTCATCCTCATCTTTGTAGCCCTGGAGCTCATGTCCGTTTGTGTCTATGTCTTGACTGGATTTCACCGCAATAATGAACGTTCGGTAGAAGCAGCCTTAAAGTATTTTCTCCTGGGTGCTTTTGCCTCAGCCTTTCTGCTCCTGGGGTTCGCCTTTCTGTACGGTGCGACCGGAACCCTTGACCTGCCGACCATGAGCGCCTTTATCGCCGACAACCCGGAAACCATCTCCTCCGGCTGGCTGATCCTGGGAATGCTCCTGTCCATAGCCGGCTTTGGCTTTAAGATCTCCATGGTCCCTTTTCACATGTGGACCCCGGATGTCTATCAGGGAGCGCCCACCGTGGTTACCGCTTTCATGGCCACCGGGGTAAAGGCAGCAGCCATTGCCGCCCTGGTCCGGGTAGTCATGGTCGCCTTGGAACCCATGGCCATGAATTGGACCATGATTTTGTGGGTGGCGGCTGTGGCAACCATGTTTGTGGGCAATATTATAGCCCTGGTCCAGGACGATGTGAAACGTATGCTGGCCTACTCCGGCATTGCCCACGCCGGGTATATGCTCATCGGTTTTGTGGCCGGAACGGAAATGGGACAGGCCGGTATACTGTACTACCTCTTAGCCTATGCGTTGATGAATATGGGCGCCTTTGGGGTGATTACCCTGCTGGGCAGAAACGGTGAAGAATATTCTTCCCTCTCCGACTTTTCCGGGCTGGGACTCAAATCCCCGGCCATGGGCTTAGCTATGGCCATTTTCATGTTCTCCCTGGCCGGGATACCACCAACTGCCGGATTTATGGGCAAATTCTACATCTTTGCCGCAGCAGTCAAATCCGGATTCGTCTGGCTGGTAGTTCTCGGAGCCATAAACAGCGTTATTTCCATCTACTACTATCTCCGGGTTATTGTGACCATGTACTTTTCGGCCCCGGCTGAGAACCCCAATATCTTACCCTCAACAACTCCGCCCTTGACCGTTGCTTTAAGCGTGGCAGCCACCGGGGTCATGGTCATGGGGGTCTTTCCCTCCCTGTTTTGGACCCTGGCTCAAAGTTCCATCTTTGCTTTGAGTTAGGCTCGGTCCCTTAATTTTCCATACCAAAAGCCGGGAGGCCTCTCCCGGCTTTTTTTTTATGGGTTGCCAAGAGCGTCTGGTCTTGGCTAGACTGAATGAGGATGAATCAAACCTCCCTTCGTCATATAATAAGTATATAACTCTTGTGAGACAGGACAATGCGTATCAAGACCGTAGCCACCCTGGGTCCCAAATCCATTGACAAAGAAGTCATGCGGGCCATGATCACATGCGGAGTGCGCATATTCCGCCTCAACTTTTCCCATGGACGGGCGGCGGATTTTGCCCCCACTATATCTCTTATTCGCGAGTTGGAACAGGAGATGGACCTTCCCTTGACCGCGATGGGCGATTTGAGCGGTCCCAAGATTCGAATCGACGAGGTCCCCGGCGCCCCGTTGCCGGTGGAGAAAAAAGACCTGGTCAGCCTCGGGCTGCCGCAGGCCGTAAATCAGGCTCCGGTCTCCCCGTTCATCAGCCTCAGCGTTCCGGAGTTGCTGCATGACTTGCGCCCGGGGATGGAAGTTGCCCTGAGCGACGGCATGCTTCGGTTCCGGGTCAAGGAAGTGGTTCAGGAGCACACCCTGTTCACTTTGCAGGCCGAAAACGCCGGGCTGCTCTCTTCGCATAAAGGAATCACCTTCCCGGGCAAAGAGATTCCTCTGGACGCAATGACCGACAAGGACCGAGCCGATATGCAGGCCGGCCTGGACATCGGTATTGACTGCTTTGCCCTGTCCTTTGTTCAAGGCGAAAAGGATATTCAGGACTTGCGTCAAGCCATGCACGAGTATGGGCGGGTGGTGCCTATTATCGCCAAGCTGGAAAGGGCGAGTGCTGTGGACCGGCTGGATTCCATCCTCGAAGCTGCTGACGGCATCATGGTCGCCCGAGGCGATTTGGGACTGGAATGTCCTCTGCCTCAGCTCCCGGTGTTGCAGAAACGGATCATCCGGGCCTGCCGGCATGCCCAGAAATTCTGCATAGTGGCTACCCAGATGCTTTTGTCCATGGTCCAAAACCCCTTGCCCACCCGGGCCGAAACTACTGATGTGGCTAACGCCATCATGGATGGGACCGACTGTGTCATGCTCTCGGAAGAGACCGCAGTGGGTAGCTATCCGGTGGAAGCGGTCTGCTTTATCCAGGAAATCGCCGAACAGGCAGAATCCTATCTCCTGGAACGTATGCAGGGTCCCTACCGGCCCAAAAATGAAAAAAACCCGGCCAAATATCTGGCCTATTCAGCAAGTCTTTTGGCTGATAATACGGAAAGCCTTGCCCTGGCCTGCCATTCCACCAGCGGAGTGACCGCCCGGCTGCTCTCCAGCCGCCGTCCAGCGCAGCCAATATATGCCTTGACCCCGGACATGCACACCATTCGGCTCCTGAACTTCTATTGGGGTATACGACCCAAAATCATCGACGACACCATCGCCAGTCATGTGGAGCGGGTGGAAAAGTTTGTCCAGGAGTCATCGCTGTTCCAGCCCGGAGACAGGGTGGTGATCACCTCTGGACAGCCAACGCCCGGGCAGCAGGAGATGCACACCAATCAGATCAAGATCTACACCAAATAAAAATCAGCCCCAGGTACCACGGTACCTGGGGCTGATTTTTATACAACCTCTTGGTTCTCTTCATTATACGATCGCAGCCCCCCAAGCCGATACAATCAAACCCAAGGCACAGAGGCCGCAAAAGAACTGGGGAGTTTTTTTTGCATCCCACTGCCCTGCCAGGCGTATAGTCAAGCTCAAAGACAGGCCCACGCCAAATCCGAACAGGTGGGCCCCCACATCAGTTCGTTCCCCGCCTGTTCCAAGCCAGGCCAGCAAAACCAGGCCTGCCCCAATGGGAGCCACGACTTCAGGCCACTTTTTCTGCCGTGGCTCCTGGAAACCAATAAGCAAACCCAGGGCGGCAAATACCGCGGTTGAACCTCCAATAGCCATATGGGCCGTACCCTGGACCAGAACATTGAGTCCATTGGCCAGGCCGGCGGTGGTGAGGGTCAAAAGCCAGGCCAGCCCCCCTCCGAGCTTGCGGCTTAAGAGGAGCAGAAAGAGTCCTCCAAACACCAGGTTGGACAGGAGGTGCTCTGGCCCTGAGTGCAGGGTCAAACTGGTCAGCACCCGCCACCACTGCCCTTGCTCGAGGATGGCCCGGCCATCCACCCTCCCCAGCTCCATCCATTCTACAGATGCCAGTCCAAGGACGTGCACCTGGTGATGACTGATTCCATGCCAGATGGCTACTCCCAGCAGGACCCAGAATACTGACTCGGCTGAACCATCTTCGATCTGTTCGGGTTCAAGGCAGGTGACCTGATCCGTGTTTTCAGATTCAAAAAGAGCAATTTGTTCCTGGGCTGTTTGAGCCTTTTCCCGGGCCACACAGAGCACAATAGAGGCTTCATCCCAATGTACGCTGTGCGGAATGTGCATGGCCCACAAAACAAGAGACCAGTCCCACAGGACCTGCTCCAGGTCAGGAAGGGGGCACTCTGCCGTCCTCCCGGCATCAATCGGGCGCAGGCAGATCCCATCTTCGGCCCAATCCTCAACCTGGATTTTTGCCCGCACATTGCACCTCTTGGCAGTTCCCAAAGCGGATTACACCTTAACACAAATTCGGCATATCGACGCTCAGGCCACTTCCAGGTATACTGATGAGAGCCATTTACGCTTGGATGTTATGATTTACGTCCATACCGGACCAGGGCCTGCCTGGTCCGGAGTCGTGTCCATGTTCAACCTGGCCAAGCAAAGGCACCATAGGGCAGTCCCGAAGAGAGGAGACTGTGACCTCTCTTTGATAACTCAAGATATTGCCAGTGCCTGCAAAGATTGAGGGATTACATGCCCCACAACAAAACCATATCGCCGCAGACCATCATCCGAATCCAGCAGGCCATCTTTTGGGGCTGGCTTTTTTCCCTGGGTCTTATCCTCTATGGGTCACTGAGTCCTGATACGCAGATCAATACCCAAATCGAAAATTCAGACAAGATCCTGCATGCTTCGGCCTATACCTGGCTGGCCTTTGGGGCCAGAATAAGCTTTACTCCTCCCTCCCATTCAGTTCGACTGGGAATCGGGCTTATCTTTCTCGGATGTGCTGTTGAGCTCATCCAGAGCCAGATCCCCGGCCGCTTCTTTTCCGGTGCGGATATGCTAGCCAACGCTCTTGGGGTCGGTCTTGGTCTGGCCCTGGCTGCCCTTATAAGCCGCAAAGACCCCAGATTTCTTGGCCAATTTATTAAGTGATTATTCCTGAGCTACCCGGAATTCACATCTGCGGTTTTTGGCCCAGGCCTGTTCATTGTTTTCCTGATCCAGGGGCCGTTCTTCCCCATAGCTGATGATGTTCATCCGATCCGGATCAATGCCGAGCAAGACCAGAAACTCATAGGCCGCTCTGGCCCGTCGTTCACCCAGGGCCAGGTTGTACTCGTCCGTGCCCCGCTCGTCGCAGTGACCTTCAATAACCAGATCTATCTCTGAATTTTGATCCATTATTTCAGCCTTGTCCTTCAAGGTCTGCCGGGCTTCGCTCCGGAGCTCATAGGAATCAAAGGCAAAATGAATCCGCTGCTTCAGGTTCTGAACAACCTCCTGCCGCAGCTCTTCTTTCTCAGCCTGCTCAGACTCGGCCGCTTTTCGCCGCTGTTCTTCCTGCAGCCGGTATTCCTCCATTTCCTCTGGAGTCATCTGGTCTGTCCCCTCCCCATTGCCTTCCATCTGTGTCCCATTGGCCTGATACTCTGCGGCTTGATCCGCAGCAGGAGACTCTGACCCGTTTTCAACCTGCTTGCGGGCACACCCCTGCAGGGCGACCAGGAACATGAGAAAAAATACACCAAATACCAACATCCGCGCATATGCCCTCATAGTCTCCTCCTTGCCTGATACATGTTATATGACCTCAACTCAGTCTACATTCGGTCTCCAGGCCGGCGAGGTTCCCTCTCCCGGGCCGGTGGGAATTTTCTTGGCCTCATCTGCATGCCGGGTAGAGACATACAACTGATAACTCCCGGAACGATCGGAACTGAAGGCCAAAAAGTAGCTGTCCGGTCCCCAGGCCGGGTCCTCATCATTGCCCGGGCCAAAGGTCACCTGCCGCTCCGACTTGTTCTGGCGGTCATAGACGATAATCCGGTGTCCCTGGCCCTTGATCCGCCGTGAATAGGCCACGAACCGGCCATCCGGGCTGATGCTGGGATTGGTGTTGTAGGTGCCTTCAAAGCTTATCCTTTCCACTTCCCCGCTGTCCATATGCCGTAAAAAGATGTGCGGATTGCCGAACCGGCTGGAGACAAAGACCATGCTCTCCCCTTGAGCATCAAAATGGGGGGAAATGTCGATAGCCCAGTGCTCAACAAGGGGTTCTCCCAAGCTCAAGTCATCATTGAGCCTGAATATATCCGGACTTTTGCGCGGATCGGCACTGATCACCCAACCCTTTCCAGGCCAAAAGGCCGGGCTGATGATCGTATTTCCAGGCAAAGTCGTGCGCTGGATGGACTCGGACTCACTGTCCCAGACCAAAAGCTCATGCTGTTCCTGACCCACAAAGCTCATGGCCAGCTTTCGACCATCACCGGACCAGGCCGGGCTCAAGCAATATCCGTCCAAATCAACCAGGGGACGCAAAGAGCGTCCCTGGGGCGTGCAGGCGTATACATCCTTATCCTTTTCAGTCTTGCGCACAAAGGCCAGCTCAGAAGTATAAAACCCGGAACGGCCGGTCAATTTGTCCATCAATCCGGCACAAAAACGCCGGCTGGCCTGCTCTACATGGTCCTTATTGCGCAGGACATACCCCCGGCCGATGATCATTTCTCCAGAATAGACATCAAAGGCCCGAAGCTCTACCTGTTCCCGATCCTGATCATCGGCGGACCATTTCATGGTCAACAACAAGTCGACCTTGCTCAGCTGGAACCGTTTGAAATCAATATCCTCCTGGCTCAGTCTACGCACTTCATCCTGACCCAGGATGTCATCTCTGGAAACAAAGTGAATAAAGGGAAGAAAGTCCAGATCTTCTTGCAGGATACGGCCCAACTCCTGGACCCGGGAAGGGATCGCCGCCTCAGCTTGTTCATCAGAGACCGGCTTGGGATCCGGAAGATAGGCATTGATCCTGGACTGACCTGGACCATAAATGTTCACCTGCAGGCTTGTATCTGCACCACCCAGTCCTGGCAGCCCCAGGCCCAGGCAGAGCATCACGGTAAAGAGCACAATACATTTGAGTGCAAAGTTCATGGAATCAATCCCTTCGGTTAATACGAGATTCGAAACTTCAAACTCCAATACAATGCAAATTCACAAAAAAAAACAAAGCCAGTGTGTACTGACGTCAGAAGCTCTGTTCCGAAGTACTAAGGGCTCATGTCCTGTAAGTGAAAAGTGATCTGAATACTTTGCAGCTCTTGGCTGGGCGGGGCCTGGAGATTGCCGGTTCTGTCTATGGCCCTGAGCACGGAACTATCGAACTGGGAGTCTCCGGAAGATTGGACCAGACTGTGATCGGTTATCCGGCCCTGATCATTTATCGAGATTTTGACTGTGGCCTGCAGATCGTCCTCCCGGCCCATATCTGGAAACCGCCAATTGGATCGAATCCTTTCCCGGATCAGGGCTCCGTAAACCCCCTCTGCACCCTTGCGAGATGAGGTCCGGCCCAGATTTTCCAGGTCCAACCCCTGTTCTACCGCTTCCTGCCGAAGCTGAGCCAGCTCCTGGCCCAGGACATCTTCATCACTCTCGTCTTCTTTGTCAGCCTGCTCACTGGCATCCTGCAGGGCCTGCTGCATGACGCTCTCAGGTGTCTGAACCTCTTCCCTGCTCCGGGGCTCTGGGGATTCCTGAGGCTGAGATTCTCTTTTTTTCTGCGGGGCCCTGGTCGCCTGGGGCTTTTTATCTTCCTGGGCAATCTTCACGGCCTCGGACTTTTGGGCCGGAGCGGGCGCGGCTTTGGGTTGCTCCTTGGGCGGGGTCCTGGCCTGTTTTGCGGGCTGCTTTTTCTTTACTGTCTGTTCCCGGTCGCTTGTGTCTGAACGCGGTACATTCACTGCTTCTTTCTGCTCCGGGAGACGAACCACCTCCACTTCATAAACCGGCTGATCGAGATCCAGCCGCATATCCGTGCCCGGCCATGGGGCAAACACAGTAAGCAGGATCAGACTGATGTGCAGCAAAAGGGAAAGCAGGCAACTTGCAAGACCCATTCAAATCCAGCCTCCCCTCAGTCTTCTTCCGGCTCAGCAACCACACCCAGCCGAGCCACGCCTGCTGCCTTGATATCACTCATAATCTTGACCACAAACCCATACGGCACTTCCTGATCAGCCCGCAAATAGAGGATGTCATCCTGTTCACCGATCACCTTTTCCAGAGTAGAAGTTAATTCTTCCCTGGTGATCTCGTAATCCTCGATTTGCAAGGTGCCGCCTTTCTTGATGGTCAAGACCAGGGTGTCTGAATCCTGGGGCAGAGTCTGTACACTCTTGGTTTGCGGCAGATCCACGTCCACCCCCTGAGTCATCATTGGGGCGGTAATCATGAAGATTACCAGCAGGACAAGCATGACATCCACAAAAGGAGTGACATTGATATAGGAGATAAATCCTTGTCGATGCGGGTTATAACTCATATCGCTACTCGTCCAGATCCGAAAGTTGTCCGTGATTCTCCCGATCGTCCTCCGAACGCAGAACCCCGGAGCGCAATCGTGAGCCGGGATGGACATCTTCCCTATCCCGGTCTGCACGTCCGGCACTGAGCCAAGGCAGTTCCCGCTGGGCCCGGTTCAAGAATGTACCAGCATAGTTGACAAGCTCGCTCTCAATGCTGTTTAAGAGCCCCAAAAAGGCGTTGTAGGCCACTGAGGCCGGGATGGCTACAGCCAGGCCGATGGCTGTGGCCACCAAGGCCTCGGCAATTCCCGGAGCCACGGTGGCCAGAGCAGCGGATTTCTGAGCCCCTATGGCTTGAAAGGCGTTCATGATCCCCCAGACAGTGCCGAAAAGGCCTATGAATGGGGCTGAGTTGGTGCAGGTGGCCAAAAAGGACAGAGCGTAGGCCAGAGCGTTGATTTCCTGGCTCACTGCCTGACGCAACACGCGCCGGATATTATCTGAAGCTACCTTGACCTTGCCCGTGGGTGGGAGGCTGGATTTCTCCAAGGCCCGAATCTCACCGACCGCTTTGGCCCCGATAACGTACAGCCTGGAGTTGGAGCGTTTTTTCAGAGTGCGCAGAGCACTGCCTAAGTCCCGAGACTCCTCGAACATCCTGATTTCCTGTTCAATCGATCGCTTAACTCGAAAATAAAGAAAGAATTTGTAAAAGATTAAGGTCCAGCTGATGATGGACATCAGGGCCAGAATGGCCAGCACGATCTTGACCACAAAAGTGGCCCCCATCAACATGGACACAAGTCCACCGTGCGCAGTGAGTGACATGGAAGCTTTCCTTGTGTTCGGTTCCTGTTTGATTACTGCTGGTTAGGAATTATTACTTCCGGCCTCTGGCCTTGTGCATGAGACTTTGAGCTGTTGATTCGGCTTGAATATACTCCTCTTCACTCATCCCCGCCCCCAGGGAGATTAACTTGCGTTGCCCCCGGGAAGGCAGATCAGCAGCCACATGCACATCGCTGCCCAGGACAACCTTGGCTCCATATTGGCGGGCCATACTCAGGACATGTCCGTTGGCCAGACAGTGTCCGGCCCGGCAGGAAATCTCAAGCAAAACATCCTGCTGCTGGGCCAGGCTGACCTCTTCTGCACTAATCAGGCCTGGATGGGCCAGAATATCAACTCCAGCCTCTATGGCCGCGAGATTGGTCCCTGTCTCAACACAATCAGCCAGGCTCTGGCCATGGGCCAAAACCAACTGAGCCCCGGCATTGCGGGCTGCTTCTACCATTTCGCGGATAAGGGGCGGAGGAACATGGGTCAGCTCGAGTCCAACAATGAGGTCCAGGCCGGAGAACAGGCCCAAGTGGGTCAGGCTTTGGGCTTGCTGCTCGAGAATCCAGGCATAGTTTGTCCAATCCGCATGATCGGTAAAGGCAAGGGCCTGGTAACCCTGTATTCTGGCCCGCCGGGCCAGGGCCGCAGGCAACAGTGTCCCGTCACTGAACACAGTATGGGTATGCACTTCGATCATGAATCAGTCCGGGCAACACTCTGCCTGCTTACATGGTATACTTGCTGTCATCGAAATTGTATCTTTCCAGGAGTTCGGTCCACCGCTCCGACTCCTCATCTTTAAGTACCACTTCATGATCCTGGTCAAACTGCTTGGCCACCCGATCCAGCAGGGATTGGGCGGCAAATACCGGAGCGTTGGCCCGCACGGCCAGGGCGATGGCATCTGAGGGTCGGCTGTCCACCAGATAGGTGCGGTCCTGGTGCACAAGATGGATCTCTGCATAATACGTGCCTTCCCGCAGATCCATTATATGCACCCGATCTATAATCGCTCCCAGAGTGGTCATGGTTTGCAGCATGAGGTCATGGGTCAAGGGCCTGGATATGGATACCTTATTCAAGCTGATGGATATGGCCATCGCTTCCATGGCCCCGATCCAAATAGGGAGAACCTGTTTCTCCTCTTTGTCCTTAAGGATAAGTAACGGTACCTGCGACTGCTCGTCCAACGCCAGACCGAAAATCTTCATCTCTACCATGGTCCTTTCACCGCCTCCCCAGAAACAGAATGTTTCATGGCTGTTGATATCCGGACCTGAACAAAACGTCCTCTGAGTTCCTGCTCATCGGGCCAGGAAAAATGAACCACCCGGCCGCCAGGTTCTCGGCCCTGCCACTGAAATTCCGGTCGGGATTTTTTGGCTCCCTGTTTTTCGGTAAGCACCGGCAGGGAGCGGCCTTTCAGCCTGTGCAGGGAATTGAGAGTAAGCTCATCCTGGAGGCTTTGCAAACGCTGCAAGCGCCAGGCCTTGACTTCTTCCCCAACCTGATCCGGGAAAAGACAAGCCTTGACCCCTGGCCGTGAAGAATACTTGAAGGAAAAGCTGGAGTCAAAACCGACCCTGCGCACCACATCCATGGTCTGCTCGAAATCTTCCTCGGTTTCTCCGGGAAACCCGACGATAAGGTCAGTGCTGAGAACGATATCCGGCCTCACCCGGCGCAAGGCCTGAACCAGTTCCAGATATTGCTCCTGGCTGTATTTGCGTCCCATTTTATGCAAAATCCGGTCCGAGCCGGACTGCAAAGGGAGATGCAGGGCCGGACATAGATTCTCGTGCCGGCCAAAGGCCTCTATCACCTGCGGATGGAGATCCTTGGGATGCGAGGTGGTGAATCTGACCCTCTGAAGCCCCGGCAGTGAACAGATTCTATCCAGCAAATGCGCGAAGCTCACTCCGTCTCCGGCCCTGTCCTGGCCATAGCTGTTCACGTTTTGCCCCAGGAGGGTAATTTCTCGGGCCCCGGAACAAACCAAATCTGTGCACTCGGCCACCACTTCCCGGACCGGCCGGGACTTTTGCCGCCCTCGGGTGTAGGGAACTATGCAGTAGGCGCAAAAATTGTCACAGCCCTGCATAATTGTCACATAGGCCTGAACCGGTGCAGGGGATCTGTCCCAGACCCGTTCCCGTTCTGGATAGGAGCTGGAGAAGTCGAGATAGGACAGTCGAAGCCCTGGATCTTCCCGTAGCCGCTCCACTGCCTCCGGGACTTGGGCCACTCCATCCGAGCCAAAGACCAGGCGGACAAAGGGGAACCGGTGCCAAAAAGCCTCTCCAATCTGCTGGGCCACACACCCGCCCACGCCCACAAAAATATTCGGATTGGCTTGCCACAATCGACGCAAACGGCCGAGCAGGCTATACACCTTTTGTTCCGGTTTTTCGCGCACACTGCAGGTGTTGACCACAATAACGTCTGCTTCCTCTTCAGGAGCAGACCTCCAGCCGCGCAGAGTGAGGCTCTGCTCCAGCCACTGCGAATCGCAGACATTCATCTGGCATCCAAAGGTGATGATGTGAAATGTAGCTCTTTCTTGCAGTCCCTTCAACTCTGGTACCTTCTAATTCTTTGCCACGAATCTCAGTATGCATCGTGCCTTTTGAAGCTCGTATGAAACGAGAATTTACTCCGAATTACCGCGGGCCTACTCCCTGGCAGATTGCCCCCTGCCTGTTTCAGTTTTGATCCAGTGCAGAAAATCAGGATTGCCGTCAATGATGGGCACAGCCACCACACAAGGACACTCATCGCTGTGTACGGACTTGACGTTGTCTGTCAGCTGTCCCACAAGCCCGACCTGGGTCTTGGCCAAAAGCACGGTTTCTTCCTCTTGTTCCACTTTACCTTCCCACCAGAACATAGAGCGCATCCCATCGATGATGTTCACGCAAGCAGCCAGTCTGGACTTTATCAGACTTTCCCCTACCTGTTTGGCTTCTTGTGCATTGCGGCAAGTCACATAAACCAGGACAGCAGACATAATCTCGCTCCTTCTATGTCGTCATTCCTTGCTTACTTCAATTTTATCAGGTATCCAGACCGGTGTGAACAAAACAAACCTCTCCAAATCCCCGGCTGCCCGGGCCGAAACCATCCTGCACCGTCTGGGTCAGCGATATCCCCAAGTGCGCAGCCAACTTACCTGGCATTCGCCCTGGGAGCTCCTGGTGGCCACCATACTGGCCGCCCAATGCACCGACACCCGGGTCAATGCTGTCACTCCCCACTTCTTCAGTCGTTGGCCCACCATTTTGGATCTGGCTCAGGCCGAACAATCTGAAGTGGAAGAAGTTATCCGCTCCACCGGCCTGTACCGGAATAAGGCCAAGAACCTCATTCAAAGCGCCCGCACACTTGTACAAAATTATAATGCCCAGGTTCCGTCCACCATGCAGGACCTTTTGACCCTGCCTGGAGTGGCCAGAAAGACGGCCAATATCGTTCTCTCGCATGGATTTGGACACCATGAGGGTATCGCCGTAGACACTCATGTCAAGCGTCTGAGTTTTCGATTGGGCCTGACCCGGTCCAAGGATCCCGGGAAGATCGAACATGATCTCATGCCCCTCTTTCCCAGGCCGGCCTGGGGTGAAATCAATCATCTCCTGGTCTGGTTCGGACGGGAGGTCTGCCAGGCCCGCTCTCCCAAGTGCAGTCAGTGCCTCCTGTCTGATCTGTGCCCCCGGGCAGGGGTTTCTTAGATTTCAGCTTTGCCTCCGGCAAATCTGAAATATTTTTTGCCCCAAAGCGGGCAAAAGAAGAAAAATTTGCCAGCTTGATTCAAGATGAAACGGGGGAATAGGATTGTACCTGCATCCTCGACATACGAGTTCCGCCTTGAGCGGGACCGGTGCCAAATCTCAACACTCATCCCTGCTCCCCTCCACCCTCCAATCCCTGCAACAAATACCTGAGTTGCACGACCGATCTGCCGGTCTTTTGCGCCAGGTCCTGCAGGGCCTCGAATTCAGGTCTGCTCCATTCCTGGTCTTGCCAGGAGACAACCTTGGAATCTATTGGTCCCCAGGCTGTTTCCCTGCTTTCCTTCTGCCTGGGCAGAATGATCCTCTCCACCTCTCTGCGCCGCAGGCCCAGGGTCATGGTCTGATCCACAAAACAGGCCTGAACCCGGGCCAGATCCTGTTTGCGGCAGAGAACCTGCAGCAGCCCTCCGGGACGGTTTTTTTTCATCACCCCGGGCAAATAGATGACATCCAGGGCCCCGGCGTTAAAAAGCGGGGCATAAACACTCCCAATCTCTTCCCCGGTCAGATGGTCCACATTGCTTTCCAAAAGCATGACCGGCTCCACCCCTTCTTGCTCTGGACAAGGGGTTGCGGCAAACAAAAATGCCCGCAGCCCGTTTGGGGTTGGAGAAAGATCAATATGCCCCCATCCGGTCCCGGACTGCAGGAGCGTTCCATGAGGAGCCGGCCCGAACTCAGACCCTATCTGGTCCACAATCAAAGCCCCGGTAGGAGTAATGAGCTCAGTGTGAAAAGTACTTGGAAAGACCGGTTTTCCCTGCAACAAGCTCACAGTGGCCGGAGCAGGAAGGGGCAGTGTGCCGTGGGCACAGTCCACACTTCCCTGGAACCAGGGCAGGTCGGAGCAGGCAACCCTGTCTACTCCCAGAGCTTCCAAAGCCCAGAAGCAGCCCAGGATATCCACCACCGTATCCAGAGCTCCCACCTCATGGAAATGGACCGCAGATACAGGCACTCCGTGCACCTGGGCCTCGACTTGAGCGAGACGCTCAAAGGCCTGAACAGCCCTGGCCTGGACCCGGGATGAAAAGGTCGTGGCCTCGATGAGGGGGCGTATTTGCTCCAAGGTGCGCAGCGGGGGTGCATTTTCCACAGGCACAACCTGCACCCGGGTGCCCTGAAGGCCGCAGCACTGAGCGGGATACACCTCAATCCGGACCTCGGCCCCGGCCCGGTTCAGGATATCAGCCAGGGGCTTAAGGTCCAGCCCCAGGTCAGCCATGGCCGCCAGGAACATGTCTCCGCTGATCCCGGTAGGGCATTGCAGATAGAGATGCATAACTATACCTGCGGCCCGGCCTGAAGCACGGCCGGTTCCACCTTGTCCTGGAACTGCTCAAAATTGGCTTTGAACAGCTCAGCCAGCTCCCGCCCTTTTCGATCATAGGCCTCTTCATCCTTCCAGGTGCTCTTGGGCCACAAGATCTCCGCCGGCACGGCCGGGCAGGAGGCGGGCACATACAGGCCGAAGATCGGCTCTTGCACATACTGGACCTTGCGCAGGCCGCCCTGTAAAGCCGCCCGGATCATGGCCCGGGTATACTGGATGGGCATACGTCCGCCCTGTCCGTAGGCCCCACCGGTCCACCCAGTGTTCACCAGCCAGCAATCGACCTTATGCCGGGTGATCTTTTCCCGGAGCAGGTCGGCATACACCTTGGGATGCAGGGCCATGAACGGTGCCCCGAAGCAGGTGCTGAAGGTGGCCTTGGGTTCAGTGATTCCCCGTTCGGTGCCGGCCAGCTTGGCCGTATATCCAGACATGAAATGGTACATGGCCTGTTCTGGAGTCAACTTGGAGATCGGGGGCAAGACCCCAAAGGCATCGGCGGCCAGCATAAAAATATTTTTGGGGTGGGGCCCCACCCCTTTACGAATGGCATTGGGTATGTGTGACATGGGGTAGGCGGCCCGAGTGTTTTCGGTCAGGGAATCGTCATCCAGATCCAAACGCCTGGTATCCATTTCCAGGTGAACATTCTCCAGCACTGTGGCAAACTGGCGGGTACATTCATAGATTTCCGGTTCCGCTTCCTTGGACAGGCGGATGACCTTGGCATAGCACCCACCCTCAAAGTTAAATATGCCCCGGTCGTTCCACCCGTGTTCGTCATCTCCTATCAAGCGGCGGTCGGATACAGTGGACAGGGTGGTCTTGCCCGTTCCGGACAGGCCGAAATACAGAGCACTGTCACCATCCACTCCGAGATTGGCTGAGCAGTGCATGCCCAGAACAGATTGCTGCGGCAAAAGGTAATTCAGCACTGTAAAGACGGATTTCTTAATTTCGCCGGCATAGCTCGTTCCGCCGATCAAAATCAGCCTGCGCCCAAAATGGACCAGGATGAAGGCCTCGGAGTTGGTCCCATCCATTTCCGGGACTGCATGGAATTTGGGGGCGGCGATGATGGTAAACTCAGGCACATGTTCTTCCAGTTCCTGGGGATCGCGGATTTGAATGAACAGGTTGCGGGCAAACAGACTATGCCATGCCTCTTCAGTGATCACCCGGATGGGTATATGATACTCCTTGTCTGCTCCAGCATAGCAATCCTGAATATAGATCGATTTGCCCTGCAGATAGGCGGTCAAACGGGCATAGACCTGATCAAAGTTTGTCGGTGCAAAGGCCTTATTCTCCGGTCCCCACCAGATATGTTCTTCAGAGCTGGGTTCCTGAACGATGAACTTGTCGTTGGGGGAGCGGCCGGTGTAATTGCCTGTTCTGACCACCAAGGGCCCGAGATGAGCAATATTTCCCTCCTGCCTGCGGACCGCTTGTTCATACAAGGCTGGAGTGGTCAGATTATGGTGCACTTCACCAACATTAGCCAATCCATAGGTTTTCAACTGAGCCTTCATTCGCATCTCCTCATAACCGTGACTTTGGATAGATACAAAGGATCTCCGCACCCAGAACCAACGAGTGTGGGTAGCTGGACATGGTGTCCTGATTTGGAACGGATTGCAAGCTGCGGCTGGCAGCTGGATACCGCCCTTGTGTCCTCAATATTATATCCAGTGATATAAGTTGGTTATTGCCTGGAGGCTTCCCTGGCCTGCAGCAAAGGACAGAAAGCAGCCAGCTCTTCTGGACGGTCGAGAAAGAGTGGAGGATGGACCTGCAGACCGGGACGGCTGCCTTTCATGGCGGTGAGCAAAACGAGATTGGCCGGGAGGTTTTGTGCACTGTGCACCAGCCGCAGATGCTTTGGCTCCAGCCTGCACTCGGCAAGGGCATGAAGCAGCACCGTCATCCTTTCAGCCAGATAAACCAGATTGACCTGCCCTTTGTTCTTCAGGGCGTAGAAGACGGCGCGCATGAAATCCACTACTCCGGCCGACTCTTCAAAACAGGCCCGCCGCCGGCCCCAATCCTTGGGCTGCCTTCCTTGACTCCCTCGCCGGTAGGGTGGATTGCAGACCACAAGATCAAAGCCTTCGGCCTGGATATCCGGGTTGAGGCGGTGTTCACGCACATCTCCCTGCTGGGCGGAATACATGCCCTCCAGGCCCAGCCTTTGGGCATTGCGTATGGCCGCGCTCACCATATCGGCCTGGATATCCAGGCCCAGTACTGTCAGATCCTTTTCCATGTTTACCAGGCACAGACCGAGACCGACCGCACCGCAGCCAGTGCCCAAATCCAGGACCAGATTCCCGGGCCTGCAGGAGGCAAAACAGGCCAGGAGCAAGGAATCCAGTCCGAAGCGAAAACCTGTCTCAGGCTGCATAAGCCCGGCGGGAAAGGCAGCCCTGGCTGTGTGCACATCGTGTTGAGGCATGGCGTTTTTTCCTGGGAGCTCACATTAACTGGGATGATTCTTTAAATAACCCCTCGTGCCTTTAGAACAGCAGCACGCTTTCGCTACCATCCCATTTTGCGTTTGAGAACAGACAGGATCATTTTGGCTTCCGGGATGTCCATCATCCTGGTTGCCATCAGGTACCCTCCGGCCCAGACCGGAATAGCCGCCAGGCTCAACCAGCCCCAGGAGGCGGTCAAGCTGCACCCCAGGCCCAGGATACAGCTGAGTGCCGTCATATACAGCAAGGAGCGCTGGACCCAGAACCAGCGTCCCACATGCCGCTGCAAGGCCCGGCCCAGCAGGAGGACATTTCCCCATGAGGCCAGGGATACAGCGATCGCCAGTCCGACATGGGCAATAACCTGCATGAGCATGACCCCCAAGACCAGGTTGATGCCCAGGCTGACCACGGCCGCTTTGACCGGACTGCGCGTATCCTCCAGAGCGTACAGGGCGGAAACCAGAGAACGAACTGCGCAAAACGCGGGCAGACCCAGGGAATAGCCGACCAGGGCCGCGGATGTGGCCTGTACAGCGCTGGCATCAAAGGCCCCCCGGCCGAACAAAACGTCAATCAGGGGAAGGTTCAGGCCGATGAGCCCGGCAGTAGCCGGCAGGCTGATGAACAAGAGCAAGTTGACCGTGGTGTGCAGGGTCTGCACAAATTCTGCCTTTCGATTTTGAGCCAGCAGGGAGGACAGACTGGGCAAAGCGGCCGTACTCACTGCCAGCCCGAAAACACCCAGGGGAAACTGCACGAGACGGTCTGCATAGTATAAAAAGGAGATGCTGCCCTGAGCCAGAAATGAGGCCAAAACTGTATTTAAGGCCACATTGAGCTGATAGACGGCAGCCCCGAAAACTGTAGGCAGCATAAGTCCAGCCACGCGCCTCACCCCGGGATGAAACAAACTCCATTGTCCCCGCCAGAACATACCCCGGGCGTGCAGGGCTGGCAGCTGGATCAGCCACTGCACGGCTCCTGCTGCCAATACTCCCCAGGCCAGGCAGACCGGAACCGAGAGTCCGGCCCAGACTCCGGTCAAGGCAGCCAGGATCAAAGAAATATTTAAAAAACAGGGAGCCAGGGCCGGGGCCAGGAAATGGCCCAGGGAATTGAGCACCCCCATACTCAAGGCCACAGCAGAGATGAACAGGATATAGGGAAAGCAGATCCTGACCAGCTGCACGGCAACATCCAAAACAGCCTGATCCTGGGCAAAACCGGGGGCGATAATTAAGGTCAATGGACGGGCCCAGATGAGGGCCAGCCCGGTAATCCCCCCCAGGATCAGCAGCAGCCAGAACAGGGTGGAACGGGCCATGCACCGGGCCTCTTCCATACCTTGGTCATGGCCTATTTTGGTGAATACCGGGACAAAGGCCATGGTCAAAGACCCTTCGGCAAACAGTCGGCGCAGGAGGTTGGGGAGGCGAAAAGCAACAAAAAAGGCGTCGGCCAGAGGGCCGGCCCCCAGGGCAAAGGCCACAATCAAATCCCGGACAAAGCCCAGGATGCGGCTGAGCAATGTGGCTCCGGCCACTGTGGAAGCATGCCTGGCTATTTCAGAGGTTGAGCTGTTCATCACAATTAGGAGTTTCTTTTTGGATCAAACTGGACGTCTGCGGCCAGAGGCGACGCTGGACCGGTTGCCAAACCGGGAAGGAATGTCCTATATTCATTTTGTTTTCCCTTCAACCCAGACTTGTTGCCCAAAAAGGATTTCTCATGCTTCCAAGCACATCCACCCAGCAGTTCAAGCAAAGGCTGGATGAGCATCACCAGTGGCCTTGCACCTATATGTTTAAATTCATTGTTCCTCAGAATCAAACTCAAAAGATTCTGGACCTGTTTGAATCCAGAGATGACCTGCGTACCCGACCTTCTCGCCATGGTCGGTATATGAGCATTACCGCTAAATGCACCGTGGCGTCCAGCGAGGAAGTCGTAGCTGTGTATCAGGCCGCGGCCCAGATCAAGGGGGTTATCTCTCTGTAGCTGATAATAACGCTCTTGTTGGGTCTGTTCAGCCTTGCCTCCGGACCAAAGGAAAAGTGTTTTTATGTTCTATAAGCTGTTATTGGCCTTCATTCTCATTCCCCTGCTTGAGCTCACCCTGCTGATCAAGCTGGGCGGGGCCATCGGAGTTATCAACACCATTGGCATCGTCATCCTGACTGCAGTAGTCGGGGCCTATCTGGCCCGAATGGAAGGCACGCGTACCTTGTTGCACCTCAGGGCCAACATGGACCAGGGGATCATGCCCACGGATGAACTCATTGACGCCCTGATTATCTTTGCCGCCGGCGCTGTACTGCTGACCCCGGGCTTTTTGACCGATATTTGCGGTCTTCTCCTTTTGTTCTCCCCGACCAGACGGGCCTTCCGCCAGTGGCTGAAGCGACATTTTGCGGCCAAAATCAACCAACGCGACATTCACATCCACCCCCAGTAAATAATGGGTTACGCCACGCTTGCACAGTGTGTTCAGGATCTGGAGGCCAAAGGCCATCTCCTGCGCCTGGACATGGAAATCGATCCCTCTCTGGAGGCCGGGGCCATTCAGCGCCGGGTCTTTCAGGCCAACGGGCCAGCTTTGCTTTTTACCCGGGTCAAAAATACTCCGTTTCCCATGCTGGGGAACCTGTTCGGGACCCGTGAACGCCTGGATTTTATATTTCGAGACACCTTGCCTGCCTTGCAGGGCCTGTTCCAGATAAAGGCTGATCCCTGGCAGATATTCCAAAGGCTTGGCCTCCTCCCCAAGCTGCCCAAACTCCTGTGGTCCACGCGCCCCCGCCAGGTCAAGAGCGGTCCAGTCCTCTCCGCAAGCGTCCGGCTCAGGGATCTGCCCCACCTGGTCTCCTGGCCTGAGGACGGAGGGGCTTACATCACCCTGCCGCAAGTGTACACCGAGAGCCCGGATCAGCCTGGGCCACGGGCCTCCAATTTAGGCATGTACCGCATCCAGATCAGCGGCTCTGCCTTTTCCCCTGATCAGGAAGCCGGACTGCACTATCAGATCCACCGGGGCATCGGACCGCACCACAGCCAGGCTCTGGCCCGCAATCAACCCCTGGCGGTGAATATCTTTGTCGGCGGCCCCCCGGCTCTTACTCTGGCCGCTATCATGCCCTTGCCTGAAGGCATCCCGGAAATTTTTTTTGCCGCTGCCCTGGCCGGAAGGCGCATTCCTGTACTGCCTGCAGCCAACGGCCTCCCGGTGCCGGCCGAGGCCGATTTCTGCATCAGCGGACGGGTCTGGCCAGATGATCTTCGGCCCGAGGGCCCTTTTGGCGATCACCTGGGTTACTACAGCCTGGTCCACGACTTCCCCGCCCTCCAGGTCGAGCAGGTCCTGCACCGGCCCGGAGCCATATGGCCCTTTACCACTGTGGGCCGTCCACCCCAGGAGGACTCGGTCATCGGTTCTTTTATCCACGATCTGGTCTCGCCTCTGGTTCCCTCGGTATTTCCCGGCCTGCACCAGGTGCACGCAGTGGACCAAGCCGGAGTCCATCCCCTGCTTCTGGCCGTGGGCAGCGAACGCTATGTCCCCTTTGCCCAGGAGCGCATGCCCCAGGAGCTTTTGACCAATGCCCACGCCCTGCTGGGCAACACCCAGACCGCCCTGTCCAAATACATCTTCATAGCCGCCCGGGAAGACGACAGCCGGTTAAACGCGCACAACATACCGGATTTTTTCCACCATTTTTTGTCCCGGGTGGATTGGACCCGGGATGTGCACTTCATCACCCGGACAACCATGGATACCCTTGACTACTCCGGAATCAGCCTCAATCAGGGCTCAAAGGCCATCATGGCCGCAGCAGGTAGTCCCAAGCGAGAACTCTCATCCCAGGTCCCCCCAATCTCCTGGCCTCAGGGTTTTCAGAACCCAGCCATGCCGGCCCCGGGCATTCTGATCATCCAGGGCCCGGCCCATGCTCAGCCCCGGGACCATGAAGACCCTGGGCTGCAGGACATGGCCGCCGACTTGACCGCACAGCGAGGCCTTGAAGGCTTCCCCCTTCTTGTAGTAGTTGACGACAGCTCTTTTGCCGCCGCCAACTGGGACAATTTTTTATGGGTGACTTTCACTCGATCCGATCCGGCCACAGATACATATGGTGTGGGGGCCTTCCTCCGCTCCAAACACTGGGGATGCACAACCACCCTGATCATTGACGCCCGGTTAAAAACCTACCATGCTCCTCCCTTAAGGCCAGATCCGGAGGTTGAAAAAAGGGTGGACGCCCTGGGCGCACCAGGCAGACCCTTGCATGGCATTATTTAATGAATCCGCCCGATGGGGTTTGAAGTGAGCTTCCCCCGGTTGTTTGTTTGTGATTTGGGATTTCGAATTTGGAATTTTTATCTGGGAACCAAGAGGGGTACCCCTTACCTCTCTTGCTAAAATCTCAAGTTTCATCATCGATCAATCCGGCAAATTTTCTTTTTTTGCCCACTTGGGGGCAAAAGATGGCTCAGATTTGCCGGAGGCAAAGCTGAACTCATGAATATTATTGTCAATTGGTTCAAGCGCACCTTTTCCGAACCCCAACTGGTCATCCTCCTGATTATTTTGACCGTGATCGTGGCCACATTTGTGGCCGTGGGTCAATACATGACGCCGGTCATTGTCAGTCTGGTCCTGGCCTATCTCCTGGAAGGGGTTGTCCACTCACTTGAGCGGCGAAAAGTTCCCAGACTTTTGGCAGTCTATATTGTCTTTATCCTCTTTCTCCTGGTTTTTGCCTATCTCCTGTTTGTGTTGTTGCCCCAGCTCACCAAGCAAATCGCTTTGTTCCTTCAGGATCTTCCGGCCATGATCACTTCCTGGCAAAATGAGCTGCAGCGCCTGCCGGAACGTTACCCCAAATTTGTAACCCAAAATCAAATCAACCACCTCACTGAGACCATAGCCAACCAGATGGCCCGTCTGGGTCAGGAAATCCTGTCAATTTCCCTGGCCTCAGTGAAAGGCTTCATCAATGTGCTCATTTACAGTATCCTTGTACCGGTCATGGTCTTTTTCTTTCTGAAAGACAAAGACAAGATCGTCCACTTTTTCCGGCTTATCCTGCCTCAGGACCTGGGACTGACCCATGAGGTCTGGAAGGAAGTCAACCACAAAACGGCCAAGTTCATCCAGGGCAAATTATGGGAAATTGTCATTGTCTGGATAGGCAGCTATATAGCATTTTTCTTTCTGGACTTGCGCTTCGCCGTCCTGCTCAGCTTTCTGGTCGGCATCTCGGTCATAGTCCCCTACGTTGGGGCGACGATCATGACCATTCCCGTTGCCCTTGTAGCCTATTTCCAATGGGGTCTGGATCCCCATTTTGCTTATACAGTACTTATCTATTTGATTATCCAATTCATTGACGGCAACCTCCTGGCCCCCTTGCTCATGGCAGGAATCGTCAATCTGCATCCAGTGGCGGTTATCATCGGCATTTTAGTCTTTGGCGGTCTGTGGGGTTTCTGGGGCGTCTTTTTCGCCATTCCCCTGGCCACTTTGGTCCATGCCATAATCAAGGCCTGGCCCAGGCAATCCAGCCGGGAGGCATCCCCTGCATCTGATCAAACCAATTCATGAGGTGTTGGCCATGCAAGACGCATTCGGCACATATTATTATCCGTTCCCTGGACACAAATCCATCCGCATGTATGTGCGAGAAAATCAAGATGTCATTGAATTCAGACTGCACAGCGAAAAAGATCCCCAGTTATGGGCCGAGCACGGCTGGCTGACCTATGAAGCCGTGCGCCGGGCGGCGGAGATGTACAGCCGGCCGGATGGGAAAAATCCTTTGCACTGGTACGACTTTGATGTCGCTCTTCATGTCCTCAAGCAGGCTCGAAGCCAAAGAAATGAAGGGAAATAGAAATTCTGTACCCAGCACTCATCTGTCTTCTTGACCCGGTAATTTTGTTCTCAGGTGAATCAACTGAAATTTTGCCAATGAAAAGCAGAACCAAAAAGCCCTGGGCCCCTTGAGCCACAAACAAAAACAAGATAGGATTCATTTACAGGATCGGGGTGGATGATGACTCAAACTGAGGCAATACCATACATGAGGGGTCCTTGACGTGCGTATATTTTTACTTGGAGGAACCGGCTTCATCGGCCGGCATCTCATCTCACACCTTACAAGGAAAGGGCATGAGCTGACCATCCTCAGTCGCGCTCCCCGGCCAAATCTGGAACAGGACAAAGTGACCGTCCTGGTCGGAGATCCTTTACAGGCCGGCCCCTGGCAGGAAAGGGCGACTGAATGTCAGGCCATTATCAATCTGGTGGGCAGAAACATCATGGCCCGATGGACCAGGGCGGTAAAAAAAGAGATCCTGGAGTCCAGAGTCCAACCTACGAACTTGGTGGTCCAGGCCATTAAAAAGAGCTCCGGGAACAAACCGGTCCTGATAAACGCCAATGCTGTCGGATATTATCCTTTTTCAGATACCCAGGTCTTTGATGAAACCGGACCGCCCGGAGAGCACTTCCTGGCCCGGGTCTGCGTAGCCTGGCAGGAAGCAGCCCAGCAGGCTGCTCCCCTGGGTTCGAGAGTCGTAGTGGCCAGATTCGCTCCGGTTCTGGCACCTGGTGAAGGCATGCTCAAGCTTCTTCTGCCCATGTTTAAAAAGGGGTTGGGCGGCCGGGTTGGAAACGGAAATCAAGCATTCCCCTGGATCCACATTCAGGATGTGGTCCAGGCCCTGGATCTGGCTCTCACCGATCATACTCTCCACGGACCGCTCAATGTCTGTGCTCCGCAAATAATAACTAATACCCAGTTTACCCAAGCCCTGGCCGGGGCGGTAAACCGCCCGGCAGTTCTTCCTGTGCCTGAGTTCGCCCTGCGCCTTCGGTTTGGAGAACTGGCCAATATGCTCAGCAAAGGTCAGGCAGTCGTGCCTGCGGTCTTGCAAAAGAGGGAATTTCCCTTTATTTATTCGGATATAGATCAGGCTGTGCAGGAAATGGTAAGCCATAAGCAATAGCAAGACCCAAATTCGAGTGATTACTGAGCGCCATGGCCCGCAACAAAGGCATTTACGATATCTCTTGCTGAAAATATTTCAGTTTTAAGACTATAAGATCCAAGGAAAACTTTTAACCCTGGCTAAGGACCTGATTATGAGTAAGAATAAATGGATTGATGACCTGGATGACTTGGAAGCCCCGCCGGAAAAAGAGCCGCGTTCTTTTTCTCTGGCCGAATGGTTCTCCAATCTGGGGCAAACACCTCACTTGCCTTGGATCGCCGCTGGTGTGGCCGGTGTGCTCCTCGTCTTTTTATTGACCTTTTTCCTGGGCGGAGATGACAACGATTCATCCTCCGCATCTTCCTCACGCCCGGCCTCATCTGACATCGAATCCTTAAGAAATACGGTCAACAATCTTGAGGCGCAAGTAACCCAGCTGGCTGCGCAGATGGAGGATATGACTGCTGATCAAACAGAAGAGGACCAGTCTGCCTCTACTGAATCCTTAGGCATCCAGCTGCAAAACCTGGAAAACGAGTTCAATCGTTTCAGGAAGCAGGCCACATCAAACTTCAGCTCTCTGGAATCCAAGCTCTCGGCCCAGTCTTCCCAGGACGATTCTGCCTCAAGCTCGAATTCAACCCCAGATACTGATTCGAGCTATTCAGTCAAAAAAGGGGATACCCTCTACAGTATCGGACGGAAATTCGAGGTCAGCGTGGAGCAATTGCAGGCATGGAACGACTTGAGTTCATCCACGCAGATCAAGCCCGGCCAAGAACTGCAAGTAAAAGCCCCATAGCTGAGGTTATCTCCCGCTGAATTTTGAATCTCTCGTGGTCTTCTGGGGATGTCTCATGTATGATCACTCCGCCCGACGCCCGAGGCGGGACTGAAAAGAGTCTGCAACATATAAGCAAGGAGAGGGAGCATGCCCAATGAGTCGCAGATTGGTCAGCGCCTGGACAGACTGGAAGAACACCTCAAGCAGGAAAACCCAATCCTGCAGGATGTGGTCCAGAGTTTTCGCAAGCTCGACATCATCGGGCACAGCGCAGGCTTTCTGGACCAGGAGGAATCTTTCGCCACCCGGACTCCATGGTGGCCTTTGATATCTCTTTTGGGGACCTATTCTTCAGGAAAATCCACTTTTATCAATTCCTATCTGGGCTATAAGCTCCAAACCACTGGCAATCAGGCTGTGGATGACAAGTTTACAGTCATATCCTACTCCCCTGATGAATCGGTGCATATCCTGCCCGGAGTGGCCCTGGATTCCGACCCCCGTTTTCCCCTGTACGGAATTGGTCAGGCCATTGAGAAAGCCGCACCAGGTCAAGGAAAACATGTGGACTCTTTTGTGCAGCTCAAAACCTGCTCCAGTACAAAGGTGAAGGGAAAAATCCTTGTTGACTCTCCGGGCTTTGATGCTGATGCCCAGCGCACGGCCACCCTGCGGATCACTGATCGTATCATCGACCTGTCCGACCTGGTTCTCGTCTTTTTCGATGCCCGCCATCCAGAAAGCGGATCCATGCGGGATACGCTCAAGCACCTGGTCCAAGACACCATCAAGCGCCGGGACTCCAATAAGTTTTTGTATATACTAAACCAAATAGATGTCACCGCCAAGGAAGACAACCCGGAGCAGGTCTTTGCTGCATGGCAACGGGCTTTGGCCGAACACGGGCTGACCGCTGGTCAGTATTACAGCATCTATAACCCCGACGCCGCTGTACCCATTGAGGATGAAGCCATCCGAGGCCGCTTTGAACGCAAGCGGGACCAGGATTTGGCCGAGATCAATAAAAGAATTGAAGAAGTGCGTGTGGAAAGGGCCTACCGCATTGTGGGCATGCTGGAGGAATCAGCCCAGTATTTAGCCTCCACCCTGACCCCCCAGATCAATACTTTTCTCCGCACCTGGAGACGGCAGGTACTGACCACGGAAGGTGTTCTCCTTGCGACGGTCATAATTCTTCTCGGAGCTGGCAGCCTCTACTTTCAAGGGACAAGCGGAATCAGCAGCCTGATCCGCTTTCCGGCCCAGGTCGCGTCCAGCACCTGGTTGCAGGTGGTCAGTGTTGTGGTCATTATCGCCCTTATCTGGGGCCATTTCCGTTTGCGCTCCCGTATCGGCCAGCGCTTGATAAACAAGACTATCGGCTCCATCTCCGACGCCAAGCTCAAGGCCCGGATGCAACGCATTTTAGGCCGCAACATCCGCTGGTGGCGAAGCATATTCTGCACCCAGCCGGCAGGGCTGAGCACCTCCAATCTGAAAAAGCTGGAATCCATTATCGGCGATGCCCGGGCGTACATCCAAAAGCTCAATGACACCTTTATCAGTCCATCTAAAAAAAATGAGAGCGGCAGCCAGGACCAGACCAAAACATGAGCAGCGAACAGCAACCAAGATGAGCTGTGGTCAAGAGTCCCCGAGGGGCTCTGGGCTTTGCTGTCTTTTATAAGGATATGCAACTGGTGGGGTAAAAACTCTCGCTTATGGAGCACAGCTCGGTACTCCTGGCCTTTGCTCTGACCCTGGGGGCCGGCCTGGCTACTGGGATAGGCAGCACCCTGGCCTTTTTCTCCCGGGGGGCCAATCCCAAATTCCTGTCCGGCGCCCTGGGTTTTTCGGCCGGGGTTATGATCTATGTCTCTTTTGTGGAAATCCTGCCCAAGGCCAGAGACTCTTTGGTCCCTTCCCTGGGACTCCACCTTGGCAGCTGGCTCACAGTGGGCGCGTTCTTTGGGGGACTTGCTCTGATTGCCATCCTCGACGCCTTGGTCCCCTCTTACGAGAACCCGCATGAGGCCCACCGCATTGAGTCCCTTGGCCAGTACCAGCATCAACTGGCCTACCAAAAGCTCCTGCGCACCGGGATGTTTACCGCCCTGGCCATCGCCCTGCATAACTTTCCTGAGGGTCTGGCCACTTTCACCGCCACTCTCAAGGATCCGACCCTGGGCCTGCCCATTGCTGTGGCCATCGCCATCCACAACATCCCAGAAGGAATTGCGGTCAGCGTTCCCCTGTACTACGCCACAGGCAGCCGGGCCAAGGCCTTTTTCTACTCCCTGTTCTCCGGAGTAGCCGAACCTCTGGGAGCAGGGGTGGGCTATCTCATCCTCATGCCTTTTTTAAATGATGTCCTTTTTGGGGTCCTGTTTGCCGCTGTAGCCGGGCTCATGGTCTATATCTCCCTGGATGAGCTCCTACCCACGGCCGAGGAGTATGGTGAACACCATGTAGCCATGGGCGGCCTGGTCCTGGGTATGCTGGTTATGGCCACCAGTCTTCTTCTCTTCTTATAGGCTTGTTAGTTCAGGGGCCAGATACTGCTCTTTTTTTCCCAAACCGATACCCGCTCCCTTCTTGGTGCACCTTGAGCCCAAGGCTGGAGAGGACAACGACCATGTCCCGGCCCAGGATGAACTCCAGCTCTGCTTCCGAGGCTCCAGCCTGGCTTCGAAGTCCCTGGCGCAGGCCGTGGTCCACATCCAGGATACGGGCCAGTTCCCGCGTCTGATCGCCATCTGGAGGATTGCCCTCCTCCGGAAGCACTGCCATGACCCGGGCTAAGGAGCACACTCTTTCGTGTTCGGCAATGATTTCTCCCAGGGCGGAGCGGGCGGAAATCAGATCCAGGCGCTGAATGCGGTCCTGGGCATAGATAGAAAGAATCCCTTGGGGGGCCCAGCAGGCAAAGACCCGGCACTCCTGAGGCCGGTGGGCATAAATGCGGCAGCCCCGCTGCCCGTGATCATAGAATATGCAGGTTGTGGAGTAAGGCCTGGACCGGATACGAACCAGTTCCTGATCCAAAGGCTGGACTTTATCCTGCACATTGTCATACACCATCTCTCCCTGTCGAAAGGTAACCAAATGCCGTCTGACCAGCCAAGACTGGATATAGAGATCCCGGTCCGGACCGTGCAAGGCCGGCGGATTGCTGCGGCAACAGCTTCCGCAACGCCGGCAGCTCAAGACCTGGGAATCGCTCTCAGGGCTGGACATCTCTTTCCCTCACCTCTTCACTTTTTGCATGACGGCTGTGAAGTGATTCATAAGACTTTGAAGTGCTTTCAAAATTTATCCCTGCAAAGCCAAACAACCAGGCAGATTTTTCCATGACCTTTAAGGTGATAGAACCTTTCTTGCCCCTGATATGGGCCATGGCCTCCATCTCGGTCTTTTTCTTCCTGGCCAGCCTCGTACTTATTCCCTGGCTGATAATCCGACTTCCTCCCACCTATTTCTCCACCCAGACCCGGCGGCCCATCCGCACAGCTTCCGCGCATCCCAAGCTGAGTTTCCTGCTCACAGTTATCAAAAACCTGATCGGCGGGCTCTTCATCCTGGCCGGCTTGGTCATGCTCGTTCTGCCCGGCCAAGGTCTTTTGACCATCCTGATTGGGATAACCCTGACCAACTTTCCGGGTAAATACCAGCTGGAACAAGGTTTGGCCCGGCGCAAAAGCATACTCCGGGCCATGAACTGGATTCGGGGCAAGGCGCACCGCCCTCCGCTGCTCCCGCCTCCTGCAAAAAACTGATCAGGAGAATATCCATTCCTGGACAGCCTTGACTTCATCCGGCCAATCCGAACTCAGCCTGCGGTGGACAAAACTGGAAAAGGCCAGATCCATGACTTCCAGGCACTTGTCGATGAGATACATCTTTTCTAAAAACCGGGCATCCGGATCCTCTCCTTCTTCCACCTTGAGTTCCACCTTGGGAGTCCGCAAGCCGCTCAAGGCAAAATCTTCGGCTCGGATCTGCACCTGCCAGTGGTTTTCGTCCATCTCCATATGTACTCGGGCCTGGTGCACCTTCTTGCCAGACCGCAGACCCAGTCTGGCCTCCCGCAGACGGGATTGCGGCCCGGCGCTGGTGGCTGTATCCCTGCTTTCTCCTTCACCGCCCTGTACAGCCACCCTCTGGGTCATGGACAGCATGACAGCTTCTCCGGCCCCGGTGGTCCATGTCCCGCGGCCGGTTTCTGTACAAAACCACAGCCAGGTCAAAAAGTCCTGACCAATAAACGGGGCCAGCAGCTCCGCCTTGTGCACATCAACGTCGAACATGTATTTCTCTCCTGGGTCACAGGCATTCTCAGATCTCACATTCTTCAGGCAAAAAGAAAACCCCTGCCCTTTTGGGAACAGAGGCTGACTTATGTTTGCACGTTAGATGGTGCGAGAGGGGAGATTCGAACTCCCACGGGTAACCCGCCAGATCCTAAGTCTGGTGCGTCTACCAGTTCCGCCACTCTCGCACATGGGGGAGAACAAAAGCAAACTAATGCGGGCATCTTGGCTTGTCAACACGAGGACCGGGCCACTTGTTGCAGCCGGTATTGCAAATGGGTAGAACGACGGGATCCGCTCACATTGTTCAGGCCCATACCCAGAGCTTTCTTGCTTCCAATGAGTATGGCCAAACGCTTGGCCCGGGTCAAAGCGGTATAGATCAGATTCCTCTGCAGCAAAAGATAGTGCTGGGTGACCACAGGCATAACCACAGCCGGGTATTCGCTGCCCTGGGATTTATGGACACTAATACAATAGGCCAGGGTCAGCTCATCCAATTCGCTTGGACCATAGGTGACCCGGGCCTCGTCAAACTCCACTTTCAACTCCCCTTCTTCGCTGTCATACCCGCGCACCCAGCCCAAGTCGCCATTAAAGACTTCCTTTTCATAATTGTTTCTGGTCTGCAAAACCCGGTCTCCGACCCGGAACACCCGGTTTCCGCTTCGAACTTCACGGCCTGAAGGGTTAAGTCTTTCCTGCAGCCTGGTATTTAATTCCTGGGTACCCACCAGTCCTTTGTGCATTGGTGTGAGCACCTGCACCTCCCGGATGGGATCCAGGCCGTATATGACCGGAATACGTTCACAGACCATGTACAGGATGAGATCCTGCACTTTGTGCACCTCTTCCTGCTCTACCCAGAAGAAATCGGCCTCAGGCGGGGCCTGCAGACTGGGCCTTGGGAACTGGCCCTGATTGATGCGGTGGGCATTGACCACCACCATGCTCTCCTTGGCCTGTCGAAAAATATGCGTCAGCAAGGTCGAGGGCAAGACCTGGCTATTGATAAGATCTGCCAGAATATTCCCTGGTCCAACCGAAGGCAATTGGTTGACATCCCCGACCAAAATGAGCTTGCAGGTCAAAGGAAGGGCCCTCAGGAGGTGGACAAAGAGCTGGCAATCCAGCATGGATGCCTCATCCACCAGGACCACATCTGCCTTCAGCTTCCTGTCCTCATTATGGGCAAACCCTTCCCCAGGTGAAAACCCGAGCATGCGATGCAGGGTCTGGGCAAAGGCACCTGTGGCCTCAGCCAGCCTCTTGGCCGCCCGGCCGGTGGGTGCGGCCAGCATGACCTTCAACTCCAGCCGACGCAGGACAGTGACGATAATCGTGGTCAGAGTGGTCTTGCCTGTCCCCGGTCCTCCGGTGATGATCGAGGCCTTGTTCAGGCAGGCCTTTTCCATGGCCTCCAGCTGCTCGGCCGAGAACTGCAGCTTGGAGGCCCGGGTCAAACGCTCTATCTGGCCCCGAATTTTGTCCTGGTCCAGGGCCGCAGGATGTCTGGACAGATCCATGAGCCTGGTGGCAATCTCCTTTTCCCACCGGTAGAAGTGATGGAGAAAAACAGCCTCCTGGATATCCTGCTCCGGAAGGTCTACCACCCGGACCCGTTTTCTTTCTTCCAGTCTTGACAGGGCCTGATCAAGGCCGTAGTCAGGCACCTCATCCCCGACCTTGTAAACTTTATCCATTAAATCATGTTTGGGGCAGAACAAATGACCAGCTTCACTGTGCTGAAAGAGGGTATATATGAGCAGGGCTTCAAGGCGTTGCGGACTGTCCGGAGCAAAACCCAATTTCAATGCCATCCGGTCCGCGGTCTTAAATCCGATACCTCGTATTTCGTAGGCCAGATCATAGGGATTTTTGCTCAGCTTATGCACCGCATTCGAGCCGTAATGTAAAAAGATGCGCCCGGCATAGGTGGTGGGAACCTCATGGGTCTGGAGAAAGAGCATCAAGGACCGGATCTCCCGCTGGGCGGTCCAGGACTGGACAATTTGCTCCAGTTTCTTGGGGCCGATGCCTTCCACCTCCAGCAGCCGGTCCGGGTCCTGATCCAATATATCCAGGATCTGGACCCCGAATGCGTCTATCAGGCGCTGACTCAAGGACGGGCCGAGCCCCTTGATCCTGCCTGAAGCCAGATAGCGTTTGATGCCGTTGAGACTGGCCGGGACGGTCTGTTCCCAGGATTGGGCCATAAACTGTCGACCGAACTTGGGATGCTCCTGCCATTGTCCGGACACTGAAAGTCCTTCTCCGGGCACCACCGGTCCCAGACCGCCGACAACGGTCACCAGTCCCGGCTCTTGGGAAGTCTTCAGGCGCAGAACCGAATATCCAGTATCCGGATTATGAAAAAGAACGGTTCTGACTTCACCCTGTAAGTTCTCCAAGGACATGCTCCAGCCAGATAACACATTGCGATGAACGGTTCATACCTGTGAGGGGTGCGCTCGTAGGAAACGATAATTAACTCCGAAGAGGGCCTGCCCTTGGGGGCAAGGGCGGCCTTACTTAGGAGCCGGGCTTTTTCGCAGGGCGGGCCCAGCACTCACTTCCAAAGCAATCTTAAGTTTATTTGCAATATCTGAACTTCACGTGAGTGCCGGGCTTACACCCCTCTTGGACAGTTTCTTGCTCGATCAAACTGGCGGCCGCCGCCAGAGGAGGCGCTGACCCTTGAATCCCTTGCTCTCAGTCCAGGGTCTGCCGATAGGTCATGGATTGTTTCAAGGTTTCCCGGTCCATGTATTTTAAGTCAGATCCCACCGGTATCCCCTGGGCCAGGCGACTGATTCGAATGGTCTGGAACTCCCGGCGTACAAGATTATTCACATAGGACTCGGTGGCTTCCCCTTCCCGCGTGGTGCCCAGGGCCAGGACCACCTCCCTGACCTCTCCCTGGGTCAGACGCTTGCGCAGGAGATCAAAGGCCAGTTGATCAGAATGGATGCCGTCCAGAGGCGAAAGCAGCCCCCCCAGGACAAAGTATTTTCCCCTGTAAAATCCTGCCTCGTCAATGGCCAGCAGTGAATCCCAGTCGGCCACTACGCACAAAACCTGCTCATCCCGGCCAGGGTCACTGCACACCGGACAGGGATCTGTCTCGGTCAGGCTTCGGCAGTGGCTGCACAAACACAGATTGCTCCGCAACTCGTATATGGCCTGCCCCAGCCCGCGGGCCTTTTCCTCCGGCCAATTGAGCAGAGTGAGCCCAATACGCAAGGCGGATTTGCGTCCGACCCCCGGGAGAGCACTTAATTGATCCACAAGGGCTTCAAGCGCCCGCGGCAGTCGTTCCATATCCTCGGTTCCATCCTTTCATGCCCAGGGTCAGACTGCCAGGACTCACAAGACAGGGAATGAGGTGATTCCTGCAAGGCACGCACATATCCCCTTGGATTTTTACCAGTCATCTGTTTTTGTCCTCTGGGCCTGTGATTCCCGGCTGTTGCAGACCCATCCTACGTAAGGCCCAGACCTGGAATCTTCATTCCTCCGGTCAACTGGGACATTTCTCCTTCCATCATTTCCCGGGCCTTCTTTAAGGCCTCGTTGCTGGCCGCATAGATCAGATCCTGCAGCATGCCCACATCCTGGGGATCTACCACTGCTGGATCTATGGTCACTTCAACAATCTGGAGGGCCCCACTGGCTTTGACTGTGACCATGCCTCCCCCGGCACTGGCCTCCACCGTTTTTTTGGCCAACTCTTCCTGCATCTCGGCCATTTTTTTCTGCATCTGCTGTGCTTGACGCATTATATCATTGAGTCCCATAGATTCTCCCTTGAACATCCTTTTGTTGAACAATACGACGAAAAAGATCCCAGCCCGTCATTGTACTTACTCGTATGAAACTTGAACACCTAGAGACCTGTTGCATGCCCGTTTTCTGGACCTGCGGGCTGAATATCCACTACCCGGGCGGAAAACTGTTCTATAGCCTCTTTGACCACTGGCTCATCTTCAATTTTTTTTTTCCGCTCCTGAAAATCTCGACCCGCATCAGCCCCCTGCTGGCAGATACTGATCTCAAGGCCTGATCCAAAGTAGGCCTCAACCCGCTTCTGAAGCCAGGCCATCTTGTCCTGGTCCTGGAGGCGTTGGGCCAAAAAACCCGGACAGTGCAGTTCCAGATGGTTCCCTTCCATCCGCCCCTGGACCAGATGCAGATTGGGCAGGACTTTCTCTTTACCGGCCCGCAAGGTACGCACAAAGCCCTGCCAGCTCTTTTCGCCATCCTGACTGACAGAGGCCGCCGGGGAAGCTGCCGGAGCGCGGCCTGCTTCCGGACCAGCCGCGTGCTGCCCTGATCGCTGGCCTGGATCGTCCTGCCTATGTCCTTTGCCGGGATCAACGCCAGGGCCGGGACCGCTCTTTTCCTGCCCCACTCCCACGAGCTCTGGCAGAAAGGCCAGATTCATGAGCATGAGTTCCAGGGCCAGGGCCGGATCCGGACTGGAAACCACCCGCTTCTGACCCTCCAAAGTCATTTGCCAGGCGGCATGAACCTGCCGCAAGCTGAGCTTGTCAGCCATCTGCAGCCACTGTCTGGCTTCTTCCTCAGCCATCTCCAGCAGTGCCACCCCCTCATCTCCGGTCTGCTTGAGGACAAAGAGATTGCGCCAGACCATGGCCATGTCCTGGAGAAAAAAGCTGATATCCAACCCGCGATCCAGGAGCTGCCGCACCAAGTTCAGGATGGCCTTGCTGTCCTGCTCAATCAGAGCCTGCATGCAGTCCAGCATCAGCTCCTGACCGGCGAGCCCGAGAAGGGACTGCACTGTCTGGGATGTGATCTCGGTCTGGCCCAAGGCTATAATTTGACCCAAAAGAGAAAGACAGTCCCGGACACTCCCTGCCCCTTTGCGGGCCAGGATCCTCACAGCATCCGGATCATAGCCCAGGCCCTGCTCATCGAGGATCCAGGACATGTGCTGCTCCAGGGTCTTCTGTTCCACCCTTTGAAACACATAGTGCTGGCAGCGGCTGACAATAGTGGCCGGAAACTTATGGGGTTCAGTGGTAGCCAGGATAAAGCTCACATGGCGGGGCGGCTCTTCCAGAGTCTTGAGCAGGGCGTTGAAGGCATTGCGCGAGAGCATGTGGGCTTCATCAATGATGACCACTTTGTACCGGCAGTGCAATGGAGCATAACTCACATCTTCGGTCAGTTTGCGAACATGGTCCACACCAGTGTGCGAAGCGCCGTCGATCTCGGCCACATCAAGGCTGGCGCCCTGGGTAATCTGACGGCAGAACTCACATACATTGCAGGGTTCCGCTCCCGGTCCCTGACTGCAGTTGACAGCCTTGGCCAGTATTCGGGCCACAGTGGTCTTGCCAACTCCTCGGGTCCCGCTGAACATATAGGCTGGAGCCACCTTGCCCTCGGCTGCGGCCCGGGACAGGATCTGAGTGATTGCCTTCTGTCCCACTACCTGGGAAAAGAGTTGGGGCCGATAGGCTGTTGTTAAATGCGTCTGGGCCATGGCAATAATTCAGGATTTCTCCTTTTCCAGCTCAAAATGGGTCAACCAGCCTGCGTATTTCAGATTGTCCCCGTGCACTACCCGGAAAAATTCCTGCTGCAGGAGTTTGGTCACCGCCCCGGCTTCTCCAGGCCCGATCTTGCGCCGGTCCAGCTCTCGGATGGGAGTCAGCTCAGCCGCGGTCCCGGTAAAAAAGGCCTCGTCCGCAGTATAGACCTCATCGCGGGTAAATCTCTGCTCTTGCACCCCATAGCCCATATCCTGGGCCAGGGTGATCAAGGAGTCCCTGGTTATTCCCGGCAGAACCGGTCCCAGGGGGGGAGTTCTGAGCACGCTCTTCTTGATAATGAAGATATTCTCTCCAGAAGCCTCAGCAACATACCCGTCCACATCCAGAAGCAGAGACTCATCATACCCGTCAGCCAGGGCCTCCCGCTTGGCCAGCACTGAATTTACATAGTTTCCGCAGATCTTGGCCTTGGTCATCATCACATTCACATGATGCCGGGTAAAGCTGGAGGTCTTGACCGTGATTCCCTTCTGCAGGGCGTCTTCACCCAGATATGCCCCCCAGGGCCAGACCGCGATTATCACCTGAATGGGGTTGTCCCCCGGATAGACACCCATGGCCCCATCCCCGATAAAGGCCAGAGGTCGGATATAGCCCTCCCGCAATCCATTGACCCGCAATGTTTCCAGGATGGCCTGGCGTATTTCTTCCCGGGCAAAAGGAATCTCCATTTGAATGACCCGGGCGGAATCGAAAAAACGATCCACATGTTCTTCCAGGCGGAACACCGCTGATGATCCATCGGAGCATTGATAACAGCGGATACCCTCAAAAACCCCTGCTCCGTAATGCAGGGTATGGGTCAAAACATGGACATTGGCTTCTTCCCAGGGAATAAACCGGCCGTTAAACCATATCTGTTGGGTCTTTTGAACCATAAAGCGCGCTCCTTGTTCTCCCAGGCTTTGGTTTCTATATATTGGGCTTGCGGTTATTGGATGCAGCCCCGCCACTGGCAGTGCTTATATAAAATCTGAATCCGCCGGAATCCAAATGACCACCATCTCCTTGTTCGGGTCATCCCTGGCTGGTCCTGAAGACCAGATTGAGCGGGGCCATGCCCAACCCGAATCGCTTGCGGATCTGTTTTTCCAAGTATTTTGAATAATTTGATTTCAACAAATTCCGGTCATTCATGAAAAAAACAAATGTGGGCGGATGCACGTCTGTTTGGGTCATATAATAAAACTTGGCTCTGCGTCCCTTGACCACCGGTGCTTGATGCCTGGAGGTCACTTCCTGCAGCACCCGATTGAGCTCACCTGTAGACACCCGCTGTCCGCATTCGGCCCACAGCTTCTCAGCCAAGGGCAAAAGCCCGCCCAATCCGGCCCGGGTTACACTGGACGTGGAAATGACCGGAACATGGGGACAAAACCGGAGCTCATGCTCAAAATAGGCCTTGACCTTGGGTCGTTGGGGCCGGGGTATAAGGTCGATCTTGTTCAGGGCCACGATCAGGGAGGTCTTTTCCTGGTCCAGAAAAGCCAGCAGTTTTTTGTCCTGAGCGCTCAAGGTCTGGGCTGCATCCAGGACCAAAACAGTTATCTGAGCCCGCTTGCTGCTCTTTAAGGCCCGCAGGACACTGAACCGCTCCAGGGAATCGCTGATACGGCTTTTGCGGCGCACACCAGCCGTATCCACAAACAAATATCGGCTTCCGTCCTTGTCCAGGACCACATCCACACTGTCCCTGGTGGTTCCGGCCTCTGGGCTGACTATGAGCCGCTTCTCCCCGACCAGGGTATTGATCAGTGACGACTTGCCCACATTGGGCCTGCCCAGGAGGGCAAGGCGTAAATCCGGCTCAGCTTCAAAGGCCCGGTCCTCTGTCTCTTCAAGAGGTACACGTCGCAGTATCTCCTGCAGCAAAGAGGGGCAATTGAAGCCATGGGCTGCTGAAACTCCGATCATGTCCAGTCCCAGGGCGTGAAAATCGGCCAGGCATCCATTCTCCTGCTCCGGCCCATCCACCTTATTCACCACCAAACATACCGGTTTCCGGCTCCTTCGAATCAGAGCGGCCAATTCGTGATCCAGGGGAGACAATCCGTCCTTGCCGTCCACAACCAGCAGCACAAGATGGGCCTCGTTCATAGCTTCCCGGGCCTGAGCCAGAATCGTGCTTTGCAAATCGTGGCCGAAGTCAGGCTCAAACCCGCCGGTGTCGACCAGGGCGAAGCTGTCCTGGTCGACGTGCACCTGACCATAGATACGATCCCGGGTTACCCCGGGTCGATCATGAGTCAAGGCCTTGTTTTGACGGAGCAGGCGGTTAAAAAGAGTGGATTTGCCCACATTGGTCCGGCCTACTAAGGCCACGAGAGGAGGTGCATTCATGAAGGCTCAACTTGAAAAAGATTTCAGGTTTCAGCTTTGCCTCCGGCAAATCTGAAATATTTTTTGCCGCCCAAGCGGGCTAAAAAAAGTAATTTGTAGGGCTTATCATAAATGAAACATCCTGCAAGGAAAATACATGTTCCTTCTTGCTTCAGCCATATCCACCTGACGTATTACTTTTCAAGGACCTGAGCAATGGCCTGATCGTACGGAGGGGTAAGGATTCCTTTTTCCGTAATTATACCTGAAATAAGCCTGTTTGGGGTAATGTCAAAGGCATAGTTAAAAACCGCAACCCCTTCGGGGACGGCCCGGTTGCCAAGCATATGGGTGACTTCCGCCGCCGGACGCTGCTCAATGGGGATGTCTTTCCCCGCCGGGGTCCGAATATCCAGGGTGGACAGGGGAGCGGCGACATAAAAGGGAATATGGTGCTCCCGGGCCAAAATGGCCAGCCCATAGGTGCCAATCTTATTGGCTGTATCTCCATTGGCCGCAATCCGATCCGCCCCAACCACCACGGCCTGAATGAAGCCTTGGTCCATGAGCAAAGCGGCGGCATTATCACAGGCCACCCGCACAGGAATGCGGTCTTGCTGCAGCTCATACGCGGTCAGGCGGGCACCCTGCAAAAAGGGGCGGGTCTCATTGGCCACCACCTGTACCGTCTTGCCGGCTGACCTGGCTGCCCGGATCACACCCAGGGCCGTTCCGTATCCCCCGGTGGCCAGAGCGCCGGCATTGCAATGGGTCATCACCGTCCATCCGTCGTCAATGAGCTCCTGCCCTAAGTGACCAAGGGCTTTGTTGGCGGCAATATCCTCATTGTGAACATCCCTGGCCAGCTTCAGCCACATCCAGCGCAAGTCATCCAGCTTGACATCCGGATCTGCCTTCCAGGCTCTATGCATGCGCTGGACACTGTACTGCAAGTTGACTGCCGTGGGTCTGGCCCGAGCTAAACGGTCCAGGCTCTCATCCAGCCGTTTCTGCCATTTGCTGTCCGAGGCATCCAGAGTGGCGGCAGCCAAACAGCATCCATAGGCAGCTGTTACGCCGATGGCCGGCGCTCCCCGGACTACCATACGTTCCAGGGCCAGAATAACTTCCTGCATATTGCGACAGACGAACCATTTCTCCTGGTCAGGCAAAAAACGTTGATCCAGGAGAAGGAGGGCCGGTTCAGATTCTGAAAAGCGTATGTGTCGTTTCATGTTCTTGGTCAAAAGCAGGATAAAGGTATAGGGGCAGAGGCCTCATGTGCGAGCAGGGAAACCTCCAAGAGAGTTACGCCTTTTCAGATTCCATCCTGGACTTGATCAGGGTGTTCACCATTTGCGGATTGGCCTGTCCCTTGGTCTTCTTCATCACCTGCCCCATGAAAAAGCTCAGCAGTTTGGACTTTCCTCCCAAATAGGCCTGCACCTCATCAGGATTTTCTTCCAGGACCTGTTCTATGACCTGCTCCAACTGGCCATGGTCCGAAATCTGAACCAGATTCTTGGCCTGCACATATTCCTTCGGATCCTGTCCGGATTGAAACAGTTGGGAAAAGATCTGTTTTCCTATTGTATTACTTATAGTACCCTGGTCAATGAGATTTATCAAGTCAGCCAGCTGCGAGGGTTGAAAGGGAGCTTCGGCAGCCTTCATATCCTGCTCTTTGAGTTCCCGCAACATTTCAGTGAGCATCCAGTTGCTCACTTCTTTGGGCGAAACCCCTTTGGCCACTGCGGCCTCAAAATATTCGGCCAGGTCTCGCTCCTGGGTCAAGAGCAGGGCATCAGCCAGAGGCAGGGCGTAGGTCTGGACCAAACGCCGGGCCTTGGCTTGGGGCAATTCCGGCAACTGTTCCCGCCAATCGCGGATTTCGTCTTCACTCACCGCAATTGGCACCAAATCCGGGTCCGGGAAGTAGCGATAGTCGTGGGCCTCCTCCTTGCCCCGCATGGGCCTGGTCCCACCCTTGTCCTGATCAAAGAGCCTGGTCTCCTGGACCACAGCTTCTCCATCTTCAAGCAAGGCGATCTGCCGGGAGATTTCAAATTCCAGGGCCTTGTGCACATGCCGGAAAGAATTCAAGTTTTTGAGTTCCGTTCTGGTCCCCAGCTTCGTCTCTCCGTAAGGACGCACGGACACATTGGCATCACACCGAAAATTACCTTCCTCCAAATTTGCGTCGCAAATCCCTAAGTATCGCAAAATGCTCCTCAATCCCTTCAAATAGGCCACTGCCTCGTCGGCAGAAGCCAGATCAGGCCCGCTGACAATCTCGATCAGGGGGACTCCGGTCCGGTTGAGATCCACAAAGCTCATGTTTTCACCTGGGGAGTGAATGGACTTGCCGGCATCGTCCTCCATATGAATACGGACGATGTGCACCGCCTTTTCCCCGTCCGGGCTTTCAATGTCCAGCCAGCCATTTTCCGCCAAGGGGGTCTCGTATTGGGATATCTGATAGCCCTTGGGAAGGTCTGGATAGAAATAATTTTTACGGGCGAAAACCGAGTCTGTATTCACTGAACAGCCCACTGCCAAGGCCATTTTGGCTGCATACTCCACCGCTTTCTTGTTCATCACCGGCAAGGCTCCGGGCATACCGGAACATACCGGGCATACATGCGTATTTGGTTCCTGCCCGAATCCGGTAGAACAGGAGCAAAAGAGCTTGGACCGGGTATTTAATTGTGCATGGACCTCCAGTCCGATGACTGCTTCATACGTCATTGCCCTCTCCTCGTGAGCATTTGATGATCTCATTTTGAAGATATCTCTTCCCGGGGCTGACTGGCCACAGTCCTGGAGACCAGGAGACACAAGCGGCCCTGGGCCTTCAATCGGCCGGCCAGGTATCCAGCCTGATCACCGCTTCCGCAATACAGGTCCACATGCCGGCCTTGAATAGCCCCGCCTACATCTTGAGCCAAGCCGAGGCCGAAAAGTGTATCTTTGCTGCTCATCTCTGGCAAGCCCACCTGCATGGCCAGCAGGGCTCCCAAAGGAATCACCGCTGGATCGGTGGCCAGACTGACCATGGGAGTGAGTTTTCGGCCCAAGGCTCCATAAGGCCCGTCGTTGCGCAGCTCAAAAAAAACATAACTTGGATTGGTGAACAGAATATCCGGCATAAGCTCCGGCTGATCGCTCAAGTGGGCTTTTATGGATTGCATGCTCAGATCTTCGAAGCTCAGATGTCCCCTTTCCACCAGGACCCGGCCCAAAGAGACATACTCATGCCCGTTCTTGCCGGCATAACCGATGTATGCCCTCTGCCCGTCCGGAAGCTCCAACTGCCCTGAGCCCTGGATGTGCAAAAAAAACACATCCACAGGATCTTTGGCCCAGGCCAGTACTTCGGCCTTGCCCTGCAAAGCGTTTTGTCCGTCGATCTCCGCCCGGGCATGATAGGGCGCTATCTCCCCGTCTTTCATCCGGTACACCAGGCGTTGTCCTTTCCACCTGGGATGAAATCGTCCCAGATCAATTGTTTGCAAATTCTCAGGCAGAGCATACAGAGGATAAGGATAGCCGGGTGCCTGTTCCAGACTGGCCTGCAGCCTGGGTTCATAATACCCGGTAAATAGCGGCTGGGGACGGAGTTCATAGCAGGTAAACTCCCGGGCCAGGAGACCGGGATCAGTCTGCAGTTCTGGAAGTATCCGCAGCATGTGTTTCAGGCTGATCCGCAAGTCCTGAACCGTGAGTCGAACATTGGGTGTATTCAGGACCACCCGGTTTCCTTCCTGGGATTTGAGGGCCGAGAGGGTGTCTCGCAAAGGTTGGGCCAGCTCTTCCCAGGAGTTCAGTCCCTGCCGGGCCGGATCCAGATGGGCCAAGAGTTCCTCTTTTTTTTCTGCCCTCAAAGGAATCAATCCGGAGTCCAATGGTTCTGCGGGCTCCTTTGCCCCGCATCCTGGAAAGAAAAACACCGCCAGGGCAAACATAAGAAATAAAGACCACCAACGTGAAAAAATCTTGCGCATAACCCGGGACCTCAGTTCTCCAAGCTTAAATATCCAGCCCGCTGCAAGTGATGGAAAAACGAACTCTGTTCTGGTTCTATGAGTAAGAACCTGCAATCGCAGGCCTGAATACGGATCATATCCTCCTCGCACAGCGGCCATCCGGACTGCCCGTCCAGGGTGACAAAGCTTTCCGGAGATGAGGTTTCAACCCGGATGGATATCTGCTGCTGACTGGGCAAAATCAAGGGCCTGAAATCGCTCATAAAGGGACAAACCGGGCAGATTTCCATAACTTCGAGTTCAGGGCTGACCAGGGCCCCTCCGGCAGCTGCGGCATAGGCCGTGGAACCCACAGGGGTGGATACGATCACCCCGTCGGCCCGGAGCATGTGTATGAGCCTGCCTTTACTCCATAAGCTCAAGCGGACCAAACGGGCCAGACCGCTCCTGCCCACTACGAGGTCGTTGATAAATCTCCCTTTTTGAAAAACCCTTCCCCTTCTTAACAGCTCATAGCCCAAAATGATTCTGGGGCTTATTCGGTACTTCCCACCCAGAATCTGAGTCAAAACAGGCTCCCAGTCATCGGGGCTCAAGGCGGTCAAGAACCCGACCCGGCCAAAATTGATCCCTAAAAGAGGGACCCCCAGGTCAGCTACCCGGGTAGCCACCCGGAGCAAGGTTCCGTCTCCGCCGAGTACCAGGATCATATCCGGCAATGTGTGGCATCCGGGATCTACGCGCACATAATTTTCAGAAGCCACTATTTGAGCTTCACAGCCTTGCCGTTGCAGCCAGGCTTGAATAATCGACCCCAGTTTGCCGGCCTGGGCATGCCCACTTTTGGTAATCAGGTGGACTGTTCTTATTGGTGTGTGCATCGCCCTTTCTTAGTTCAATCTCTTCTGGGATTCAAGAGCCCAGGCAACATCGCAGCAGCGGTTTGAGTTCCGGATGCACACTTCAGAATTGCCGGAGGCAAGTCTGGGATGAACAAGTCTTCATCCCGGCAGCTGGCGTGGCCGTCCGGAAACTCCAGCCACGCGAAGACGCGTGACTGGCTCAACGAAGAGGGCAGCCACTCAGGGCTGCCCCTACCGAGGGCTGAGGTTATCGCCCAGTCAACTTTCGAATTGAGACGGTTCTTCTGGTATGTTTCATGTTGATCAATCCGACAAATTTACTTTTTTTGCCCGCTTTGGGGCAAAAAATATATTTCAGATTTGCCGGAGGCAAAGCTCGTATGAAACAAGATTTTGCTTTTTCCGTCACCCCGGCGTAGGCCGGGGTCCAGCTCTTATATCTTCAGTCTGGATTCCGGCTTTCGCCGGAATGACGGAGGGGTGACTCAAAGTTTCACCCCTGATCAAACTGGCGGTTACAGCCAGCGGCGTCGCTGAAACCTGAGAACCAAATCCCCCTGGCCTTGCCCCCTGATGGGGTTGACAAACAGGAGGGTACATGCCATAGAGTTCGTTGGTCGAGCGGGTGTAGCTCAGCTGGTAGAGTACAAGCTTCCCAAGCTTGGTGTCGCGGGTTCGATCCCCGTCACCCGCTCCACTCCTTTCCAATAACGTGCATCCAAAGGGAGTGGGCCGTATGGTCCACTTTTTTTTTGATTTGAATAAATGACTCAAAACGATCGTCTCGTCAGTCTCATCGAACCAATTGTCTCCTCCCTGGGACTCACCTTGTGGGGCATAGAGGTCCCATCCAGCCCCAAGGGGGGCAAGCTGCGGGTCTTTCTGGATTCCTGTCGCGGAGTGACTATTGACCAATGTGCAGATGTGAGCCGTCATATCAGCATGCTTTTGGATGTTGAAGATCCGATACCAGGATCATATGTATTGGAAGTTTCTTCTCCCGGTCTGGAGCGGATATTTTTTCATTTTCATCAACTTCTTGATTACATCGGTCACCCCATGGCCGTCATACTCAAGGAGCCGGTCCAGGGCAGCAAGAAATGGCGGGGAACTCTGCTCCAGGCGGCAGACAACGAAGTTACATTGCAAACAGATACCCGCACCTTAAACCTGCATTGGGATCAGGTACATAAAATTCATCTTGTTTATACCGGCCAGTGATCTTTTTTTTGGATCACGGCCCAGAGGGCCAGAATGTGGAGGTCCGCTCATGAGTTTGGAACTAAAGAAATCCATTGACTTAATCAGTAAAGAACGGCGCATAGACCGCGATGTTCTTATTGACACCCTGGAAGAGGCTGTACGTTCAGCTGTGAATAAAAAATTCAACAACAAGCTGGACATTGAGGTCAACTTCAATGAGGAAACCGGGGATGTTGAAGTCTATCAATTTAAGATCGTCAGCGATGAAATTGACGATCCGGACACTGAGATCAGCCTGGAAGAAGCCCAGAAAGTTGATCCCAATGTGGAACTTGAAGATGAGCTCGGTTTTAAGCTGCACGTTGAAGATCTGGGGCGCATCGCAGCCCAATCCGCCAAACAGGTCATCATTCAACGCATGCGGGATGCTGAACAGGAAATCATCTACGAGGAATTCATAGAGCGCAAGGGTGAAATCATCAGCGGCACGGTGCAACGCCGGGACCGAACCGGATGGATTATCAACCTGGGCCGCACGGAAGCATTGCTGCCCAAGGATGAGCAGATCCCCAAGGAACACTACCGGCGTGGAGACAGGATGCAGGGGTTGATCATTGATGTCAAAAAAGAAGGCAAAGGCCCCCAGGTTATCCTATCCCGCTCCCATCCCGACTTTATGGCCGCCCTGTTCCGCATCGAAGTCCCGGAAATCAGCGACGGAACGATTAAGATCATGGGCATTGCCAGAGATCCCGGCTACCGGGCCAAAATTGCCCTGCTCTCTCGGGACCGGGATGTAGACCCAGTCGGAGCCTGTGTAGGGGTGCGGGGATCACGAATCAATAAAATCGTCCAGGAATTCAAGGGTGAACGGATAGACATCGTCCTCTGGAGCCCGGACATAACCACGTATGCGGTCAATGCCCTCTCTCCAGCCAGGATCTCCAGCATCACGGTGGATGAAGATGACAAGGCCCTTGAAGTTGTGGTCCCAGACAGTCAGCACCATCTGGCCATTGGCCGCAGAGGCCAAAACGTCAAGCTGGCCAGCAAGCTGTTGGGCTGGAAAATCGATATCGTTACCGAAAGCAGGTACGGCGAAGTGTACGCCCACCGACAAGAAATAGAGTATGTCGCCAATGTGGCTGGCATTTCTGTGGACCAGTTCTACAATGCCGATTTGACCAGCCTGGAAGACCTCCAAGCCGCTACCGATCAGGAACTTCTCCGCATTGAAGGGCTGGATGAACAAAAGCTGAGCGATTTGCGCTCAGCTGTCAACCTGCTGAGTAAAAAGGCCTCTCCAGAAAATGAGGCTGACCCAACTGCCCCGCAAGAACCAGAGCAGGGGGCAAAAGACCAAAATCTGGCCGCCCAGGACCAGAACCGGGCTGCCCAGGGACCAGAAGGCGAAATATGAACAGGGACCATCCGGAGTACATGCGCCCCAAAAGCAGTAATAGGCAAGGAAAAGCTGCTCAGCACATCCCGCAGCGCATGTGTTGTATATGTCGCTCGCGCCTGCTCAAGTATCATCTCCACCGTTATGTATGCCAGCGCGATGGCCGAGGCCAGCCAGCGCTTTATTTTGATCCGAAACAATCCTTGCCCGGGCGCGGTTTTTACGTCTGTTCCGACCCCGGATGCCAAAGCGCCCTGCCCCGGCATAGGGGATGGCAGAAGAAGTGTAGGGGGGAGTCATGACTACCACAATGCGAGTACGAGAACTCTCAGCTGAGCTGGGACTATCCAATAAGGAGCTGCTGCATATTCTCCGTGAAGAGAATATCCCGGTCAAAAGCCATATGAGCGGATTAACCGATGAACAAGCAGAAAATATCCGGGCCAAAGTCAAGCAACAGGCCAACCAGCAGGCTTCCCAGGAAACAATGACTTCTTCCGGCATAATCGTCCGCCGCAAGCGGGGTCAGCGGACCAGGGCTCAAGAAGCTGAGCCGACATCCAAAGAGCAGAGACCAGAATCCGCTCCTCCTGTACAAGATGAAATTGCTGAGCAAGGAGGACCAGAAACTCCTCCGATCGAGCAGCCACCCCCTGCCAAACCCTCAGAGGAGCAGCCTTCTCCTGGCACTGAAGAATCCTTTCCCCAAGCCGGAACTCTTTCGGAACAGCCAGAAAGTACTGAGCATGAACAATCCGGAATCGGGCCCACAGAGCAGACAGAAGAAGAATCTCAAGCAGAATCTTCAGCTGCCACCGCTTTTGAACCGGAGGAGCCGGCTGAAAGCGGACAGCAGCCTGTCCAGGGAGAGGAGAAGTCCCAGCCAGCCAAGCCGGCCAAGAAGAGGCGGAGCAGGAAAAAGAAAAAAGAAGTTGCCCCTCCTCAAGTGACAGTGATTTCCCGCCCTGAAGCCCAGGCTGAACCGGAAGAGTCCGGTCCAGCTCCGGAAGCTGCCCAGCCGGTTCCGGAGGAAAAAGAGAAGGACAAGAAAAAGAAAAAAGACAAACGTACAGTGGATGTCTCTGGACTCTACAAGCAAGAAGAGACGAGGCCGGCCAAAACCGGGGTCAAGAAACAGAGCGAAGCCCCGGAAAAACCTCCGCGCGGCAAGGGGAAAAAGAAAAAACCGGCTCCACAGCCCAAGGCTCCACAACCGAAGAAAGGACCCAGGCAGCCAGCTGCCCCGCACAGCACCCAGCCCCTGAAGGCTGCCAAGCGAAAGATCCGGATGGAAGAAGCTATCCGGGTGGCTGATCTGGCCCAGGAGATGGGAGTCAAGGCTCAGGACATCATCAAGAACCTGTTCAATCTCGGGGTGATGACCACCATCAACCAGTCTCTTGATGTGGACACCGCCACCTTGGTCGCTTCAGAATTCGGCTACGAAGTGGAGAAGGTCGGGTTTTCCGAAGAGGCTTACGTCCTGCCTCAAAAAGAGGACAAACCCGAAGAACTGCAGACCCGTCCCCCGGTGGTTACCATTATGGGTCATGTTGACCACGGAAAGACGTCTCTCCTGGATGCCATCCGCAAGTCGCATATTATTGATACCGAGGCAGGAGGGATTACGCAGCACATCGGGGCCTATCACGTGCAGACCGAAGGCGGAACCCTGGTCTTTCTGGATACTCCCGGACACGAAGCCTTTACTGAAATGCGCTCCCGCGGGGCACAGGTGACAGATGTGGTCATTCTCATCGTGGCCGCTGATGACGGAGTCATGGATCAGACCAAGGAGGCAGTGAACCACGCCAAGGCGGCTCAAGTTCCGATCATTGTTGCCGTGAACAAGATAGATAAAGACAATGCCAACACTGACCGGGTCAAACGGGAGCTTGCCGAACTAGGACTCATCCCGGAGGAATGGGGCGGAGATACCATCTATGCCTACATCTCGGCCAAGGAACGCATTGGACTCAACGAACTTCTGGAAATGGTTCTCCTGCAGACCGAGGTCCTGGAACTCCAGGCCAACCCTGACAAACGGGCCAGAGGCCATATTATCGAGGCCAAGCTGGACAAAGGCCGGGGTCCGGTGGGAACCGTACTGATTCAGGAGGGCACCCTGCATACCACAGATCCCTTTGTCTGCGGCCTGTTTTCCGGCCGGGCCAGGGCCATGTTCAATGATATGGGTCAAAAGATTGATTCCGCCGGGCCGGCCATGCCTGTCGAAGTCCAGGGCTTTGAAGGCGTTCCCAATGCCGGAGACGAATTCGTAGTTGTGGAAAACGACAAAGTGGCCAAGCGGATCGCCGAAACCAGGCAGGCCAAGCACAGGGAAAAGGAATTGGCCAAAGAGACCAAGGTTACCCTGGAAAGCTTCTTTGCCGCCAAGGCTGAAGAAGAAGTCATAAACTTAAACCTCATTCTCAAGGCCGATGTCCAAGGTTCTCTGGAGGCCATAACCGAATCCTTGCAAAAACTGGGCACCAGCGAGGTCAAGGTGAACATCATCCACGGCGGGATCGGGGCCATTACTGAATCCGATATCAAGCTGGCTTCTGCCTCTGCAGCCATCATAATAGGTTTTAACGTCCGGCCTACGGCCAAGGTCAAGGACTTGGCTGAACAGGAACACGTGGACATCCGCTTCTACAACGTCATTTATCACCTGGTAAATGAGGTCAAGGAAGCCATGGCCGGCATGCTGGCCCCGGTAACCCGGGAAGTGTACCTGGGACAGGCCGAGGTGCGGGATATATTCTCCGTGCCCAAGGTGGGGACAGTGGCCGGATGCTTTGTCCTGGACGGCAAACTGCAGCGCAATGCAGGAATTCGCCTCTTGCGGGACGGCGTCGTCATCTATACTGGCAAACTGAGCTCTTTGAAGCGGTTTAAAGACGATGTGAAGGAAGTGACCAAAGATTATGAATGCGGTGTGGGCCTGGAAAACTTCAATGACATTAAGGTTGGAGATATTATCGAAGCTTTTTCCGAATTTCAGGAAAAAGCGACGCTGGAATAGCCAGGCAACCTCCATTTCAAGTAAATATGCACATCGGCGCCCTCACTGTTGAATTCAGACTGCACGGCCTGACCTCTATCAAGGCCAAGCGGAGCATTGCCGCTAGTTTGAAGCGAAAACTGCGCAATAAGTTCAATGTTTCCGTGGCCGAAGTGGATGGCCTGGACAACACGGATATGCTTATCCTGGCCGTAGTCACTGTGGCCAACGAGGCCAAGCGGGTGGATTCTCAGCTGCATAAGGCCTATGCAATGATCGAAGCCGCGACATCAGAAGAGATTGTTCACTTCAGCACCGAAATCTTTATGGGCTAGGAAATATATGCGAAAGGCACATTCACGCCGGGCCATCCGGCTGGAAGAAATGATCATGCATGAACTCGGTCTCATTCTTGTGGAAGACATCCAGGACCCGCGCCTGGAGCTTGTTACCATCAGCGGCCTGCGCTTAAATACAGATTTGACGGTGGCCGAAGTTCTGTACACCCACAGCCGGACCGGATCCCAGCAGGCCGCAGTTCAGCAAGGCTTGGATGCCGCTCGGGGATACATGCGGACCTTACTGGGGAAGCGAATTAAGCTGCGGCATGTTCCGGAACTTCGTTTTGTCTGGGACAGCTTTCTGGAAGAGACCATACATGGACCTCCTCTCACCGATACTTGAGCACTGGCAAAAGGCAGACTCCTTTCTTTTGCTCGCCCATGTCAATCCTGACGGGGATGCACTCGGGTCTCTGTGCGGTCTGGCCCATCTCCTGGACAAATGGGGCAAAAAGGGAAATATCCTCTTGGCGGATAAAATGCCGGATCGATTTTCCTGGCTCGAATCTCCCTGGCCTCTCATATTTTCCATCCCTTCAGATGTTGACCCATGTGTTGTGGTCCTGGACTGTGCAGATTTGGATCGTGTGGGGCACGAACTGGCCGGAAAGCTTGAAAACAGGCACGTGGTGAATATCGATCACCACACCGGAAACACCCATTTCGGGACCCTGAACTGGGTAGATCCGGACCTCTCTTCGGTGGGAGAGATGATTGCTCTCATGGCCCGCAAACTGGGTATTCCCTTGCGCAACTCCCTGGCCGAAGCCCTGTATCTGGCCATTATGGCTGACACCGGTTCTTTGAGCTATAGCAATACCACCCCGCAAACCCTGGACATTGTCTCTGAGATCCTGGCCCTCGGCCTGGATGTCAACAGCTTCCAGGCCAAGGCACAGCGCCAGGGTCGATTGGCGAAGCTCTATCTGCACGGCAGAGCCATGCAGGACGTCTCTTTGCGGGCCGAGGGAAAAATCGGCATCATTCGGGCCACGCGGGAGATGATGAAACAAACCGGGGCCGCCCAGGAAGACTGTGACGGACTGGTTGACTATGTTCGAACCCTGCGCGGGGTTGTTGTTGCGGTCAGCTTGCGGGAAGTAACGGGCGGGATAAAGTTCAGCCTGCGCACTTGGGGAGAGGTCAATGTCCAGGCCATTGCCGCAGATCTGGGCGGAGGCGGACACCCCAACGCGGCCGGAGGCCTGATCGACTCGGACCTAGTGGAGGCCGAAGAACGAATAGTAGAAACCATTACGGCCTATGTGGACTAAAGGTTCCCGGTGCCTATGCCCCAAAAACCACCCCAACTCCATGGTCTCCTGATCCTGGACAAACCCCAGGGACCAACATCCTCGGCCTGTGTGCAGCAGATCAAACGGGAGCTTGGTCAGCCAAAGATCGGGCATGCCGGGACACTGGACCCGATGGCCACCGGAGTCCTGGTGGTTTTACTGGGACAGGGTACCAAATTGGCCCCTTACTTAACTGCTGGGACCAAGACCTATCAAGGCACCATTTTGCTGGGCAAAGAGACGGACACCTACGATATCCAGGGCAAAGTCACCGGAATATATCCCTGGAAACACCTGAGTGCTGATCAGGTAAGGCAGGAGATCTTGGCCTGGATGGATTTTACGGATCAGATCGTCCCGCCTTACGCAGCAGCCAAACACAAAGGGCGAGCCCTGTATACCTTAGCAAGATCCGGAAAAGAGGTACCTGTTAAAACCAAACCGGTTTCTATTGACCAAGTCCAGGTATTGCACGTAGACTTGCCCCGAGTTGGCTTTCGGCTCCGCTGTTCTGCAGGCACCTATATACGTTCCCTGGCCCACAGCCTGGGGAAGCGACTTGGGTGCGGTGCTGTTCTCACCAGCCTGATCCGGGAAGAGTCCGAGCCGTTTACCCTGCACCAGGCCCATTCTCTGGATAGCGTGCTTTCCGAGCCGGACCGGCTGCCGGAGAGGATCATACCCCTGGAAAACAGCCTGCCCCACTGGCCTCGGGTGCACGTAAATCAGGTTCAGGCCGAGCAGGTTCGAAACGGCACATGGCTTCCGGTGGACAAGGTCTCCAACTGGAGTCCTTCCAACCCAGGCCATAAGGCTTTGCTCCTGGCACCAACGGGTAAGGTCCTGGCCCTGGCCGAGGCGCGGATACACACATCGGTTCTGCACTGGGCCATCCTGCGCGGACTATGGACCAAGCAGTGAGACAGCACGCGGTCACTAACGACTTAAATATGTAAACTTGTCAAAGGAGGATGCTGTGGCCCTGACTGTTGAGGACAAAAAAAACATCATCGAAGAATTCAAGCAGCACGAAAACGACACCGGATCTCCTGAAGTCCAGGTTGCTTTACTTACCAAACGAATAAGTTATTTGACCGAACACTTCAAGGAGCACAAGCACGACTACCATTCCCGGAATGGTCTGCTCAAACTGGTGGGCCAACGTCGCAAGCTGCTCAATTACCTGCGCAAAAAGGATGTAACTCGTTATCGGGATTTGATTGGCAGACTCAAGCTGCGCAAGTAGAAAAAAGGGCAGGACTTCAGCCGATGATCGGCTGTCCTGCCTTTTTTCCCAGTCTCTTGGAGTCGCATCCGCCATAAAAATGAGCACCTCGCACGAGGAGGAAAAGAACACACATGAGAAATCCCTTCCAACCGACGCGCCTGACCACCCAAATCAACAACGAACCCTTTGTCATCGAAACCGGAAGGCTGGCCAACCAGGCTCACGGTAGCACTTGGGTCCAATGCGGAGATACGGTGGTTCTGGTCACAGCCGTAACTCAGCCCTCAGACCGTGCCCTGGATTTCATGCCTTTAATATGTGAATACCAGGAAATGTCCTATGCCTCGGGCAATATCCCCGGCAGTTATTTCCGCCGGGAGATCGGCCGCCCCAGTGAACGAGAAACTCTGGTTTCCCGGCTTATTGACCGGCCCATTCGACCCTTGTTCCCTGAAGGCTTTCGCCAGGAAGTGCAGATCATGGCCACCGTCCTGTCCGCCGACCCCAAATTTGATCCGGATATGTTAGCCATTACCGGAGCTTCAGCAGCCATGCACCTGTCTAAAATCCCGTTTAACGGCCCCATTGCCGGAGCCAGGGTTGGCTATGTGGACAATCAGTTCGTCCTCAATCCCAGTCAGGCCGAAATCGAGTTCAGCCAGATCAACCTCATCCTGGCCGCATCTGAAGATGCCGTGGTCATGGTCGAGGGCGGGGCCGATTTCGCCTCCGAAGATCTCATTGCCGAGGCCATTGCCTGGGGGCATGAACAGATAAAGCCCTTAATAAACATGCAGCATGAGCTGCGCAACCAGGTCGGGGTCCCCAAGCTGACAGTGGCCGAACAAGAGACCGATCCGGACCTGGAGTCAGCGGTCCAGGAATTGGCCGCCTCCCGGCTGCAAGAAGTTTTGACTATCCCGGAGAAGGCTGAACGGAGTGAGGCCCAAAGGGCCTTAAAGGATGAGCTCAACACTGCTTTGCAGGAACGTTACCCAGAAGAACCGGAACGGCTTAAAAAGGTGTCCGGTATCTTGAAAGAGCTGGAAGGGGATCTGGTCCGGCGCATGATCAAGGAGAACGGAACCCGTATTGACGGCCGGGATCTGAAGACGGTGCGTGATCTGGGAATCGAGGTGGGAGTCCTGCCCCGGGTCCACGGTTCATGCATCTTTGCCCGTGGGGAAACCAAGGCCCTGGGAACAGTCACCTTGGGCGGCACCCAGGATGAACAGCATGTGGAAACCCTGTCCGGTGAGGTCAGCAAGGGCTTTATGCTCCACTATAATTTTCCCCCGTATTGTGTGGGCGAAGTAAAGATGCCCCGTGGTCCATCCAGGCGAGAAATCGGACACGGTGTCTTGGCTGAACGGGCCCTGAAGCCGGTGTTGCCTTCCACCGAAGAATTTCCTTTTACTGTGCGCATTGTATCCGAAGTCATGGAAAGCAACGGCTCGTCTTCCATGGCCACGGTCTGTGCCGGCAGCTTGGCCTTAATGGATGCCGGAGTACCTGTTACATCGCAGGTGGCCGGAATCGCCATGGGCCTTATCCAGGACGGCGAGGACTTTTTCATCCTCACCGACATCCTGGGGGATGAAGATCACCTGGGGGATATGGACTTTAAGGTAGCCGGGACAAAAGATGGGATCACCGCCATCCAGATGGACATTAAGATATCCGGAATCACTTCCGAGATCCTGAAAAAGGCTTTGCATCAGGCTCGGGAGGCTCGGCTGCACATCCTGGAGAACATGGATAATGTCTTGGCCCGGCCGCGCACAGACCTTTCTGAGCATGCCCCGCAACTCAAGGTGGTGGAAGTCCATCCGGACCGGATCAAGGATGTTATTGGACCGGGAGGCAAAAATATCAGAGCAATTACCAAGGCCACCGGGGCCTCCATTGATATCGAAGACAGCGGAAAGATCTCCATATTCGCCCCGGATCAGGCCACCCTGCAAGAGACTATCGACATGGTCATGTTCTATGACCAAAAGGCCGAACTGGGCAAGACCTATAACGGAAAAGTCAAGAGCATCAAAGACTTTGGGGCTTTTGTGGAGATCCTGCCCGGCGTGGAAGGCATGGTACACATCTCCCAGATTGATACCGATCGAGTGGAAAACATCCACGATTACCTCAAGCTCGGAGACGAGCTCAAGGTCAAGGTCATTGAAATTGAACAGAACACCGGGAAGATCCGCCTAAGCCGCAAGGCTGTGCTTCTGGAAGAGCAGGGAAAGCCTTTCACCATGCCCAGCGGCCGAGGCCCCGGGGGAGGAGGCAAGAAGCCAGGTGGAGGACCGCGGGATAAAAACTCCCGGGGACCGCGCTCTTCCGGCCCCAGGAACAGGGACTCCTAGCATGTCGACATGCGGGCTTTGCTTTCGGAAAAGCTCGCATGAAATAAAATCCCAGGGATTGAGGTGAAAACTCTGCGAACCTGCAATATTCGTCTGCGTACGGAGGCAGTGCAGAACAAAAACCGTGGAACGTAAATCCTGTACAGCTCCTATCTGGATCAGCGCTGCCGAGACTTCGGCTGATGTGCATGGGGCCAGTCTGGTCAGGGCCCTGACCCAGCTGGCTCCGGACATCCCCCTGCTGGGCATGGGTGGTCCGAGCATGCGGACCACCTCCTTTCAGGCCCTTTTCCGGGCCGAAGACCTCTCTGTGATGGGCTTGACCGAGGTCTTCTCCGCCCTGCCCCGCATTTGGTCCCTGTATGCCCGGATCAAACAGGCTTTGCACCAGCACCGTCCCTCCTGCATCGTCCTCCTTGATGCCCCGGATTTTCACTTCCGCCTGGCCAAGATGGCCTATAAAATGAAGATCCCGGTTATTTATTACATCAGCCCGCAGGTCTGGGCCTGGCGCAAATACCGGGTACACTTTTTGCGCCGCTACGTTCACCGCCTCCTGTGCATCTTTCCTTTTGAGCAAAACTTTTTCGCCCGGCATGGTCTGGAAGTGGCTTTTGTCGGCCACCCCCTGCTGGAACACATGGACCTCAACTCCCTGGATCAAATTGAAGAAGACCCGGAACGGGTTGGTCTTCTCCCCGGCAGCAGACGCAAAGAGATCTCTGCCCTTTTACCCCGTTTTGCCCAGGCAGCCAGGATCATCCACCGCCAGCGGCCTCACACTCATTTCACCCTCTTTCAAGCCGACTCCATAAAGCCCGAAGAGCTCTTATCTTTATGGCCTGCTGAAATCCCGGTCCGAATAGTCCCTTTTGCCAGCCGCTATGCGGAACTTAAGGCCTGCAGTCTGGTTTTCAGTGCATCCGGAACCGCCACATTGGAATGCGCCATACTCGGCCGGCCGGCCCTGGTCGCCTATCGCCTGTCCTGGCTGAGCTATGCCATCGCCCGGCAGGTGATCGACGTGCCCTATATCAGCATGCCCAATCTCATATTGCAGCAAGGTGTCTATCCGGAATATGTTCAGCACCGGGTCCGGGGAGGCCTTTTGGCCGCCCGGGCATTGGATTGGCTGGAAAACCCGGACCAGCGTATGGCCATCCGAAACCAGCTTCAGGCCATCCGCTCTCAACTCGGAGCGCACACTGCCTCGCTTACCGCAGCCCGGCTCATCCTGGATACAGCCCAAAGGCAAAAAGAGATCTCAGATGTACAACAGGTATCCGGAGGAGCATAAGATCCCGGATAGACCCAAATGAGGGGCAACCATGTCCGCAATTCCCTTCGGAGTCATAGGAGTCGGCCATCTTGGGGCCGTTCATGCCAGGTTGGCCGCCGGCCGGCCTGAATTCAAGCTTATCGGAGTCTTTGATGTAGACGCCGCCCGTTGCCAGGAAGTGGCCTCTGCCTGCAGCTGTAAGGCCTACTCCTCCCTTGCCTCTCTCTTAGAGCATGTTCAGGCCGTATCCATTGTGGTGCCTACTGAGCACCACTTTCATGTAGCCGAACAGGCTGTAAAGCGAGGGTGCCATCTGTTTGTCGAAAAACCCGTGACTGCCAATTCGGATCAAGCCCAAGAACTTATAACCCAAACCGAACAGGCTGGACGTATTCTGCAGGTTGGTCATATCGAGCGATTCAATCCAGCCTTCCAGGCCCTGGACGGCTATTCCCTGGAGCCCCTGTTCATTGAATCCCACCGCTTGAGCCAATTCAATCCCAGGGGCTTGGACGTGAGTGTGGTCCTGGACCTGATGATTCACGATATTGATATCGTCCTCTCCCTGATTGACGCCCCCCTTGATTCCATCCAGGCCTGCGGGGTGGGAGTGGTCTCTGCAAACGAAGATATTGCCAACGCCCGCCTGGAATTCGCCAACGGAGCCGTGGCCAACCTGACTGCCAGTCGAATATCGGCCAAGGCTATGCGCAAGATGCGTCTTTTCCAACATAACGCCTACCTGGCTATCGACTTCCTGGAGCAGAGGACAGAAATCCTGCACCTTTCCCAACACCCAGTCCCCCCCGATCAGTCTGCGCACTGTATTGGTCAAATAGGGGTTGGCGATCAGACCAAATCAATATTTCTGCACACTCCGGGACCTGTGGCCTGCAATGCCCTGGAGCAGGAACTCAAGAGCTTTGCCCAAAGCATAACAGACCAGACCCGGCCTGTGGTCAACGGTCGAGACGGTCTGCGGGCCCTGCATACAGCGGAGGTTATTTTGCAGGAAATGAGTACCCGCAAGGAGCTGGCCGCAAAAAAGGCCGGGCTGTAAGGGCCCGGCCTCTTTGTCCAGTCACCTCAATTACTTGAGTTGTTTATTCTTGTTCCATCTTCATCAGATACTTGAAAAAATCACTGTCTGGAGCCAGTACGAGATCTGAATTGTCTCCAAACCCCGTCTTATAAGCTTCCAGGCTGCGGGTGAAGGCGTAAAACTCAGAGTCCTTACCAAAGGCCTGGCCGTATATCTTGGTCGCCTGCGCATCTCCTTCTCCGCGCATAATCTGGGCCTTGCGCTCGGCCTCGGCCAGCATGATGGAGCGGTCCTTGTCGGCTTCAGCCCTGATCTTGGCCGCCTCTTCTTCTCCTTCGGACCGGTACTGCCGGGCTTCCCGTTCCCGCTCGGACTGCATGCGGGCGAAAATGGCCTTCTGGTTTTCTGTCGGCAAATCTGTTCGCTTGACCCGCACATCCACAACCCGAATACCATAAGGTTTGAGGTCATTGATGGTGGAGTTCAGCACAGTTTCCATGATCTCCGTCCGTTTGGTGGATACAATCTCAGTTAATGTGTAGCGGCCCAGGGCCACCCGCATCTCAGAATAGACAATATCGTCCAGCCTGGACGTACCTCCGCTCACTGTGCGAGCTGTGCGGTAGAAAAGCAGAGGGTCCTCGATCCGCCACCGGGCATAATTGTCCACCACCAGAGTCTTCTTGTCCTTGGTAATGACCTCAGCTTTTTCAGCGTCATATTCCAAAATCCGACTGTCGAATATTTCCACATCCTGGACGAAGGGGAGCTTGAAATGCAGGCCCGGCCCCACGGTGTCCCCCACTGGTTTCCCCAGTTGCAAGACCACGCCTTGTTCGGTTTCATCCACAGTATAAAACGTCTGGCTGATGCCGATGAGCAAGAGCACCAGAACAACAACCACGGCGATGGGCGATTTCTGTACTGCCATAATCTTTTGTACCTTTTATCCATTCATAATTCATATATTATGATGTTAGTCATTATTATTTCCACTGCCCGCCTTGCCAGGATTCCGGTCTCGCAACTGATCCAGGGGGAGATAGGGGACCACGGATCCAGCGCTCTGCTCAGACAAGAGATACGTACTCCGGACCTGCTCCAGAACCGATTCCATGGCCTCCAGATATAAGCGCTGCCTGGTCACTTCTGTGGCCTGCTTGTATTCGGCTAAGAGTTTTTCAAAGCGCTCACTGTCACCCTTGGCCTTGCGGATGTTTGTCTCCTTATAGGCCTCGGCCGCATTGAGTATGGAAGCCACCCGGCCCCGGGCCTGAGGCAGGATTTCGTTTCTATAGCCCATAGACCGGTTCACGAGCTTGCTCTTATCCTCCCGAGCGCTGGCCACGTCCTTGAATGCATCTGAGACCTCTTTGGGCGGGTGCACGTCCTGCAGCTTGACCGCAGTAATCTTGATCCCACTGTTATAGGAATCAAGGATGCGCTGCAGAATCTCCTTGGTCTGGCTTTGGACCTCGAATTTTTCCGCTGTCAGCACGGCATCAATGCGGTTGCTGCCGATCACGTCCCGCATGGAAGCCTCAGCCGCATCCTTGACCGCCTTTTGCTGCTGCTGGATATTAAACAGGTAGTTCCGTGCTTCCTTGATCTGGTACTGGACAATGAACTGGACATTGACAAGGTTCTCGTCTCCAGTGAGCATTATAGATTCATCAGGTATTTCCCGGAACCCGGAAAGACCCATCCCCGCTCCGGAGGCCTGACTGCGGAAACCGACTTCCACCCTTTTCACCTCGGTCACTTTCGGGGTCTTTACCGATTCGATGGGAGTCGGCAGATGGTAGTGCGGACCGGACTGGGTGGTCCGGGCATAGGCTCCAAAACGCTGGACTACACCCACCTCATCAGGGCGAACGATGTAAAATCCGCTGGCCAGCCAGAGGAGAACGATTAAGGCGATGACCAGCTTCAGGCCTGGAGACTTGAAGTTCTTGAAATTTTGAAATTTACGCATGAATTCGCCAAGATCCGGGGGGGTGGCTCGACCACCACCGCCACCGCCACCGCCACCCTTGGCCTGCCTTTGTTTCTTTTCTTGCAGTTTTTCCCAATCCCAATTCATAATGTGTACAGACCTTGCTTAAAGATTACAGTT
>JAWLEI010000003.1:0-24166 GCA_041686195.1 Desulfovermiculus sp.
TTTGGTCTTCCCCGGGCCGATCAGGTGAGCAATCCTTGCTTCCATTGCTCAGATATCTTTTGGCCAATCTCATAAAAGCCTTCCAGATATTTGATACCCTGCTCAAGTTCTTTTTGGGCCTTTCTTGTTCCTTCTTTGACCTCTTCAAAAATTTTGATCGCCTGTCTGTGTTGAAGGCCGCAATGATTTGTAGCGAACCGCAAAAGACGTTTTTTGGTTGGCCATCTTTTGGAGCCTTCCATGGTCAGGGCCATAGTATCATTTGGAAGGTAGGCCGTAGTGGTCACGATATCGAATGTGGGGGCAAGCTTGCCTCGCCTGAAGGCCGGGCTGTTATACAGAAGACAGAAATTTTTGCGGTGCGCGTCCCCGTTTCGCAGAACAACGCTTATGGCAATCATCTTGAACAGATCAGCCAGGCCTTCCCTCAGGTGTTCTTGGAAGCAGAAGTTGCCAAGAACCTTGGTGAGCTGCTCATAGCTTCCATGGTATTTTTTTGAGCTTGGAAGTCCGGCCAGGACACAGAAGTCCTCAAAACCCAAGTACCTGTTTTCTTCAGTGAGATCGAACCGTTCTACCACCAGAAACTTCCCGTTCTTGGAGACTTCCCAAAAAGGTGTAGGAAGGCCTGCATATTTGGCAGCCAGCAGACAAAAATGCTCATTGTAGGCCAGATGAGGATATTTTGCATCCCAGGTTTTGGCGATGTGGGTTGTGGCCCGGACTGCAAGCTTGTGATCAGGACTCATTTTGGTATTCCCGGGATCCCGGACCAACACCTTGGGCTGTACTCCGGAAACACCTGAGGCGGCAGCGTACAGGCCCAAGAGGTCTTGAAACAGGTCTTCGGCTCCGTCAAAAGTCAAGATATCCTGGATATTGTACTCAGGAATAGGCTGTGTGCTTAATTGTTCCGGACCTCGATACGCAAGTCGGCCAACCTGAGATGGCCCTGTGATTTCCAAGAGTTTGAGGTCATCACAATCCGGAACGGCCTTCATCAGGTAGTTCCGCAAGAATCCTTCAGGAAGGTTCATATCAAAAATGGGATGCAAAGAACCAGCAGGGGAGACATAGCTTTTCAAGCGGACAGGCATGGTCAGGGAAACTGATTGTTCCAGGTCCACTTCCGGGCGGTAGGTGAAAACATAATACGGTTTCCCGGCTTCCTTTTCCAAGGTCCCGGCATGGTTGTGATCAGCAAATACATGGATCACAATGCTTGCTCCTCAAGTAAATCGTCGAGCGTTGGGGGTTCTTCAGTCTCTTTGATCTCCAATGTTTTGGAGAAAAGAGCCAGGATGTTAAGCACCTTCTGTATGCCTGGATCACCTATTCCCCGCTCCAAGTTGCACACAAAGGCCCTGGAGCCCCCGACCTTCTCGGCCACCTCTGTTTGAGTCCAACCTTTTTGCTTGCGAAGGGAAGCGATGTGTTTACCAAGTTCTTGTTTGTCCATGCACAATATTATACACAAATCATGAGAATTGTCCAGGTGTACATAATATATTAGGCAAGCTATGTGTTCTGCGTGGGCTTCAGGTCCTTTGCCTAGGTCAGGCGGCTGGCCGTGTTTGTGACTCCCCAGCTGTCGGCGGTCTGCAAGAGCGTGCAGGGTCTGGATACCCCGTTAGGGTGTTTGCATATCAATCCCTCCCATTCTGCGTTGGACTCTGGGGCTGGATTTCTTTTCCACCAAGGCAAGGAGGGGATGAAAAGTTTAGATAGGCCTGCCTGTCTCCATTCTTCAGCCAGCCGGCTAAGAAAGACGTTCGATTATCACAATCACTCGGCCGCTACGGGGCATGATATTCGTAATATATCATTACCTTTAAAAAGATAATCGGAAACTCGCTGATTCTTTGACCCATACACGATTGATATCGAATGTATTCTTTCGTATCCTTCAGATAGACAATAGATGCGAGGTGTATGATGTCAAAAACTGTTACCCTGAGACTGCCTGAACAGACCTACGAGCGTTTCCGCATTCTGGCCGAGCGCGAGAATCGACCCCTCTCGAACTTCATTGAGACCGCGGCTTCCCGCTATGTCGAGATGGAACAGTTCGTTGATGAGTTTGAAATGGCGGAAATCGAAGCGAATGCCGAGCTGAACCGGAGTCTGAAGCGCGGGATCAAGGACGCCAAAGCAGGACATGGACGCTTTGTCTGAGTTTCGGATATTCGAGACCGACGAGTTTCAGAAGAAACTCGACAAGTTCCTCGCTGGGACTTCTCGATTCGTCCAAAAGAAACTGACGGAGTATGTCTACCCCCAGCTCAGCAAGGACCCCTTTCTTGGCCCCAATATCAAGAACATCAAGGAATACGATCCCGCCACCTGGCGATATCGTATTGGCAAGTTTCCCGGTGTTCTTCATGGTCGATCAGGCTGAATGTGTTGTTTTCATGCTTTCGGTCGATGATCGTCGTGAAGCATACAGGTAGAGAGCGGCCAACAAGTCGCATGTACAGCCACAAATCAAGTTCGAGTTCGGCCCTGACCAGCCCGTAACCGGTAAAGAGGGTTTAATGGTTGACGTAAATGAGCTATTCGGGAAAAACTCAAGAAGCATTATCGTACAAGACTCGTAGAGCAGTTCTGTGAACGGTGCGGGGGTTGGCCCGCAATACCTGGAGGGGGGATATGTCGCAGCAGCCAAAAGAGCAGGAGTTTGCCATTCAGAACAGGGTGTATACCCTGCATGCCTTGCAGGGGAAGATTCGCGAACTGGAGGGCAAAGCACCGGAGCGCAGGATTCATATTGCCAGCGGAGATACGGAGCTGGAGCTTGATATACCCTGGCAGACAGAAGTAGACCAGGGCCATGAGATCGATCTTGTCTATGCTGTGAACAAGGATCAGCCGGAAGAAAAAAAGGCCTATTACATCTATGATCGAGATACCGGCCAGATAGAACTGGATGATACCCATCCCAAACCGAACAAAAATATGATCCTGGCCGTGGTGGACTTTGTTCTGGTCATTATCCTGGGCCTGGCCGGAGTAAAATTGATATTTCCTCTGGTCCAGGATGATTTTCTTTGGGGTATGGGCATTGTTTTAGGCCTTATGATATTTCTCTATGTCCTGGTGAACCTCTTGACCTATTCGTTTTTCTACAGGGACGATTTGGCCCAACGCAAAGCCATGAATCAGAAGATCAAGGAACTTGGACGTGCCTTTCATGCCCCAAGCCAGGACACATGACCTGATCCACGGTGAAAACTGTCAGCACACCATTTTTATGCATATTGAATTGAGCCAGCAGAGGAGTTTTCTCTATGTTTCGGACATTATGTCCTTATTGGAATTTTTAATTTGTTTCGAATTTCGATATTCGAATTTCGGATTTATTAAATCAAAGGCTCCTTCATTGGTTTGATAGGACCAAGAGAATACGTCACCGAACTTACGAATCAGAGCACTTAGTGCTCTCTGTGATTTTTCCCTTGTGTATGGACAGGACCTGATGGCTGACCTGGGCCAGCCAGTCCTGGTCGTGACTGACCACAATAAGGTTGGTGCCCCATTTTTTCCTGGCTTGAAGCATGGCCTGGCGGGTCAACTGAGTGCTTTCCAGGTCCAGATTGGAGGTCGGCTCATCCAAGAGGAGCACATCGGGCTGCAGCACGAGTCTGGAGGCCAGGGCCACCCGTTGTTTTTCCCCTCCGGAGAGCTCGTGCCATTTCCGGCGGGCGAACTGTTCCGGAGGCAGTCCGACCATATCCAGGGCTGCTGCCACTTTCTCCTCTGCCTGGTGCATCTTTCTGACTTTGAGTCCGTAGGCTACATTGCCGAAAACCGAGCGTTTGAGCAGATATGGACTTTGGGTGAGCAGAGTGATCTTACGCCTTAAGAATTCCTTTTGTGCACTTCCCTTTACCTCTCGAAATGAGACCAGTCCCTGAGTCGGGTCTTCCAAAAAGGCCAAAAGCCGGAGCAGGGTACTCTTCCCGCTCCCGTTATGCCCAGAGAGGCCCAGGATAATGTTTTCTGGGATGTCCAGATGCGGTATCTCCAGCACGCTCTGGCCAGCATAGATGACGCGAATATTTTCCAGGGTATATAGTGCACACACGCTAATCACTCTGTTTTCTGCCGCAAAAAGTGCAAAAAGAGATTTACTGCAAAGGCAATGCCCAGCAGGACCAGGCCCAAGGCAATGCCCATGCCGAATTGACCTTTATTGGTCTCCAGGGCAATGGCCGTAGTAATAGTCCGGGTGTGCCATTTGATGTTCCCGCCGACCATCATGGATATGCCTACTTCAGAGACAATACGGCCATAGGCGGTTACGCCTGCGGCCAGGATGGCGAAACGGGCCTCCCAGACTGTGGACAGCATGACTTGATGTCTGCTTGCCCCCAGGGTGAGCAGGGCGTGCCGCAGACGTTCATCAGTGTGTTCAACAGCAGAGGCGGTCAAGGCAATGATAATGGGCAGGCCAAGGAGGATTTGGCCGATAGCGATTCCCGGGAGGGTGAACAGCAGGCCGAAGTCACCAAGAGGACCCTGTCTGGACACAAGGGCATAGACCAAAAGGCCGATGACCACAGTGGGAAAGGAGAGCAGGGTGTCCACCAGGAGCCTGACTCCTCTCTTGCCCGGGAAGCTGCGGTATCCGAGCAAAAAGCCGAGAGGAATGCCCAGGACCAGGCTGCCGGCAATAGACAGGGAGGATACCCGGAGGGTAACCCAGATGGCGGAGAATGTCTGATCATCGCCGGAGATGAGAAGCTCAAGGGCTCTGATCAGACCTTGCCAGAGATAGTCCATATTCAGCTCTGCCTCCGGCAAATCTGAAATATTTTTTTTGCACCACAGTGGGCAAAAAAAATCGGTTTGCCGGGTTGATCGAGGATGAAAACCTCCTCATGGGAGCAGCGTGCAAAAAGTAAACAATTTTTTGCCATTGTTCGCTCTCGCGTTGCTTAGGCTTTGGATTTTTTAGCTCAGCCCTAATTTGCGTTGGGGGTAAACAGCTTTTTATTCAGCAGCATATAGCTGCCAATAGCCTCTTGCACTGGGGGCGAGGTGATCCACTCCGAAAACCTGACGGCCAGATCATATTGGACATTGGGGCAGTTATCAGGACTTACGGCAATGACGCTGTATTGATTGAACAGGGACTTATCCCCTTCAACAAGGATATTCAAAGGCGGGTTGCCGTCATGGGAGTGGGAATATTTAATGTAGGTGCCGCGATCGGTCATGGTATACAGGTCCCGTTCGGCCGCGATGCGAAGGGTAGGCAGCATCCCTTGCCCGGTCTCCAGGTACCAGTCCTGTCCATCCGGGACCTCCAGGTCGGCTGAAATCCACAGCTGACGCTCCTTCTTGTGCGTTCCGGAGTCGTCTCCCCGGCTGGCGAATCCGGTTTCCCTTTCGGCCAATGTGCTCATGGCTTCATCCACGTTCATTCCTGTGATTCCGGCCGGGTCGTCTTGGGGTCCGATGAGCACGAAGTCGTTATACATGACCTCCCGCCTGTCCACTCCGTAGCCGTTTTGGACAAAGGCCTTTTCAGCAGCGGGGGCGTGGACCAGGAGAACGTCCACGTCGCAGTTGCGTCCCAACTCCAGGGCCTTGCCCGTTCCTACGGCCGTCCATTTGAGCTCAATGCCGGTATCATCTTTAAGCATGGGCCCCAGTTCGTCGAGAAGGCCGGTATTGTCCGTACTGGTGGTGGTGGCCATCATTAAGGACTGCTCGGCCCAAGCAGTCTGGCTTGCCGGGACTCCGGTTATGCCCCAGAAAAAAACGCAGAATACAAGAATAAGAGAGCGAAAAATGCAAGATGGCATGAGGGCTCCTTTTGTTGACCAAGTTTGGAGCTTGTGCTTTAGATGGCAAAGATAGAAGTGCATTCAAGATGGAGCAAAACTCTATATTTGTCAACTTTGAGGAATTCTCAGGAATTATAAGAATAAAATTACAAAGAATTACTCATAGTGCCTTTAGCTTGGCTCTGTCAGGCATGCCGACTACTGTAGAGCAGCATCCTGGCATGTGAGGAAGCAGAAACAACGGGCAGAAGGAGGAGTCAGATGAAAGGAATGGGTTGGACTGGTTATTCCGGCGGGTGGATGATCTTGCCGGACAGGGTGAGGTCGTAACCCATCAGATCTGCGCTGAGATCGATAAATTCGGGACTGGAGAGGGTATGCAGGAAGTCCTGAATATTGGATTCAAAAAAACGTTCTTTGCTGATGAGCAGGTCGAAGCGTTCCCAGTGCATGGGGATGAAATCGAGTCCAAGCAGCCCGGCCACACTGTGAATCCCAGGGCCGCAGTCCGCACGACCGGCCAGGACATCCAGGCCCACTTCCAGATGGCGGGAAACCTCACGATCATAGCCTTTGATTTCTGAAGGGAAAAGGCCTTGCTCAGCAAGAGCCCGATCCAGCCAGTGTCTGGTACCTGTATTTAAGGAGCGATTCACCAGGCGCAGGTTCTTGCGGGCCAGGTCCTGAATAGAACTGATATGGTGAGGATTTCCCCGGTCCACAATCAGACCCTGTTTCCGCTGGCAGAAATTGACCACAGCCGGCATGTCCTCCAGGATTGCAGCGGCTGGTCCAAAGTTGAAATCCTGGGCCTTCTCTTCAGCCATATGGCTGGTGGCCATGTGGCACAGGCCCTGGCGCAGGGTCTTGATGCCCCCCATACTTCCCAGATTTCCGAATACTGCTGTGTATGTGGGGAATTGACGCATGAACAGGCTCAAGGTTCGATCCAGGAGGATGTCGTTGCTGCCAGCGACCACAAACAAGGCTGGGGTACTGAGTGCAAGGCTCTTCTGTACCGGGTAGTTGATGGTGTTGTTTTCTATCCATTGCTGGACCAGATGCCTGGGAAAGAGCCACTTGCCGGTAACCTTTGTGGCCGGCAGGCCTTTATCGGTGATCAGCTTGTAGACGTTTTTTTCGTGGATTCCGAGCAAGGAAGCTACTTCTTTGGTGGATAAAAGTGTGGTCATAAGAGAATCCACTGATGATGGATAACAGGATGTTTGAATATGAAATTTTCAACCCAGACCCGGAAACCGGTTCTGCTTGGTCTGAGTGATCGTGAGGACCAGGCTATCTTGTAAGTTGGATGCAGGCAAGATGGGAAGGCTCCAGGAACACGGTGATTTTGTTCTCAAAGGAGAACTTATGGATCTTGTCCCCGGAATCCTGTCCAGATGGACAGGATTCCGGGTGTGGATAAGGGGCTGATGTTTACTCTATGCTGATATCGTCTTGAATATCTTTATAAGTCCCTTCCCCGATTCCTTTGACTTCGATAATTTCTTCTTTGGATTCAAAGGGTTTCTTGTCTCTATAGGCCACAATCCGATCTGCCAGGGCCGGTCCGATGCCCTCCAGCTCTTGGAGGACTTCCTGGGGTGCAGAATTGATGTTAATCGGGCCATTGTCTTGAGCTTGAAGAAACGAGGCAAAAAAAAGACAGGCCAGGAGCACAGTGGAGCAAACAACACAAAACTGGGTACGCATGGCACTAACCTCCTGTTAAGATTAATAAGAACCGATACACGCAAATTGAAAATCTAAAGAATTGCAGCAATGTTAAGCAGTTTAGGTTAATTATATTTTTCATAGCAAAGAATTAAAATAATTGCAAGGGAAATAAGAAAAAAAAACACTTATTATTGAGAGTGAAGGACAGCAAAAATTTCGAATCTTATTTGAAAGTAAATACCTATTGGGAGCGACCTGTTGCCTGGAAAACCGGAATGGAATTGTTGTTAACGGCGATGTTGCTTCGGTTGACAACTTGTCAGAGGTTCAGTATCCAAAAAGGGCCCCAGCAAGCAGGGAATGGAGTTGTGCTATTAAGCTCAGGGTTGGATCGAGATCTTTTAAGGAGTTCGAACTATGGGAACAGAGTATGTGGCTGAGGATAAATGTGTCCGGGAAAAAACATTGGCCCAGACGCATGGGCTGGTATGGGTCTCATTATTTGCCGCATTGATTGCAGTTGGCAGTTATCTCCATTTTCCCCTTGGGCCGGTGCCTATCAGCTTACAGGTTCTTTTCGTTCTTATGGCCGGATTCATACTGGGTCCCAAAGGCGGAAGCATGGCTGTGGGCTTGTACATCCTGGCCGGACTGGTGGGGCTGCCTGTTTTTTACGGCGGCCACGGTGGGCTGGGCCATGTTCTAGGCCCCACCGGCGGGTATATCGTCGGCTTTATCCCCGCGGTTTTGGTTACCGGTTGGGGGGGACGAGGGATACAGCGAGAGCCTTTGCCCTGGATCGCAGGGATCGGAATTACTATTTCGGCCTATGTTTTCCTTTATGGCCTTGGTCTCTTCTGGTTGCGGCATATTCTGGATACCAGCTGGGCCAAGGCGGTTGCGGTAGGCATGCTCCCCTTCCTTGTCTCTGATGCTCTGCAGATAGCTCTGTGTTTAAGCGCTGTCCGGTACATGCAAAAACAGGGTCTGACTCCGGATTCATGATTCATATACAAAACCTGGGATTCGCCTATAACGGCCAGCCTGTGCTGGCTGAGATGAGCGCCCATATTCCCCGGGGAGAGTGTATGGCCTTGTTGGGAGCGAACGGAAGCGGAAAATCTACCCTGCTCATGCTCCTTACCGGGCTGTATGCCCCTCATCAGGGCCGGATCAGGATTGGAGAGCTAAACAACCCGGGACAGGAGCGCTCTTTGCGCCGCTTTGTGGGCCTTCTTTTGCAGGATGCGGATCTGCAGATCCTGGGGGCTACGGTCCGAGAAGACCTGGAACTGAGCGCCGGGGTTGAAAAAAAAGGTCAAGAAGAGGCCTGGGATCTTGCCGGTCGCTTTGCGCTTCAAAACGCGTGGGAGACGCCGGTACATCATCTTTCCGGGGGCCAGAAGCGCAAATTGTGCCTGGCGGGAATGCTGCTCAGGCAGCCCCGGGTTTTACTGTATGACGAGCCTTTCAGCGGACTGGACTATCCAGGCATGCTTGAGTTGCGCAGTCTGCTCCAGGCCAATGCCGCCCAGGGCATAACCCAGGTGGTGGCCACCCATGATCTGGAGCCGCTCATTGGGGTGGCTACAGGATGCCTGGTCCTGCACCAGGGCAGATTGGTGTACAGCGGATCCTTGCCAGAGGTCATGGACGACCTGGCTGATTACAACGTGCGTCCTCCCTGTTCCTGGCAACGGGAAAAACGACTGTTTGATTGGGGATAAGGTGCAGAGAAAGGATGGGCTCACGTTTCTTCCGGGATCAATCCGGCAAGCTCTTTTTTTTGCGCGTTTTGGCGAAAAAAAATAGTTCAGACTTGCCGGAGGCAAGGCTGAATATGAGCAAAGAGAGCTGGGTGCAGAGACTGCAGGCCTGTGATGCCCGGATAAAGATCATGCTGAGCATAGTCCTCGGGGTGTGTGCCTGGCGGGCCGGACCGTGGGCTTTGGGACTGTTTTTCCTGTCCTCCGGTCTCTTGGCCTGGGCAGTAGCTGGGATGAGTCTCTTCAGCCGGCGCCAAATTAAGGGTCTGCTTCTGTTTGTCGGGGTGTGGACCGGAGTCAAAGCCGGCATGGAGCTTCTGGCCCATAACCCTTTGTGGCTGGAACAGAGCCTGGTCCTTGGAGCCCGCCTGTCTGTTCTGGTCCTGGTGGGACTGAGCCTGGCTGCCTTGACGTCCCGGGTCCAGGTGGGGCGGGCGGTTTCTTCCCTGTTCAGGCCCCTTTTCCGGGACAGAAGCTGGCAGGGGGCCATGTCCCTGGCTTTAATGATTCATTTCATACCTGTAACCATGGGAACGATGCACAGTGTTCAACGTACCCTCTCCCTGCGCGGGCATGATCTTCCTGTGAGGCAGCGTTTGCACCTGTTTGTGACCACAGTGATGCGTAATCTGTCCCGGAGTACGTGGGATCAGACATTGGCTCTGGCTGTGCGTGGCCTGGAAGAGCAAAAGGCCTGGCAGCACAACCAGGCCTTTAAGGTCAAGGAATGGACAGCCGGTGGGGTGCTGGGGGTGTCGATCTGGATGCTTTCCGGTTTTTAGGGTTTTCACGCTCTGCGTCTTACTCCATCTCCTCACTGTACACCCGGGAGCGTACATCGGCCATGCCCGGGTGCATGGGATGTCCGATCAGACGCCAGCGAACAGCCTTGTCCGGATCCAGGCCGCACCAGTTGACATGGACCAACGCCCCACGCCGATTCCACTTTTCGGATCCTGGATCCATCCGCTCCCTGACTGTAGGGACAAACGGGCAGCCAGGACAGGGGTCAGAGCGCATCTCCACCTCCAATGTCAATCCGGCCAGATTCTGCACGTTGCCGCTGAGCAGGGCGGTAATATCCAGGCATTGGCCTTGAACCTGGGCACTCATTTCTGACCACACAAAGCGGTCTTTGTCCACAACAGGCTCAGGCCAGTCCTTTTTCCCGCAGCCCAGACCCAGCCACATGATCAGGACCAGGATCACTCCACAGCCCACAAGCCGGAGGTCAGTTTTGATCATCATTTCCCCACTGTTGTTTCCACTCGTGGATGAGATTTAAGGCCTGCACTGGAGACAAGTGATGGACATCCACCTCTTGAAGCTGGGTCAAAAGGGGGTGCGGGGAGGGTGCAGGCTCGTTTTCTGGTTCCGCTTCCGGTTCAAAAAGGCCGGGAAGCAGGGACTGCCGCGCTCTTTTTCTGGCTGCTCCCCTTGACTTCATGTTGTGACTGGCCTGTTCCAGCTGACCCAAGATCTCCTTGGCCCGAGTGATGACCGGTTGGGGCACACCGGCCAGTTTGGCTACCTCGATTCCATAGCTCCGATCTGCGGGGCCGGGGACCAGGCGGCGCAAAAAGATGATCTCCCCTTTCCATTCCTTGACCGCGATATTGAAGTTTCGAATGGCCGGGATTTTGCCTTCCAGGTCGGTGAGTTCGTGGTAATGCGTGGCAAACAGGGTGCGAATGCCGTGCTCATACTTCCCGGCCAGATTTTCCACGACCGCCCAGGCCAGTGACAAGCCGTCGTAGGTACTGGTGCCGCGGCCTATTTCATCCAGGATGACCAGGCTGCGCTTGCCTGCCTGCCGAAGGATCCTGGCTGCCTCGGTCATCTCGACCATGAACGTTGACTGGCCTTGGGCCAGATTGTCCGAGGCCCCGACCCGGGTAAAGATACGGTCGGCCAGGCCCAGGGAGCAGGAAGCGGCCGGGACGAAGGAACCGATCTGGGCCAGGATGGAGATCAAGGCCGTCTGGCGAAGGACTGTTGACTTTCCGGCCATGTTCGGCCCGGTGATCAGCAGGAGTGTGCCTTGCAGAGTGATGTGAATGTCGTTGGGAATGTAGTTGGTTCGGCCTTGGGCAGCCTCTACAGCCGGGTGGCGGGCCTGGGTGATGTTTATGTCCAAACCGGTATGTACTTGGGGACAAACCCATTCCCAGGCAGCTGCGGTTTGTCCCAGTCCCTGCCAGAAATCAAGCCGCCCGACACGTTCAGCCATGCTCGTGATTCGTTCCCGGTGGGACAGGACCTCTTCGCGCAGATCCTGGAACAGCTCGAACTCCAGGTTCTTTTTCTGCTCTGAAGCAGAAAAGAGTTTTTCTTCCAAGTTTTTAAGCTCGTCGGTTACATAGCGTTCGGAGTTGACCAGGGTCTGACGGCGGTGAAAATGCTCCGGGACAGGACCTTTATGGGCCTTTGACAGTTCAAAGTAATAGCCAAAGACCCGGTTGAAGCCAAGTTTGAGCTTGGGCAGATCATGAGCCTGCTGTTCCTGAGCCAGCAAATCCTTGAGCCTGGCTTCCCCGTGTTCGGTCAGATCGATGAGCTCGTCCAGCCGCTGATCGTACCCGGATTGAAACAAACCGCCCTCAGTTATGGTTTGGGGCGGGTTGTCCCGCAGACTGATTGCCAGCAGGTGAGTCAGATCCTGGACATCATCCCAATCCTGGAGGAGCTTGTCCACCTCCTCCGGGGGCGGGCCAGGGAGGGAGAAATTCTGGAGGCACTGTCTGATTCGGGGCAATCGTTCCAGGCTGGAGCGTAAGAATATGAAATCCTTGGGTGAGCAGCGGTTGAGCATGATCCGGGTGCACAGGCGCTCCAGGTCAAAGACAGCATCCAGTTCCGGACGCATCCTGGTCCGAAGTTCGGGCTGATTGACAAAGAAGGCTATTGCGGCTTGGGTGCGCTGGATGGGCTTTATCTCCCGCCAGGGATGGCGAAGCTTTTCCTGCAACAGACGGCCACCCATAGGGGTCTTGGTGTGGTCCACCACATGCCACAGGGTACCCTGGCCCTTTCCCCCGTCCAGTCGCTGAAAAAGCTCCAGATTGCGTTCAGTTACTTCATCCAGGATGAGGTATTTGCTCAGCTGCATGGGCCGGAACTCATCCAGGTGGTCCAGGGCCTGTTTCTGGGTCTGCTGCAGATAGGCCACCAAGGCCCCGCAGGAGCGGACCAGGCCGGGCTTGTCCTCCAGGTCCAGGGTATCCAGGGTGGCCGCCTCCTGGACCTTCAGGATCAGCTCCCGGCTGCGGTTGAAGTGGAAAAAGGCTTTTTCCGGAAGCCAGGTGATACGTTCCTTGAGCTCAGAGGAGCGTTCCGGAACTTTAAGCCCTTCCGGACAGATGATTTCCGGAGGATCGATCTTGTGCACCCAGGACCACAGCTCCTGTTCACTTTTGCTGGCAAATCCGGTCCAATCTCCGGTTGAAAAGTCTATCCAGGCCAGGCCGCCCTGAGATCGCTGGGCATCAAAGCAAAGAGCAGCCAAAAAGTTGTGCATTTTGGCCTGCAAGGAACCGTCCTCAACCACGGTGCCTGGAGTCAGGACCCTGGTCACCGCCCGTTTGACCAGGCCTTTGGCCTGGCCCGGATCTTCCAGCTGATCACAGATGGCCACCTTATATCTGCGCTCCAGGAGGGGGCGGAGGTACTCCTGGACAGCATGGTAGGGCACCCCGCACATGGGCACTTTGAGTTCAGCTTTGGGATTGCGGGAGGTGAGGGCTATTTGCAGTTCGCGGGCTGCAACTTCGGCATCGTCAAAAAAGAGCTCATAAAAGTCACCCATGCGGAAAAAGAGGAGTGCATCCGGATAATGCTCCTTGATTTGCAGGTATTGCTCCAGCATGGGAGTCATTTTGGTGTTGTGAGCGCTCATTTCTCAGGAGTCCAGGGTCTTTAAAAAGGCGATGGAGTGCCAGCTTCTACATCTGGGGCACTGGAAGAATATCTGATCCAGCTTCAGCCCGCATTTGGAACACACAAACTTATTGACCTGCCTTCCTGTTTGCAGGATATATTCCAGGTGTTCCCGGCATATGGGCGAGAGCTGATCCTCAGCTGCGTAAAGAGCCAGGAGTTCCAGCCGGGCCGGCCAGAATTCGGGATCAAGTTCACAGCATTGCTGTAAATGCGTCTTGGCCTGGGCAGTGTTGCCCAGCTGGATATGAATCCAGGCTCCGTAGTACAAGAGATGAACCTCCGGAGGGTGCGCGGCGATGACCGTAATCAAGGTTTGTCCCGCCTCAGGCGGTACAACAGGGCAGAACAATTCCTGGGGGCTTCGGCGGGTGAACATGTGCTGAGTGAGACCTTCCAGCAGCAAAAAACGCAGCCTGGGATCTACTGCGGAAAGACCCTGGGTGAAATAGCGGGACAATTTGTCCCAGTCCCCGCGGTCATATGCCTGGATCATGCGCTCCATCCAGGCCTCAACTGAGCCGGGAGCGATCTTGAGGGCCTTGCGCAGCAGCCATGCACTGCGTTCCACCTCTCCTTTGCCAGCCAGGGATTTGGCCTCTTGGACCATATGGTGAGCCTGGGCCACCGGCTTATTTACTGCAGCAAATAGCCCGGCTGCCCGTTCATGATCCCTGGCTGCTGCAGCCAGGCTGGCCATTTCATTCAGCAAAACCGGATCGCGTCCCAAAATTTTCCGGGCCTGGTCAAACATGTCTTCAGCCCGATCCAGAAGTCCTGAGCGCTTATAGTCTCGACCGAGCTCCAAAAAGATGCGGCCCTGCTGCTTTGTTGATAAATCGGGACGGTGGAGCATTGACGACCTGGTGGAAATGGCCTGATCGAGGTCGCCCTGGGCCCGATACAGGTTGCCCAGGGCCAGGTGGATGGTAAAGGCCTCGGTATGTTCAGCGGCCATTGCTTTGAGATCGGTAATAGCGGCCAGTGTGTCCTGCCAGGGCAGGGTTTGCCCCTCCAGGGACGATGTTCGGGGAGGGGCGGATTTGGTGAAGGGCCAAAATAACGACCCCAATTTGTAATAGAATGCCCTCAACATATTTGTGTATGTCACATCGTAAGCTCTGGCTATGCGTGAAACATTTTCAGCTGTGCCTGCGGCTCAGCTGAAAATGTTTAACTCAATGGTTGGGGGGGAGAATGCAGGCCGGCATCAGATTCAGATGTCTGGCCTTGCATCGACCTTGGGCGCAGGGAATTCACTTCATCCTGCAGGGACTTTATTTGCTGCCGGTTGCGTTTGATTTCTTTGCCCATTCGGAGCTTATCCACGGCGAAATAGATGGTGCTTAGGACAACCCCCAGGACAAAAGCTATGAGGATGTAGAGGTAGATGGGAATCGGAGAAGAGCTCCACTTCAGAGCAAAGACCGAAAACTTGAGACTGATGCTCTTGGTCAGGATTTCAGTGTTTTGCACAAAGAAAACCATGGCCACAAAAAAGAAAAGTACCAGCACAAGAACTTTTACATAACGCATACGGCGACTCCTTGGAAAAGCGTTAGGCAGGTTGGACGAGTTGGGCAAAGTATGGTCTGAGCCGGTTGTAGGTGGAGTGCAGATGTTCCGGGATAACCATGGTTTCAGACATCACAGCCATAAAAGAATGGTCTCCGGTCCAGCGGGGGACAAGATGATAATGCAGGTGTTCTTCAATGCCAGCCCCGGCAGCCTCTCCGATATTGAGTCCGACATTTAATCCGTCCGGAGTAAAGGCCTGCTTCAGGATGCGGGTGCAGGCCTGAACCAGGGCGGCGAGCTCATGATTCTCCTTTTTCGCCAGCTCTGTCAGGCAGGACACATGCCGAAAGGGGGTGACCATGAGATGTCCATTGTTATAGGGAAATTTGTTCATAATCACAAAAGCGGTTTGTCCCCGGTACAGAACAAGCCGATTTTCGTCTTCAGCCGGGTCAGCAGGCAGACAAAAGACACATTCATCGGGTTTCGGTCCCAGAATATATTCAATACGCCACGGGGCCCAAAGTCTTTCCATGCTCGTCTCCTGCGTTTTGTCGTCAGGGCAGAATCCAAAATGTATGCTTTACGTCGAATCCTTGTACTGTACTGCTGTGGACGTGGTCAAGGTTCCGGACCTGATTCCAGCTGGGCGATGAGCATCCCGCAGAGCATGAAGCCACATCCAGCCCAGGCCCGGGGACTCAGGGTCTCCCCCAGAATAAGGCAGCCGCTGATGACCGCAAATACTGTTTCCATGCTCAAGATAATCGCTGCATGGGTGGGGGGAGCCTTGCGCTGGGCAACGACCTGCAAGGTATACGCGACACCTACTGAGAGCAGGCCGCCATACAGAATGGGGCCGGATGCGGCCATAAGATCTGCCCAGGTGCTATGCTCGGCCAGCAGCCCAATGCCCAGGCTGAGCAGAGAACAAACCCAGAACTGGAGGACGGCCAGCTTAATAACTTCCAGTTTAGGGGCCAGCCAGCCGATGGTTACCACATGCAAGGCGAACATCACAGCACACAGAAAGACCAGCCCGTCGCCCAGGCTGAGTGTAAATCCCACTTTGACAGTCAACAGATACAGACCGATCACTGCCAGGCAGGCCCCAAGCCAGGCCCCTTTTCCCGCTTTTTGGCCCCAGATAAGGCCCAAGAGGGGCACAATGATCACATACAGGCCAGTGATGAACCCGGCCTTGCCGGCGGTAGTGAATATAATGCCCACCTGTTGCAGGCTGCTGCCGGCAAAAAGCAGGATGCCGGCCAGAATGCTGCTCAAGATAAGTGAAGGCGGGCGCGGTCTGGTGGGCAGAAATCTTTGTGGTCCTCTGGTGCGCAGGGCCAGCGGGGTGAGGACCAGAGCCCCAAGTCCAAAGCGGACGCCATTGAACACAAAGGGGCCGATATGATCCATGCCTGCTTTTTGGGCCACAAAGGCTGAACCCCATATCATGGCGGTTAATAACAGGAGGCCGTCACCCTGAATATAACGCTTGGCATCCATGGGCTACGGGGAGATCCTGAGATAGGATGTGATCCGTTTTTCAATGCGCTGGAAAATGAAAAGGACAAGGTAGACCAGGATGAGGTAGAGGACGGCAGCTGTGAGAAAGAGCTCGTAAAAGGCGAAGCTGCGGGCGGCGATGACCCGGGCGACCCCGGTAATGTCCATGACCGTGATGATAGATACTAAAGAGGAGGCCTGGAGCAGAAATATAACCTCATTGGTGTATGCCGGCCAGGCGATACGTAAGGCCTTGGGGAGGATGATCCGGCGGTAGAGCCGGGCACCGGACATCCCGCAGGCCCGGCCGGCCTCAATTTCTCCAAAGGGTACGCCCTGGATACCCCCCCGAAAAATTTCAGCCGAATAGGCGGCCGTGTTCAAGGTCAGGGAAAGCACGGCACAGAACCAGGCACTTTGAAAAAAACTCCACAGGCCGAGGGTGGACAAGAAGCCCTGGAATTGTCCGCTGCCGTAATAGATAAGGAAGATCTGGACCAGCAGGGGGGTCCCGCGAAAGTAAAAAATAAAGGCGTAGACCGGCATCCACAGACAGCGAAGGGACGAGACACGCATGATAGCCAGGGGAATGGCCAGACAGAAGCCGATGACAACACTTAAGCTGGTGATTTCCAGAGTGATCAAGGTGCCTTTGAGCAGCCGGGGGAGACTGTCTGCAATGATATCTATTGCCATCTCAGGCCCTCCGTACTCCCCGGTTGGCCCGGTTCTCTGCCCACTGCTGGATGATATTTGAACCAACGGTGATCAACAGATAGATAAGGGAGGCAGCAAAGAAAAAGGTGAAGGGCTTATGGGTGGCCCGGGCCGCAATATCGGCATTGCGCATAAGCTCCGGGAGTTGGATGACCGAGATAAGGGCTGTGGCCTTGATCAGCACCATCCACACATTTCCCAGGCCGGGCAGGGCAAAGCGCATCATCTGGGGCAGGGTTATCCTTCTGAAAGTCAAGGCGGGATGCATCCCGCAGGCCCTGGCGGCCTCAATCTGGCCTTTGGGCACTGCCATGTAGGCCCCGCGGAAGACCTCTGTGGCAAAGGCCCCGTATATGAAGCCAATGGTGGCTGTTCCGGCCACAAATGGATTTAAGGAGATATAGATATCGTACCCGGCCAGGGAAAGGATATCCTGGATCAAGGTGGGGGCGCCGTAGTAAACAAGAAGAATGAGCACCAGCTCCGGGATGCCACGTATAACAGTAGTGTAGCAGGTGGCGGCAAATCGGATCAGGGCTGAGCGGGAGAGCTTGCACAGGGCTCCGACAAGTCCAAGGCAGATGGCGATGGCCAGAGAGCACACCCCGACATAGATGGTCAGCTTGGCCCCTTTGAGCAAGAGCCATCCGTAGCCTTGCAGTTCTAACAAAGATGCTCTCCCGGTTCTTCGGACTTTACAGCTTTATGGCCTCAGCCCCGCCAGTGGCGGGGCTGAGTGGTTCATTGTCACCCGGTTTTTCGTGTGTTTTACAAGGCATGCCGAGCAGGATTACTCATCCCCGTAAACATCAAAATCAAAGTACTTTTCATTTATCTTTTGGTATGTTCCATTTTTTCGAATGGTTTGAATCGCTTTGTTCAGTGTCTTGCGCAGCTCATCGTCTTGCTTGCGCACCGCTATGCCGATGCCTTCTCCGAACCACTCTTCATCTGTGTATCCCGGGCCCACAAACTCATAGTCCTGGCCGTCCTCGGTGTTTAAAAACCCTTCGAGCAAAACAACGGCATCGGCAAAAACCAGGTCCACCCGTCCGGAGACCAGGTCCATGTTGGCTTCTTCCTGGGTAGCGTAGGGTTTGACCTTAACCGTGTCTCCAAAATTGTCGTTAATAAAGTTGGCGCTGACCGTGGCCCGTTGCACACCCACGGATTTGTCCTTCAGGCCCTGCTTGGAAATCTCAACTTCATCGTCTTTGTGTTTTACGAACCTGGCCGGAGTCTGATAATATTTATCAGTGAAATCGACCTTTTGTTTTCGCTCTTCAGTGATGCTCATGGAGGCGATGATTGCATCGTATTTTTTGGCCAGCAACCCGGGGATCATTCCATCCCAGTCCTGAATCACGAATTCGCACTCCAGGTCCGCTGCATCGCACAGGGCCCTGGCGATTTCCACATCAAATCCCTTGAGATTCCCCTCCTGGTCAATATAGTTAAATGGGGGGTAGGCACCCTCGGTCCCAATGCGGACCTTGTCCTGGGCATAGCTTGCGGGGGCGAGGGCACAGACAGCAAAAACAGCCAGTAAACAAAGACTCAAAAGTCGCCACATAGGTTCCTCCTTGGGTTAAATGTCATGTTCAACGAATTGCTTAAAAAAACCTGGACAGGAATTTCCGGCAGCGTTCTGAGCTCGGGTGCTGAAAAATATGCGCAGGCGGACCCTCGTCCTCGGTAATCCCGGCATGGAGAAAGATGACGTGCGAGGACACATCACGGGCAAAGCCCATCTCGTGGGTGGCTATGACCATGGTTCGGCCTTCATGGGCCAAATCCTGCATGACGGACAAGACTTCGCCCACGAGCTCGGGGTCCAAGGCCGAGGTCGGTTCGTCAAACAACAGGACATCCGGTTCCATGGCCAAGGCCCTGGCTATGGCCGCCCTCTGCTGTTGACCACCTGAAAGCTGGGCCGGGTAGTAATGGGAGCGATCGGCGATGCCGACTTTTTGCAAGTAAGCCATGCCGTGTTCTCTGGCCTCTTTTTTGGGGGTCTTCAAGACATGCACCGGTGCTTCAATCACATTGTCCAGCACAGTCATATGGGACCAGAGATTGAAATGCTGAAAGACCATGCCCAACCGGGTGCGGATGCGGTCGACCTGATGCCTGTTTTTGGGGATGTTTTCTCCGCGTCGGTTGACCGTGAGCTCAATTTTCTCATCACCGACAAATATCTGACCTGAAGTTGGAACCTCCAGGAGATTAATGCAGCGCAGGAAGGTGCTTTTACCCGAGCCACTGGAGCCGATCATACTGATCACATCCCCTCTGTGTGCGGTCATGGACACACCTTTTAATACCTCAAGATCGCCGAAGCTCTTGTACAAATTCTCCACAAAAAGGGCGCGCGGTGTATCCATGATCAGTATTGCCTGGCTGAGCCCGAAGGCTGTTGCAAAGGATCAAGTAATGGAAGCATCAAAGATTGAAGAGGAAACCTATTATTTATAATGTAATAGGCCGCAAAAGGTCAAGGTTTAACCCTACCGCCTGGCCAATTCATCCTGGACCAGGGTTCTGGCCAGGGCCAATTGGGCATTACGATCCGGGGCCTCCCGGTCCAGCTTGGCGGCAAAGACTTTTTTCAAAATAGTGCTGTAAGCAGGCCCGGGGGGGAGGCCCATGGTTTTGAGATCTTTGCCGGTGATTTCCAGTTCCTGGTCTTTGAGCTGGCTCAGAAACAGGGAGATCGACTTGCGAGCCTCTTCTTTGCGGCTAGAGGCCATAAGAAATAAGAGGCCCTCCAGAGGTAATGGCTGTAAGAGATCGTAGAGTTCGCTCAATCGAGGCCTGGCCTTTCGATTCCAGGCATACAGGCCTTCCCTGATCTTTTGCACATCTGATTTGAGGTCAATGATTTTTTTCTCTGATTTGGAAGGGATGCTCAATCGCCTGGTTAGGAGCCGGATCTGATCAGGGGTACAGCCGGAGACCAGGCCCAGGAAGTAGAGTTGCCATACTTCCGGCTGGGATTCAAAATACAAGAGCTCGTACCAGTCAATGACCTTTTCAATTTTTTCGATCAGTTGCTCTTTTTGGGGAGTCAGCTTGAGCAAGGGGTGAATGGATTCCAGGATAGTATAGCTGCTTAAGCGTTTGAGGCAGACCAGAGGTGATTCCTCCTGCAATAAGAGCTTAAGCTCATGCAAGATGCGGTGACCTGAAAGCTTATGGAACATATTCAGGTGTACGGCATTTTTGATTAACCGTTCGGTCTGCACCCCTATGCGGAAGGCAAAGCGTTGCTCAAAGCGGATAGCCCGCATGATCCGGGTTGGATCTTCAACAAAGCTTAAGGAGTGCAGGACCCGTATGGTCCGCTCCTTGATGTCCCGCTGCCCGCCGAAAAAGTCCACCAGCCGGCCGAAGCGGTTGGGATTGAGCTCTATGGCCAGGGCATTGATGCTGAAATCACGGCGGAAGAGATCCATTTTTATGGATGAGAGCTCCACAGTGGGCAAAGCGGCCGGATGTTCATAATACTCCAGCCTGGCGGTGGCCACGTCAATGCGCTGATTATCGGGTAAAATGACCACGGCAGTCCGGAACTTGCTGTGGGCTCTGATGCGTCCGCCCAGGACCCGGGCCAGTTTTTGGGCATAGGCGATCCCATCGCCTTCCACTACCAGGTCAATATCCAGATTGGCCCGGTGTAAGAGAATATCGCGGACAAATCCCCCAACTGCATACACCTTATAGCCTCTTTTCTCGGCCAGTTCTCCGCATTGCCCCAAGAGAGAATACACAGATTTGGGCAGGCGGTTGCGCATGAGCGAGGTTATGCTGCGCTCCTGTTTTCGCCCGGGGAGGAGGTTTTCCGGTATCCGGGCCGGCTCTTCGACCAAGGTATTGATCAGATCGGTTCTGGTGATGACCCCGATTATCTGGTTGTTTTCTTCCACCGGGACCAGGCGCTGACCTTGATTGATAATGATCTCCATGACTGTGTACAGACTTTCGTCTGGTGAAACCTTGGAGATGGATCGCCCCATGTACTCCTGGACCGGGAACTCACCCAGGCCATGGGCTTCGGCCCGGTCCGCAAGCTGATGCTCCAAAATGCCCGTGCAGGTCCGGCCCTCATCTGTGGTTACTGGAATGGCCTTGAGTCCAAACCGGCTCATTTTGATGGCCGCCTGACTGATGGTCTGGTTGTGATCAATGACCACGGCCGGGCTGGACATCAAAGAGCGGACAGTAATCTGGGGGTTTATGTGTGAATAGAGCAGCCCAAAGAGTTCATCCTGGACCTGAGTCAGGGTCTTTTCTTTAATCGTGGCCGAGGCGGCATAACTGTGTCCACCACCACCCAGGGAGGAGCAGATGGTCCCGGAATTCACTTCCGGGATCCTGCTTCTGGCCACAACGTGAATGCGATCCTGCATCCGGGCCAGGGCGAACAGGACCTTGATGTTTTCAATCTCCAGCATCTTGTGGACTAAAAGGGCAAAATCCCGGACATAACTATCCAGGCTGACAGAGGTAATGCACACCTCAAGCCCATTGATAGTGTGATTGGTGGCTGCCTCCAGGAGATTGTTCAGGATACCCACCTGCTCAGCGCTGAGTTCTCTATTCAAAAAATCGGCAATAAATCCTATGTCCATGCCCTGGGTCTTCAGCCACCACAGGGCATGGAGGTCATGTTCAGTGGTCGAAGTAAAGGTAAAGCAGCCGGTGTCTTCGTACAGGCCAAGGCCCATGATAGTGGCTTCATCCCGGCTCAGAGCGATTCCTTTGTCTTTGATGTGCTGCACGAGGATCGCCACAGTGGACCCCCACAGCCGGACATCCTCGTAGTCCCCGGGGATGTCTTCACTTGTGTTTGGATGGTGGTCATAGGCATGGACGGTTATACTTCGCTCTTGCAGCAAGGGGGTGATATGGGTCAATCTGGAAGGCTGGCGGGTATCGCAAATGACCACTGTGTGCACACTTTCCTGATCTATGTCCTTCATGGAATAGAAATTAAAGAGGTAGGTGGCGCTTTGAATGAAGAAGTCGCGCAGGCTTTGCTCCTGGGAACCCGGAAAGACCAGAATGCCCTGGGGATAGAGCTTCTGGGCCGCGACCATGGATGACAGACAGTCGAAATCAGCATTGGTATGCGCAGTGATGAGAATTGGGGCCTGGATTTTAGCATTCATGATTGTGGTGCTGTTGAACGGGGGTGATAGCGTTGATGCACATCCTGAAGGCGCGAGATGTCCACATGGGTGTAGATTTGAGTAGTTCCAATATCTGCATGACCTAAGAGAAGCTGCACACTGCGCAGATCCGCTCCTCCGGCCAGAAGATGCGTGGCATAGGAGTGACGGATGGTGTGCGGAGAAATCCGGCCCTGGATGCCGGCTTGGCGGGCATATTTGACGATCATTTTCCACAGTCCCTGTCTGGAAAGCCCGGTGCCGGAACGGTTTAAGAACATGACCCCGGATTGGGGGGAAAATAAGGACCGCCAGGAGGAAAGATAGCGGGTCAATTGGCCTTGCGCCCTGGCATGGACTGGCAGGATCCGTTCTTTGTGCCCTTTGCCCGTGACCCGCAAAAAGCCGGTCTGGGGATCAAAGTCCAGGGGACGCAGGGTGCAGACCTCAGAGACCCTGAGCCCGGCTGCATACATGAGTTCCAAGATGGTCAGGTCCCGAACCCCGAGCTTAGTCTGTGGATTCGGTCTGGCCAGCAAGGCGGACATCTCGGGCTCGGTCAGGACCCGGGGCAAGACCTGAGGAAGCTTCGGCCCGTCCATATGGCGGGCCGGATTGTCGTGAATATATCTTTCCTGGCACAAAAAATCGTAGAAACTGCGCAGACTGGACAAGTGCCGGGCCAGAGAACGGTTGCTCAGGCCCCGCCGCCTCAGGGAAACGAGGTACAGGATCAGAGTTTGTTCTGTAACCTGAGCCAGGTCTGCCTCATGTCTGGCTAAAAAACTGGCGAAATCCTGCAAGTCCTTTGAATAGGCCAGGAGGGTGTTGTTGGACAAGCCGTAGATGCTGACCAGATGATGGAGGTAGATCTCAGTCCATGGATGATGCGCAATGCTGGTAGGAATGGTCTTGGCCTGCAGTGAATCCATAGAAGTCCTGTCTTGCCTTTTAAAAGAAGATGTGCTTCATTCGCTCAGAAAGCCCATACGCTGAGTGGCCGCGCCAAAAAGCGGTGTGCGCACAAAGTGAGCTGGACAGTATTTTTCATGCTGTTGCGTGCAGCCGGCAAAAAGTCAAAAACTTCTTGTCCTGATGAGGAAAAGGGGTCAAGGGTGCATAGAATACAGATGATTCCTGTATATATCGGTCTGGGGTCAAATCAAGGTCACCCGGGAGAAAATCTGGCCCAGGCCAGGGCAAAAATTCAATCCATGACCGGTGTCTTTGCTGCCGTGAGTTCACAAATATACTACACTGAACCACAAGGGGTCAAAGACCAACCCTGGTTTGCCAATCAGGTCCTGAAGATCTTGTGTCATCCAGCCTGGACACCGCCCTCGTTCATGCGTCACTTGCTGAGCATTGAAAAGCTGCTGGGCCGCAAACGCGATATTCACTGGGGACCACGGAGGATTGATTGCGACCTGCTGCTTTTTGGCCAGCAGTGCATAAGCCAGCCGAAATTGGTTGTACCCCATCCCAGGATAATTCATCGGGCCTTTGTTCTCGTTCCCTTGCTCGAATTGTCCCCTGAGCTTTGCCTTCCGGATGGTACCCGGGTCAAAGACTCTTTGCAAAACCTTGTCTACCGCAGGCAGGGACGTCGGATATGGCAAGACGATGATGCAAATCATAGTATTCAATCATTAAAGATGCCCTCTGTCCAGCAAGATATGGCCTCGTAGAGCGAGGAGAAGCAGCAATTCTTTTCAATCACAATGTTAATGAGGCAGCGAAACAGTCCACTTAAGTGGGGGAGAGCATGATCAAACTGGTGATTTTTCTTCTGGCCGGATTTATCTTATACAAGCTGATCATGGGGGATCAGAAGAAAAAGTCTCTGAACAAGGAAAAGCGGACTCAGGATCTCATTGACTCCGGTGAGATGGTCAAAGACCCGGTGTGTGGCACGTATGTGAGCACTGAGACCGATATCCGGGCCAAGGATGAGGATCAGACCTATTATTTTTGCAGTTACGAATGTCGCGATACGTTCTTAGAACAGAAGAAACAGGAGGATTAAGAGGAGTGTTGCGCCCCCCCCCCGGCGGGGGGGTGAACAGCACCCCCCGGTTTG
>JAWLEI010000003.1:24176-103028 GCA_041686195.1 Desulfovermiculus sp.
AGCCCCGCCGCCGGCGGGGCTGAACACTCCTCCCCCTTGTTTTTGTCTCCAAACAGGATAAAATGGATACAGAAAGTATCAAGTACCTGCTCTCACCGTTGATATGTGCCTTTATCGGCTGGATGACCAACTATCTGGCCATTCGCATGCTCTTTCATCCCCGGCAGCCGGTGAATATTCTGGGCTGGAAATGGCAGGGCCTGTTTCCCAAGCGGCAGGCGGAGCTGGCCTTGCGTCTGGGTCAGCTGGTGGAGTCGGAGCTGCTCAATCACCAGGATATCCGGCGAGTTATCGATGACCCGGATTTCCAGGCTCGTCTGCGTTCCATGGTTGATGGCGCGGTTCATCGTTTTGTGCAGGGCAAGTTGACCTCACTGCATCCTCTTTTGAACACTCTTCTGCGGGGAACAGTGGCTGATCGGGCCAGAGCGATGATCGTGGACGAGGTGGAGCGGTTTTTGCCTGAATTGGTGGAGCAGGCCGCTTCTGATTTGGAATCCAAGATACATATCCAACGCATTGTCCAAGAAAAGATTGAAGGTTTCTCTCCCGAGAGGCTGGAGTCCCTGCTTTTTTCTATGCTCAAAAAGGAATTTTGGTTCATCGAGATCTGTGGCGGTTTTTTGGGGCTGGTCGTTGGTTCGATGCAGGCGGTCCTGTTTGCTGTTTGGTAATTCAAGGGCATCCCAAAGTTTCATCACTGATCAACCCGGCAAATTTCTTTTTTTGCCCGCTTTGGGGCAAAAAATATTTCAGATTTGCCGGAGGCAAAACTGAAACCTGATAACCTTTTACCATATCAGGCTCTTTACTTTCTTCGAAAACCTGAAAATACATTTTCTTTGGCATATACAACCAGGAGGTGGGCGTTATGTCAGATTTACAATCCTGCCTGGGCACCAAATACTTGCAGCAAACCCAGTTTGACCGGGAAAAGATCATGGCTATGCCCAGACTGCATATCAGTCCGGCTGCCCCGTTTAAAACCTACCCCGATGCAAAGACCTCCCTTCTGCCGGATGCCGAACGGCCGGGAACAGATCTCTGGGATGTCCTGGCCTCCCGAAGATCACGCCGGCGATACGCCGACCATGCTTTGAGCCTGGAAGTCCTCTCCGCCCTGCTTTGGGCTTCACTGGGCATAAGCAACCGGACTGGGGGGGTGACTCTGAGAACTTTTCCTTCGGCCGGGGCCTTGTATCCGATCGAGACCTATCTGCAAGTACGTCGGGTTGAGGGGCTTGAGCCGGGCCTTTATCATCTCAATGTTCGGGATTGGTGTCTGGAAAGCTTGCAAAAGGGACAATTCGGAACTCATTTGGCCAAGGCCTGCCTTGATCAGCGCTTTATGGCTCAGGCGGCCTTCAATGTTTGCTGGTCTGCGGTGCTCAGAAGGAATATGGCCAAATACGGGCACCGGGGAATGCGTTATATCTTCATGGAAGCGGGACATGTGTGTCAAAATCTGCTTCTGGCTGCTGAAGGGCTGGAGTTGTCCGCCTGCCCGGTGGGAGCATACTTTGACCAGGAGGTGAACAACCTGTTCGCCTTAGATGGAGAAGAAGAGAGCCTGATCTATTTTGCCAGTGTAGGGAGTCGGGGAGGGCGAGGGTGACGGATGGGACTGCGTGAATCCAAAATCGGCGGCATGTATTTGTCTTTTATGGACAAAAATGTGCTGGGCTGGTTGAAAAAAAAAGGGCTGGGGCCGAATACAGTAACACTTGCCGGGCTGGCAATAGCCTGCCTGGTGCCTGTGGGTTTTGCACTCAGCCCCTGGGCTGGATTTGCCCTTATAGCAGTATCCGGGATAGCTGACAGCCTGGATGGCCTGTTGGCCCGGGCCACACAGCAGCAGTCTGTTTTCGGTTCATTTTGGGACTCCACTCTGGATCGGGTGGCGGACTGTGCTTATCTTTTGGGATTTCTCATCCTTTTCTGGCCATTTTCCGGCTGGTGGCGATTCATGGCAGTGATCATTCTGTTTCTGGCTTTGCTTGGAACCCTGCTCATCAGCTACACCAAGGCCAAGATAGAAAGCCTGGGTCAGTCCTGCCATTCCGGAGTCATGAGCCGGCCGGCCCGGATCATCTTTCTCTTGGCCTGGGCCTTGCTTTTGGCCCTTATGCCTGGTGCGCACCTGGAAATGTTGTGGCTGGGGCTGGGGCTGTACCTGGTCTTGACTCTCTTCACAGTTGGGCAAAGAATTGTTGAAGCCAGAAGAGTGCTGGCCGGATAGACGGAACCCACCAGGGGAACCTCTCTAGTGCCGTGCCTTAAAAATAAAAGCCCGGGGTCCTCCCCCGGGCTTTTATCAATCCCAGCTGCGCTTGTCCTCAATGGCCTTGACCTGAGGAGGCAGAGTGCCCGGGGCCATGATCTGCAGATCGGGCCGGATCTTGATTTTTTCCCTGAAGGTATGCAGCAGCTCTTCAGAGCGCTTGAAGTTGGTGGCTTCGACATACAAGGTGGCTTCGTCGATTCCACCCGGGTTGGTCACTTCCAATTGCCAGCGTTTGATTTCCTCATAGCGGGAAATGACCTGCTCGATCTGATGCGGATAGACAAAGAGTCCCTTGATTCTGGCCGTGGTATCTACCCGGCCAATGATTCCTCCCAATCTGGGCGAAGTGCGTCCACAGGGGCAGGGGGCACGCTCAATATACGACAAGTCCCCGGTTGCCAGGCGGATCAAGGGGTAGGTTTTGTTAAAGGCAGTCACCACGACCTCTCCGACTTCGCCATCCTTGAGGGGAATGCCGGTGTCCGGGTGGCAGATTTCGACAAAGGTCCGGTTGGCCAAGTGCAGACCGTTTTTATGGTAGCATTCATATCCAATGCAGCCCACATCGGCTGTGCCATATCCCTGACGCATGACCAGGTCGAACTTTTTTTCCAGGGTATTGCGCACTTTTTCCGGGACTTTTTCCGCGGTAACAAAAGCCACTTCCAAAAAGAGGTCTTTGCGTAAATTCAGTCCGGCATCCTCTGCCTTTTGGCTTAAGTGCATGAGGTAGCTGGCAGTGCCCACATAGCCGGTGATGCGCAATTTCTGCATAATCTCCAGCTGGGTATTCGTGTTGCCCGGGCCGGAGGGAACCACAGCGCATTCCAAATTGCGCAACGGCTCTTCAAACATCAGACCAGCCGGGTTGAGGTGATAATTAAAGCAGTTCTGGACCACATCTCCGGATCTGAATCCGGCAGCATAGAATCCTTCAGTCCAGCCCCAATAATCTGTGACCCGGTCTTCAGGGTCGAAAATAGGGCCGGGAGAAAGAAATATCCGCCGCATTTTGCCCATGTCTTTGGTCAAAAGACCACCCAGGCGCGGTCCCATGGACTGTAAAAAGATGAGTTCTTTTTTCTTTAAAATGGGTATATGTTTTATGTCCGAGATGTCCTTGAACTTATTTACGTCAAACTGAGCCCGATCGAATCGCTTTTTCACTTCTTCTGAATAGCGATACGCATACTTGAGCATGTCTTTAAGTTGAATGCGGTAGAATTGTTCGCGTTCTGATGCGTCCAATACTTCCAGCCGGTTGTAAATTCCTTCAGTGCGATCTTTTCGAGTCATGGTCAGTCCCCACTTTCTACTCCGGGAGGCCGTCAAGGCACCTGTGGTCCAGGTCTTGAGCTGGAGGCGTTGAAGAGATGTACTTGTTCACAGTGCCAATCATATAATATAAACAGACGATAAACGCTTAAATATAAAAACAAAATGCAAGCTGTCAAGTCCTTAGCTTGAAATGCCTGAGATATCAAGTTGTTGGCTTGTAAACTTTACTGAAGATAAGATATCCTGTATGGGCCACCATGCGGTCCTCGGGCCGGAACCGATCCGGAACCGGCTTGTAATGGCGAACAAGAATCTCCACAACCTCGGTCTCAGTAAATACTGTATCCTGCATGGCTGAGAGAAGGGCGGTTACCTGATTCACGGTGGGCAAAAGGAAACCAACCGGATGGCCGTTTTTCACTCCTGCGGCAATTTGATCCAGATAGTCCCAAGGTGTACGCACATCAATAAAAACTGCATCGGCTTCCGGGATGTTGAACCCGTCACTTATGTCCTGTTCTCTGATCTCTACCCGGTCCAGGAGACTGACTCTGGAAAGGTTCTTGGCGCACAGGCGGACAAACTCCGGCCGGCGCTCCAAGGACACTACCTGACCCTGGGGCCCGACAAACCAAGCCAGGGCCATAGTCAGGCTGCCTGAGCCGCATCCGGCCTCGATGACCCTTGCCCCTGGTCCAATGCTCAGTTTGAACAGGATGTAGCCAATGTCCTTGGGGTAGATGATCTGGGTCTGGCGGTCGATTTTTTTAACCAGTTCGTAGAGAGTGGGCTTGAAAAGACGGTATTCCCGGTCCAGATGGGTGCGAATGCATTGACCATAGTCAAGATCGCAGATACTCTTCAAATCCAGTTTTCCGTCATGGGTATGGAGTTCACTTTCTGCCCCGGCCACCCGCAGGTAGCGTTTGCCCTTGGGGCTGACCAATTGGACGAGATCGCCGGGATGTATCATTTCATCTCCTTGCATATCGGGTGGCGGGCGGATGTACGGCCTGGCACGAAGATGAGAACACGTCAGGGTCGGGATCTTCTGCCATGATGAATATTTTTTCTTTGCCTGAAGCCTTTTGGCGCATACTCTGGCCCTGTGTCAAGAGAGCTTTTCAGTCGTATCCATTCAACTTTGGAAATTGGGGGTCTGAATGCTTACGTTCAGTCCCGCCTTCGGCAGGACCCTCGGCGGGACTTCCGGAAAATCTGAAGTACTTTTGGGTAGAATTTTTTCATTTCAGCACATTTAGGACAAAATAGAGAGTTATGGCTGTTAAAAAACGCAGGAAGATGTTTATCAGTGTCCTGCCTGATGAACAGATTGAGGTCGTCCTGACCAAGGACGGCACAGTGCAGGAATATTATGTGGAGATGCTGCAGCAAGCCAAGACCAAACGCAATATTTACAAAGCCCAGATTCACAATATTGATCCGGCCCTGCAAGCTGCTTTTATCAATTACGGCGCCCAGCGCAACGGTTTTCTCCAAATCGATGAGGTCCATCCGGAATATTACCAGGCAGACATCAAGTCAGGGAAAGGACAAAGGTTTCCCCCTATTCAGCGGGTGCTCAAGCCCGGGCAGGAGCTTTTGGTTCAGGTGGTTAAGGAGCCGACTGGAAGTAAAGGGGCATTCTTGACCACCTACCTAACCCTGCCCGGACGGTATTTTGTTCTCACTCCAGGGCGTGAACAGCTGGGAGTATCCCGGAAAATCGAAGACGACAAGGAACGCTCCCGTCTGAAAAAAATTATGGAAGAGCTGAACCTCGATCCTGGAATCGGGGTTATTTTGCGCACAGTCAGTTCAGATCAGAACAAGACCAATCTGTCCCGGGATCTGCAGTTCTTGAAGCGTCTGTGGAATGAGGTGCGCAAAAAAGGGGTGGCCGAGACCTCGCCGACCTTGATCTATGAGGAGAAAGACCTGGCCTTTCGGGCTGTGCGCGACTATCTGACTGCTGATGTCAGTGAAATCTGGGTTGATGATGCAGATACGGCCAGCCAGATCCAGGAAGTTGCAGCTCTGGTCTTTCCTCGCCGCAAGCGGATGGTCAAGCGCCACCTGGACCCGGAAAAAAATCTCTTTGACCGTTTCAATCTGAGTAAGCAACTGGAGACGGTTTACAGCCGCAAGGTGACCCTGCCCAGCGGAGGAGAGCTGGTCTTTGATCAAACCGAGGCCTTGATGGCTGTGGATATAAATTCCGGAAAGATAGGGGGAGAGAGTAACTTTAAGGAGATGGCCCTGAAGACCAATCTGGAGGCAGCCCAGGAGATTTCCCAACAGCTGCGGCTTCGGGATGTGGGCGGACAGGTAGTTATCGACTTCATTGAAATGAAGGAGCACAAACACTGCCGGGAAGTGGAGAAGGCCCTGCGCAATGCCTTAAAAGAGGACAAGGCCAGGACGACTGTGGGCAAGATTTCTCGTTTCGGTCTGCTGGAGATGGTTCGCCAGCGCATGGGATCGTCAGCCCTGTCTACAACCTGGCAGGACTGCCCGGCCTGCCAGGGTTCCGGATATGTCCGCAGCCTGGAATGGCAGGCATTACAAGCTCTTAAAGATATTGCCCGCCAGATTCAAAGCAAGAAGTGCTCCAATTCCCTGGAGTATACGGTGAACAAGGAACTGGGTGCTTATTTGCTGAACTGCAAACGGCGGAAGCTGTGTGAGCTGGAAGAGCGTTTTGCAGCCCAGATCGTGATCAAGTGCGAATGAGCTCCTGTTGTATGGAAATCTGAAAGTAAGGGACGAAAGTCTTTACCATGCCCGATCAAGCGGTGCTTCTGCATATATGCTGCGGCCCCTGTGCCATCTATCCGGTTCAGGACCTGCGGGCTCAGGGCTTTAGTGTCGTCGGGCTCTTTTACAATCCCAACATCCATCCCCTGCAGGAATACCTCCGCCGCAGGCAAGGGGCCAAAGAGGTTGCCCGCCGTTTGGATCTGAAGATGATCTGGAAGGATGAGGAGTACGAACCAGGCCGGTTTTTACGGCACATAGCCTTTCGCGAGGCCAGCCGGTGTTACTTGTGTGCTCAAATGCGCCTGGAGCGGACCATGTCCATAGCCGAGCGGGGAAAATTCAAGTTATTCAGCACCACCCTTTTATACAGCATCCACCAAAAAAACGCGGAAATAGGCGGACTGGGCCAGGAAATGGCTGGAAATAAAGGACTGCAATTTTTGAACCGGGATTTTCGATCCGGATGGAAGCGGGGCGTAGAGCAAAGCCTGGAGTGGGGGATCTACCGACAGCAATACTGCGGCTGCCTGTACAGTGAGGTGGAACGCTTTTCTTCCCAGCTCAAGGAGTTGGAAGAGGTAAGTTGAGTTTTCAGATAACAGCCCCGCCGTTGGCGGACCTGTTATTTGTTATTCCTAAGAAGCCATCAGTTTGATCCAGAATGATACTGGCGTCTTATTCAAATAAAACAATTAAGTAAGTTTCAGCGCAGCCAGCGGCTGTGCTGAAACCTCAACTCTCATAGGCTCTTTCTGGCTATGCATCTCTATGTGCATGTTCCCTTTTGCCGCTCAAAATGCGGGTATTGCGGTTTTGCTTCCGCTCCGGCCGCTGGCGGCGATATTTTAGCCTATGTTCAGACCGTGGTACGGGAAATGCGCGCAAGGGCCCAGGAGGTCCAAGAAAAGCAGGTGAAGTCTCTTTTTTTGGGTGGTGGAACTCCGAGCCTGCTGCCTGTTTCCAGTCTGGGGCAAATACTTGCAGCTGCAAAGAACTGCTTTACCTGGCAGGACAATGCGGAAATAACGCTTGAAGCCAATCCCGACTCTGTGTTCAACTCAGATCAGGTCCGGGCCTGGCAGAGCCAGGGAGTCAATCGCATCAGCCTGGGAGTGCAGAGTCTGAACCGTGATCTGCTGCGCTTTTTGGGCCGGACCCATACTCCGGAACAGGCCAGAGAAGCTGTGCACCTTATCCGCCGGACCGGGATGGACAATTTCGGACTGGATCTGATCTGGGGCATTCCGGGGCAAAATCTTGATTCGTGGCTTGAAACCGTGCGCGAGGCATTGTCCTTGGAACCTGCTCATCTGTCTCTGTACAGCCTGAGCATAGAGCCAAAAACTGCCTTGGCGGCTCTGGCGGACGAACAGGATCTGGGGTGGCCGGATGAAGAGATCTGGGAACAGATGTTCATTAAGGGGCGAAAACTCCTCATCCAGGCTGGATTTGTTCATTATGAGATATCAAATTTCGCTCGGCCCGGACGTGAGTGCCGGCATAACTGGTGCGTATGGCGGGGTGAGGAGTATATGGGATTTGGTCCCTCAGCCGTCTCTACCGTCAGCCACGTTCGAAGGCGCAACCCCGAGAGGCTCTCTGAATACTTGCAAATGATGAGGGATAATAATCCCCTTCCCAGAGAAGAGATTTTGTCGCCACAGGTCAGGGACAGGGAGATGATTATGCTCGGGTTGCGAACCAGGCTGGGGATTGATTGGGTGGAAGCTGAGTCCAGGGTTGAAAGGGAACTTGCGGGGCAGCTGGAGCGAGCCGGACTGATAGAGGTCAAAGGCGGCCGTTTGCGCCTCACCCCGCAGGGGATGCTGGTCAGCAACGAAATCCTCAGCCGAGTGCTGCAGTGAAGACCTGAAGATATTCAATATCATGGATAAGCGTCAGTTTGGTTTCAGCGCAGCCGGAGGCGGCGCTGAAAACTGAACACAGCATGTCTCTTGCCGGATATTGAACAAACCCATTGATTTTGTCGGCTATTTCCAGGAGAACCAAAGAGCCCTGGGGAGAGAAGTGTGCACACCTATCGCCTGCTGCTTGATGTAGGAAATACCAATACCAAGGTGGGAGTGGCCAAAGGCCATCTCATTTTGAATTCCTTTGTCCTGCCCACCCATGCCCAGGATACCGCAGATACCTTCGGGCTGCGCATCATGCAGATTTTTGATCACCTCCGCCTTTCTCCACGCCAGATGCAGGCCTGGGTAGTCTCTTCCGTCGTCCCTCAGCACAATACAATGATTCGCATATCCGGAGAAAAGTATTCCAATTGCCAGGTATTCTTCGTGCCCGAAGATTTGCCCCTGCCCTTGCGCAATCGCTATGCCAATCCGCAGGAAGTGGGGGCGGACAGATTGGTGACCGCCTATGCCGCCAGGCAACTCTTCACCACTCCCGGGCTTATTGTCATTGATTTCGGCACAGCCACCACCCTGGAGTGCATTCAGGACCTCGACTATCTGGGAGGATTGATCTGTCCCGGGGTCTTTTCCTCCCTGGGGGCCCTGGCCGGACATACGGCCAAGTTGCCCCGGATCAGCCTGCAAAGAAATTCCTCCGGTTTGACGATAGGGCAAAGCACGGCCGAGAGTATGAATCATGGCTTTCTTTACGGATTCGCCAGCATGATTCAAGGTTTGTGCGCACAGCTCAAGAAATTTTTGACATCCGAGATGACGGTAGTGGCTACCGGTGGATTTGCCGGGTCAATCAGTCCCTTGTGCTCCAGCCTGGATGTGGTCCGGGAGGATCTCCTTCTGCATGGACTGCTCATGGCCCATCAGAAGACGGAGGACAGGTGACAGAGGTCAGAGATCAGATGTCAGAGATCAGAGGACAGAGATCAGAAGACAGAAGACAGAGGACAGAGGTCAGGGGGCTGAGGTTATCACTAGCTTAATTTTGAATTTACCGCGGCTCTCTGGGTATGTTTCATTTATGATCAATCCGGCAATCCGTTTTTTGCGCGTTGGCGCAAAAAGAGTTCAGATTTGCCGGAGGCAAGTCTGAAAAGGAGGTTTTTGAATATGAGTATAATAGCCCAAATTGGAGCCAGAGAAATTTTGGACTCCAGGGGAAATCCCACGGTGGAAGTGGAAGTGGAACTGGAATCCGGGATCTGGGAACGTGCAGCCGTGCCCTCGGGAGCGTCCACCGGCTCCAGGGAGGCCCTGGAACTTCGGGATAAGGATGCCGAGCGCTACGGAGGAAAGGGAGTACGTACCGCGGTGGACAATGTAGTGCATAAGATCGCTCCCACCCTGGTAGGCATGGATGCCTTGCGTCAGCTGGAAGTGGACAGTGTCCTTCTGGAGCTGGATGGAACCGAGAACAAGAGCGGTCTGGGCGCGAATGCTCTGCTAGGGGTGTCCATGGCCGTGGCCAGGGCTGCGGCAGCTTATCTCAATCTTCCTCTGTATCAATACCTGGGTGGGATCGGGGCCAGGACTTTGCCTGTACCCCAGATGAACATCTTGAATGGGGGAGCTCATGCCCCGAACAACCTGGACATCCAGGAGTTTATGATCCTGCCTTTGGGGGCGGAGAACTTCGCTCAAGCCCTGCGCATGGGGGCAGAGACTTTTCAGGCTTTAAAGACCATCTTAAGTGCAGATGGACATATTACTTCGGTGGGAGATGAAGGCGGTTTTGCTCCCAATCTGGACAGCCATGAGCAGGCCCTGAAGTGTATTGTTCAGGCTATTGAAAAAGCAGGTTATATTCCGGGAAAGGACATCGGGCTGGGCCTGGATTCTGCGGCATCCGAATTCTTCGACCAGGGCAAGTATACTTTGAGCGGAGAAAACAAGGTTCTGGATGCATCCGGTATGATTGATTATTATCTGGATCTTTGCCAGCGTTATCCCATCGTATCCATTGAAGATGGACTGGCTGAACAGGATTGGGATGGTTGGCGAGAGATGACGGAGCGAATGGGTCATAGAGTGCAGTTGGTGGGCGATGACATATTTGTCACCAATCCAGTAATTCTGGCTGAAGGCATAGAAAAGGGGGTGGCCAACTCCATCCTGATCAAGCTCAATCAGATCGGGACATTGAGTGAAACCCTGGAGACTATTGAGCTGGCCAAGAAGAACGGATATACCTCGGTGGTTTCCCATCGTTCCGGCGAGACGGAAGACTATTTTATTGCCGACCTGGCTGTGGCAGTCAACGGAGGCCAGATTAAGGCCGGATCCTTAAGCCGCAGCGACAGGCTGGCCAAATACAATCAGCTGCTCCGTATCGAGGAGGATCTTGGAGACCAAGCCCGTTTCGCCGGACCAGCCTTGCTTGCTGAATGGGTACAAAAGCGCAAACCGGCTTGACAAGAAAGGAAGACATGCTTTAGCAATATTTGCAAACTTTTACTAATGCAGACAAAAGGACTTTGACTTTTTGCACCCTGCACCCAGCAGCGCGGAAAAGTATTCCCGCTCGCTTGAGGTGCAAGAACTGCAGACTGATGTTATCTAGGCAGCTGGAGCTGGACACGTTTCCCCTCCGGATCATTGGATTGAACACTTGCAAAGGAGATGGGCTATGAGCGCACAACTGATCAAGGGTACAGACATCCGGGAAGAAATTTTGGAGGAACTGGCCAAAGAAGTGCAGGAAATTAAGGATAAGCATGGACACGTCCCCGGCCTGGTTACCATTTTGGTCGGGGAAAACCCGGCTTCACAATCCTATGTCTCTTTGAAGATCAAGACTGCGCACCGCTTAGGTTTCAAGGAAATCCAGGACACGCAGTCGGAAGATATCTCCCAGGAAGACCTCTTGGGGCTCATCGACAAGTACAATAAAGACGATTCAATTCATGGCATCCTGGTCCAGTTGCCCCTGCCCAAACACATTGATGAGAAAAAGGTTTTAAATGCCATTGATCCGGACAAGGACGTGGATGGATTCCATCCGGTGAATGTGGGCCGGCTGATGATTGGCGGCGACGAGGTCAAGTTTCCTCCCTGCACTCCGGCCGGGATCCAGGAAATGATCATTCGGGCCGGTGTGGAGACCGAAGGCGCGGAAGTTGTGGTTGTGGGCCGATCCAATATTGTGGGCAAGCCCATCGCCAACATGATGATCCAAAAAGGCAAAGGGGCCAACTCCACGGTGACTGTGGTGCATACCCGGACCAAGGACATGGAGACTCACTGCAAGCGGGCGGATATCCTGGTTGTGGCCGCTGGAGTGCCCGGATTGGTCAAGCCGGAGTGGATCAAACCCGGGGCCTGCGTCATCGACGTGGGTGTGAACCGAGTTGGCGAGAAGCCGAGCAAGAAAGACCCGAACAAAATGGTCCCCATCCTGCGCGGGGATGTTGATTTTGACGCAGCCAAGGAGATCGCGGGATATATCACCCCGGTACCCGGCGGTGTCGGCCCGATGACCATTACCATGCTCATGCGCAACACCGTACGTTCCCTGAAGTTCCGTCTTGGCCTTGCTTAAGCCTGTTGGCCCTGGGCCTTGAGCCTGAGATGAACCCCGGCATGGCCTTCAAGAGGCCAGCCGGGGTTTTTTGTGTTTCATGTCAGATTTGTCTACGGCAAATCTGACAATTTTTTTGCCCCAAAGAGGGCAAAAAGAGAGTAATTATCCCGGCATGTTGCAATGGAATGGTCTGATGAGTTAATGTTTCGTTTCATGCGAGTTATCTGTCCTGGAGAAGTTAAATGTGTCTTATGGTCATGGCTCTTGGGGTGTGCCCAGATTTTCCCTTCATTCTGGCTGCCAACCGGGATGAGTTTGATAACCGTCCGGCAAGTCCAGCCCATTTCTGGCCCGATGCGCCCTGGATTCTGGCCGGGAGGGACCAACGCGGGGGAGGGACCTGGCTGGGAGTGAGCACAAGCAAGCGCCTGGCCATGCTGACCAATGTCCGGGAACCAAATGACATGAGTCCGCACCGGCCCTCCAGGGGCGCACTGGTCTCTGATTATCTTTGGGGTCAGGAGACAACAGCCCAATTCAAGGCTCGGCTGCGGCAAGTGGGTCCAGCCTACAACGGATTTAACCTGGTGTTCGGTTCCGATTCAGAGCTCAGTTATTTCAGTAATCGGGGCTATGAAAAAGGACGTATTCCAGCCGGTGTGCACGGCTTAAGCAACGCTTTTTTGAATACCCCATGGCCAAAGGTGAAAAAGGCCAGGGCGGCCATGGCCGTCTTGCTGCAGAGTGGACGCTCTCCCCGGGTGGAAGAACTTTTTGATGTCCTGGCCGATACCACGTGTCCGCCGGACGATCAGCTGCCGGAGACGGGTATCGGCCTGGACCGGGAACGAATTCTGGCTCCGATCTGCGTGCATACTCAGGGGTACGGAACCCAGGTATCTACCCTGGTGTTTGTGCACAAAAGCGGGCGGATTGATTTTTGGGAAAAGGATGTGCGGGGAGCCAGTAAAGACCAGGAAGGACCCGTTGCAAATACTTTGCGCCAGTTTACTGTTCAGCCTTGCCTCCGGCAAGTCTGAAATATTTTTGGGCCAAAGCGCCCAAAAAAATGCCGGATTGATCAGTGATGAAACTTTTGGATCTTGTTTTATACGAGGTATGAGATGAGGGGATGCTGAAAGTGTTCAGCGCAGCCTTTAGCTGCGCTGAACTTTAAAAAAGGACTCTGAATGCTTCCTTTCCGGTTTCAGACTTGGGCCTCCACAGGAGCAAAGACCACCCGATCCTGATATTCGGCCTGTTTTCCCCGGTTCCACAAAGTCACCGGCCGATAATACCCCACTACCCGGGTGTAGACCTCGGTTTCAGCTCCGCAATGAGGACAGGTGAAGTGCTCTCCACTTATGTATCCATGGGCTTTGCAGATGGAGAAAGTGGGAGTGATGGAGATATAGGGCAGCTTGGTTTGGGACATGGCCTTGATCATAAAGGACTTTAAGGCCTGAGTATCGGCCACTGCCTCGCCCAGGAAGGTATGAAAGACCGTACCTCCGGTATATTTGGGCTGGAGCATATTCTGGTGCTCCAGAGCGGCAAAGACATCCGTGGTGGCAGAGACCGGGAGGGCGGTGGAATTGGTGTAATAGGGGACATCCTGGCCGGAAGTCTGGATGTCCTGGTACAGGCTTTTGTCTATCTTGGCCAGGCGGTAGCTGGTACCCTCGGCAGGAGTGGCTTCCAGGTTGTAGAGGTGGCCGGTCTCTTCCTGAAAGGAGGAGGTGAGCTCCCGCAGGTGTTCCAGGGCCCGCTGCATGAGACGGATGCCGGCCGGGGTCTCGATTCCCTTGCCCAGCAGGTTGAGACAAGCTTCATGGCCGCCTATGAGCCCGATGGTGCTGAAGTGGTTGTTCAGGCCATTTTTGAGATAGCGGGCGGAAAAGGGATACATGCCCCGTTCCATATTGTCGTTGACCCACTTGCGCTTAAACTCCAGGGATTCTTTGGCCAGGGAAGCATATTCGGCCACCAGGTCCAGGAAGTCTTCTTCATCCTGGGCCAGATAGCCCAGCTTGGGCAGATTTAAGGTAACCACGCCGATGGATCCGGTCAGATCGCCGGCCCCGAACAGGCCGCCGGTGCGTTTTTTCAGCTCCCGGATGTCCATTTGCAGTCGGCAGCACATGGAACGGACATCTTCGGGCCTTAAATCTGAGTTGATGAAGTTCTGAAAATAAGGGACTCCGTACTTGGCTGTCAGCTGCAGTAAAAGCTCCCCGACCATGGAATCCCAGGGAAAGTCCTCACTGACATTGTAGGTGGGAATGGGAAAGCTGAAGATGCGGCCGTGATAGTCCCCTTCCAGCATAACTTCCAGAAAGGCCCGATTGATGAGTTCCATTTCAGGGACATAGTCTTTATAGCATTCGTCTTGCAGCTTTCCGCCGAGGATCACAGCTTCCTGGCCAATGTGCTTGGGCGGGACCAGGTCGAAAGTCAAGTTGGTAAACGGGCTCTGCCCTCCCCAGCGGGACGTGGTGTTCACATTGAACACGAACTTTTGGATGCTTTGCTTGACCCGGGAAAAGTCCAGTCCATCGGCCCGGACAAAGGGGGCCAGGTAGGTGTCCACGTTATTAAAGGCCTGGGCTCCGGCCCACTCGTTTTGTAGAGTGCCCAGAAAATTGACCATTTGTCCCAAGGCTGAGTCCAGATGCCTGGCCGGTCCGGACGAGCACCGGCCTTCCAGGTTGAAACCCTCCAGAAGCAGGTCCCGCAAGCTCCATCCGGCACAATACCCGGCCAGGCCAAAGGAGAGGTCGTGGATGTGAAAATATCCATGCTCATGCGCCAGGCGGACCTCTTCCGGATATTTTTCCAGGGCGTATCTGGCCTGGACCGAGCCGGAAAGATGGAGCATGAGTCCCTGGAAGGAGTGGGACATGTTGGCGTTTTCCGCCACCCGCCAGTCCTGCTTGTGCACGTAGTTGTCAATGGTCTTGCCGATGTCCAGGAATGCCTCTTGCTGGCTGCGCAGCTGACGGCGCTGTTCGCGGTACAGGATGTAGCGTTTGGCCACGTGGAATAAGCGGCTCTCCATGAGCACCTGTTCAACCATGTCCTGGACTTGTTCCTGTTCAGGGATTTGTATCCCGGACAGCTTTTTTTCCACTTTTTTGGCCATGCGCCGGGCAAGCAAGGGGTCGCGGATTCCGCTGGCCTGCAGGGCCTTTAAAATGGCTTGAGCGATGTGGTCTACGGCCCAGGTTTCCAGCCGGCCGTCTCGCTTGCGGATATGTTCAGGTGTGCTCGGGGTGGATTTTTCCCCTATGATTCTCTCTTCAACATCGTCCATAAACATGGTCCTCCTCCTTCGAGCTGACACAAAGCCCCGATGAGCGGTTTTTTCTGAATTTTAGGCCAAACACTTGGTGCTCACTTTCGTATTGTCAGTTGGGATATAGGTTTGTATAGAGAGCGATGATCCGGATGGAAGGCATCCCTGGACCTGCTGCAAATCTTCTGAGGTCAAATCAGGCACTGCGGTGCAGCGAAAAAAAACGGCTTCCGGATACTCTTGAGCCAAAGCAAAGATGTTTTCCATGGCGTTCTTGGCCTGTTGCTGAGAACCGCATCCACCTGTGAGCAAGGGATATTTGCTCCACGGTCCTTTGACATCCACGGCCACAGCCTGGATAAGGCCATGCCTGAACAGAGAACGGACCACATTGGGCAAAAGACCGTTGGTATCCAGCTTCAGGGGTAAGCCGAATGAAGATATTTCCTTTAAAAGCTCAGATATTTGGGGAACAGCGGTCGGCTCCCCTCCGGATACCACTAAACCGTCTAACCAGGTCCTTCTGGATTGAATAAATTTTTTTATATCCCCCTTGGAAAGAGGGGGATAAGTCTCCGGAGTCCAGGCCAGGCCGGCATTGTGGCAGGTGGGACAGCGGAGGTTGCATCCGCCCAGAAAGAGTACTGCGCTGACGTGCCCGGGCCAGTCACACAAGCTGCCTGGCTGCAGACCCCGGACATAGGACCAGGGATTGTCCGCCTCCAGAGGGAATATCGAGGGCAGGCTCATGAAATCTCCAGGTGAAACATGTACTTACAGGTACAGAAAGCAGAGGCGATGCGGTGAATCTTAGCAAGATGCTGAGTCTGGGGCAATGCTTGACATGAACACTTACGGATCATGGGCTCATATTTTATGTCCAAGACATTTTTTTCCTTGGACAAAAATCTTTTCCTGGTTTCAAATCATCTGGTCAGTGATGATAGGGATGATTGTGAAGGATGGTCGATGCCCGGTAGAGCTGTTCCAGGAGCACTATTCTGGCCAGTTCATGAGGCAGAGTGAGGGGACCCAGGCTGAGAACAGAAGAGCTCTGGGCAATGAGTTCTGTGGCCAAGCCATCGGCTCCGCCCAGGAGGAAGCAGGGGTTTTGGCCTGGATTTTCCAGCCAGGACTTGAGTTTGGCGGCCAATTGGGGGGAGGAAAGGCTCATGCCCTGACTGTCCAGGCTGATAAGGAAGTCTTGAGGTGAGGTTTTGGCCAGGATGGCCTGGGCTTCAACCTGCATACGCTTTTCTGGGGGCAGATGTTTTGGTCCATCTTTTACCTCCAGGGTATACAGAGAACAGAATCGCTTCAAGCGTTGGGCATAGGTATGCGCCGCTTCTTGCCAGTAGGATTTTTTTATTTTTCCAATGCAGATGATTTTGATATACATAGCTGTCAGCCATTGCCTCTGAGGGAATCAAGCTTGACGTGTGTTGGACAAATTTGCAAATCTCATGCTTTCATATTTGGAGAATACGCTTTGATGAGGCGAGGTGAGCCCTTCAGGACACCCGGTGGTCTGACCAGAAAGATAAATGAACTGTGCCTATGCCTTACTATGAATATGTCATAGCTCTTTTGCTCGCATTTGTTTTTGTCCTGACCGGGGTCATGTCCGCAGGGGCGCAGCAATTGGTCCTGGAAAACTTTGTCTTGGACAATGTGGGTGAGCGCATACAGCTCAGATTCGGGCTTGAGGTCGAAGAAATCAAAAAATTGCAGGAGTCCCTTGAAAACGGGGGACGCGTGCGTATGCAATGCACTATTTATTTGCGACGGCAGCGAGGGTGGTGGCCGGACAGCACTGTTGCTGAAAAAACTTTCTGCTATGATCTGAAGAACAATCCCTTGACTCAAATGTATAGCTTGGTCAATTGCCAAAACGAGAAAGAGGCCAGGGACAACAACCTCCAAGAGCTGATACAGAAAAATTGGACAGACATCACTTTGGATCTGGGGCCTTGGAGTGTCTTGCATTCCGGGGCTTCCTACTTTGTGGAGATGAATCTGCAGTTTAAGCGCCCGGATGTCCCGGCCTGGCTGAAGAAGGCGCTTTTTTTCTGGTCCTGGGATGTGCTTGCCTCACAAACCTACCGCATGCATTTTGTGTATTAATATGAATACGGAGTTCATCTCTGCCCATGCCTCACAGGGTACCAGACGCAAACGGCAAAGAGAGCTTCTGCTGGCTTTGGGCGCTTTTGCCCTGATTATTCTTTTCAGCTGGATTGAGCTCCATTTTTTCGGAGTCAATTCTTATCTTTTTCTTATTGTCTTTAACCTCAACCTCATTCTTCTGCTGCTCATTCTTTTTTTGGTCCTGCGAAATATAGTCAAGCTTTTTTTGGAGCGCCGGCGCAGGGCGCCTGGCTCGGTTTTGCGAACCAAACTGGTAATTGCTTTCGTCCTCCTTTCCCTGATCCCAACCCTGCTCATGTTTCTGGTCTCGGTCAAATTTGTGCAGACATCTGTGGACTACTGGTTTCGGAGTCAAGTCGACCGTTCTCTGCAACAAGCCTTGGAAGTGGGGAAAAACTTTTATTCCCAGTCCCAAGAGCGCCTGCACAGCAGGGGAAGGTATATATTGACTCAAATAGAAGAACAGGAGTTCCTCTGGGGAGACAGGGGGATGGATCAGTATCTGCAGGAAAAGGCTGAAGAATATGATCTAAACCTGATTGGGGTTGTAACTCCCGGCTTGCGGGAACAAAACTGGCATGACAGTGAAGCATGGGCCGCAAAATGGCCTGAGGTCAAGGCAGAGATAGAGTGGGGGGATTTGCGTGAGCGTCCGAGGGTGTGGTCAACCTTGCTCAGCGCTCAAAATCAGGATCTTATTGTGGCGGTTGTGCCAGTGGACCGCAGCCAAACCGGGTATTTGGTCCTGGGTGAAAGCTTAGGGCAAGGAGTGCTCAGCAAGCTGGACCAGGTTGTGGAAGGCATTGAGGAGTACAAAAAACTGGAAGTCCTGAAAGGCCCTTTAAAAATAGCCTTTTATCTCCTTCTTGGGGTCATGACCCTGCTCATCCTTTTTGGGGCCATCTGGTTCGGTTTTCGTCTAGCCAAGGAGATTTCCGCACCGATCCAGGCATTGTCTGAAGGAACACAACGCATTGCCCATGGCGATATGGCTGTCCGGGTGCAGGATCAATCCAGTGATGAACTTGGACAATTGGTACAGTCGTTTAATGCCATGGCCGAAGATCTGGAGAAAAGTCAGGAACGACTGAACCAGGCCAACCTGGATCTTGGCAGTCAGAACCTGGAACTGGAACAGAGACGCAAGTATATGGAGGTGGTGTTAAATACAATTACCTCTGGGGTCATTTCTCTTGGTCCGGACGGGCGGATTACAACCGTGAACCAGGCAGCACAAAGCATCCTGGCCATGGATGCAGACCAGCTCATAGGACAATCTCCTGTACAACTTCTGCGAAATAGCCATCGGGAACTCTTTGAGGAGGCCATGAGCCAGGTGACCAGGGTCCCAAACTGTACATGGCAGCGCCAGGTTGACCTCCAACTGGGGGATAAGGAGCGTAAGCTGCTGGTGAATGCAGTCGGCCTGCGGCCCGGTCAGGGCGAGGATATGGGCATGGTCCTGGTATTTGAGGATATCACAGAATTGGATAAAATGCAGCGCATGGCGGCCTGGAGAGAAGTGGCCAGGCGCATCGCGCATGAGATAAAAAACCCTCTGACTCCGATCAAGCTCTCAGCCCAGCGCTTGGAACGGAAATATGCGGGATTGGCCCAGGATGAGAGCTTTGGGGAGTGCACCCATTTGATTGTCCGCCAGGTTGAGCATTTACAGCAAATGGTTAAGGAGTTTTCTGCTTTTGCCAAACTGCCGGATGTCAAGCCGGCTGTCGACGATCTGCCGGACCTGCTCAAGGAAGTGCTGGGACTGTTTCAAAACAGTCATTCCTTTATTACCTGGTCCTTGCATGTTCAGCCGGAACTCTCGCCTTTCCGGTTTGACCGATCGGCTATGAAACAGGTAATGATCAATCTGCTGACTAATTCGGCCGAGGCCCTGAAAAAGACTCTTCAACCGGAAGTTGCTATCAGGGCCAGGATGGATGTGAAAGGAGGATGGGTGCAGATAGAAGTCAGAGACAACGGGCCGGGAATAGAAGCCGATGAGCGAAGCCGCCTTTTTGAGCCCTATTTTTCCAGGAAAAAAGGGAATACCGGCCTGGGCCTGACCATTGTCAAGTCCATTGTCAATGATCATCGGGGTTATGTTCGGGTGGCACCGAATCATCCCCAGGGGAGTGTGTTTACTATTGAGTTACCCATGACTTAAGATAGCGGGTGGAGTGCTTGCATGCCAAACGTCAGGCGAGGACCTTATCTATTTCATGTTGAGCCCGGTTCTTCTGGTATGTTTCATATATGAGCAATCCGGCACATTTTCTCTTTTGCCCGCTTGCGGGCAAAAAAGAGAATATGCCGGGGCCAAAGCTCGTATGAAACAAGATTTTAACCATAAGGTGGCCTGCCCTTGAGGGCAAGGGCGGCCTACTGGTGAGTTGGCTTTTGCGTAGGGCGGGCTTGACCCCAAGCCCAGCCCTCCTCAACGCTGTTTCTTACTTGATCAAACTGGCGGTCACGGCCAGCGGCGGGGCTGAACTTCAACTTTGGACTGATGATTATGAACAAAGGCAAAATCCTGGTTGTCGATGATGAGCAGGATATACTTCTCTCTTTGACCGGCATCCTTGAGGATGAGGGATATGAGGTGTTGACTTCTGAAGATGGGGAGGGGGTCTGGAAGATACTGCAGGACGAAGAGGTGGATTTGCTGTTTCTGGATATCTGGCTCCCGGGAGAGGATGGAATCAGGATTCTGGAAAAGGTCCGCCGGGACTATGCCCACCTGCCGGTGATCATGATCTCCGGGCACGGGAATATAGAAACCGCAGTCGACAGCATCAAGAAAGGGGCCTTTGACTTTATTGAAAAACCCCTTTCTTTGGAAAAAGTCATGGTCACGGCGGCCAAGGCCTTGCAATTCCGTGATCTGCAGCAGGAAAATCAGGATCTGCGGTCCAGGGTTCGGGCAGATTATGTTCAGGATCTTTCCGGCAAAAGTCCCAGAATCCAGGAGCTGCGCCGACAGATTGACCGGGTGGCTCCCACCGATGCCTGGGTGCTGATTACCGGAGATAATGGGACGGGCAAAGAAATCGTGGCCCGGAGCATCCACAAGAAGAGCCGCCGGACAAAGAAGCCCATGGTTGCAGTCAACTGTGCGGCCATACCCGAGGATCTTATTGAAAGCGAGCTTTTTGGGCATGAAAAAGGGGCCTTTACCGGGGCAAGCACGAGTCATGCCGGCAAATTTGAGCTGGCCCACAAAGGCACCCTTTTTCTGGACGAAATAGGGGACATGAGCCTGAAGACCCAGGCCAAGATTTTACGTATCCTGCAAGAGCAGAGGTTTGAGAGGGTGGGAGGAGGCCGGAGCATCAGTGTGGATGTCCGAGTCATTGTGGCCACCAATAAGGATTTGGATCAGGAGATAGCGAACGGACGATTCAGGGAAGATCTCTTTTACCGGCTGAAGGTTTTTCCCCTGCATGTTCCACCTCTTAAGGAGCGATGCGAAGATATTCCGGTTTTGATCCAGGAGTTTACGCAGACTTTTTGTCAGGAAAACGGGTTTCGGCCTCTGACTTTTGAAGATGGGGTTTTAGATATTCTTAAGGCCTATCCCTGGCCGGGCAATATCCGGGAGCTGAAGAACTTCATCGAACGCATGCTCATCATGTATGCAGGCCAGGCCATCGGTCCAAAGGATTTGCCGCCGGAGTTCATGGAGCAGGACAAACAGACAGCTCATACCTCCAAAAATCATGCCCGGGATGAAACTGATTTTAAAAATGCCCGGGCTGAATTTGAACGTAAGTTTTTGCTGCAAAAATTCAATGAATGCCAAGGAAATGTCTCCCGGCTGGCCGAGACGGTTGGGCTTGAACGCAGTTATCTGCACCGCAAGCTGAAGTCCTATGGTATTCATTAGTAATGAAAGAGAACCGATTGCCAAAGATGGAGGCAACATTTTTGAGACGCTGGACATGTTTGGACCTTGGACCAGAGTATGGACACAAAGCTTGGACATGAAAAGAACGACAGCCTGCTGGTTCCGGAACAGGCCCACGGACGGCGGCTGGATGATGTGCTGCGTCTGCTCCTGCCGCAGTCCGGGCGACGCCGGATGCAGCAATTAATCAGGGAAGGGGCGGTCAGAGTGGAAGGACGGGTGCGGCCCAAAGGGTACCGGGTGTGTGCAGGACAGGAAGTAACCCTGCACACCCTTGGAACACAGGCAGCAGACCGCCAGGAAGATATCCTGCAGGAGGTTGCCGTGGTCCGGGTTGGCCGCGATTTTGCCGCAGTGAACAAGCCTGCCGGGATGCATACCCAGTCCCTGTGGTCCAGCCCTCATCCGGGAGTGGATCATGCCCTGCCCAGGCTTTTCCCCGGCCGGGAGGCATTCTTGCTCAACAGGCTGGACATGTATACTTCCGGTCTGGTCCTGGTTGGCCTCAATCCCCGGGCCGCCGAGGTGTATTCCCGGATGCAGGATGAGGGGGAAACCGTCAAGACTTATCTGGCTGTTGTTCAGGGCCGGGTGAGAACAGAAAAAGTGGTCCGGGCAGCCCTGGCTACGGCCAAAAGGCGAAAGGTTCGCGTTTTAAGGGAAATGGAGCTTGATCCTCTGCGCTGGACCGTTGTCCGACCTTTGGAATATATGAAGAACTCTCAATCCAGCCTGGTCCAGGTGGAGATCAAGAAGGGAAGACGACACCAAATCCGGGCCCATTTGGCCGCCTGGGGCCATCCCCTAGTCGGCGACGAATTATACGGTCAGGACACCCAGGGGTCTTTTTTTCTCCATCACTGGAAGATATGCTTTTCTGGTTTTGAGGCTGAAGTGACGCCATGCTGTTCAAAGTGGGACTCGCGTTTTGTAAATACCTGAGGGCATAATGCATCTGTAGGGGGATATCATGAAGATTCAGATACGCTGTTACGCAACATTGGCCAGGTATCAACCGGGCTCAGCAGATGAATATGCGTTGGGTTCCGGAAGTACAGTGTCTGATCTGGCTGTTTACCTGGGAGCTGACTTGGATGATATCAAAGTAGCCTTTGTGAACGGGAAACACGCTCCAATGTCCACTGAACTCCAGGACGGGGACCGAGTGGCCCTGTTTCCAGCTGTTGGGGGGGGATGAGCTTGACTTCAAAACATATTTGAGTCAAAGGAAAACCATGTCAGCAAATACCTATCCCGACCGCAAGCTTCGTATTCGTTTCAAACGACCCAGGCGGCTCCGCCTTGTATTGCCCCTTGTCCTGGGTGGATTCATGCTGGCTTTAGCCGCTGTTTCTGCCGGCAAACATTTCATTGATCGTCCAGGGCCCAAGGGCACAGCGGGAATTGAAGAGGAAGAGATCGATTCTTCCATATCGTCCAATGTCCGGATCAGGGAGCCAGAAAGAGGGAGTGTTCCTCTTTCAGAGCCGGAACAAGCCGATGTGCAGGACCACAGTGAGCGGTCAGAGCCTGTCCAGGTGGTGGAAAAAAAGGTCCAAGCTGGAGAAACCATCACGGCGATGCTCTCTGATTTCCTCAAGCCGGCCGAAGTGTATGCCTTGGGCCGGGAGGCCAAAGATGTCTATCCGGTGCACAAAATCAAGGCTGGACAACCATACAGACTCAAGGTTCGAGACCAGCAGCTGCATGGTTTTGAGTATGAGATTGATGGCAATGAAAAGCTCTGTGTAGACATGGAGAACGGTCAATTTGAGATCACAACTCAGGACATAGAATACGATGCGCGCACTGTTGATGTTGACGGGAAAATTGAGTCCAGCTTGTTCAAAGCGGTAGCTGATGAGGGCGAATCCCCGGCTCTGGCTGTGAAGCTCGCAGATATCTTTGCCTGGGATGTCGATTTTATCCGGGACATCCGGATCGGTGATTCCTTCCGTCTGGTGGTGGAAAAACGGTACAGGGACGATGAGTTCAGCGGGTACGGCCCTATTGTCGCCGCTCAGTTCACCAATCAGGGGGAAACCTTTCAGGCTTACCTCTTTTCCACTCAGGACGGGCCGGCCGAATACTTCACCGCTCAAGGCCAGGCAGTGCGCAAGAACTTTCTCAAAGCCCCCCTGAATTTCACCCGGATCTCTTCCGGGTATACCCACCGGCGCAAGCATCCCATCCTCAATGTGGTCCGGCCGCATCTGGGCATTGATTATGCCGCTCCACGCGGGACGCCGGTCAAGAGTGTGGCCGATGGAGTCGTCATCGCCCGGGCCTATCAACGGGGCGGGGGAAATTATCTCAAGATTCGCCATACGAACGGATATATTACCATTTACATGCATCTGTCCAAATTCGGGTCGGGGATTCGAAAAGGAAGCAAGGTCAGTCAAGGCCAGACAATCGCTTATGTGGGCAGTACCGGAATGTCCACTGGACCTCATCTGGATTTTCGGGTCAAAAAGAATGGATCGTATATTAATCCGCTCAAAATCGACTCCAAGCCGGCCCAGCCGGTACCGAAGGGTGAAATGGCTCGTTTTCAGCGCGCGATTTCACCCCTGCAGGCTGTGCTGGAGGGCGAAAACCCTCTGTATGCCCAGACTGAGGGCTTGTCATCTGCAGAGAGCTCTTCGTCGCAGTTTTGATCCTTTGATCCCTGCCTCAGTTTCTTTCTCTGATCCAAACCCGGCCAAAATGAAAGGAAAGCTCGTGCCTGATATCGTACTCATCCTTGGTGGCTGCCGCAGCGGCAAGAGCCGGCAGGCCTTGGAGCTGGCTGAACAAAGCGGCCTGGCAAACAAGATTTTCTTGGCCACCTGTCAGGCCCACGATGTGGAAATGCAAGATCGGATTTCCCGGCATCAACAGGAACGGGGTGAAGAGTGGACAACGGTGGAAGAATCGCTGGATGTGCCGGACGTCCTCAAGCGGGAAAGCGGTGCGTCAACTCTTATTCTCTTGGATTGTTTGACCTTGTGGGTTTCCAATCTTTTAATGCAAGACACAGATGACACCTGGGTCCAGGCTCAGTTCGTACGGCTGGATGAGGCCTTGCAGGGCAGTTCAGGCCTTGTTTTAGTGGTTTCCAATGAGGTCGGATTGGGAGTTGTGCCGGATAATCCCATGGCCCGCAGGTTTCGGGATCTCGTCGGCTGGCTCAACCAGCAGGTTGCGGCCAGGGCGAACCGTGTGGTGTGGATGGTGGCTGGAATGCCTGTGCAGGTGAAGGGGTAAGAGGCGGATCAATGGGGGCCTGGCTGGCTGATTTTCGAGGTGCTGTAGGTTTTTTGACAGTTTTGCCGTCTGGATCTCAAACTTTGTTTCGTCCGGAGCGGATGAGCGGATTCTTTCCTGTGGTCGGGCTGTTGCTGGGACTCATAGTAGCTGGAGTGGATATGCTGGCCCGTTTTCTGTGGCCAGAACCCCTGGCCGCACTTGTCGTGGTTCTGGCTTTGGTTCTGCTGACCGGGGCCCTGCATGTAGACGGTCTGGCCGATGCAGGCGACGGCCTGTTCTCCCATCGTTCCCGGGAACAGATACTGGCCATTATGAAAGACAGCCGGGTGGGAGTTATGGGTGTGGTCTGTCTGGCTGGTATACTGGGCTTAAAGTGGGGCGGAGTCTGGGCCCTGCCCCAGGAGCGGTTTCTGGCTTTGATCTTAATTCCAGCCTACTCCCGACTGGGCATGCTGGCCGGAATGCGCTGGCTCCCTTACGGCCGCCCTGAGGGCGGTACAGGGGCCCCATTCTGTGTTCCATCCTCCCAGGGGCGCATGTTCTGGTCGGTTTTGGTGCTCATTCCTTTATCCCTGCTTCTGGGCTGGCAGGGAGTGGGCCTGAATGTGGTTTTTGCCCTGGCCTGTGCCGGGATTCTGGCCTTTTATTCCCGGGTTGTGGGCTGCATCACCGGAGATACTCTGGGGGCCATGAACGAGATTCTGGAGACTGTATTGCTGCTGTATTTGGCCGTTCAGATACCATACGCATGAGGGCAAAAAGTCTTTGACTTTTTGCCCTCTGCTTGCTGCAGCAGAGCGAAAAGCAAGTTCCCGTTCCTTCGCGCGCGTAAGAGGTGATAAAGGCCTGGATCAATCGGCCCGCCGCCAGTGCCACCAAATGTACATGGCGATGAGCACAAGACAGAGTGGGAGAAGAATAAACATGATCTGGTGCAGCTTGGCCATGAGGAGATCCTGATTGCGGCCAAAGAAATAGCCGAGCAAGGCCAGAATAACAACCCAGATTCCGGCTCCCAGGCTGGTGAACAGGCAAAACAGACCGAGGTTCATCCGGGCCAATCCTGCGGGGAGGGAGATGTACTGCCGGACTCCGGGAACCAGGCGGCCGATAAAAGTGCTGATATGTCCATGCCGGGTGAAAAAGGTCTCGGCTCTGTTCAAGGTGTTTTCCGAGATGAGAAAGTAGCGGCCGTACTTGTGGAGAAAGCCCCGGCCCACGGTCATAGCCAGCCAATAGTTGAAAATTCCTCCCAGCAGGCTGCCCAGAGTGCCGCAGAAAATAACCAGCCACAAATGCATTGATCCCTGAGCCGCCAGATAGCCGGCCGGGGGGACGACCACCTCGCTGGGAAAGGGAAAGAATGAGGACTCCAGGAACATGAGGATGGTAATTCCCGGATAGCTCCATTGACCAATAGTAGCTACCAGCCAGGATACAAAGGATTCAAACATACAGGCATGTGCTCCTGGATCATGTTGGACAAATCGATGTACATTTTCATATTCGGTCTGAATTGACAAGAGGAGGGCAGGTGAGCAATTTTGAGTCCCCTGGAGGCTTTGCATGGAGACCAGATGTTTTGCAGCCCTTCCCCTGCCTGAGGCCTATCAACGAGTCCTGCCGGAGATTGCCAGCACATGGAGCTCCAGTCTGCACTCCAGGCTGACCTGGACCAAACAAGGCAACTGGCATCTGACCTTGTACTTCCTGGGAGAAGTTGGCCCCCAGATGCTCTCCTCGGTCCAGGACACCCTGCAGGCTGTGAACGAGCCTGGATTCACCATTCAGGCCGGAGGTGCCGGTTTCTTTCCCCCAGGGAAAAAACCGAGGGTGGTCTGGGTGGGCCTGAGGCAAGGGGCTGAAGAATGCATCCGGCTGGCCGGCAAGATTGAGCAGGCCTTGCTTCCCTTGGGTTTTCCGGCCAGCTCCCGGCCTTTTCGCCCCCACCTGACAGTAGCCCGGGTCAAGCAGGCCCGGCCGGATGATTGGTCCCAGCTTATCAAATGGCTGCAAAACATGACCTGGCCGGCATATCAGGTGGACAGATTTGTTTTGTATGCCAGCCGTCTGACCCCTCAGGGGCCTGTGTATAGTATTCTGAACGAGTATTTTTTGTCCTCATATGAAACAAGAAGATAACTTGTGCAGGGCAAGCTTTGCCGTCTGGGATCGCCAGGCTCCAGACTGGCAGGATAAAGAGGGCTGAGGTTATCTCCCACTCAATTTTGAAGCTATTGAATGTCTTTTCCGCAGGCCGCATGTGTTTACGGCCAAATGGATACAAAGAATTATGGGCATGGCTTTTCACCACCATATTCCCAACACGGCCCAAAAGGCCTTGGAGCAAGCAAAACAGGCCATTACGCGCGGCAAAGTGATCATCTATCCCACAGAGACCTTCTATGCCTTAGGGTGCAATGTATTAAACCATGAGGCAGTGGATCGGATTGTGCGCATCAAAGGGCGGCCAAAAGACAAGCCCTTGCCGGTGATTATCGGGAGCATGGAGCAATTGCAGCTGGTGGCCAGTGAAATCTCAAACCAGGCTATGGATCTGGCCCGGACCTTTTGGCCCGGTCCCCTGTCTCTTATCCTTCCCGCCCGTGACGCTGTCAGCTCTCAGGCCAAGGATCAAGCAGGCCTGACCAGCGTTCGCTGGTCTCCACATCCGGTGGCCCATGAGCTCTGCATTTCTTCCGGTGTGCCCCTGGTAGGCACAAGTGCCAATTTGGCCGGTGCGGAACCGGTTTTCCGGCCTGAGGCTCTTGATCCCCGGGTGATGGAAGGTGTGGACAGTGCCCTCACCTTCCCTCCGTATCCTCAAGGTGGCTTGCCGTCCACTGTGGTTCAGGTTGTGGGCCCAAAACAGCTATGTGTGTTCCGGAGCGGGGCGGTGTCAGAGCAGCAACTGCAGGCCGCAGGCTGGCGGTGCATGGGATGTTAAAAAAATTGAACTTCGCATCTCTGGCTGGCGCTCCTTCCTGGCTTGGGGATACAATAATTTGAACCACATTTTTTGTTTTTTCCAATGCATTTCTGAGATCCAATGGGAAAGCTCTTCCCGGTTCAAACAGGTCAGGCCGTGAAAATACGCGATATTTTATCATGGCATGCTATATGCAAGAAGATAATCACCTTCCTCCTTTTGCCATAGCTGGCCTCCTTGGAAAACGGTTCCGGGGAGGCCAGTTGTGTTTTGGACCTCTGCATTTCATTCCTTTTATTTCTCCAATTCCTGGACAATACTTAAAACTGCTTCTGTGACTCGGGCCAGGGACAGGTGTTCCATGCACACCGGATGAGAGCACTGGATTTGTCCTGTCTGGGTACAGGGCGAACAGTCCAGATTTGATTGCAGGCTGGTAAGGCCCATCGGTCCCCATTGACTGGCTGCAGCAGGGCCAAACAGGGCCAAGCCGGGGCATCCCAGTAAACCGGCTAAGTGCATGGGCCCGGAATCATTTCCAATAACCAGATCGGATTTCAACAAACAGGTTTGAAGTTCAGGAAAGTCTTTCGGCTGGAGGAGTTGAAAATTTTGTACCTCCATGCCCCTCTCCCTTTCCGCAGGTCCCAGGACAAAGACCGGATGAAATCCCTTGTCGGCCAGCCAGGCCGCCAGATGCAAATACCTGGACAATGGCCAGCACTTCGCCCTGTGTCCGGCTCCTGGAAAAATCAGGACCTGCTGCATACGTTCCAAAGTATTGGTCCGGGTGAACATAGCCCGCCACATATACACCCAATCTTTTTTTTCGGGCACCCCTAATTCTTTCAGTCTGGCGGCATAGACCCGGCGGGGAGGAGTGTATGTGCCGGCAGTGATGCCGGGGATAAAGTCAAGATCAGAAAAAGGTATCTCGGTGGGCGGAGTACGCAGGCCGAACCAGATAACCCGATATCCCTGGAGCTCATCAGGCCAGTCTGGGGTGGAGTAGATACGGTCCACAGCCAAGTGGAACTGACCGGGACAGGGGATGAAGTTCAGGGGATCGGTCCACAGGCGGTATGCTTCGCGACCGGCCCAGTACAAGGGAAGATGAGGAAAATGGCGACGCAGGGCCAGAAGTGAAGGCCAAATCTGCAGGAAGTCCCCCAGGGCTCCTTTGTGGACGGCGATGATTCCTTTTGATATGCACATAGGATGAATTTTCAAGGTTCAGCTTTGCCTCCGGCAAATCTGAAATATTTTGCGCCAAAGCGCGCATAAGCACACATGCACTGGTTTGAAATAACCACTGTCAGCCAAGCCAAGGAGGAAATATATGCACGGCTATGTCTCGTGCCCGACCTGCAAAGAGAAGGTCCCGGTGTACCGAAATCCAGTGCCTACTGTGGACATTGTCATTCATATCCCGGGCCGAGGCGTTGTTTTGATTGAACGCCGCAATCCGCCCTATGGCTGGGCCCTGCCCGGGGGGTTTGTGGATTATGGCGAAAGCGTGGAGCAGGCGGCTGTCCGGGAGGCTCAGGAGGAGACCGGTCTTGGGGTACAGCTGCACGGGCTGCTGGGGGTATATTCCAGCCCGGACCGGGATCCGCGGCAGCATACCATGAGCGTGGTCTTTACAGCCACGGCCAAAGATGAGGCCCAGCTCAAGGCCGGGGATGATGCCGGCCGGGTCTGCGTGGCCTCCCTGGATCAGCTTCCAGAGCTGGCCTTTGATCATGCCCGGATCTTGGCCGACTTTCAACAGGCCTGGCAAAAGGGGAAGACTCAAACCACTATCGGTTCTGGGCGCAGCCTGGGTTGCGTTTGAAAAACTGAGCAACGGGGATGAACAGCTGGAGCCGATTCTTTTGCCAAGTATGCCAAAAGCGGCGAATTAAGGACCAAAATGTAGTGCAACCAACCAGGGTACTTCAGGTGTGTTATGTATGTCTGCATTGATTTGGGCGGGACCAATATTCGGGGCACATGGATTAATGCCAAAGGCGAATACGGGGATGTCATTTTGCGCTTAAGGCCCAAAACTCTGGACGGGACCAAAGAAAGCCTGGTGGACTTGGTCTCCGCACTTAAGCCTCAAGTCCCAGCCCCGGTTCAAGGGATTGGCCTGGCCACTGCCGGACCTTTGGATCACCGCAGGCGAATGTACTTAAATACTACCAATATGCCGGAACTGAACAATTTCCGGGTCGGAGAGTTTCTGGAACAGAGCTTTTCCTTGCCTGTACGCATGGAAAACGACGCCCAAGCCGCAGCCCTGGGCGAGGTCTGGGCCGGAGGTCTGACTGGGACGGCCGATGCCGTGGTCATTACTTTAGGGACAGGTGTTGGGTCCGGAGTGATCATAAACCATGAGATTTGGCGGGCTGGACACTTTACCGGGCCGGAGCTGGGACATATCTATCTGGGACCCGGCCCCAGGCGCAGTTGTGACATTGGGACCACGTCCCTTCCTGCCTGCGGATGCGGACAGGTCGGCTGTGCTGAATCGTGGTTGCAAAAACGAGCTCTTCTGGAACTTTTTTCCCGTTGCGGAGCGGCCTGGACTGATCCTTACGAGGCCTTTGCCGCATTGGAAAAAGGGCAGGCCGAGGCTCAATACATGATGGATATCTACGGCCGAAGGCTGGGGTTGTATCTCTCTGTGCTTCAAGTGGTCTTTGGATTTCAGTGTTTGGGGATCAGTGGAGGCTTAAGCGCCTTTTTCCCCTATTTTCAATCCAGCATGTGGGATACCTTGCGGAACAGGTTTGCCCACCGGCAATGGTGGCTGCCCCGGGAGGTGGTGCCCAGTCCGGACCCGGAAATGAGCGCTCTGCTGGGTATGGCCCGGGTTTTTGTCCTGGAAAGCCAGGGCAGCACCTCCTGGAAGCCGGAAGGGTGAGACCTTGGTCAAGCTCAGTCTATGAGTCCCGAATTAGTAGAGGATGAAACCGGGTAAGATACTGAAGGACTTGAATGCTTCCACTCTCCTCTCCCCTTCTTGTGACCCTGGGTGATCCCAACGGGATTGGTCCGGAATTGGTCTGCCGCCTGCATTCCATGGGCCGCCTCTCCCGCCAGGATCGGCCTCTGGTCCTCATCGGTCCGGAGCAGGCCTTGATCGCTCATTGTCAGGATATGGGCCTTGAGCCCTTTTGGCAGCGAGCGGACAATGGGGAACAGATCAAAAGATCAGGGATTTTTCTCATGCAGCCGCCCGAGTTGGCCCGGTGGAAGGCGAATCCTGGCCAGGCTGATCGGCAGGGCGGAATGGCAGCGGCGTACAGCCTGGATGCAGCCTGTTTCCTGCTGAGTACCGGCCAAGCCGGGGGAGTGGTCACCTGTCCCTTAAGCAAGGCCATGCTTCAGGAGGCTGGATTTGATTTTCCCGGGCACACGGAATTTTTGGCCATCAAAAGCGGCCTGGCAGCGGATGAAGTGTGTATGCATCTGGCAGGGGACAGGCTTCGGGTCAGTCTGGCCACCACTCACCCCCGGCTGCGGGATGTGCCGGGTATATTAAGCAGAGAAAAGATTGAACGCTGTCTCTGCCAGACCTGGGATTTTGTCCGGGCTCTAGGGCAAGGTGGAGTACCCATAGGGGTCTGCGGGCTCAACCCGCATGCCGGGGAGCAGGGACATATCGGGGATGAGGAGGGCAGGATCATCATTCCGGCCATTGAGTCCGCATCCCGCCTGGGAGTAAAGGCCAATGGACCATGGGCTGCTGATTCCCTCTTTTACCGGGCCTATCACGGTGAGTTTTCCGCCGTCCTGGCCATGTATCATGATCAGGGCCTGGGACCCCTGAAACTGGTTCACTTTCAGGAAGCGGTCAACGTGACCCTGGGGCTGCCTTTTGTACGCACCTCAGTTGATCACGGGACAGCCTATGATCTTGTCGGCACGGGACGGGCAGTGGTGCACAGCCTGAAGCGGGCCCTGGATCTGGCCGAACGGTTGATGGAGGGGGAACAGAGGTTTTACACCTGAAACTTCACGAGTGCGCTTCCCTGACCATGCGGGTGAAGGCCTGAAAAAAGGAATTGGCTTCGTGAGGGCCGGGGGCTGCTTCAGGATGGTGCTGGACGGCCATGATCGGCTTCTTCCTGTGCACAAAGCCTTCCAGGGTCTGATCATTGAGATTGATATGGGTCTGTTTCAAGGTATCTACATTGGATACATCGACGCAAAATCCATGATTCTGGGAAGAGATATCGATCTGCCCGGTGTGCAGGCATTTGACCGGGTGGTTGACTCCGTGATGCCCAAATTTGAGCTTGAAGCTGGTTCCTCCGAGGGCCAGTCCCAGGAGCTGGTGTCCCAGGCAAATGCCCCCGATGGGAAATTCCTCAGCCAGAAGGGCAGTGGTGTGGACAATATCAGGCAAGGCAGCCGGATCGCCGGGTCCATTGCTTAAGAAAACGGCCTCTGGACTTAAGTCTTTGATTTCCTGGGCCGGAGTGAACGAAGGAACGGCCAGGACCTGAAATCCATTGGCCTTCAACAGGCGGAGGATATTCCATTTGATCCCCAAGTCCATAACCACCACCCGGGGACCTTTATCCGGCCATTTTCCCTGGACATCGGCCATATCCACGGGTTGCGGGCCCTGATCAGTCCAGAAATAGGGCCTGGGCGTGGTGACCTCATCCACCAGATTTAAGCCTTGCATGGGCGGAAGCTCCCGGGCCCTGGCCACAACCTTTTGGGGGTCGCTTTCCTGAGTGGAGATAGAGCCGCGCATGGCTCCATACATGCGGATGTGCCTGGTCAGGGCCCGGGTATCAATACCTTCCAGGCCAACAATTCCGTTGTCCCGCAGATACTCAGGTAAGGAGGAAGTGCTGCGGAAATTGGAGGGGGCAAAGCAGCACTCCTTGACCACAAAACCGGCCACCTGCACCCGGCTGGATTCTATATCCTCCAAATTGATTCCGTAATTGCCAATATGCGGATAGGTCATGCATACCAGTTGCTGGCGGTAGGACGGGTCGGTCAAGATTTCCTGGTATCCGCACATGCCGGTATTGAATATGACTTCGCCCCCGGCCTCGCCGCTTCCGGTAAAGGTACGGCCCCTGAACCAGGTCCCGTCTTCCAAACCTAAGAGAGCGTGCATGCGATATTCTCCTTGCGTAAGATGGCTTCCACCTTGGGTACATCCTCTGGTCGGTCCACGCCATAACATTGATGTTCGGTAAGCACAACATGAACCGGAATGCCGGCCTCCAGGAGGCGGAGCTGTTCAAGTTTTTCCATTTGTTCCAAGGGACTGGGGCCGAGTTGATGAAAACGGCGCAGGATTGGCAAGCGAAAGGCATACAAGCCGATGTGCACGAGAAAGCTGGTTTGTTGTCCATCCCGGGCATAAGGTATTGGAGCGCGGGAAAAATACAAGGCCTGTCCAGTATGGGCCCGGACTACCTTGACCAGATTGGAATCCTGGGCATATTCAGGCTCCAAAGAGCGGGCTGCCGTGCTCACCTGGGTCTGAGGGCTTAGAAAGGGGTGTACCAATTGGTCCAATAGATGCGGGGACAAACAGGGCTCGTCACCTTGAACGTTGACTACAACAGCCTCATCCGGAAGATTCAGTGTTTGGGCGGCCTCTAAAATGCGGTCTGTCCCACTGGCATGCTCAGAAGAGGTCATGATCACCGGAACTCCGAATGTTCTGGCCTCATCTGCAATCCGTTTGTCGTCAGTAGCCAGATACGTGCTTTGGATGTGTGGACAGGCCTGAGTGCGCTGAACGACATGCCAGAACATGGGACGGCCCAGGATGGGGGTCAGGGGTTTGCCCGGGAAGCGAGTCGAGTTGTATCTGGCCGGAATAATAGCTATACATGGAATCGATACGTCCATATGAGACCTCTTAAGGGAAAAGTCACGGATTATGCTGTCTTGAACCAGAGGCGGGTGAAGCATGCAGAACAAGAGCGTAGGCCAGAGCCTCCAGGATTGGTTAGAGCTCAGTCAGGAGCAGATGGCAAATATGAAACGTCTGCAACGCGAAAAAGGTTTCGGTTTGCTCCGGGCAGCCTTTGATCTCGGCTTCCTGTCGGCGGAAGAATATGTGCGTTTTGCGGCTTCTCAATATCGATTGCCAGTGGTTCATCCCGGAGACTTGCAGGTGCCTGAGGAAGCCCGGCAGATTCTGCCCTTGGATGTTTGTCAAAAGTATAATTGCATCCCTTTCAAGCAGCAAGGAAAACATCTCCATCTGGCCATTGCCGAGCCGGATAATATCCTGGCCCAGGATGATATCCGGTTTATGACCGGAATGGAAGTGGTGGTCCATGTGGCCGCGCCCATCTGGGTGCAGGAGGCCCTGGGCCTATTGGACAGCGAAGAACGCGGCCAGGATGAAAGAATATCAGAGACCCTGGCCGAGTTCGATGGGCAGGATCTGGCCTGGGAGCAAACTGAAAGGAGGGAATCAGAAGAGGCCTCTCTTCTGGAGGAAGCCAATCAGGGACCGGTGGTCAAGATGGTCAATATGCTGATAATGGACGCCATCCGCAAAAAGGCTTCAGATGTGCATATTGAAAGCTATGAGAAGCTGTTTCGGGTCCGTTATCGACTGGACGGAGTGCTGCGGGAGATCATGCGCCCGCCCCTGGGCATGCAGGCGGCCTTGATTTCCAGAATCAAGATTATGGCTCATCTCAATATCGCGGAAAAGCGCCTGCCCCAGGACGGGCGGATCAAAGTCAGGACTCCTGGAGGCAGCGAAGCCGAGTTCCGGGTATCGATTCTGCCCACCTTGTTTGGGGAAAAGGTGGTCCTGCGCTATCTGGACACCGCCTCTGTACAGGTGGATATGGCCAAGCTGGGCCTGGAGCCGCAAACATTGCACCTGCTGCACAAGATCGTACGCAGTCCGCACGGGATTTTTCTGGTCACCGGTCCCACCGGCAGCGGAAAGACAACGACTTTGTACTCAGTCCTCAAGGAATTAAACACCGAGGGAGTGAACATCGCCACTGTGGAGGACCCGGTGGAAGTGACTCTTTGCGGGGTGAACCAGGTGCAGATCAAGGAGAATATTGGACTTGGCTTTTCCTCTGTACTGCGCTCCTTTTTGCGTCAGGACCCGGATATCATCCTGGTAGGGGAAATCAGGGACGCGGAAACGGCTCAGATTGCGGTCAAAGCAGCCTTGACCGGCCATCTGGTCCTGTCTACTCTGCACACCAATGATGCCCCGAGTACGGTGAACAGGTTGCTGAACATGGAAGTAGAAGGGTTCATGCTGGCCTCCGCCTTGCGCGGGATCCTGGCTCAGCGCCTGGTGCGCACTCTGTGTCCAGAATGCAAAAAAAACATAGCTGGAGATCATGCCAGGCTGGAGCGTTTAGGACTTCAGGGGCAGGATCATTCGGAGATATTTGAACCCATTGGGTGTCCAAAGTGCCACCAGAGCGGCTATAAAGGACGGACCGGAGTCTATGAATGCCTGGAGGTGACCCCAAAGATGCAGCAACTCATTGAGAACCAGGCCAGCCTGCCGGATATTCGCAGTCAAGCCCGGCACCAGGGTATGCAGACTCTGCGCCAAAGCGCAGTGAACAAACTCGTTCAGGGCATGACTTCGGTGGAGGAGGTCATACGTCTGACAGTGGAAGCTTAGGGGTGGACAACACTTGAGGAGGGGCGATGCCCATCTTTATTTACAAGGCTGTGAATCGGGCCGGGCGAAAGGTCAAGGGGGATCTGGACGCTCCCAGTCTGGATATGGCTAAAAATGTCCTGCAGCGCCGAGGATATACGCAGATCAAGGTCAAGCCCAAACCCAAGGATCTGCTGGAAGGCACTTTTTTGGAAAAAAATGTCACTTCCCGGGACATGGTCGTCTTTTCCCGCCAGTTTGCAACCATGATCAATTCCGGAGTGCCTATCCTGCAGGCTCTGCAGGTGATGTGTGAACAAACCGAGAACAACAAGCTTCGGCGCACCCTTTACGAGGTGCGCAATGAGGTGGAGGGCGGGAGTTCTTTGTCTGAAGCCCTGGGCAGACATAAAGGGGTTTTCGACGCTTTGTATACCAATATGGTCCATGCCGGTGAGACCGGGGGGGTCTTGGACCTTGTTTTGGATCGTCTGGCCGAGTATATCGAAAAGGCGGCCAATCTCAAATCAAAGGTCAAAGGGGCCATGATCTATCCGGCTGTGGTCACTGTGGTTGCCATTGCCGTGATTGCCATTATCCTTGTCTTCGTCATCCCTACTTTTGAAAGCATGTTTGCTGATTTCGGCGGGGTCCTGCCTTTGCCAACCCAGGTGGTCATCGATCTCAGCCGCTGGGTCAAGGGCAATATCTTGCTCCTTATTGGCGCAGTCATTATTGCCGCTCTGGTGTTGCGGATGGTTTATGCCTGGGAAAAGGGCCGGATCCTCATTGATCGCTGGATGCTTTTTGTTCCTCTGTTCGGCCCGCTGCTGCGAAAGGTCGCAGTGGCCCGATTCAGCCGGACTTTGAGCACTATGGTCTCCAGTGGAGTGCCTATCTTATATGCCCTGGACATTGTGGCCAAAACTTCCGGGAACAAGACTGTGGAACTTGGAGTGCAAAAGGCCATGCGCTCCATTTCCGAAGGGCAGACCCTGGCTGAACCCCTGGATGCCACCGGTGTCTTTCCGCCTATGGTCATTCATATGATTTCCATCGGCGAGACCACTGGGGCCCTGGATTCCATGCTGGCTAAGATTGCCGACTTTTTTGATGATGAGGTAGATGTTGCTGTCGCTACCTTGACTTCCCTTATTGAACCCATCATGATCGTATTTTTGGGTGTCGTGGTCGGTGGTTTGGTGGTCAGCATGTACCTGCCCATATTCAAGATTGCCGGAACAGTGGCTGGATGATGCCGAGGGCCGGGGATCGGAGGTCAGCACTCCCGCTGGCCGACCGTTATTAGTTGTTCCATATTTTTGTATGAAAACCAGTTAGCTTTGTATGCAAGGAGTTTGATTATGCGTGGGGATGGATTGGTTGTCGCTGTGGCCGGGGCTACCGGAGCCGTTGGCCGGGAAATGCTAAAGATTCTGCATGAACGCCGGTTCCCCGCCCGTGAGGTTCGTGCCCTGGCTTCTTCCCGCTCAGCGGGATCAACTCTGCCGTATGGGGATGACGAGCTGAGAGTCCAGGAACTTGACGAAAATTCCTTTGCTGATGTGGATCTGGCCCTGTTCTCAGCAGGGGGGGATACCTCCAAAAAATTCGCCCCTGTTGCAGCCCGGGCCGGATGCGTGGTGGTGGATAATTCCAGTGCCTGGCGAATGGATCCGGAAGTTCCCCTGGTCGTGCCTGAGGTCAATCCCCAGGCCTTGGAGGGACACAAGAACATTATCGCCAACCCCAACTGCTCCACCATTCAAATGGTGGTGGTCCTCAAGCCCATTTACGACACAGTTGGGATCACCCGGGTTGTGGTCTCTACCTATCAGGCGGTGTCTGGGAGTGGGCAAAAGGCCATTGAAGAGCTCCAGAACCAGGTTCGGGCCTTGTTTAACATGCAGGATCCGGCCTGTGAGGTCTATCCGCACCAAATCGCCTTTAACTGCCTGCCGCACATCGATGCCTTCCTGGATAATGAATATACCAGGGAGGAGATGAAGATGATTGATGAGACCACCAAGATCATGGGCGATGAGGACATTCGGGTCACGGCTACCACTGTGCGGGTGCCTGTTTTTTACGGCCACAGTGAGTCGGTGAATATTGAGACCAAAAAGAAAATGAGCTCCAAAGAGGCCAGGGGACTGCTCAGTCAGGCCCCGGGAATTCGGGTTTTGGACAATCCCAGGGAGAATATCTATCCCCTGCCCATCGATGCCGCAGGCACGGATGAGACCTTTGTCGGGCGGATCCGGGAGGATTTGACCATTGAGAAAGGTTTGAATTTGTGGATTGTGGCCGACAATATTCGCAAAGGGGCGGCCTTGAATACAGTCCAGATCGGGGAGGAGCTGATCAATCGCGGGCTTTTGGCCCGGTAGGACCTTGAAAAGGGGAGATGTTTCAGTGTTCAGCGCCGCCTCTGGCTGCGCGGCCGCCAGTTTGATCCGGGATGAAACTGTTGTCTCAGAGGGACAGGGCTTGGGGTCAAGCCCGTCCTACTGAAAAGCCCGGCTCGTAGGTAGGCCGCCCTTGCCCCCAAGGGCTGGCCTCTTCAGGTTAAAAACTTGTTTCATACGAGCTTTGCCGCTGACAGCAGCCGCCAGGTTGATCGAGAAAGAAACAGACCAGGAGGGCTGGGCTTGGGGTCAAGCCCGCCCTACTGGAGGAGTAGCAGGAGCCACCCTTGCCTTCTAAGGCAGGTGCGTATTGAGATAATAATGGAGTCAGGGCTTCGGGACTAAGGAAGCACCACCAGTAGGCCGCCCTTGACCCCAAGGGCAGGCCCTCTTCAGGGTAAAATCAGTTTCATACGAGTCCCGCCATGGCGGGACCTTCGGCAAATCTGAGATATTTTTGCCCCAAAGGGACCAAAAAAATTGAAGGACTTTACTGTGCCGGAACAGGAAACAACCCAGAAATACATCCAGCGTCTGCTGAATACATATCGCCCGGGGCTGGAAGATATTCTGGCCTTTTATGATCACCGGATCGGGATTTTAGCCCCTGACCCCAGGCTGATGCTCATTCCCCTGGATGATCATCTGGTTCACCGGGGAGACGGGATTTTTGAGACCTTAAAGTTCGAGCATTCTCGTTTATATCAGCTTGATGCCCATATCATGCGCATGCAGTCCTCAGCTCAGGCCATCTTTGTGCAACCCCCTTGCTCCTGGAAGCGGGTGCAGGAGCTGACCCTGGAGGTGGCTGCGGGCGCAGGAACTGAGTCCGGCCTGGTCAGCCTGTTTATAGGCCGGGGTCCGGGAGGGTTGGGCATAGACCTTCGGGAATGCCTGGAACCCAGCCTGTACATCGTGGTCCGCAGGCTGCATCCCAGACCAGCCGAGGTTTGGGAACAAGGAGTTACTGCGGTCAAGGTGAATACCCCGGCCAAACAGGGGTATTTATCTCAGATCAAGAGTGTGGATTATCTGCCGAATGTACTCATGAAGCGGGAAGCTGTGCTTCAGGGGGCAGATTTTCCCATGTGTTTTGATGAAATGGGGTATCTGGCAGAGGGAGCCACAGAAAATGTGTGCCTGGTCAGCCGGACCGGGGAAATCGTGGTTCCGGAATTCAGGCAGGCCCTGCGGGGCACGACTCTGATGCGGGCTCTTGAACTGGTGGAAGGGAATATTCCTGTTGTTTTTCGGCCGGTCCATGAACAAGATATCCTGGAAGCCAGAGAAGTGATCGTCCTGGGGACCAGTTTTGATGCCTTAAGCGTGGTTCGGTACAACCAGAAACCAATACACGATGTCCGCCCTGGTCCAGTGGCCCAACGTCTGCGGGAAAGTCTGCGCAGGGATCTGATCCAAAACGGCACTTTTTTGGACCCAGAATAGGTAAGATCTTCTATGCTCGTGCATTCTGGGCAGACAATCCTCCCTGAGCTATGATTTGCACACAGTGAATCCCTTATCCCCGGATCCTGATACCCGGTCACGCCAGGCCGGGAGGCGTAAATTGCGCTGGATTGTTTTGGTCCTGGCCACGCTGACTATTCTGGTAGCCGCTGCCGGCGGATACCTGATCTATGTATCCTTGCGCCATGCTGCCTTCCAAGAGGCAGAGAGGCAATGCGTGACCAATGTGGAAATGGTTAAGCGCTCTCTGGATGCCAGACTCTCTGAGCATATCAAACCGGTGCGGGCCATGGCCCGCATGCAGGAGTTGAGTCAGGCCCTGACTTCTGGATCAGACGAGGCGCTTCAAGCAGCCAATGAGATCCTGGACACCTTTCAAGCCTCGCTGCAAGCCGATGTCTGCTACCTCTTAAATGATTCCGGAATAACCGTTGCGTCCAGCAACCGCTTAGAGGCCAACAGCTTTGTGGGCCAGGATTTTGGATTCCGTCCCTATTTTCAAAAAGCTCTGGCCGGCACTCCGCAGGCGTATATGGCTTTGGGAGTGATTTCGGGCAAACGCGGGGTATATTACAGTGCCCCGGTTATGAGCCGGGACAAAGAGACGCCTGCAGGCGTGGCAGTCATCAAGGCATCTATCGATTTCATAGAATCCGAGCTGCTCACAGGCTCCAACCAGCTCTTCCTGGTCCACTCGCCAGAGGGTATTGTTTTCATCACCAACAACCGCCCCTGGCTGTATACCTCCATAGAGCATCTTGATTTGGAACAGAGAGCCGGGTTGCGCCGCAGTCAGCAATTTGGTCCCGGGCCATGGAAATGGTCCGGGCTGCAGATAGATTCCAGATCAGCCACAGACCAAGACGGGACCTCGTATTTGATCTACAGACGGTCCCTGGAGAACTTTGCGGACTGGGGGCTCGTCTATCTGCACGATCAGCAGGCCTTGGTCCAAAAAGTCCAGCACTCTTTGATCCGGGTCACTGGTCCTTTTGCCTTTGGCGTGTGCTTCCTGATCGGGATAGCAGTCCTCTTCCTCTATCGCAGGGCGAGCAAGGAAATTATTCGCCGCTCGGAGCTGGAAAAGGAACTCCGCGAAAATGAAAGCAAATACCGCTCCATTTATCATAAGACCCCGGCCATGCTGCATTCTATTGACGATCAATACCATCTGGTCAGTGTCAGCGATTATTGGCTGGAAGCGACCGGCTATGCACGACACGAGGTGATCGGCCGCAAGCTGACCGAGTTTTTCACCCCTGAATCCAGGCAGCTGGCAGAAACGATCATTTTGCCCCGTTTTTTCAAGCGGGGACTGAGTAAGGAAGTCCCTTATAAGTTTATCAAAAAAAACGGGGAGATAATGGACATTCTCCTTTCCTGCCACGGCATCCGTGATGAGCTGGGAAAGATAGAACGTACTCTGGCTATTTCTGTAGATGTGACGGCCAGAAACAGGGCCCAGGAAGAGCTCAAAAGGGCTAAAGAGAAGCTGAGCCAGTATTCCCGGGACCTGGAAAAACTGGTCAATAAGAGATCGCGGGAAATGTCCGGGATTCTTAAATATACTCCAGCAGTGATTTATATCAAGAACCGCAATGGCGAGTATCAATTGATAAATGACCGTTTTGAAAAACTTTTTCACGTAAGCAAAGAGGATATACTGGGAAAAAGGGATGAGGATCGTTTGCCCATGGCTGTGGCCAGTCAGCTGCGATCCAACGATCTGCAGGTCTTAAAAACTGAAACCGAGTGCCAGTTTACGGAATGGGTGCGCCAGGCTGACGGCCTGCATACCTATCTTTCGGTTAAGTTTCCCATCTACGGTGAAGATCAATCCGTGGTAGGGGTTTGCGGTATTTCCACTGATATAACGGAACTGCAAAAGACCCAGGACAAGTTGCGGCGTTTGTCAGCCAGTATCCTTGAAAATCAGGAAAGGGAGCGGGCAGCCCTGTCCAGAGAACTGCACGACGAGTTGGCTCAGATGCTCACCGCATTGCGCATGGATGCGGTATGGCTGGAGAAGCGCCTGACGGACAAAGATGAGAAGGGCGTCAGGCGGGCCACCATAATGCGTCAGCTGGTGGATAAGACCATAGATGAGGTCCGAAATATGGCCTATCAGCTTCGTCCGGGAGTCCTGGACAATCTGGGGCTCATGGATGCCCTGGATTCCCTGGTCCAGGACTTCAGGGGCCGAAGCAAGTGGACTTGCATGTTTTACGCCAGCTCGTGCCCGGAGGTAGATTCTCCGATGGCCACTGCAGTTTACCGAATTGTGCAGGAAGGATTGACTAATGCTCTGCGTCATGCCCAGGCCGTAAATGTCACTGTTTCTGTTGGCACCGAGGATCAAAATACTTTGGTGGTGGAAATTGTTGACGATGGGGTTGGTTTTGAATATCGACCAGAAGATAGCGGGCAGGGGTTTGGCCTCACCGGCATGCAGGAGAGGGCCAATCTGGTAGGGGGGAGGATTGTGTTTGATTCCAGCCCGGGAAAGGGGACGCGAATAACCTGCCGGTTCCCACTTAATATTTCCCGGATCACAGAGCCCCGGCTCTGAAGATTTGCTCATGAGAGCAGGATGTAAGGAACATCCTATGACTTATTCCATGAAACCCATCCGGATTCTTTTGGCTGATGACCACAGCATAGTGCTGGATGGCTTGAAGCGTATTCTTGAAGATTGTGATGATCTGGAAGTTGTGGCTGAGGCCGGCAGTGGGAAGCAGGCCGTGCGTATGGCCATGGAGAAACGTCCGGATGTAGCAGTGGTCGATATTTCCATGCCGGGCATGGACGGGCTGGAAGTTCTGGCCAGGCTCAAGGATCAGGCTGATGAGATCCCGGTGATCATCCTCACTATGTATGAGGAAGAACAATACATGTTCCGGGCTATAGAGGCCGGGGCCAGGGGATATATCACCAAACGTTCTGCGCCTGATCAACTGGTACATGCTGTGCGTCGGGTGGTGGCCGGCAAACGTTATATTCCCCAAGAGATGGCCGAGGCCATGGCCGGCCGGTTGTCCCAGGGAAGTGAGAGCCGTTCCTTGCTTGACTCTTTGTCCACCAGAGAACTGCAGGTCCTGCGGGAGCTGGCCCTGGGATCAACAAACAAAGAGATTGCCAGTACCTATGACCTCAGTGTCAAGACTGTGGACACCTATCGACTGCGCTTGTTGAGAAAGCTCAATCTGCGCAACAATGTCGATCTTTCCAGATTTGCCATGCAGCATAAACTGCTGTAAAAACTTTGGCAGCCAGGGTCTGAATGCTTCCTCCTGTCAGAAATATTCTGACTCGATGATCAGATTTCTACCGATTTTCAAAAACACAGGTCCGAAGATATCCAGTATAGACACTATAGTGAAACGAGAGTTTCGAACCAGGACAGGGAGTAACCATGAGTGGTGAGCATAGGTGGACTGAGTTGAGGAAACGGCGCAAGGAAGTGGAAAAGGGCGGTGGACAGCAACAGATTGAAAAGCAGCATGAGAAGGGAAAGTACACTGCCAGAGAACGACTGCACAAGCTTTTTGATCCGGACACTTTTCAGGAAATCGATGTCTTTGTCACTCATCGCAGCCCGGAAAAGGGAATGGCCGGGTCCGCAACGCCTGGAGATGGAGTAGTCACCGGCTATGGCAGCATTGCCGGTCGCCTGGTCTATGCCTTTGCTCAGGACTTTACGGTCATGGGTGGTTCCCTGGGCGAGATGCATGCCTCCAAAATCTGTAAGGTTCAGGATATGGCCATGCAGATGGGCGCGCCCATTATCGGGATCAATGATTCCGGCGGAGCCAGAATCCAGGAAGGCGTGGCCGCCTTATGCGGATACGGGAACATCTTTTATCGCAATACCCAGGCTTCAGGAGTCATCCCCCAGATCTCAATTATCATGGGGTCCTGCGCTGGTGGGGCTGTCTATTCCCCGGCCCTGACTGATTTCGTATTCATGGTCGATCAGACCAGCAAGATGTTTATTACCGGTCCGCAGGTGATCAAGGCGGTGACCGGGGAAGAGGTCAGCGCTGAGGAGCTCGGGGGGGCTAAAACCCAGAACGAGGTGAGCGGCGTGGCCCATTTTCTGGCCCATAATGAAGAAGAGTGCTTTCAGCAGGTGCGCACACTGCTCTCCTATCTTCCGGCCAACAATGTAGATGATCCGCCGGATGTTGAAATGGCCGATGATCTGGACCGGTTTTGCCCGGGACTGGATACAATCATGCCTGATCATCCAAACAAGGCTTACGATATGCTGGAGCTGGCCTCCGAGATTGTGGACCAGGGCAGCCTGTTCCAGGTTCAAGCCAGTTACGCGCCCAATATTTTAACCATGTTCGCCAGGCTGGGGGGCAAAAGCATAGGCATCATCGCCAATCAACCCAAGGCACTGGCCGGTTGCCTGGATATCAATGCCTCGGACAAGGCAGCCCGGTTCATCAGATTCTGCGATGCGTTTAACATCCCCATTCTGACGTTGATGGATATTCCTGGTTTCCTTCCCGGCACCCACCAGGAATTCGGGGGTATCATCAGGCATGGGGCCAAGATGCTCTATGCCTATTCCGAGGCCACAGTGCCCAAGGTGACCCTGGTGGTCCGCAAGGGTTATGGCGGCGGCTATATCGCCATGTGCAGCAAGGAACTTGGCGCGGACCTGGTCTTTGCCTGGCCCACTGCCGAGATTGCGGTCATGGGCCCGGAAGGGGCAGCGAACATCATCTTTGCTAAGGAGATCAAGGCGGCCCAAGATCCGGAAAAAGTGCGGCAAACCAAGATAGACGAATACAGGCAGGAATTTTCCAACCCCTATCGGGCCGGCAGCTTTGGCTATGTGCAGGACGTGATTGAGCCTTCCCTGTCCAGGCTGGTGCTGATCTCCGCTTTTGAGATGCTGGCTACCAAGCATGTCCAGAGTCCGGCCAAGAAACACGGGAATATTCCCCTGTGAGATGAAACGCAGAGCCAAAGATATAAACAGGCAGTAAGCTGAAGGATGGGCCTTCTGGCTGCCTGTGGGGGATAAACGAGGAGTTTGAGAGTGGAGAGATTTCTGGTCGGCATCCAAGTCACTCTTTTAGGCATGGTCACTGTGGTGGTCATTTTGCTTCTTTTGTATCTGGCCATGGTCATTTTGCGGCGTGTGGCCGGACCGGAGGAAGAAACAGGGCAGGAGCAGGGCGCAAAGAAGGTTTTGCCTGCCGAAGAGCAGCCATCGGCGGTGGAAGATGGAGGCAAAAAGCACAGTCCCAAGGTCATTGCGGCGATCACGGCCGCTGTGTTGGCTGCCTGCGATGCAGATGCCCGCAGACCCAGGGCCTTGCGCCTTGACCGGGGCGGGGGAAGGCAATGGAAGGCCCGGGGCCGGACCAAGGCCTTGCGCAATTAGGGCAGTTATTGACCATTGTCCAAAACCTGGAGTTCCAGTAAGTTACCAACGAGATTCTCATGCTAGAAAAAACATTTCTCTTTCTCAACTCCATGGGTATTCTGCACATGACCATTGGTCACCTGATCATGGTCTGTGTGGCCTTGATTCTTTTGTACCTGGGCATTGCCAAGAAATATGAGCCTTTGCTCCTGGTTCCCATCGGATTTGGCATGCTGCTTATCAACCTGCCCCTGACCGGCCTGATGGAGCCTCCTGTCCTGGAGTTCGGAGAACATAGCCTGCACACGGAAAAAGTCGGCGGTTTGCTCTATTATCTCTTTCAAGGCGATGAATTAGGTATTTTCCCGCCCCTGATCTTCATGGGCGTGGGGGCGATGACCGATTTCGGGCCCTTGCTGGCTGATCCGCGGAGCATTCTGCTCGGAGCGGCCGCCCAGTTCGGCATCTTCACCACCTTTTTCGGGGCCATATTCCTGGGCTTTACCTTTCCCGAGGCTGCAAGTATCGGAATCGTAGGTGGTGCGGACGGACCGACCACCATCTATCTGACCTCCATGCTGGCTCCGCACTTGCTGGCGGCCACAGCCGTGGCAGCCTATTCGTACATGGCCCTGGTTCCCATTATTCAGCCCCCGATCATGAAGCTTCTGACCACCAAAGAGGAGCGGCGGATCGTAATGGAGCAGCTGCGGCATGTATCCAAGCGGGAAAGGATCATCTTTCCCATCATGGCCACGATTGTGGTTTTGCTCCTGTTGCCGGCGGCAGCTCCGCTGGTGGGTATGCTCATGCTGGGCAATCTATTCCGGGAGTGCGGCGTCACTGGACGCCTGGCCGATACCTCCCAGAACGCGCTGATCAACATCGTGACTATCTTCCTGGGCATTACCGTCGGAGCTTCGGCCTCAGCCGAGGCGTTCCTGAATGTCAAGACCCTGGGGATCATGGTTTTGGGGATTCTGGCCTTTGCCGTTGGAACCGGAACCGGAGTTCTTCTGGCCAAGCTGATGAATGCCTTATCCAAGCGCAAGATCAACCCGCTCATCGGTTCGGCCGGAGTCTCGGCTGTACCCATGGCCGCACGGGTCTCCCAGGTGGAGGGGGCCAAGGCGCGCCCGGACAACTTCTTGCTCATGCACGCCATGGGGCCCAATGTGGCCGGGGTCATCGGCTCGGCGGTGGCCGCCGGGATCATGCTCTCGGTGTTTGGCTCATAAGCCCACCCTCTGATCACACCTGACCAGAATTGTTGCTGCTTTGCTGGAGCTGTTGCCAAAGTATCCAGGTGAAATCACCTGTCCATGGGGATTCATGTTCAATTTTGCAAAATGTATGAAGGGAGGGTTTATATGAGTAGCTTTGTCGGGTCGTTAAACAATTTTTGGTCCTATCTCTGGCATTTGCACCATCAAGTAAAGCGATTGTTTTTTTTGCAATACTCAATTGTGGAAAATCATGGCTCTTCTAAGCACCACAGTCAGGCCCTTGATAATGAAAAAGAAGAGATGGCTAAACATGTCCTGCCCAACCAGCAGACAGGCAATGGATCAGGCGGTGATGGTCCTGAGGATGACAGTGAGGGCGGTGAGTATTCCCCCCGCCAGAAAGTTGGCCTTTTTTTGGGTCCCATCCTGTTTTTGGTATTGTATCTCATGCCTGCGCCGGAAGGGATGTCTGCTGAGGCCCAGGCGGTCTTGGCCAGCACTGCCTGGATAGCCACCTGGTGGATCTGTGAATCCATTCCTATCCCGGCCACTTCCCTCTTGCCTGTGGTATTGTTCCCGCTCACCGGAGCCATGGCTACCAGCAAGGTCACCCCCTCCTATGCCAATCATCTGGTGTTCCTGTTCATGGGTGGATTCATGATAGCCCTGGCCATGGAGAAATGGAACCTGCACAAACGGATTGCTCTGGCCATCATCATGCTGATTGGAGGTGGGCCAAAGCGCATCATTTTGGGATTTATGGTGGCCACAGCTTTCCTGTCCATGTGGATTTCCAATACCGCCACCACCATGATGATGACTCCCATCGGATTGGCGGTTATACTTCAGTTTGCGGTCCTTATTCAAAGGGAAAAAATGGATGTGAATGTGGGATTGGGCCGCTTTGCCTTTGGTTCAGCCCTTATGCTGGGCATTGCCTATTCAGCATCCATCGGAGGGGTGGCCACTTTGATCGGAACTCCGCCCAATGCCGTGTTTGCCGGTGTGGTGAAGGAGATGTACGGTCAGGAGATCGGTTTTGGAACCTGGATGCTCTATGGCGTGCCTTTGGCTGCCGTATCTCTTTTCTTCTGCTGGTATTACCTGACTAACTTTGCCTTTAAGATCACCTTTAATCAACTCCCAGGCGGTCAGCAGCTTATTGCGGATGAAATGCAAAAACTTGGTCCTATAGGCAAAGAAGAGACCAGGGTGCTCATTGTCTTTGTGGCTGTCGCCCTGTTGTGGCTTACTCGGGGTTTTTTGCTTTCGGACATATTTCCGGGCATGAGTGACGCTACCATCGGTATTCTCGGGGCTATGGCCCTTTTTGCATGGCCGGTTGATTTGAAAAAAGGCAAGTTCTTACTGGATTGGACTGCAATGAAAAACCTTCCCTGGGGTATTCTCATTCTGTTTGGGGGTGGCTTTGCCGTGGCCGGTGGTTTTTCCAGCAGTGGGTTGGCCGAGTGGATCGCAACCCGTCTGGCGGTTTTGGAAGGAGCCCCCATGCTTTTGATTGTACTCTGTGTGGTGACTCTGGCTATCTTTTTGACTGAGATTACTTCCAACACAGCTACATCAACCATGCTCATGCCCATCATGGCCTCCATGGCCCTGGCCATGGGTCTGCATCCCTATGCCTTGATGGTCACTGCAGGCCTGGCCTGTTCGTTTGCCTTCATGCTTCCGGTAGCTACCCCGCCCAACGCCATTGTCTTTGGAAGTGGCTACATATCCATTCCTCAGATGGCCAGAGCCGGGATATTTATGAACATTTTCGGGATCGCCCTTATCACTCTGTTCACTCTCTACTATCTGCCTTTGATTTGGGGTATTGACATGATGACCGTTCCGGGTTGGGCTCAGTGATTGATGGCTGAACGGCACACTACAGGCGCAGGGCCCTGAGAGCAAGTGTGCACAGACCAAAAACTCAAGATTGAGATCATGAAGCCTGGTGAACATTTGCCCCGGCCGGGTTGCCGGTTGGGGCAAATGGTATTACTGATTCGGCGCACATAGTGCTTTGAGCTCTGAGTTGGCATGATCCTTTCCTATCACCCCTTCTTCCATGGGCACAGGTTTCGGCTGTGCGCCGGCCGGGAGCCGGACGAACGTGACCGGGAGCTTATGCGCCTGGCCTCGGCTGTGCTTTTGCCTCCCGGCCGTTTACCGTCCCTTTATGCCCTGGCAAACGCTTCTTGCGGCCTGGCCTTTCCCGAGTACGGCCCCAGGTACGCCTATCCGGGAAAGATCGGTGATATTCGATTGCTCCGGGAGTTGGTTCTCCCCCACCCCGGTACGCACTGTTTTGACCGCTTGCAGGAATGTCCGGACCGGTATTGGCAAGATATCGAGTACCCGGTGATCATCAAGCACCAAGCCGGAGGTGAAGGCCGGCTGGTTTATGTGGTCCATGGTCCACAGGAGGCAAAGGATGTCCTGTCCACCTTCCAGGGAATGGAAAAAAGCGGATTGTACGGTTTCCTGGTCCAGGAGCTGGTGCCCACAGAGCAGCGGACTTTGCGGGTAGTGATCATGCATACCCAGATGTACAGTTACTGGCGAGTCCAGCCGGACCAGAGCAGGGTTGTGCACAATCTGGCTCAGGGCGGGAGGATCGACCACTGTTCAGATCCAGAACTGCAATCCCAGGGACGAAGGCTTGTCCGGGATCTCTGCCGCCGGACAGGAATCGACTTGGCCGGAATTGACGTCTTGTTCGATTGCCGGAGTGGAAGGGAGCCAAAACCGCTGCTTCTGGAAGTCAACTATTTTTTTGCCGTGCATGGTCTCGGCGGTTTGGATGCCTATCACCACAAGCTCAAACTGGCTGTGAGAGATTGGATCGTGGACCACAACCTGCCCTTGCCGGTCAAAGACTTCGGGTAGGTGGGCATGAAACAAACAAACTGCACGTGAGTGCCGGGCAGGGGGGCAGGTTTCTTGATTCAGCCTCTTGCCTGCAGGGAACGCTTTCGCTCGGGAAGATCGATACGTTGTCCGTCGACTGCAGCAATGACCTGGGGGTGAAATTCACCGGCTTGTTCAGAAAATGGTCCCAGGGACGAGTAGCGCTGGGAATAATGGGCCAAAACCAGGTTTAAAGCCCCGGCTTTGGCAGCCAGCCGGCCGGCCTGGGCTGCAGTTAAGTGCTTATAGTTGGCTGCCTGCTGGGATTCGGTTTCCAGATAGGTGGCCTCGCTGAGCAACAGATCGGCATCCTGGGCCAGGGCCACGGCGTTGGGGCACATCTTGGTGTCCATGACCAAGGCAAAACTCTGTCCCGGCTTGATTTGGCTCACATCCTGAAGATAAATCCTCCCCTTTTGTGAATCCACCCAGCCCTTTTTTTTGAGCTGACCCATAGCTGGTCCGGTCACATCACCCGGAATTTTGGCCGGGAGAAGGGTTCTGGTGTCAGATTCTTGCAGCCGGTAGCCCCAGGTATCCACCCCATGCTCCAGGGGCAGAGTGGTCAATTCAAAGCCGGAACGAGACAGGATAGTGCCAGGTTCGGACACAGGAAATTCATGCGCAGTGAGCCGGTTGTGAAAGACGGCCGCCTGCAAAAGGCGGTGCAGAAACTGACGTCCTGTGGAAGGATAAATAATTGACACCGGATGTTGAATCTGATCCAGGGACATGCGCTGGATGACTCCGGGCAGACCCAGACAATGATCACCATGGAAATGGGTGAGACAAATAATGCTTATCTCCCTGGCCTTGATTCCAGCCTGGGTCATTTGCCGCTGGGTGCCTTCGCCGGGATCGAAGAGGATCCCATCCTGGTCCCAGCGGAGAAAGAAGCCAACGTGGTTGCGGCGTGCGGTTGGGACCTGACTGGCAGTCCCCAGCACAGTGAGCTGTCTTTGGGGCATGCCCGATTCTGGCCCATATCTTTTCCCCTGTCCAGGAGAGCGTGTGCAATCTTTACAAGCAGACAAAGGCTTCGTATGGTCATGTGCTGCTATCTCTATGCGGACAAGGGAGTCACAACGTGGAGCATGAAACAGAGACTAGGGCCCAGACAGAGGCCAGACTGCGAAAGACTGGATTGCTGATTGTGGGGGCAGGGGTGGTGGCCATCAGTTTTGATGCTCTGCTCATACGTCTGGCTGATGCCTCGTCCTGGAATGTCATCTTCTGGCGCGGGTTGTTTACATTTTTGTCTTTATCTTCCGTCCTCTGGTTAACCAAGGGGAAGCGTTCCTTTGCCGCCTTTGCTCAGTCCCCAAAAGTGGCCTGGGCCTCGGCTGTGTTGTTCGGGACCGGAGGCATGTTCTTTGTCACCTCAGTCATGTTCACCTCTGTGGCCAACACCGTGGTCATCATCAGCAGTGCCCCTCTGTTTGCAGCTTTGTTTACCCGCATTTTCCGCATCGAAATTATTCCCTGGCGGACCTGGGCAGCTATTATCCTGGCCCTGTGCGGGGTTGCCCTGGTCTTTGCCGGATCCCTGGGTCAGGGGGCCCTGCTCGGCGATTTCATCGCCGTACTTGCGGCCTGCAATGCAGGAGGCAACTTGACCATGCTCAGGCGGCATCCTGCCTTGGGCCGGATGCCCTTGGTCTGCCTGGGAGGATTGATCATGGCCATACTGGTCTGGCCATGGGCCGACCCTTTCCAGGTCAGTGCTCAGGGTTTTTTTTATCTGGCCATTATGGGTCTGGTCCAGATGCCCCTGGCTCTGTTTCTGATCGCCCAAAGTACACGCTATTTGCCGTCACCCGAGGTCACCCTGTTCCTCATTGTGGAGACCGTGCTTGCGCCCATCTGGGTCTGGTTTGTGATGAGCGAAGTTCCGCCAGGCATGACTTTTGTGGGCGGGAGCTTGATTGTCCTTACCCTGGTGGTCCATTCCTGGATGGGTATGCGGGAGATAAAGCGCCTGCGCCGGGTAGCAGCTCAGGCCCAGGGGTGATGTGAGAGGAGATGATTGTGAATCACGTCAGCCACAAGGCAGCGCCCTTGAGATTGTAGCAAAGTTTTTTACTGGTCGAGCCCAGACGGAAAAGCCCGCTCTTTGGCTTTTCCGCGTATCCGGCGGCGACTACGGCGTACTTGCCGGTTGTGGCTTCCTGCGCGATGAGCTGATCCGCATTGGACCCGGCGGCAGTCTTGACTGTGATCCGTTCTGAAGCAATGCCATTTTTTATCAGCTCTTCCTTGGCCTGGTCCACAATGTCCTGGTTTTTGTTTCCGGGCAAATTGACGTGGAACAAAGTGATAAAATGGGCATCTTCATTTTGAAGCATAAATCCCACATGGTCTGCAATATGTAGAGCAGGCTCTGAACCGTCTACGCAGAGCAGGACATTTTTGCGGCCGGGATCAGGTTCCCGGCAGATCCAGATCGGCGATTTGCGTTCCTGCTCCAGGACCCGCATGCTCACACTGTCGTTGATCAACTCTTCCAGCCGGCTGATCCCCCGCCGACCCAGGACCAGGGCATCGTAGAGTCCCTGGTTGGCTTCCCTGATGATATCCTTGACCTTGCTCATGGATCGTTTTTTTACTTTGCAAGAGATATTTTCTTCCCAAAAACCATCCAGCAGTAAACGCTGCCTGGCCGATTCCAGGGCCAGATCGCAAGATTCCTCCACATGCTGATCCAGCTCAAACTCTGCGTCCCGTCCGCTCCGGGGGGCAATAAAGAAGAGGGTAAAACGCACCATATCCTTATTCTTGAAGAAATTGTTCACAAACTTGACTCCGTACAAACTGCTCGGGTCATCGCTGATGGTCAATAGAAGGTGCTTCTGCATAAAGTCTCCTCAGATTCTTAAGGGGGTTCAGAATGTTTTTGTTCCAGAGGCTCATCCATTCTGGTCTGGAAGGACGAGGATCCGAGGTCATACGGCAAGTGTTTGTCCTTGAAAGGATAGTCATGTGTCGCCGCCCGGGTCTACCGGACACTGCAAGGAGGCCTTATCGATATCGATTATCTTGGTCCCCTGAATATAGTCTTTGGTTTCATATGTGGTGATCCGCTCCAGCTTTCCGGTTATGGTCCGGATGCGATTCATCTGTTCCTTGATTTGCAGTCCTGTCTGGCTTTCGGGGTAGGCCTCGAGAAATTCATCGAGCATGAAAAAGATGTTTTGCAGGGGCTGGTTCATCTCGTGACAGGCCGCACCGGCCATTTCCAGAACCCCCTGCAGCTTTTCCCTGCGCATCTGCTCCTGTTCAGCCAGCTTGCGGTCAGTAATATCCCGGGCCACGGCAATCAAGCACTCTTTGCCTCCATACTCGATGACTTCAGCCGACCACAAAACATGGAGGATTGTACCGGATTTGATTCGGAATCTGACCTCAGCGTTACACACTCGGCCGTTTTCGCGAAGTATTTGGTGCAACTCGTCTCTTTCTTTCGGATCGACCCAAATACCTATCTCGGTTGAACTGCGGCCCAGGACTTCCTGGGTGGTATACCCAGTGGTGTGCAGGAAGGCTTGATTGACTTCCAGGTAGATTCCGTCGTCCAATGTGCTGATCACCACCCAGTCCGGGCTGGAACGGAAGGCCTTGTGAAATTTTTCTTCAGATTGGCGCAAAGCCTCTTTGATGAGTTCCTGCTCGGTATTGTCCATGAAATATCCCAGAGCAGATGTTTGTCCCCGGTAGCTGATGGAGCAGACCGATTCCAAAACGTATTTTATTTCCCCGCTTTTGCGAATAATTCGAGTCAGATAGGGTGAACTTCTTTGCCCTTTGAGCATTTCAATGGCCTTGCTGCGAACCATTTCCCTGTCCTGGGGATGAACCAAATCCAGGGACAGAGTGCCCTTGAGTTCTCGTTCATCGTATCCGGTAATGTTTTGAAATTCCGGATTTACAAAACGAAATCTCCCATTTTGCAGGATATAGATTCCAATCGGAGAATTGAAAAAGAGCTGGGAGATAAAATCCTTTTCCAGCGTGTGCCATTCCTTGAGCAGCTCCTGCGTGAGGCCCTGGGGGTCGTGTTTGGAAACCATGGCGATCCATTGCGGGTAAAACGTCAGAGGAAATGCGAGGCTCCTGGTCAGAGAATTAGACCTAACATGTTCCGTCGTGCCCCTCAAGAAGGTTTCACCCATCTGCTTTAAATACTATATAATAGGATAGAGTCAGAGTTGACAAAAAAACACAGCTCAGGATAGAGACTTTTAAAATGAAGCGGAGCAATAGGTTTGAAGGAGTGCCCAATGGGTGAGAACAAAGATATCCGTGTCTTGCTCATCGATGATGAACAGACCTTGCTTGAGTATCTGGCCAAACGCCTCTTGCGGGAGGGATTTACGGTCAAGGTCACATTTTCGGGAGAGGAAGCCCTGCAAGCGGCGGCTGAAGAGGATTATGACGTTGCAGTGGTGGATTTGAAGATGCCGGGCATGGATGGGACAGAAACCCAAAGGCGGCTGAAGGAAATCCAGCCCAATCTGCAATGTATTGTGCTCACCGGGCATGGGCCTGTTGAGTCGGACCTGGAGAGCGGACATGAAAACTCCTACCATTATTTGCTCAAGCCAGTTGAGTTTGAGTCCTTGATGCAGACCATCCGGGACGCCTATCAAGACAAAATGAAGCTGCAGCGCAGAGAGCCCGCCTCCCAGGGAAAAGAGCCCGGCCCTGATTCAGGCTCTTCGGGGTTCAAAAAAGCCTTGCGCAAGATCCGCAACCTTTACGGCGTCCGTGATGACTGAGTCCAAATGCCTCTCCGGACATGAGTTTCCCGGGCTGCACTTATCTCCCTCCCAGCTTTGTGGTCTGTTGCGGGGGCTGTGCGAGTGTACAAACAATATCTTGTGCATTCTGGATTGGGAAGGCAGGGTGCTTGATATGAGCTCCAGCGGGGAAAGGCTGCTGGGCTGGGAACGGGAGCAAATGATCAACATCCCGCTGCAATCCCTGGTCTCCGAGAATCAGGACATGAATGAATTGATGAATCTGGCAAAAAGTCAAGGAGTTGTGGAGCAAGAGGTCTCCTTTAAGCATGTCCAGGGGCATATGGTCCCCTGCCGCTTGTGTCTCTCCCTGTGGACCGATGATTCCGGAACCGGGCAGGGGGTGTTGGGAGTGGTCAGTGATCAGTCCAACTGGCACAAATTTCAGGAAGATTTGGTCCGAATCGACCGTTTGACCGAGATGGGGCGCATGGCAGCGGCTATTGTCCATGATTTAAAGAATCCTTTGTCCATCATCAATCAGGCAGCCGGATGGGGCAAGGTGGTCGTAGAGGATGCCCGGGGCTTAAGCAAGGAGGACAGAGATGAGCTGGGAAAAACTCTGCATGAGATTGAGGAACAGACCTCACGTTGCCGGTCCATTACCAACCAGGTTCTGGATTTTGTGCGGGAGTCCAGGCCCGATCGCAAGGAATTCGCATTACAGACCTTGATCAACGACACCTTGCGCTATCTGGCCCCGGAACTTAAATATCCGCCGGTGGAGGTGAGCACTGATCTGGCAGAAGAGGACGTGATTATCCAGTCTGACTACCAGCTGCTGCAGCAGGTATTGGTTAACATCCTGATCAACGCCATTCATGCCCTGCGGGAAAAACAGGACAGCCCGCCGCGGCTGCACGTTGCCCTGCATAAGGAACCAAGCGGCGGACATGTCCGGATAGCCGACAATGGTCCTGGCATTCCTGAGAGTGTGCAGGAACATATTTTTGAGCTCTTTTATACCACCAAACCTGAGGGCAGGGGAACCGGGCTGGGGCTGCCCATCTGCCGCAGGATAATAAAGCGTCTTGGGGGCTCGATATGGTTTGAAAGCCAGGTTGGAACGGGCACCACATTCCATATCAATCTTCCCAAACACAGAGCATCGCGGCAGAACCATTCAGGGGCCTGATGCCTTTGTGTACTCTCATGTTCAGAGAGGCTTATGGGGCATGAGCTGACGGGTTAAGATTTTTTGTTCTCCACAACTAAGGAAGCGAAGAGAAGAGGAGAGAGCATAATGCGGGCTCGGTACATGCAGACCAGAAAAGGCTTCATGAATCTCCTGGGACGGGGGATTTCCTTCCTGTTGACTTTTGGCCTCATGTTTCTTTTGTGGATCATTTTCTCGGGCATGTTCGAACCCCTTTTATTGTGGCTGGGCGTTGTTTCCTGCCTTATTGTGGCCGCCATGTCCCATATGCTCATCTTTCCCTATCCGAGACTGGCGTACATTGCCTATCTTTTCCGCTTTGCAGGTTATTTGCCCTGGCTGATTCTCAAGGTCTTTCAGGCCAATATTCATTTATTAAAAATCATTTTCCACCCTCGAATGATGGATCTCATCGATCCCCACATTGTTACTTTTCAGACCAATATGCGGGCGGATCTGTCCATAACAGCCATGGCCAATTCCATGACTCTGACTCCGGGGACGATCACTGTATCAGCGGATCAGGAAGGAAGATTTCGGGTCCACGCCATTGACCGGCCTTCTGCTGAAGAGTTGCCTGGAAAGATGGGACAGAAAGTTCAGCGGGTTTTTGAGGGATGATATGACCTCTTTTATGCTTTTTACCGCACTCTCCTTGTGTGCCTTGATGCTTATCACCCTGTACCGGGCTGTCTTTGGACCTACAGTCCTGGACCGGTTAATAGGGGCCAACGGGATTGGAAGCAAGACGGTCGTTTTGTTGCTGATTATCGGCTACTTATATGATCGGGTGGAGATGTTCGTGGATATCGCCCTGGCCTATGCATTGCTCAATTTTATCGCCATATTGGCAGCGTCCAGGTATTTTTACAAAAAGAAGGGCTTGAGTGAAAAATAGGAAAACCTTCCTTCTGCGTTCTCGGCTCGAGATGTATTGATCGGACACACAGGGCAAGGCCATTTGGGAATACGAGGGAGACATGCTTGAAATTTTCATGAACAGCTTGGTTGTTCTGTGCCTGATATCCGGATTGATTCTCTTTGCCGGAGGTGGGGTAGGCATACTGCGAATGCCTGACTTTTACAGCCGTCTGCATCCGGCTGGAAAGCTGGATACCCTGGGGCTCATGCTCATGGTCATAGGGCTGGCAGTGCACAATATTGACCTGGAACACTTGAATATATCCAATATCTTGGTCAGCGTGAAGATGCTGCTCATAGCCGGTTTTGTCTTTCACTCCAGCCCAACAGCCACCCACGCAATCGTTGATGCCGGGATTCAAGCCGGAATGCGCCCCTGGCAAAAGGGAGACACACGGAGGGACTAATGCTCTGGCAAATCGATCTTTTCATCCTGACCCTGGTCATGGTCTGTGCCATTGCAGCAATCTCGGTTCGGGATCTGCTGGGGACAGCTATATTATTCGGGGCCTACAGCTTTATGATGTGTTTGTTGTGGGCCATCATGGGGGCTGTGGATGTGGCTTTTACCGAGGCCTCTGTCGGGGCCGGGGTGAGTTCGGTGTTTGTTGTGGCCGCTGTATTTCGAACCACGCGGAGGACAAAGGATTGAAACTCGCCGGCTTGCTTATTGTCATGGTTTGTGGGGGGTTGTTATTGTATGCCACCCAGGATTTTCCAGCCTGGGGTGATCCCGGTTCACCGGCCAGCACCCACCTGTCCGACCATTTCATTACCCAAGGCCTGCATGAGACCGGGGCCCCAAACCTGGTGACTGCGGTTTTGGCCGACTACCGGGGATATGACACCATGTTTGAGACCGTGGTGGTCTTTGGGGCCGGAATTGCCTGCATCCTTTTGCTGCGCACTTACACCCAGCGAACCCGGGGCCGGGAGTACAGGCATATTCCGACCGGGGTCATCATCCATATCCAGGATCCGCGGAAAGCCCTCAAGGATGAACGGGAGTTTGAGCTCATCGACAATATGTGGGTCCCGCATGATCTGATTATTAAGACTGTGTGCCGCATCCTGATACCATTTATCCAGATCTTCGGGTTGTATGTTGTCTGTCACGGTGACTTCAGCCCTGGCGGAGGATTCCAGGGCGGGGTCATTTTTGGGGCCAGCCTGATCCTGCTGGCCCTGTCTTTTGACTTGCGCACTGCCTTAAGCCGTATTTCAGAGAAGACCTTGGGATTGCTGTGTGCCCTGGGGGTGGTTATTTATTCCGGCATTGGCTGCATGTGCATCCTCCTGGGAGGGGAGTTCTTGAACTACTCCCACCTGGCCGCAATTCTGCCCGTTGATCCTACGCATGTCCGGGCTCTGGGGATGCTGGGCGTGGAGATCGGAGTCGGATTTTCGGTCATGTCAGTCATGGCCATCCTGTATGTGAATATCGCGTCTGCAGGCCGCCACAATCAGGGATTGTAGGAAGCTCTTGAGCGCATGTTCCATCCCAGACGTTGCCTGTGGGGGCCTCGGCTCAAAAAGACATTGCCGGATTGATCAAGGTTGAAACGTGAACTCTGACATGTAGGGGCGAAGCTTGTCTTTGCCCACAAAACTGATAACAGATAACCAGCCGGCCAGTGGCGGTGCTGCCGTCTAAAACCTGCATGAGTTCGGAGCAGAACATATGTCTGAACTGCTGACTGAAATCGTTCATAAGTACAATTATTGGCTGTACATCATCTTGATGATGATCGGGCTCTACGCCATGATTGTGAAAAATAATTTAATAAAAAAGCTGATAGGGATGAACATCTTTCAAACCGCCATCATCTTGTTTTTCATCTCTATTGGCTACAAGGAAAATGCGACCATACCCATCATTGAAGGAGGGCACGGCTCTGACGCTGCGCATCGGACCATTGAAGCGGCCCAGTACATCAATCCTTTGCCCCATGTCCTCATGCTCACGGCAATCGTGGTTTCTGTGGCCACCCTGGGAGTGGCCCTGGCCTTGGTGGTCATGGTCTATCAGCGTTACCAGACCCTGGAAGAAGATGAAATCAGAATGCGAGTCAATCAATGATGAGTGCTCATTATCCCGCACTGCTCATACTCTTTCCTTTGCTGGCCTCTTTTATCAATGCCGCTTTCCTCTGGGTGGACAGACGCCTGTGTTTTCCAGTGGCTGTCCTGGGCCTGGCTGGATCATTGTATTGCGCAGGGCAGCTCCTGGTTCAGGTCCTGGCGGCTGGACAGGTTACCTATCGTTTTGGAGGATGGGCCCCGCCCATGGGCATCGAGCTGGTTGTCGATCAACTGAACATCCTGGTGCTGGTGATTATATGCGCAGTGGCCCTGATAAACATCATTGCCAGCAAACGGAGCATACACACTGAACTGGGGATCAAGGACGCCACGTTTTATGTTATTTACCTTTTGTTTGTTACCGGGATACTGGGAGTAACGGCCACGGCCGACCTCTTCAATCTGTATGTCCTTATCGAGATTTCTTCCCTGGCTTCCTACGGTCTGCTGGCCATGGGGAACCAGGATCGGGCCCCCTGGGCCAGTCTCAATTATGTCTTTCTGGGGGTGATCGGGGCCAGCTTTTACCTTTTGGGAGTCGGGTACTTGTACATCATGACCGGTTCTTTGAATATGGGCGATGTGCAGGGACTTCTGCCTCCGATCATGCACTCCCCGGCCATTACAGTGGCCTTTGTCTTCTGCCTGATCGGGGTCTGGATCAAGATGGCCCTCTTTCCTCTGCACGGCTGGCTGCCCAATGCCTATACCTATGCCCCGGTCTCGGCCAGCCGGGTCATTGCCCCTTTGATGACCAAGGTCATGATCTACGTCATGATTCGGATTATGCTCTCAGTCTTTGGGTATGACTATGTATTTGAGCAACTCCACTTGCAAAAGTGGGTCGTGCTCCTGGCCAGCCTGGCCATACTGTCCGGGGCATTTATGGCCCTGGCCCAGCAGGACCTGAAAAAGATGCTCGCCTACATCATAGTCTGCGAAGTGGGATACATGGTGGGCGGAGCCTGGCTGGGCAATGTGCAGGGAATGACCGGAGCGGTTCTGCACATCATAAATGATGCCTTGATGACCTTTGCCCTGTTCCTGGTCCTGGGCAATATTTTGTATATGCAGAGAAAAGTGAGCTTTCACGATATGCAGGGCCTGTTTTCAGCCATGCCCTGGACCATGGCCGGCTTTATCCTGGCCGGAGTGAGTATTATTGGTGTTCCCCCCACCTGTGGTTTTTTCAGCAAATGGTATCTTCTTTTGGGAGGCATACAAGCCGGAGCCTGGATGTTTGTGGCTGCTCTGGTCTTGAGCAGTCTGGTCAGTGCCGTGCTGGTCTTCCGGGTAGTGGAAAGCGGCTTTTTCCCCTCGGAACAGGTTGAACATGCGGGTCATGCCCATCATCAGCCTTCTGCGTTCAATGAGGCCCCGGTTTCCATGCTCGGATCACTGGGATTGGTCGGAGCAGGATTGATCGGCATTGGCCTGTGGTCCGGAGTTCTCGTCCAGAAGGTTATTCTTCCCTTTGTGCACCAAGGTATGAACTAATGGATCAGATTCTCTCTCTTCGTCCCCTGTTCGCAGTTCTGGTCTCCATGCTGGTCATTCCCATCCTGCTGTCCAGTGCAAAACGACCCAATGTTCGTGAGGCGTGGACCTTTGTGGCCGGGTTGATCAAGTTCGGGCTGGTTGTGTCTATGCTGCCAGCTGTTCTTCAAGGCCGGGAGTTTGTTTTTACTCTGTCCACTCCCTTTCCCGGAGTCCCCATTGCGCTTCAGGTCGATCCCCTGGGGATGCTTTTTGCCCTGGTGGCTTCCTTTCTGTGGATCTTTACCAGCCTGTATTCCATCGGATACATGCGCGGGTTGGATGAACACGCTCAGACCAGATTTTACGCCTTTTTCGCCCTGGCCCTGTCCAGTACTCTCGGGGTGGCCTTTTCCGCCAATCTGTTCACCCTGTATCTGTTCTACGAGATTCTCTCCTTGTGTACCTACCCTCTGGTGGTCCACCATCAGGACCAAAAATCCAGGATATCGGGGCGCAAATACCTGGCTTTTATCCTGGGCACCTCTGTGGGGCTGGTCCTGCCCGGGATGCTCTATTGCTATCACTTGGCCGGAACCCTGGATTTTACCGCTGCAGGCATATTGGCCGGAGAGGCATCCCCCCCGGTGCTCATCCTCCTGTTCTTCGTCTTCCTTTTCGGGTTTGCCAAGGCCGGTATCATGCCCTTCCACTCCTGGCTCCCGGCGGCCATGGTTGCCCCGACTCCGGTCAGCGCACTCCTGCACGCCGTGGCTGTGGTCAAGGTTGGGGTATTCAGCATTGTCCGGGTAAGCACCGGGATCTTTGGAGTGGACCTGCTCAGGTCTTTGGCCTTAGGTCCGGCAGTAGCCACAGTGGCCTCGATTACCATACTTCTTGGATCTCTGATTGCCCTGTCCCAGGATGAACTCAAGAGGCGACTGGCCTTTTCCACTATCAGCCAGCTCTCGTATATTGTTCTGGGAATTGCCTTGCTCACCCCCAAGGGCATGCTGGGCGGAGTGTTGCACATCGCCATGCATGCCTTCGGCAAAATCACTCTCTTTTTCTGTGCCGGCGCAATCATGGTGGCTACAGGGAAGAAATATATCAGCCAGATGGGGGGGCTGGGGCGAGTAATGCCCGTGACTCTGGGCGCTTTTTTTATCGGGTCGTTAAGCGTGATTGGTCTGCCGCCTACAGGGGGATTTTACAGCAAGTGGAACCTGCTGCTCGGGGCCATTGCCGCAGATCATATCGTATTCGCCGGAGTATTGCTGGCCAGTTCGTTTCTCAATGCCTTTTATTTTCTGCCCATTGTGTTCAAGGGATTTTTCGCTCCGGCTCCGACTGGAGAACCCAGTTCAGGGATCCAGGAAGCGCCCATGTGCTGTGTGGTTCCTCTGGTTATCACGGCCTTAATTTCCATTGCCCTTTTCTTTTATCCACACATTTTCATGAACCTGGCAGGGTTAGCTTTGAGTTAAGCAAAGTTTCCGGGACCCAAACGAGAGAAGAACCGGGGAAGAAAAAAGATGGTCCAAGGAGGCAATAGTTTGAATATCCAGAGGAAAAAACGCTGGCTCCTGCTTTGTTTTTTAGCCGGGCTGGTGATCCTCGTGCTGGCCGAGATGGCTGTTCATAAGCATCCGGCCTTTGATTGGGCGGGGACATACGCTTTTTTTGCCGGGTATGGACTTTTTTCCTGTCTGTTGCTTCTGCTCCTGGCCAGGATCCTTCGCCGATTGGTTATGCGCAGCGAGGATTACTATGACCTCTAGCATGCTCCACCCCGGACTCATACTCATTATAGGCTCATTCCTGGTTCCCTATTTTCGGGGGCCGGCCAGGAGTGCATATCTTTTGTTTTTGCCCCTGGCAGCCGGAATCGGACTGGCCTCACTGCCTTTGGAAACTGCCTCCTCTGCTCAGCTCTGGGGATATGATCTTCATTTTATCCGGGTGGATAAGCTGAGCTTACTCTTTGGCACTGTGTTCTGCATCATGTCCTTTTTAGGAGGCCTTTTCGCCCTTAAGGTCAAAGACAACCTGCAGCATGTGGCCGCCCTGATCTATGCCGGGAGCACCCTGGGTGTGGTTCTGGCCGGAGATTTGCTGACTTTGTACATCTTCTGGGAACTGATGGCGGTCAGCTCCACGTTTCTGATCCTGGCTTCTCGGACCCCTCAGGCCCAACAGGCCGGTTTTCGTTATGTTCTGGTTCATATTATCGGCGGCCTCCTCCTCCTGGCCGGGATTGTTCTTTACGCCCAGGGTTCAGGCAGTCTTGAGTTTGCCGATATCGGCCTTGAGGGGGCGGCTTCCTGGCTTATCTTCCTGGGCTTTGCTTTAAACGCTGCGGCTATCCCGCTGCATGCCTGGCTTCCTGACGCCTATCCCATGGGCACTCCGACCAGTACCGTGTACTTGAGCGCCTTTACCACCAAGAGTGCGGTCTATCTCATGGCCAGGAGCTTTCCAGGGACAGAGCTTCTCATCTGGATAGGTGCAGTTATGGTGGTGGTACCCATCATCTATGCCCTGTTGGAGAACGATATCCGCCGCGTTCTGGCCTACAGCCTGCTGAACCAGACCGGGTTCATGTTCTGCGGCATCGGGATCGGCACTGCCCTGGCCCTGAATGGGGCCGTGGCCCACGCCTTTTGCTGCGTACTGTACATGGCTTTGCTGTTTATGGCTGCCGGAGCGGTATTGGATCGCAGCGGGAAGATTAAGGTGACTGAATTGGGCGGACTGTACAAAAGCATGCCCTGGACATGTCTGTTCTGCATCATTGGGGCGGCTTCCATTTCCGCCTTTCCTCTGTTCAGCGGTTTTGTCAGCAAATCCATGGTCATCAGTGCCTCATCCTACGAGAAGATGGCTGTTGTCTGGCTTTTACTGCAGCTGGCTTCAGCCGGTGCAGTCTATCATGCCGGAGTGAAGGTACCATACTTTACTTTTTTTGGAAAAGATTCTGGAATCAGGCCTGAGGAGCCATCCTGGAACATGCTTCTGGCCATGGGCTTGACGGCCTTTTTGTGCGTATTTATCGGGGTCTTCCCGGCCTGGTTGTACAAAATGCTTCCCTTCCCTGTAGACTATGTGCCCTATACCGGGGCCCATGTGCTTGAGCAAGTACAGATTCTGGGCTTCGGGGCCCTGGCCTTTATTCTGGCCCTGCGTTTTGGCTATTACCCTTTTGAAGCCCGAAGTCAAAATCTTGATGTGGACTGGCTGTACAGAAAAGGGGGAGAAAAGGCCTACCAGGCTGTTGATTGGGGATTAAACGGCATAAATGCACAGGCCGAGAGATTTGTACTCGCTGTGACCAGCGGGCTGGGCAGGGGAGTTTACCATTTGCCAACCACAGTGCTCTTGTTTTTTTCCGTCAATTTCTGGCTGGTAATGGGATATACCGGCCGGAAACTGGACATGAAAAAAAGACGACTGGTCCATGATATGCGGGCCGGCACTCTGCCTATCGGGCTTGGGGCCGGGATAGCCACTCTGTTCATTTTTCTCGTCTATATTGTCACGTAAGGTAAACAACTTGTGCTCCCCGCTCAGGGGGAGCATAAGGTGGCCCTAGCCTGAAACTCACAGTATGCACTGGCTGTTTGGATAAAGATAAGGAGAATACGCGGCATGGTGGATAAACACGAACTGCGCAGAATTACCCTGATCCAGGACATGTCCGACACCCATCTTGAACTGCTGGGAAGTACCGGCAACCTCAAGATATTTAGTGACGATACAGTGCTTTTTTATGAAGGCCAGGTTTTGGACCAATTCTATATGGTCCTCAGCGGGAGCATATTTCTGGAAGTCCAGCCGGTTCCTGATGTGATCATCACCCTGGAAAGCCTGGGAGCAGGGGCCTGTTTCGGGTTGTCCAGTCTGGTGCCCGGAAGCGAGAGTCAGAGCAACGCGATATGTGCAGAGACCTGTGAGCTGGCTTGTTTTTCAGCCCAAAAGCTGCACGAACTCATGGACATGCATCAGGAGTTTGGATTTGTTTTTCTGTCCCGCATAGTGCGCACCTTTCGGGACCGCATGGAGCACCGGACGCATCTCTTCCTGCGTGCTTTGCAAAACCATCCTGAAATGCAGCATTTGTTTGATGTGCGTCAATAGTTATCCAATTGGCGGCTGGCCGCTTCTCATGCTCCTTGGAGCCTGCCACCTCTCCAAGTAAGTTGCCAGAAGAGTAGAATGAAGTCCTAGCTGCTGCCATTGTATCCAAATTCTTCCAGGAGATGCTGGTATTCGTATTTGACCCGTTGATAAATACGGGCGTTCTCAATGGCCATTGCGCATTGCTGGGCGATGGCGTCAGCAAACCGGATCTCCTCTTCAGAGAACGTACTGTCTCCACTGGTGAAGATGGTCAGCTCTCCAATGTTCTTGCCTCTGATGTGCAGGGGCATGGTCAACATCTTGTTCGCCCCTTCGGCCAAAATGGCCTCCTTGTACTGGATTCTGGGATCTGAGGCAACATCGTCAATGACGACTATATCTCCGACATGCTTTGCATCCAGGGAGTACTTGGCCTCAATCCCTCTTTTAAAGCTTACCGGACCGATGTTGAGAAATTCATGACTGAATCCGTGTGAGGCAGCCAGATTAAGCTCTTCGGTCTTGGAATCCAGGAGCCGGATCTGGGTGCCTTTGACCCCCAAGACATCTGTAATCTTCTGCACAGCCAGCTGTAGGACCTTGTTGATGTTCAGGGTCGAGTTGATTGTATTGCTGATCTCTTGAAAGTTGCTCAAGAAGAGCCGTTTCCTTTCTAAGAGTGCCTCCATTCTTCGCTGGTTGACCACGGAGGCAATGCCTCGGCTGGCAAGGGCCTTGGCGAACTTGATGTCGTCACGGGTCAGGTCCCCTTTTTTGCGGTCAAACAAGGCGACCACGGCCACGTTTTCCTGATGCACATCCACGGGGAACATAAACAAGGACATTAGGCCTTCGGCAGTCATGAGGGTAAAATCCTCTCTCTGCTCATCAATTTCATTGATGTCAGCAAAATAGAGATTTTCGGCCGGAATGCAATTGAATATGCTGTCCGGGCAGTCGGCAGTCCGGGAATAGAGCACATCCTGGCTTAGACCATAGCTGGAAAGCAGTTCCAGCTTGTCTTCAGAGGATAACCTGACCTTGAAGGTCGCGCTTCCCAGACCCAGGCTTTTTTGGGGCTGTGCGTGCTGCTCTTCGGCCTCAGCCAGCATCTTTATAAAACATCCTGCGATGTTCAAGGTTTTTGTGATCTGCTTGGTGATCATATTGACCACCTGCCGTTCGTCAGCTCCGTCGCAAATGGCCTTGTTGACGGCAGCAAAGGGAGATAAGTAGTCTTTGTCCGCCATGTCGCTTTCTCCTCATATTCATGCTCATATACAGATAGGCTGCATCAGCGGCCTGGAAGGCTGCAATGCACCTGAAACGGCCTTGCTTGCAAGGAACATTCTGGATCAAAGAAGATGGCCGGTCCCTTGTTCCCCTCCCTGGCTTGAGTGCGAACGTGCCTGGAGAGCTGCCCAGCGATCCTGCTGAGTTTTCACCAGGCGTTGATGATATCTTCTCCCAGATGTTTGGCCAGCTCGTCCTGAAATTCATGAAACCGGTAGCCGACGACTTTGATCATAAATGACAATATCTTGTAGCCCATATCAGTGTCCTGCTCGAAGAGCTTGAGCAAATCCTCGCGCTCAAACTTGATAACAGTACAGGACTCGGTTACACAGTAGGCAGAGAGCCTCATTTTGTAGGGCGGAACGAAACAGGACCAGCCAAGGACACGGGCCTCCAGAGGTCGGGCTTCTATACTGTGGATCGTTTGATCGCTGGAGGTAGTGGTTTGTCCGGGCATTTCAAAGCGAAGATCAATCTGGCCTTCAGTTTCAATCCATAATTGCCGGGCGGGATCTCCTTCTTTGAACAGACGCTGGTTACGGCTGTACTGCTCTGTATATGCAAGCTTTTGCAAAGCTTCCAGCTGTTCCCTGCTCAGGTCGTTAAAAATCTCCAAAGACTTGAGTGTTTCCAGGCTGACCATACTCCACCTCCTGGTTCAAATTGCTGTTGAGCATCGATTGGAGCGGTTTTGGTTTTTGAAGAACCACATTCAGATTAGCTTTTTCGTCCTCCAAAGGAAAAAAGGAACCAAATGAGTAGGAAAAACAATTTATTATCCTAACTACATACTGCCTTGTTTTTGTCAGCCAGTCAATACACTTCAGGATGAATGAAGACGTTATTGGAGGAAAATCTATGTCCGATCTTTTTGAACCTGTCTGGATCAAGAATATTTCTCTGCCCAACCGCTTTGTGCGTTCTGCCACCTGGGAGGGCATGGCCACGGAAAAAGGGGAAGTGACCAAGGACTTGACCGCACTTATGCAACGCCTGGCCAGGGGCAAGGTGGGATTGATCATCAGCGGGCACGCCTATGTGCTGCCCAAGGGTCAGGCTGGGCCCTGGCAGCTGGGGGCGTACAGCGACGATCTCCTGCCCGGGCTGACGGATATGGCCCGGGCAGTCCATGAGGCCGGAGGACGGATCGTGCTGCAGCTGGCCCATGCCGGATGTCAGGCCCCGGCCAAGCTTACTGGGGAAGAGCCGGCCGGGCCTTCGGCTCTGGACAAGGAGACGGACGGATTTGCCTGCCGGGAGATGAGCACCGCGGAGATTGCAGAGGTCAGGGAGGCCTTTGCCGCTGCCGCCCAGCGGGCCAGGCAGGCCGGGTTCGATGCGGTGCAGATCCATGCCGCGCACGGGTATCTGCTCAGCCAGTTCCTCTCCCCGTATTTTAACCGTCGGACTGATGCCTTTGGTGGAAGTGTGGAGAACAGAGCCAAGCTGGTTGTGGAAGTGCTGCGGTCCATCCGGGAGCAGGTGGGGCCGGACTATCCGGTATTGATTAAGATAAATGCCCAGGACTTTTTGCAGCCCGGTCTGAGTACAGAGGAGATGGTTGAGGTGTGCCGGATGCTGGAAGCAAAGGGCCTGGACGGGGTGGAACTCAGTGGAGGAACCCCCTTGTCCGGTGACTTCATCCCGGTGCGCAAGGCCAAGGTGCGGTCCAAAGAGGAAAATGTCTTCTATATTCAGGAGGCGCAAGAATACAAAAAGAGGGTCTCTTTGCCCCTGATTCTGGTTGGGGGCATCCGTTCTCTGTCGACGGCCAAGGATCTGGTCGAGAGGGGATTAACCGATTTTGTGGCCATGGCCCGACCCTTGATCCGGGAACCGGAGCTTATTAGGCGCTGGGAGCAAGGAGATGACCGGCCTTCGGCTTGCACTTCGGATAACCTCTGTTTCCGCCCGGCATCATCTGGAGAAGGGGTGTACTGCCTGACCGAGGTTCGGGAGGAGCAAAAGGCAGGGGACTGAGGACCGGGGTTGAGAGGGTTGCTGCCGGGACTGCAAAAACGAGTTGTGTTGTTTAGTAGGACGCGGTTGCCCTCAACCGCTGTCCATTCTTCCCAAGTCCAATGGGCACCCTTGAAGACACCGGTGGCGCGTAAGTATCTGTTTGATATAAGGTTTTTTGGTTATGTTACGTTGGAGCTGTCTATTCAACGAGGATATACAAAAAGTAGCCATTCGACGCAGAGGAGTTATTATGGCCAAATGCGAACAGTGTCCGTGGCGGAAAAAGGCCGAAGCCAGGCCCAATTCCTGGTTAGCCAGGCTGTGGCGGTGGCATACCCGGTGGTGTCCGGGATGGAAGGCCTATATGCGGGAGCAGAAGGCAAAGGAAGAAGAGCGTGTATGAAACGGACGAGCGTGATTTTGTAACTCATTGATTCTTCTGTCCTCTGTCCTCTGCGCTTGTAATCACCTCTTTGGGGTTGCGGACAACACCTGCTTTGGCCCTTTACAAAATTCTTTTCCCCAGGCAGGAGGCCACGATTCCGGCGGCCACTTCCGCACTTTGGTTCTTGACGTCCAGGACCGGGTTGACCTCGGCCACATCCATGCTGGCAATCATGTGAGTCTCGGCAATGGCCTCCATGACCAGGTGGGCCTCGCGGTAGGTCAAGCCACCGGACACAGGCGTGCCCACCCCTGGTGCTACGCTCGGATCCAGGGAGTCCAGATCGAAACTTACGTGCAGACAGTCAACCTTGGAAACAATGGTATCCAGGGCCTGCTCAATGACCGGACCAATGCCCATCCGGTCGATGTCGGTCAAAGTGAACACCAGGACGCCGAGTTTCTGGAGGTTTGTTTTTTCCAGGGGATCTATGCTTCGGATTCCGAGCAGGACGCAGTTCTCCGGCCTGATATTGGGACCCGGACTGTTAAATCCGACCAATTCAGAATGTCCCAGCCCCAAGGAAGCGGACAGGGCCATGCCGTGGATGTTTCCGGATGGCGTGGTCTGGTCGGTATTTACGTCTGGATGGGCGTCGATCCAGATGAGGCCGGGGGTCCGGTCTTTTCGGGTGCAGGAGGTGGCCAGGCCGGCAATCGAGCCCAGGGCAATGGAATGGTCTCCGCCCAGGCAAAGGGGGAGATGTCCCTGGAGCAGGGAGCTTTCCACCATTCGGGCCAGATTCCGGGACGAGGCCAGTATCTGGGGCAGAAATTTGAGCTTGGGATTGTCCACAGCCTGATCCTCGCGGTTGGGAACAGCAATATCCCCTAGATCGCTGACCGTATACCCCAGGGCCACCAGCCTGTCTTTGATCCCGGCAATGCGCAAGGCTGCCGCGCCCATGCCCACCCCGCGCCGGTCAGCACCCAGGTCCATGGGAAATCCTATGATATCGATGTGCATATTTGACTCGCTGTGATTAGCTCCGGGCTCTGCAGACAATATATTCAGCGCTTTTTTAGGGCTTTTAGGTTCTACTCATCATAGATGGACACATTCATTTCTTGTGTGGTTCCCCTCCCTGGGGCCGCTTTGGGCCGGAGTGAAGGGTCAGGGGAGGGTTCTTTCTTGCCACATGTCACGAGACACAACATCAGGGCTGCACTGCCCGCAGCTTGGGAAGGTCATGCATGGAAAACGATTCTCCGTCCTCTGCTCGCCCCGGTGATGAGGGCGGTTTGTCCTTGCAGTTGCATGGGAATTCTCCTGCCTTGTGCTCATGATGGGTCTTTGTCTGTCATTCTGAACGAGTCTTCGAGTGAAGAATCTCTCTATAAAATTACGCGGCATGAGTGACCAGTCAAGTGGACGGCTACTTGGGGATTGTAACCATTATGCACAGTTCAGCGCAGCCTTAAGGCTGCGCTGAACGTGAACTGATAGGGTCTGCTGCGGGCAAATTTCACTGAGAGCCCGGCTATTTTCCGGAGCCAATCAGGGGCAGTTCGCGATCAATTTGGAAATAGACCAGAAACACCTTTCCCTGGTGCATACGATCATCCGGAGCATAACACCGCCTGCGCAACGATTCGATCTTCTCCTCATCCTGCTCTTCACTCACTTTGGTCAGAAAAAAACGCTTTCCTTTATATCCAGGTCCTTCCTCCAAAAAGAGGTAGGCGGCTTTGGGGTTGGACTGCAAATTGGCATGGGACAAACGGTCGCGCATGATCAGGGCCAGGCTTCCATCTTCCATGACATGGGGCCGGGCGTACAGGGCGCTGTCCACATTTCCCTCACTGTCAGCGGTGGAGAGGACGCCTATGCCTTTGCTGTTTTCAAAATAGTCCTTCAAATCCATGCAATGTCTCCTTGGGTATTGGTTGTTCGTTTATTGGCAAGAGCCGTCAATTTGTATTCAGGATGAAACAGTACAGAAAAGAATTCCCAGGGCCTTGCCCTGGGAATTCTTATTCGGCGAACACATCCACATACTGCCCGTATCCTTTTTTTCCCAAGTCTTCCTTGGGGATAAAACGAAGAGCGGCGGAATTGATGCAGTAGCGCTGGCCTGTGGGTTCCGGTCCATCCGCAAAGACATGTCCCAGGTGTGAGTCAGCGTATTTTGAACGGACTTCAGTTCTGGTCATAAATAGAGATCGATCCTCACGGGTAACGAGGTGCTCCGGTTCCAGAGGGCGGGAGAAGCTGGGCCATCCAGTCCCGGAATCGAATTTATCCCTGGAGGAGAACAAGGGTTCTCCTGAGACTACATCCACATAGATGCCATCCTTCTTGTTGTCCCAGTACTCATTGAGAAAAGCGGGTTCAGTGCCGTTTTTCTGGGTCACCTTGAACTGTAAATCGCTTAAACGTGCCTGCAAAACTTCTGGCTTTGGTCTGGTGTATTTTGATCCCTCTGGAGGAGCGCTGTTTTGAGGCTCTCCCTTATGGGCCCAATGCCTTGATATGAAAGATTCCCGCCCGGAGAGAGAGTTGTAGCTTTCATAATGAACCGGGTTTTTCCGGTAGTAGTCCTGGTGTTTTTCCTCAGCCGGGTAAAAGTTTTTCAGAGGTTCGATGGGAGTGACAACAGGGCGGTCAAAGCGGCCGGATTGGCTTAATTTTTGCCGCGACTCTTCAGCAATGTCTCTTTCTTTCTCGGTCTGATACAAAATGGCCGAGGAATATTGGAGACCGCGATCTGCAAACGAGCCGTCCTGGTCAGTGGGATCATACATGGTCCAGAATGACTCCACCAATTGAGCATAGGACACACTGTCAGGATCGTAAACAACTTTTACCGCTTCTCTGTGTCCGGTCGTTCCAGTGCAGACCTGCTCATAGCTGGGATTCTCCACATCTCCGCCGCTGTATCCGGATACAGCTTTGTGCACTCCGGGAATCTTTTCAAATTTGGCCTCAATACACCAGAAGCATCCCCCGGCAAAATAGGCCTCATCCAAGGACTTGGATTGAGCAGCCTTTGAGGTTTGGGCTTGGGTGAGGCCGAGCATGGAAAGCATGGCTAAAGTAAAAAAAATTTTCATAATCTCCCTCTTTATAAGCCAATTGGGGTGTAATGTTAGCAATGATTATTATTAACAATTAAATTCTCCTTTGGCAAGAGGGCAAACTGCTCGGACCAATGTTGTGTGGCAATTGATTTCCTCTGCATCCGGACAAGCTGAACGCTTCGAGCACTCTGCACTTGAGAACAAAATTACCGTGGAGCAGGTTGGTCGGCAGTCGACTTTATCGAAACGGTCTTTATCGATAAGCGAAGGGAAAGAGAGCAGGCAGATGATGCCGGGTTTGAAAAAGGATGTCCCGCCACGTCCTCATTTCAAGGATTACAGCGAAATGTTCATTGTGTAATGAAGAATAAATGGTGTCCATGGCCTCTCTGGTTTCTTTTTCCAGCCATGTTTTCGGGGCCAAGCCGTGGTAATCCAATAAAGATAAGGGCACAAGGAGCATGGCCTTGGTTGTTTCTCCAGGTATGGCCTTGCAGATGCTGACCGCTGTTTCCCAGCAGACTTTTTGTTGGTCTTTGTCCGGCATGAGCCGACCGAAATTCACGGCCCACAACTGCCAGGGGTGGGCGTTGGGGATTTGATCCCAGCGACAGGTCCAGTAATGGATATACTCTGAGGGCAGACTGCGGCCGCTGTCAGCCAGAAAGCGGACAAAAGCCGCATGTTGAAACGGATTTTCCGTTTCCGGTTCAAAATGCTCCAGCTCCGAGCATTCCAGATATGCCTGCAGGGCCTCATGGGCTTTCCCGGATTCTCCGGCGTCCAGATAGGCGTAGACCAAGTAGGAGAACTCCCGCAACCAGTCCGGACGAGAGTCTGCACGCTGCCCTTGGCCAAAGGCCAGCTGGGCCTGGTGTACGTATTTGCGGCATTGTTCAAGGTAGTCCGGACCGCAGAACCCGAAATGCTGGGCCAGGGTTCCGTAGAGGCAGCCCAAAGCCCTGTGCACTGCAGGCCTGCCCAGCTGTAATCGATGGTGGAAACGTTTTTCCTCTCCAGCCAGAGTTTCCTGCACCTCTGGGCCCAGGCTGTGCAGTATGGCCGGGTCAAACACGAATCGGTTATGCTGGTCCTGGACCATTCGTTCAGCTTGAAACATGATCAGCTTGACCTCACCCTGATCTGAACAGGCTATCTCCTCCTCCAGGTTGTGCGTGTCCATCCATTCTTTCCATGCCTCCCAGGCAGTAACCCGACCCTGGTGCCGACAGCGCATGAGCTGCAAACGGCAGATACGCAGGCAGAGCTCAGGACTCTGCACGTATACATCATCCATGTCTTGGATGTATATGCTGTCCAGAACGGCCTGGATCAAGGCCTGGTTGACCTGGGGGGCATCAATGTGGGGGCAGAGCAGATCCAGAATTTGACTGAGACCGGGCATGTCCTGGGACGTGAACAAAGAACGGATTGCGGAACGGATAACCCTGTATTCGTGTTCCACATGGCTGACTGCGGGCTGGGAAAGGCAGAGCAGGCTGGATAGGAGCTGATACGGACTTTGCTCGGTCTGCAGGGCTTGGATCAGGGCCCTGCCCTGGCCCGGGGCGTACAAACGCCAAAGACTTCGGGCTGTGCTCAGGTCTGGCACTGAAAGAACCTTAGGGCCGTTTTTTATGCTGGGCAGTGAAGGAGTGCTTTCAGTGATGGGAACAATGAGTCCGCGAATATTCGCAGCCTCGGCCGCCCGGGCTTTGGCCTCCATATGGGCGGGAGGAAGCAGGCCACCGGATGAGTGCAGGCCGCCTGTTGCGGCCAGGCTGGGGGCCGGGGTATGTGTAGTCAGGGTATGGAAGCCGAGCAGGACCGGCAAACCCAGAGAAGATCCGCGGATGTGTATTCCGGGCTGATGAAACTTGATGATTGGCCAAAAGAAAAACCCGGCTCCGGAAGACGGGCTTTCCAATGCGGCTGCTGTGTGCACTGCAGCCCTTGCCTTTGCATCCAGACATGTTTCGGCCCAGCCCGGCATGATGGAAGAGGGCCTGGGGGACCTTTGTCCCACCAAGGTCCAGATCAAAGATGCCCTACCGGAGTGTTCATTGGCCACAAGTACAGGGATGCGCTGCCAGATCGATTCCATAAGCTCGGGCCAGGAAAGAGGCAGGCCAATGACCTGGGGCGATGTCCATGCCTGCAGTGCTGCTACGATGTCTGGATCAGGGGCGGTGGTCAAAGCCAGGCTGGAGAGGCACAGGGCATGAAGTAGAAACAGCTCCTCTTCTGGCAGAGACCCGGCAATTAAGGAGAGGCAATCCTCCAGGTCCTTGTTCCTGGGCCATAGGTCCGGGTGCGGACTCAGACAAACCCGGTTCCACAAAGGAAAAAAGCTTTGAGTTCCAGCCCAGGCCGCCAATTCTTCCAGGGTCCAGGAGGGATTGAGTCTCATTCCTGTTCTATCCCCCACCGGCCCACAATCAAGATCTTGAGTTTTCCTTGTGTGTGGTCGGCGGAGATTAAGCGGGAAAAGGTCACCTGAAAATATGTGCCTTCAGGGACAATGCTCGTTGCATCCGCTGCATGGGGCGATAGGTCTTGAACCCACCATGCATGCAGGACTTCAGGCTGGCCTTCAAAATCTTTAAGCCGACCGGCAATGAACAGACCCTGCTCAGAGATGTCCATGATGGTGATGACTGCCTGAGCCGGAGCAATGTGCATCTCGTTATCCGGATCGAACCACACATAATTGGCAGTGATTTCTTCTTCATCCGCTGCAGCCAGGGGAAGATTGGTCCACTGAGCAAGGCCGAGGAGCGCGTGCGGAGACAGATCCTGACCTGAAGGGAGTTTGATTTCCGGATGGGTGTTTTGAATATGGGTCCGCAGGGAATTGGGGTCCAGGGAGGCGAGCAGATCTGCTTGTGCCCGGGGTTTTTCTGTCTCGTTGCCCAAAGCAAGAGCGGAGAACAGCGAGCGAGTGGCCATGATATGCCCGGTTTTCAGTTCCAGTTCCCGAAAGGCCTGCAGAACGCTGTACGGTTCTGGGTCGGGATGGGGATGGCCTGCTTGGGCCACAGCGGCTTTCAGGCGGTCATTGGGGATTATTTCTCGGCAGGAATCCAGATCGTCAACAGCCAGGGTGTAAACGTTCCAGGCCTGGGCCAATCCCTGTCTTGATGAAAGCTGTACATCGCCCGGACCAGCCAGCTCAGATTCATGAAAGACCTGGGCCACGCGTACAGCCTGTATCGGCTCAAAGAAAACGGACAAAATCAAAACCAAAGGAGGGTTGAAGTAGGCCGCCCCTGGTCCCCAACCAGCCAGGTGCGGCTTTAAACTCCAGATTTGACCTGGGGCAGGCTCTATATTTTGGGGTTGGGTATGCATTCTTCCCTTGGGAATAAAACTCTCATCATGTGCTCCCTTCTCAGTGCCTCTCAGCATAGATGCAAGCTCTGAAAGGTCCGGGCTTTCTTGCAGGATTTCCAGCCGTACCAGGCCTGGGTAGGTTCACTGTGGTAGATTATTCCATGAGCTTGGCTGAGCAGGCTCCGTATGCGCCGATACATTGCATGCCAAGGGCTGTGAGCAGAGGTCCGTCTTTTATCAAGACAGGAACGGACAAAAAGCTTGATCAGGGTGGAGACCAGTTTGCTCCCTTCCCCCTGTTCGGCCAAAAGGACCAGGTCCTGACGTTTGTCTGGGGCCAGCTCGGCCACAAAGAGCCACAGGTCGTGGATTACGTCCTGGAGCACGTCTGGGGAATAATCCAATCCATACATCCCTTCCGGCAACTGACGCAGGGCGCGTCGGGCACATAAGGTGAGAAAATCAAGCCCTGCTTGACTGTGCAGCCAATTTTGGAATCGATCATCGGCTGCAACCATCAGCTCCACCTCATCAGCCGATCCATGGGCACCCGGCCCCAGAAAAAGAGGTTTTGGGTGAACCGCCGGTCCCTGGGCACCGGAAAGCTCAAATCTTCCAGGACAAAAGAGGTCCGGTCCATAATCCGGCCGGTGATCTCCAAACGGGTATTGCGGGGAATATAGGTCCACGGCCCGGGACTGGAAGTGCAGGGGCACGCAAAAACCGCCAAGCTGGATGTTGCCTGGAGGACAAAAACGGATGGCTGGTTCTGATGTGACGGGGAAAAGTTGAAGTCAGGGTTTGTAATGCCTGGTCCGGAGCGCCGTGAAAAAGCATCCTTTCCTGCCACAGAAAGGGCGGGACGTGTTGAATATCTGCTCCCAATTTCTCCAGATCCACTTGTGGACGCTGAGGCGGGATTTCCCAAATCTGGTCCAAGGCTTTGGGCAGGCGGTCAGTTGTGGAAGTCATATTCCTATTCCAGTTATATCCCGCCATTGCATTTACAGATGGAAACTGCACATTTCCCTTTGTCATTGCCGGGCAATCCAGCAAAACGCCTTGCTTTCATGAACAAAGATAAAGACTGGAATCCCATCTTACCCAGCTTCCTGATGGTCCAGTCTTTTGCTCTCGCATTCCATGGAAGGCTTAACTGGGTGTCAATATTTCTTTAAAAAACTCTTCACTTCAACCGTGATGCCTATTGAAAATGCGCCGCACGTACGGGATTTATCTATTGCAGCAAAGCAGCTTGGTCAGCCTGGGAGTGGTAGACGTGGATCTGGTCAAAAGACTGCGTACAAATGGGTTGAGCTCCTCGGTCCGCAGTCAGATCCGAAAGGAACGGGATTATCTTATGTCCCGCCTGCCGGAGATCAGTGAAAGTTTGGATTTTTTTCCTTTGGCGGAATTCAGTGGGGGCAAAGGCTATCATTTCTGGTTTTTCTTTGAACCCCCTGTCCCGGACAGGCAGGCCCGGCCGGTATTGAACGGGATTGTTAATCGGCTGAAGGGTGATGTGTCCTGTTTTGAGCTGGAGGTCTTTCCCAAGCAGGATACTATTTCAGGGAAAGGTTTTGGCAATTTGGTTAAACTGCCCCTGGGGCTGCGCCGAGTCACAGGCACGCGGTCCTATTTTTTGCCCCGGCCGGGCCGGGGTGTATGGGAGGATCTGTCTAAGCTGGAATCTGTGCGCATCAGCTGTCTGGACCAGGCCGCGTCCAAGGCTGAAAAGGAAAAATCAGCACAGCCCATTGCTCCATTGCCCTCAATGGCATATCCAGGACGGGCCTGCGGAAAGAGTTGATTCCCTACAAGACGCATTGGAGCAACTCCGACAGAGCCTGGATCTGGTCAAGCGGTTCTTGCCAGTCAAGGAATAAATCCTGGGCTCAGCTTCCTGATGAGCCCGGGATCTACTGTTCAGCTTTGCCTCCGGCAAATCTGAAATATTTTCCCTCTTGAGCCAGGCTGTGGCCTGGCAGCCCTGGACAGCCAAGCCAGCGACCGGGGTTGAGTTTTGTTCCATTCTTGTTGACTTAAGCATTGAGCCTGGCCACAGGGTAGCTGAGCATAGAGGGAGAAAATCTTAACCAGCTGAAATATTGTATCATCATCCTATTAGGGGTGTGGCTCTGTGTATCATTGATTATATCAATAGGTAACGATAAAAAAGCACGCAAAATTAAGGTCCAGAAAATCTACCGGCAGCGATTTGAAGGGGGTAGGTGTGGTTTTTATGCTCTCGTCCCTTGACTGACAAGGGTTTTCAGGGTAAGAGCCCGGAGAAATGCCCCGATTTGATTCCATTTTGCTGTCGTGAAGTAGACCATCAATTGGCTCTATTCAGGGGGTGAGCGTGGGTACGGTGATACACTTGACTGGGGAAGCAAAATGGAATTGAGGGGATTGAGACTCAATTCCAGCCGGAAGCCGTCTGGAATTGACATGGTCTAGAAAAATGCTCGGATTTAAAATGATTGAGGGAAGCGTCAATTGTGCAGTAAAATGAAATAGGGCTTGATTCTTATTTAAAAATTCCGGGTCTTCCGCCCGGAATTTTTTTTGAAAAACTTTCCGGCTCAACCGTGATCAAATATAGAACCCATTTTTTCACAAGGAGCCGGAACCATGTGTCTGCACCCACCTCCTTTATGGCCGGATAATTCCCAGCCGTTCTTTCCTTCATTGCAGCTTTATTCCGCCTCTGTTCCGGGGGCATTCAGCATTGGCAGCATCATTGCCTCTCTTACCGGGGGAGACCTGGAGAAGATTATGGATCAGATCGAAGCCAACGATCCTGTCAAAGGGATGATGACCGGGATTTTCTGCAGGGGCTGGCTGAGCACGGCCGTTCGACTGAAGATCTGGAGAAACGTCGAAAGCAGGCTCTGGCTGAGATCAATGATCTGAGAAGCGACAACAGGTGGGAAGACATCGTCACCCTGTTTTATCCCCTGGAGCAGCATGCTCCGGAGTTGATCCAGGCCGGACTGGATACTGAGTTGAGGACTGAGCTGGCTTTTGCCTTGGGACAAACCAGTCGCCACGATCAGGCCATTGCTGAGTTCGAGACTTGCGTCCAGTCCGATCCGGACTCATTTTTAGCTGTTTCCGGATTGGCCTATGCCCTGTACAACTCCCTGTTTGCAGCCAAAAACCGTGAGATTCTGCTCACCCCGGAAGCCAAGCGGAAGCGTATAGAAGCTGCCCATGCCTGGTTTGAAAAGGCCCAGCAGCTCAAGCCGGACGGAGTAACCAACTTCTATCGTCAAGGCATGCTGTACAAAAACGTGCAAGGCAAAACCAGGTTGGCTGTGCCCTCATTTGCCAAGGCTGTAGAGAACTGGAAGGCGTATCCGCCTGAGAAGCAGGAAGCGAGGCACCAGGAACGCAAAAATTATATCAAATCGTTGTACAATCTTGCGTCGTGTCGATCCAAAATCGAGGAAGTCAAAGGGGCTCTACCGCTCATTGAAGCGTGCATCCAGGAGGATGAGTCCAGCGGACTGTTGAAGATGGAGCACAAGTATTTTGCCTTGGGCAAGATCCAGTATCAGCAGGGCAATCTGGATCAGGCTCTGCATGCATTGGATATGGCTGCGCAATTCACCAATGCCAAAGACGGAGATTATGTCTTTGAGCTCAAGGCCAGGGTCTTTTTGCAGAAAAAAGAATTTCAAAAAGGTTTTTCTTTGTTCCCAGGGTCCTCTCTGGGGACGTCTTTTTCTTATGGCTCCGGTCATCATCTTTTACTTATCTGTTCTCAGGGTTCAACCAAGACGTAAAGAAGGGGGCTGGAGCCCCAAGAAAGGATGTTACGAGGGAGGACTCTCGTAACAAAGAAACCTTCAACCCAGAAGTATCATATGCACAGAGTCTACATCCTGGAGCAGGGGACCTATCTGCGAAAGTCCGGGAACAACCTGGTTCTGGTAAAAGAACGGACAACTGTGGATGAAGTCTCTTTGCCCCAGCTGGAGCATTTGGTTCTGGCCGGTTTCATTTCCTTGTCCGGGGCAGTGATCAATGCCTTGGTCCAGCACCGGGTGGAAACTGTTCTTCTGGACCGGAACTTTGGATTTCGGGCCAGGCTGCACATGGACGAACATAAGCATTATCTTGTGTGCTTTGATATTGTCGACGATTCGACCAGAAATAAGGTGGCCAAGGTCCTGAAAGGCTATGGATACCGGGTCCAGAAGTCTGTTTTTGAATGTCCGGATTTGACGGAAAAGCATTTCCTGAAGCTCAAGGACAGAATGGAAAGCCTGATAGACCAGACCGAAGACAGTGTTCGGTATTACCGCCAGTGCAAGGGATGCCTGCGGGACTGCGAATTGTCCGGGATCGGTGATTTACCGGAAATCAAGGATTTTCAGGTCATTTGAATTCCATTGGTTATTGACCAAAATGGCTAAAAGAGCTATTCTGGCCTCATGAAAGAAATAAATGCACGAGAAGCTAAAAATCAATTTGGCCAATTTCTTGAGTGGGCCCAACGAGAACCTGTACGGGTTATGAAACGTGGGCGTGCGGCCTGTGTACTGCTGTCTGAAGAGCAGTATCAAAAATTGCGTGGTGCAGCTTGGGAACACTTGGGAGAGACGATATCTGCCATGCGTGAGGAGGCAGAGGCAAAGGGACTTACGCAAGAAAAGCTGGATGAACTTTTGACAGATGATAGCTAAGCGTTTTGTTGTAGATACAAACGTTTTGATTAGTGCCGCTTTGCTGTCGACAAGCACACCAGCTAAATTTCTTGACGCCTTGAAAGAGTCAAGGGCTATCCTACTATTCTCAACAGAAACACAAATAGAATTGCAAACACGGATTATGAAAAATAAGTTTGATCAGTACGTATCGCTCGAAAAGAGACAACGACTCTTAGCTCAGATGGACGCGGTTTCTGAATACATATCAATTATCAACAGACCGATGGGCTGTCGAGATCAAGATGACAATAAGTTTTTGGAGACTGCTGTCATTGGCAAAGCGGATTGTTTGGTTACTGGTGATAATGATCTTCTGGCTATGGATCCGTTTCAGGGAATTCCTATTTTACTACCAGCAAAGGCATTGGCATATTTTTTTAGATAATGCTCACTGGCCATCCCCACAAAAAAATCCCGGACTGAAAAGCTTCAGCCCGGGATTTTTTGTTGAAAAGATCCAGCTCAAGGCCGCAAGCCTCTCATAAGAGGCGGCTCGCTATATTTCACATTATCTTGTTTCTGGAAGAAGAGGACAGCGCTGAGTTGGCCTCAGCCCTGGGGCATATTGCTAAGGCACGAGGAATGACAGAGATAGCCAAAGCAAGTGGCATTCAGCGAGAGTCTTTATACAAAGCTTTGCGACCGAACAGTCAACCGCGTTTTGAAACTATTTGCAGCCAGTCAATGAAATCGGTGTCTGGTGGCCGGCATAGCTCAAGGCTTTTGAAGCGGGACATAGGTAGAGTCAGAATACACTTCTATGCCCAATTTCTGGGCTACGCGCATGGCTTTCGCATCGACCATGGGGGAGACAATGATCATGCGGTCAGCACGGCGCTCGTGTCTTTTCTCATAAAATCGAACTTTCCGCTCAAAGGCGTACATAGCGGCTTTGTCCACCGATGATTTAAGTTCGCAAAGAATCAAAAGCCCGTTGGTGATAATAACATCCAATTCGATCTGATCAGGGCGTCCAAATACTTCCCCTTGGTCATCGTATTCAGTAACATGAAAGACCTGAACCCCAAAACTTTGCTCCAGAATTCCGGCCAGGGCATTTCGGAATGATTCTTCTGATTTGGTTCCCCATCTGGCTCCCAGTGCTCCGATGGAGCGGTCAAGTTTGGTCTCATTGGCCATAATTTCTGCATGGACTTTTTCGAATTTTTTATTCTGCTCTTCCCATTTCCGATTCTGCTC
>JAWLEI010000003.1:103128-104271 GCA_041686195.1 Desulfovermiculus sp.
ATTCTGCTCTTCCCATTTCCGATTCTGCTCCTCCCGGTCCTGACGCAGTTCGTCAAGAATGCGATCAAAGCGGGATTCACTTTCTTCCCGGGGCATAAATTCACCCCGCAGCATCCTGGCTAAGGCTATGCGAAATGATGGATCCTGCTCAATGAGGATGGGCATTTGTTCTAAAATATCTTTTTTCAATTTATCCAGAGAAGCTGACATGCTAGCACCTCGAAAAATATCTGCACGGAATCATGAGAATTTCAGGGGAAAAATGGAAAATTTGCACATCACGCGTCGAATTTTTAGTCTGAGATTGATGGATAGGGATCATAGTTGACTTTTCAAAGCAATTCTATCGTATATTCACTTCCTAAGCAAGCTCAAGGCAAAGGGTGAGCAGTGCCTTATCCGTGAATTTCTGACATAAATGACAGGGTTGCAGATCGCCGCTTTCCCGAAGAGATTGCCAAGATTGTCTGTTATCAAGAACCACAACAGTCGGCTCAAGATCTTGTGCGAATAGCCGCCAAGAACAGAAAGGCTCAAGATGGTTTGACTGCAATTGTCATTAATGTGGTTGGCTTTGAATGGGAAATGTGTTGACTGAAGATCGAAATAAGAGCACAATAATGGTCATCCAGCAAGCAAAAAAATTGTGAACTTGAATACATATTATTGACATTTATTGTTGTGTACTTACAGAAGGACACAATTTGCTGTTGAAAAGTTCATTTGATATGTATTTAAAATTGCAAGGAGATGACCCATGGAAGAATATGTCCAGCAAGCCCTGGATATCGTTAAAGCCCAGGCCAGCGTGCGCAATATGACCGAAGAAGAGATCACATCAATGGTCCAGAGCCTTTCCCAGCAACTCAAAGGCATAGTGGAAGGTGGAGAGGTTCAGACTGAAGCGGAGAAGCCCCAGGAACCGGCTGTGGATCCCAAGAAGGCCATCCGGGAAAAGGCGGTGGTCTGCCTGGAGTGCGGCAAGAAGTTCAAGGTCCTGTCTAAAAAGCATCTGGCCCAGCACGGATTGACTCCAGAAGAATATAAAGAGAAGTGGGGCTTTAAGAAAAATCAGTCATTAATCGCCAAAGGTCTGGCCCGGCAGCGAAAACAGAAGATGCAGGAGATGCAGTTGTGGAAAAG
>JAWLEI010000004.1:0-58910 GCA_041686195.1 Desulfovermiculus sp.
GATGAAACTTTGGGATGTCCTTCTCCGTCATTGCCCGGCCCAGATCCTTTGAATACACCGGGGTCAGGCTCATCACGCGAGACGCGTGACAATCTAGGGTAAAGTCATTCTGTCTGCTCTGAATTCTGGTTCCGGATCGGTATCCGGGACCTAAATCCAGACTGAAAATGTAAGAACTGGACCCCGGTCCCGGATCTGGTCCGGGATGACGTACGCCGGGGTGACGGACAAAGAAAGATCTCGTTTCATACGAGCGCCGCCTCTGAGGGCGGCCGCCAGTTTGATCGAATATGAAACTGGGTATGAAGGGGGCTGGGCCTTTGGAGCCCGGCCCTCTCCGAGGGCCGGAAGTGCGTTGATCAAAGAGGCTGGGCCTCGGAGAGAACCAGTCCGGAAAAGCCAAACCCCTCAGTAAGCCGGCCTTGAATCATTCCGCGGGGACGTCTTTCGCTTTGGGCTATTTCAGCCGGCTATCCCTGGTGGTCAGCAGAGGTCACATAGGGCTGATCCGAGCCCCCGTGGACCCATTGCACCTGGTCCTTATTGACCAGCCTGGTCACGTATTTGGCTATTTCATTTTGATGCAGTCCATAGATTGCGGCCAGATCGCTTAAGGTGCATGGCCGGCGTCTTATGGTCTCCAGGATGGCCGCCTCGTCTGTTCCGGTCTGTTCTGTCCCGGCCTGAACAGAGGACAGGGCCAGCTCGGCGGTTGGGGTAAAAAGCGACCTGGCCCATTCCAGGACCTCCACGCTCACTGGTTTGGCACTGGATTCCGCTGGCGGGCGTTCCACGGTGTTTAAGTGGATACGGTCCGGGGCTATGCGCCGGGCGATGTCAGCCAGGGCCTGAATCTGATCCTGGGAATCGCTTACCCCCTGAAGGAGAAAGACCTCCAGGATGAGCTGGCCTTTGAATTCTTCCCGGAACTTGATCTGGCCCTGGACAAAAGAGGAGAAGTCCAGGTCAGGATGGGGGCGGTTGATGCGCTGAAAGGATTTGTGGTCCCAGGCACACAGGGAGGTCTTGACCATGGCCGCTTGAGCTGCAGCTGTTCTGACCTGGGGCAGGCTGAGCAGGGTGGCATTGGTCAAGAGCAGGGAGGGAATGTCGCTGTGTGAGTTAATAAACTCCAAGACCCGGTCAAAGTGAGCGTGCAGAGTGGGCTCTCCTGAGCCGGACAAAGTGAGCACATCGGCCTTGTTGCCGGCAGCCAGCCATTCCTGAAGCTGCAAAATGACCATGTCGATGGGCACATAGTCCTTTCTCTCCATGGTCTTGGCCGGGGTCCGCCCCAATTGGCAAAAGACGCAATCCAGGGTGCAGGTCTTCAGAGGCACGAGATCTATGCCCAGAGAGCGACCAAAACGGCGGGAAGGGACAGGGCCGAAGAGGGTATTTTGCCTATGCATACAGACTCCGTGATTACTCGGTTACGATATGTTCTGCCGGCAATTGCAAATCGTAGAATTTATACGTCCGCTCGCACTCAAGATCCTGTATCTCCTTTCTTGTGGCAGGTAAAGAGGTGAGAGTGAGGCTCAAAATATATGTATCCTGCCCCCTTGACATCCAGTTCCGAACTGGCCTATAAGCACGGCATGCACATATCCCTTGGTCCACATCACATATCTTCGGCAGTTCAGCAGTGGTGGTGGCGGCCTGCAAGCGGCCAAGGGGGGACTGTGCTCTGGTAAGAAAGAGATAGCATATCATGACCCTTCAAAGGCTGCAGACGAAAATAACGTCTGCGGCCTTTTTTTGTGATTTTCGAAGCGGCAAAGCTGGAAAGTTGGTTATATACAATGGATCAAGCTTGACAGGAGTATCTTATGCACACGCGGATTACGCTTCCCCAGTCCGAATTGCCCACCAAATGGTACAATGCCCTGCCCGACCTGCCCACTCCTCTTGCTCCGCCCCTGGATCCCCAGACAGGCCAGCCCCTGGCTCCGGAACAGCTGGAGACCATTTTCCCCAGGGGGTTGATTGGGCAAGAGCTGAGTCCTGAGCCCTACATCCCCATTCCCGAGCCGGTACAGGATATTTACCGCCTGTGGAGGCCGACCCCTCTGATTCGGGCCAAAGGCCTGGAGAAGGCCATCGGCACCTCCTGCCGCATCTATTTCAAGGACGAATCGGTCTCTCCCACCGGGTCGCACAAGCCGAATACAGCTGTACCTCAGGCCTATTTCAACAAGCTGGAAGGAGTGAGCCGGCTGTCCACCGAAACCGGGGCCGGGCAGTGGGGGACCGCTCTCTCGTTTGCCTGCCGTATGGTGGATCTGCAGTGCACCGTATACATGGTCAAGGTCAGTTTTGAACAAAAGCCCTACCGCCAGATCATCATCAAGTCTTACGGAGGGGAGATCTTTCCCTCTCCCTCCCGGAAAACCACAAGCGGAGCAGCAGTTCTGGATCAGGATCCGGGTTGCAAGGGAAGTCTGGGTCTGGCTATTTCTGAAGCGGTTGAGGATGCGGCAACAAATGTGGACACCAAATACACCCTGGGCAGTGTGCTCAACCATGTCCTCCTGCACCAGACAGTAATCGGGCTGGAGACCATGCAGCAGCTGCAGGCCGTGGATGAAAAGCCGGACTATCTAGTCGGCTGCGTGGGTGGGGGGAGCAATTTCGCCGGGTTGATGCTCCCGTTTCTGCCCCGCAAACTGGCCGGAGAGGACATTACTTTTATTGCAGCTGAACCCAAGGCCTGTCCGTCCTTGACCAGAGGGGCATACCGGTATGACTACGGGGACATGGCCCGCCTGACACCACTTATCAAGATGCATACTCTGGGGCATGGCTTTATGCCTGCCCCGATTCATGCCGGAGGGCTCCGCTACCACGGCAATGCCCCAATTCTGTGCAATCTGGTTGATGCAGGGGTGGTGGAACCCAGATCCTATTTTCAAAGCGAATGCTTTGATGCGGCCAGGCTGTTTCAGAATACGGAAGGATTTCTGCCTGCCCCGGAGACCTCCCATGCCATCCGTTCAGCCATTGAGGTGGCGGAAAAGGCCAAGCCGGGCTCCAGTATCGTATTTCTCTACTCCGGGCACGGGCTCCTGGATCTGGCCTCATATGAGGCCTACTTCCAGGGGGATCTGCAGGACTATGAGCTGCCCCAGGAAACAATCGATCAGGCCCTTGCCTCCTGCCCAACTACAGGTGTCGAGGTTTGATTATTCGGTCGTAGAATTCATCCCAGTCCCTGATGAGCTATTTTCTCATTTTGGGGAAATAAAATTTTTGTCCCGGGCTGGTCGGCCCGGGACAAAAATTTTATTCTTCGTATTTGAAAGAGAGCCTGACCTTGGCCCGGTAGAGGGCCACCTTACCTGCATCGACCTTCATATCCAGTTCCTTGACTTCAGCGATCCTCACCTCGCGCAGGGTCTTGGACGCTCTTTCCACAGCGGTCTTGGCTGCATCCTCCCAGGATGTTTCGCTGGTTCCAACCAGATCGATGAATTTATAAACGCTGCCGGGCATGATCCACCTCCTTGTTAAGTTGTTTGGGTTTCCCTTCACTTTCCACCGTATTTTCTTTATAACGTGCCTGGAAAAAATATGTCAAACAAAATAACGCATCAGCTTTGCCTGAGGCAAAACTGATGCGGTGCGGAGTGTTTCATGCAGTTTACAAATTATGTGCGAAACGAGCACAATAAGTGCGATAGTCCGGAAAATACTCTGGGCCGGATCAGCAAAGGACTGGACCGGCTAAAGCTCAAGGCCAGGTATTCGGGGGTCCAGGCCTCTGATCGCCTGTTCTGGGGTCGGGTATGGATCGATTCCCTGCATCTCATCTGTGAAGGCAAGGGGACGAGCAGGGAATTGGCCCAGGCCAGCGCCTATGCAGAACTCGTGGAGCGTTTGAGTGCAGGCCTTTATTATCCGGCTTTTGAAGAGCAGGTCAGATTCCATCTCCCGGCCCTGTATGGTGCAAAAACACGGTCTTTTTTAAGCTATGCCTGGATGGACGGGTATGTGCAGGCCCATCAGAGTGAACTGGACACCTTGCATGTGAGCATTGAAGAACTGCTGGCCGGGCAGACCCAGCTCAGCCCGGAGGCTGTGGAGGAGATCAAGGATTCGGAAATGGCCGGGCACTGGGTGGACGGCTATTCACTGCTGCAGGAGAAGACGATCAAGGTGCCCATGAAGTTTGCCGCCTATATTCACGGCACCAACGGGATAGCGGCTGGAAATGTGCGGGAGGAGGCTTTGATCCAGGCCGCCTGTGAGGTTTTTGAACGTCATACCCAGATCCGGGTCATTGGCCGGGAAGAGACGGTGCCCACTATCGATCCGGATTCCGTTCAGGACGGATTCATCCAGGAGCTCCAGCAGTTCTACGCCCAGAACAATGTGCAGGTCACCTTAAAGGACCTGTCTTTCGGCGGTCTGTTTCCAGTGCTTGCTGCTGTGTACACGAATTACAACCTGCCAAAGGATCGTTTAGAATACAGGACCTTTATACCCGGGGCGTCATTTCATACCTCAGAGGCACTGGGCCGCTGCTTCACAGAAGGCATTCAAGGCAAGAAGTCGCTCAACGCAGTCAGGGCCCAACTGGACCAGCCGGTAAGGCCCAAATCAGAAGTGGACTCCTACTATCTGCTTATGAAGTGCGGAGTATCGCCCACAGACATTTCTTTTCTGGAACAGGGAGGGGTCCAGTCGTACCAGATCTGGAAGGCTAAGGATATTGAACAGGAAATCGAATTCATAAAGACCATCTGCCGCAAGCTGGGGACCGACTGCATTGTCCTGGACCACACCCACCCGGTTATTGGCTTTCCCGTAGTTCGAGTAATTATGCCCGGGATTTCCGATTTTCTGCCGTTTCTGCCCCGGGATATACTGACTAATGAGCGGACCAAGCCATCCACAGCCTGGAAAGGAGGAGAGTATAAACGGGTGGCGGCCAGCTTTTTCCGGACATAGGGCATGGAAACCCCAATGGGTATTCTAGGGACGCGTCAATTGCATGTAGTCGGTTTTCCCTCTTTATCCATATGGCAAGACACTGATACTTAAGAATCCCTTTTCTTTGTACGCCACGAGATATCAAGTTGAATAACGCCTGTGCACAGGAGACTGTTGTGTCAAGTACCCGAAGAGCCGTATTTTTCGATCTGGACGGAACCCTGTTGAACACCATATCCGATCTGGCGGCGAGTATGAACCAGGTCCTGGCCCAATGGGGCTGCCCGGTGCATCCAGAAGAGAAATATCGCTATTTTATCGGTGATGGGGTGCACATGCTGGCCACCAGAGCACTGCCATTGCCAATGCGCACTGAATCCAGGATTGAGCAGGCAGTGCAAGCCTTTCGGCAAGTGTACAGCCGGCGATGGAAGGAGACCACCCGGCCCTATCCAGGAATTACGTCTCTGCTCCAGGCCTTGGGAGAGCAAAAAATTTCCCTGGGCGTGGTGAGCAATAAACCGCATGAACCAACCTTGACCTGCGTACAGACCTTTTTCCCCCAGGTGTCATTTGTGGTGGTCCAGGGCCAGACCCAGGGTCTTCCTCCAAAACCGGATCCGGCTGGGCTGATCGCAGCTCTCAAGGCCTGCGGGGCTGATGGTCACCAAAGCCTGTATCTGGGTGACAGCGGCGTGGATGTTCAGGCGGCCAAGGGGGCGGGAATGTGGGCTGTCGGGGCCGAGTGGGGATTTCGGACCAGAGAGGAGCTCGAGGAGCACGGAGCCGAGCATGTGGTCCGGCACCCACTGGATGTCCTGGAGATTGCACAGCAGATTTGGAAAAGACAGGAGAATGAGTAGGTTAAGAAACCGGGTGTGAAATCCCCGTATCAATTCTGCTCAAGATGACCTGGCCACTTGCGCCGCTTTTTTTCGCTTGGGATGAGCCTTATGGCTCTGCGTTAGTTCCCGGCCATGATTTTCTTGGGACAGGAGGACTTGAGATAACACTCTTCGCACTCGCCGTGAAAGGGAAGCTTGGTCAGCAGGCCGAACTGCACGCTGAGCTGGCCGGCATTGGTGAAATCCAGACCGACCTCGGCCAGGGACTGTTTGAGAATCTTATTCGGTTCCGGGATGGGAGCGCAGGTGCCCAGGGAGGCCTCGGGTACAGCCTCCAAAAGAGCGGCCATGAGCATGGCCTGGGCTACCAGAGGGGCGTTATGCCCCTGTTCTGTATCCGAGCTTTGCTTTTCCTGAAGAATCTGCTCAGCTTCCTGGGTAAGGTAAATGAGGATATATCCCTTGCCCTGGCCCAGACGGTAGGCCCGAAGATGGGTGAACAGCTCTTGCCAGAGGTGACCTATCTCCTCGGCCTGGTCGCCGCTGATCCGGCGTTGGCCGGAGAGGATCATAAACGTTTCCAGGTCAAAATGGGGGGTAATTTGAATCGGGGTCAGGGGGAGTTTTTTCATATTTTAGCCTTGCCTCCGGCAAGTCTGAAATATTTTTTTGCCCCAAAGCGGGCAAAAAAAGAAAATTTGCCGGATTGATCGGTGAAGAAACTTTGAGTAATGATTTGATTTTTCTGACATCCAAAATAACAAGAGTTGGTTAGTCCGGTTTTTTCATGCAAAGCGTCTTCAGCCATTCGGGTACAGCCACGGGTTTCCCATCCCGGCCCATGCAGGGGTGCTGGGTATAGCCGGAAGTCATGAACCGGTTGTCCTCCGATTGGTTGTAGACCTCATATACAAAGGTTATTGAGGCTCGGTTCATGACCCGTATTCCGGTCCGAATACTTACCAGGTTCTCAAACCTGGCCGGGGCCCGGTAACGGCAGAAGGCCTCCCGGACCGGCAAGAGAATTCCTCTGGCCTCGATCTCTGAATAGCTCAGTCCCAGTTCCCGGATGAAGTGGCTGCGGGCCTGCTCGAACCAGTGCAGGTAGTTTGCGTAATAGACAATGCCCATGGCATCGGTTTCTCCATATGAGACCCGGTGAGGCCACCACACTTCGGGGACAGGAAATGGTGTGGCCTTCTTCATGCCGCAGCCTCCTGCATGCGGTCCAGGAGGAAAGGGATCAGGTCCTGGCCCGACTCTATGTGCAGGCTGCTGGCAGAGGCTGCAGCCTCGCAAAATCCTGCGTTGACTCCTGTCTGGACGTGTCTGCTGTCCAGAAAGCAGAAAGGCACCGGCTCGGTGGTATGAGTACGGACCGAAACAGGGGTCAAGTGATCACAGGCTACGCACATGGCAGCATCCATTTCAGTGAGACGGTCCATGACTGGTTGTACAATCCGGGCGTCAAAGCGCTCAATAGCCTTGATCTTGCAGTTTGCATCACCGGCATGGCCACATTCGTCAGGACCTTCCAGATGCACGAAGGCAAAATCCCCATGCTCTAAAAACTGCAGGGCAGCCTGGATCTTGCCTTGATAGTTGGTATCTACAAGGCCGGTGGCTCCCGGGACATCCAGGACCTCCATGCCAGCAGCCCGGCCCAGACCCTTGATCAGGTCTACAGCTGAGATGACCGCTCCATGCAGCCCAAAGCTCTGCTCAAAAGATGGCAATTCCAGGGGCAGTCCTTGTCCCCAGGGCCAGATGGTATTGGCTGAAGTGGGATTGTCAGCTGCAGACAAGACCTTGTGGGCCCGGGTAAGCAGATCGGAGAGCATCGGGCTGTGCGCATAAGTATTTAAGGCCTGGGCCAGGGATTGATTGAGAATGTCGTGGGGAGGAATGAGTTCCAGGCCGGCCTCCAGATCCAGAGCGCCCTGCTTTTGGATGAGCAGGTGGCGGTATTGAAATCCGGGGATGATCTGGAGCTGATCGGAGCTCAGTTCGTGCCGCAGCTTGTCGACCAGGGGCATGGCCTGGGCGTGCTGGATGTGTCCGGCGCTGTGATCATACATGTATCCGCTGGGCGAGAGCTCGGATACTGTACACAGATTGAGGCGGTAAATAAGATCCGAGCTTTCGGTGCTCAGGCCCTGGGCTGCGGCCTCAATTGGACCGCGTCCGGTATGGTAGCGCTTGGGGGCATAGCCCAAGAGGCCCATGTTGGCGATATCCGATCCAGGGGCAAGACCGGGAGGAATGGTCTGGCAGCGCCCGACCACCCCCCGGTCTGCTGCTGCATCCATGTTCGGGGTATTGGCAGCCTGCAAAGGGGTCGCCCCGTCCAGCTCGGACAGGGGGTAGTCGCCCATACCATCGGCTATGAGGAGAAAAAGCTTACGAGGCATAATCTCTCGTGGATAGTTTTCAGTCCCACTGGCGGCGGGACACGTATAAAGCTGACCTCAGATATCATTCGAACATTAATTGGGTGTTTCATTTACATCCATCAAATAAATTGAGTTCAGCGCAGCCTTGGCTGCGCCGAACTCAATTTACAGCAACCGGTAATGCACGGTTGGGGCTTTGATGAATTCCAGTTTAGAAATTTCAGCCATGGCCGAAGCCACATCCTTGAGCTGGGCGGTGTGGGTCAAAAAGACTACAGGCACGGTTTGGCCGTTGGCTTCCTGTTTCTGCACCACCTGGGCTATGCTGATGTTATGCTCACCCATGATTCCGGACAGAACCGAGAGCACTCCCGGCCGGTCCTGGACTGTGAACCGAAAGTAATGCTTGGCAGCGGTCAAGTCCGGAGGAAGGATGGAAGCCTTGGGCAGAGATGTGTCCAGAAATCCGGTATTATTGTAAAAAAAGGATTTGCGGTTGACCAGGGTCATGATATCAGCCAGTACAGCGCTGCCTGTGGGCAGATCCCCTGCACCCTGTCCATAGAGCATGATCGGCCCCACGGCATTGCCTTCCAGCAAAATGGCATTAAACGGACCGTCCACCTTGGCCAGCATGTGGTCCTTGCGGACCAGGGCCGGAAAGACCCCGGCCTGCAGGGAGCCGGACTTTTCCTTGACCTGGGCTATGAGCTTGAGCACGTAGCCGAAATCCCCGGCCCGGAGAATGTCGTATTGGTCTACATCGCGGATCCCGTGTACCGGGAGATCTTTGAGTGGATAGTCCTGTCCGTAGGCCAGGCGGATGAGCACGGTGAGCTTGTGGGCGGCATCCAGGCCGTCTACATCCAGGGCCGGGTCAGCTTCGGCATAGCCTTTGTCCCGAGCCAGGGCCAGGGCCTGCTCATACTCGAGCTGCTTTTGGGTCATTTCCGAGAGAATGAAATTGGCTGTGCCGTTTAAGATCCCGGTCAAGGACTTGATTCTGTTTCCGGCCAGGCTTTCCTTCAAGGTCTGGACAATAGGGATGCCACCAGCCACACTGGCTTCATAGTACAGCCCAAGATTCTTGCCGGCTGCCAGCTCAAAGAGCTCAGGGCCGTATTCAGCCAGAAGAGCCTTGTTGGCAGTGACCACTGATTTGCCGGCCAGGAGGGAATTCTTGATCAGATGATAGGCGGTGTCCAGGCCGCCGATGAGTTCGACAATGATATCCAGTTCCGGATCATTGATCAAGTCGTCCACTTGAGCGGTGAGTTCTGTGTGCGTGTCCGAGAGACTGGATCTTGTTTTTTGCAGATCTTGAACCAGGATGGTCTTGACAACAACATCCTTACCCAGTCGCTTTTGGATCCAGCCCCGATTATTATGCAGGATCTGGACCAGGCCAGTACCTACGGTGCCAAAGCCGGCCAGCCCGATACGTATGGTCTGCTCATTCATATATTACCTCAGAACCTTTTTCAGCCCCCGGATAGCCTGGTTTGTGCGGTGCCTGTTTTCAACCAGGGCAAAACGGACGTACTGATCCCCGAAGTGACCAAAGCCCAGACCCGGGGAAACAGCCACCTTAGCTTCCCGCAACAAGAGCTTGGAAAATTCTACCGAACCCATATGTTGAAACTGTTCCGGAATTCTGGCCCACAGGAACATGGTGGCCGGGGGAGGCTGTACCGGCCATCCAATGCGGTTGAGGCCGCTGACCAGGCTGTCCCGCCGCAGCTTGTATTCGTGAACGATTTCCTGCACGCAATCCTGATTCTCATTCAGGGCCACAATGGAGGCGATCTGTATGGGTTGAAAGATTCCATAATCCAGATAGCTCTTGATTCGGGTCAGGGCATGGACAATCTCAGGATTCCCGGAGCAAAAACCAACCCTCCATCCGGCCATGGAATAGCTTTTGGACATGGAGAAGAACTCAACCCCGACCTCTTTGGCCCCTTTGGCCTGCAGGAAGCTGGGCGGCTTGTAGCCGTCATAGGCCAGGTCGGCATAGGCCAGGTCGTGAATGACCCAAATATTGTGTTCCCGGGCAAAATCCACTATCTTTTGGAAGAAATCCAGATCCACAACAGCGGTTGTAGGATTGTGCGGATAGGATAGAATCAAAAGCTTGGGCAGCGGCCAGGTTTGCTGGGTAGCGGTGAGCAGATCCTGGAAAAAATCCCGGTCCACGCCGATGGGAATTCGGCGCACATCTGCTCCGGCAATGATCGCGCTGTAGGTGTGGATAGGATAGGTTGGATCCGGGGCAAAGACCACATCTCCGGGACTGAGCATGGCCAAAGCCAGGTGGGACAACCCTTCCTTGGCTCCGATGGTGACCACAGTTTCCCGGTCCGGATCAAGGCTGACCTCATAACGTCGGGAGTACCAATCCGAAATGGCCCGGCGCAGGTTGGGCAACCCCCTGGAGGCTGAGTAGCGGTGATTGACCGCCTTGGGGGCTGCTTCCATAAGCTTGTCAACAATGTGTTGAGGCGTTGGAATATCCGGGTTGCCCATCCCCAGGTCCACAATGTCCTCTCCCTGCCGTCGGAGCTCCATTTTCAGGTCGTTGACCACGGCAAAGACGTAGGGTGGAAGCCGCTGCATGCGGGAAAACTGATGCATATTGAACCCCCTCCGGACATATGGTCCGGATGTGTACAAATTCTCTGGCTCGGTTGTAGCGATGAATGACAGTGTGTGTCAACAAACGGTTTTCTCTGGACCAGGAAATGGCGGCTTTAAATCCCGGCCAGGAAGGTGTAGAGCTTGGAGTTGACTTTTTATGCAGACTGCTTACAGATGTTCATTACGTATCAGGGAACAGCGTATCAGGGAATGAGTGGATAAAAGTTAGGAGCGTGCAATTTCAGATCTGTGTGGAGTGTGGGATATGGCCAAGCATACATTGGATCCGTGGCTTGAAATTCAAGGCATGAAGGAAAGGATGGATAAACTTATGGACGATGTCCGGGAACGCTTTGATCACCGCCAGATTGAAGGGGAGCGCACCGCCCTGTGGCAGCCAGTCACTGATGCCTACGAAACCCGTGACAGTTATGTTGTGCAGGTTGAGTTGGCCGGTCTGGAGCGGGAGGAGATCAATCTGGAAACAAAAGACCAGGAGCTCTGGATATATGGAGAACGACGAATGCTCAAAGATGCCCATGGGAACAGATATCAGGTTCTGGAGCGATCATATGGACCTTTTGCCCGGCGTTTTGTGCTGCCCAAGCTGGCTGATCCAGACCGGATCCAGGCCTCGTATGTCAACGGCTTACTTACAGTAACTATTGGCAAGGTGGCCTCTTCGGAAAGGAAACAACGTATTCAGGTCGTGGATGAAAGTTGATAAGTAAATTTTTTTTGGTGGAGGATAAACGTATATGACAAGTCAGTTGAAAACCGGGTTGCTGTTGGGTTTGCTCACTGCAATCATTTTGCTCTTTGGACAGATGATGGGGGGACAGGGAGGTCTTATTTTCGCCTTTATTCTGGCTATAGCTATGAATGTCGGCAGTTACTGGTACTCTGACCGCATTGTCCTTTCCATGTATAAGGCCAAGGAGGTCACTCCATCTGAGGCTCCCAGGCTGCATGAAGTAGTGGCTGAACTGGCTCAGCGGGCCGGGGTGCCCAAGCCCAGGGTGTACATCATTCCTCAGGAGGCGCCCAATGCCTTTGCCACCGGCAGGACTCCGAAGCAGGGAGTGGTGGCTGTTACTCAAGGCATTATGCAACTGCTGAGCATGGAAGAACTCAAAGGGGTGCTGGCCCATGAAATGGGACATATCCGGAATCGGGACATTCTCATTCAGACTGTGGCCGCCACCTTGGCCGGAGTGATTATGTTCGTCTCCAATATGCTGCAGTGGGCGGCAATCTTCGGTATGGGAGGGGGTGACGATGAAGGAGGGAATCCTCTGGTAGCCATTGTCATGGCCATTGTGGCCCCAATTGCGGCCATGCTCATCCAAATGGCCATATCCCGCTCCCGTGAATACCTGGCCGATCAAACTGGAGCCCAGTTGGCCGGCGACCCGAACTCCTTGGCCAGCGCTCTGGAGAAGATGGATGCCTACAGCCGGCGAGTGCCTATGCGGCAGGGCAGTCCAGCCACTGCCCATATGTTCATAGTCAATCCGTTCAGCGGCCAGAGCATGGCCAACCTTTTCAGCACCCACCCACCGGTTCAAGAACGGATTCAAAGATTGCGGAGTATGGCCGGCAGAGGCTGAGAGCACCGCACTTTCTGAAGGCAATAAAAAAAGCACGTCCCGCTTCCCGGGACGTGCTTTTTTTATCGGGGAGCCCCAGCCTCTTCACTTGACATCAGATGAAACTTAGGGATATGAATTCAACCGTTTTGGATGTTGTTCTTTGTGAGCCGGGAACACACATTCCATTCGCTTATCCGCAGCTTGAAACAGCTGCTTCCTTTCGTGAAAAAATGAACGTTCATCCAGGGGATTAAGGGATAAAGGCTGAAATTCCCCTGTACACCATGAGGCACATGAATGGCCGAAACAGCACACCAATTCACGGACCTGCTGGAAAAAAAACGAAAGAAAATTGTTCAGGCCTGGTTTCAAGGCGTGGTGGATACCTACCCCCCGAAGACCTCAGAGTTTCTCAGCAGCCAAAAAGATCAGTTCGCCAACCCTATTGGAGCCAATCTGGCCCGGGACCTGGATCTGATTTTTGGAGAACTCCTGCGTGAACAAAGCACGGACTCCCTGCCTTCAGCTGTGGACGGAATAGTCCGGGTTCGGGCGGTGCAGGACTTTCCTCCCTCCGCAGCAGTCGGATGCTTTCTGATGCTGAAAAAAATCGTTCGCCAAAGCGTCGGGGCCCAGATACGAGACCAGAATCTGGGCCGTGAGCTGGCGGCCTTTGACGACAAAGTGGATCAGCTCATGCTGGTCGCTTTTGAAAGCTATATGAAGTGCCGAGAAACTATTTGGGAACTCAAAGCCAAAGAAGTGCAGCACCGGACCAAAAATCTGCTGCGCAAAAAAGCGGGCGTTGACTGGACCGTTTCGGATTCGCCGGAACCCGTTGAATAAGGGGCTGGCCGATTGAAACGCTAAGGACAAACAGGAAGCGAGGTAAGCCACTATGAACGTTCTCTACTCCCTGCTTTTAGTTCTGGCTCTGGTTGTTATCCCCTTCATCGGGGCCGGAGCCCTGGGCTGGCACACTTTATTCGGTGTGTTTATCCCTTTCGTTGCCGTATTGGTTTTTGTGATCGGTTTCGTCTACCGGGTTGTGGATTGGGGGCGTTCGGCTGTGCCCTTCCGTATTCCAACCACCGGCGGACAGCAGGAAAGCATGGCCTGGATCAAGCAATCCAAGCTGGACAACCCTACAACCACAGCCGGAACGGTTGGACGGATGGCCCTGGAGATCCTCCTCTTTCGGTCCTTATTCCGCAATACCCGCACCCAGCTCTCTTCCGGTCCTGTGCTCAGCTATGGGTCCTCCAAATGGCTGTGGCTGGGGGCGATCGCTTTTCATTACTCCTTCTTTATTATTTTGGCCCGGCACATGCGTTTTTTTACCGAGCCGGTCCCCCTGCCTTTTGAATGGCTGGACAAGCTCGATTCCATTCTGCAGATCGGGGTACCCACCCTCTATCTGACGGAGATCGTCATTCTGGCTGCCCTGGCCTACCTTTTTCTGCGTCGGGTGGTGGTTCCCCAAATGCGGTATATCTCCTTGCCGGCTGATTATTTTCCCCTCTTTTTGATCCTGGCCATTGTTATTTCCGGAATTCTCATGCGCTATTTCATCCGCACAGATATTATGGATATCAAGACCTTGACCATGGGACTGGCCACGCTGAACTTTACGGTCCCTGAAGGTATAGGGGTCGTTTTTTACATCCATATGTTTCTTGTCTCTGCTTTGCTGGTCTATTTTCCCATGAGCAAGCTCATGCACTTGGGCGGTGTCTTTTTGAGCCCGACCCGTAATCTGGCCAATAATAACCGGATGCAGCGGCACGTGAACCCCTGGAATTATCCGGTCAAGGTCCATACCTACGAAGAATGGGAAAATGAGTACCGGGAACAAATGAAAGAAGCAGGACTTCCATTGGAAAAGGAGTAGAGTATGTCCAAGTTGCCAGCAGCCGATACACTCGCAGCGAGTATAGATTACACTCCGCCGCGCAAGCCGTGGATGGAAGTTCCGGCAGAGTTCCGGCCTGGAGTATACAGTTATCCGGCCAACCCCAAAAATCTTAAGATCCTGGATTTTCCGAATCCAAGGCAGTGGTCTCCTGAGGATGATGACTGGAAGCTCCCGGAGAATTGGCAGGAGATCATTTATGAAGGATTCAAGGAACGGCTGCACAAATACCGTTCGTTGAAAGTGTTTATGGATATCTGCGTGCGTTGCGGGGCATGTGCAGATAAATGCCATTACTTCATAGGCTCCGGGGATCCCAAGAACATGCCCGTCTTACGGGCTGAACTGCTCAGGTCCGTATATCGCCAGGATTTTACCACAGCGGGAAAGATACTCAAATCCTTGAGCGGATCCCGGGAGTTGACCGAGGATGTGATCAAAGAATGGTTCATGTATTTTTATCAGTGTTCGGAGTGCCGGCGCTGTTCCCTGTTTTGCCCCTACGGCATTGATACGGCCGAAATCACCATGATGGGCCGGGAGCTGCTCAATCTCCTGGGGCTGAATATCAACTGGGTCATGGAACCGGTGGCCAATTGTTTTAAAGTGGGCAACCACCTGGGCATTCCTCCGCATACGTTTAAAGATATCGTTGATTTTATGTGCGAGGATATCGAGGATATTACCGGCATCAAGATCAATCCGCCCATGAACAAGAAAGGGGCCGAGATCCTGTTTGTCACTCCTTCCGGAGACTACTTTGCAGATCCCGGGACCTATACCTTCATGGGCTACTTGATGCTCTTCCATGAGCTCGGCCTGGACTACACCATGAGTGCTTACGCCTCTGAGGGCGGAAACTTCGGTCTGTTTACCTCAGCCGAGGCCATGAAAAGGCTCAACGCCAAGATCTATGCCGAGGCCAAGCGACTGGGGGTCAAGTGGATCCTGGGCGGGGAATGCGGCCATATGTGGCGGGTCATCAATCAATACATGGACACCATGAACGGTCCGGCCGATTTCCTGGATGTCCCCCGCAATCCTTTGACCGGTACTGTTTTTTCCAATGCCCGATCCACTAAAATGGTGCATATAACCGAGTTTACCGCCGATCTTATCCAGAACAAGATCTTGAACCTGGATCCCAGCCGCAACGACCACCTCAAGGTCACCTACCATGATTCCTGCAATCCGTCCCGGGCCATGGGGCTTTTGGAAGAGCCGAGGTATGTGATCAAAAACGTGTGCAATAACTTTTATGAAATGCCGGAGCAGACCATCCGGGAGCAGACCTTTTGCTGCGGATCGGGCTCTGGGTTGAATAATGAAGAGTTCATGGAAATGCGCATGCGGGGAGGAATGCCCCGGGCCAATGCAGTAAAACACGTACACGACAAATACGGAGTGAACATGTTGTCCTGTATTTGCGCCATTGACCGGGCCGCTCTGCCTCCGCTGATGGAGTACTGGGTACCTGGCGTTGATGTGACCGGTGTGCACGAAATGGTGGCCAATGCCCTGGTCATGCGTGGCGAAAAGGAACGTGAGACCGACTTGCGCAGTGAACCCTTGCCAGGAAAGGAGGGGTAGGCGATGTATGACAGCGGCAAGATCTTGACCGGATTGGTTATTTTTCTTTTTTTGATTACCTTTCCCTTCTGGTACAACCTGGGCCAGGCCTCATATGAGGAACCGGATCTGTTGATGCCTGATGATGCCGAGGCATGTATCGAGCCCACGGAATGGATGCGGGCCAATCACATGGAGCTCCTGGATGTGTGGCGGGACATGGTGGTCAGAGATGGTTTGAGTACGTATGTCAGCAGCACAGGAGAAGAAATGGAGATTAGCCTGCAAAAGACATGCATGGACTGTCACACGGACATGGCCAGATTTTGCGACGAGTGCCACAACAAAGCAGCTGTGAGTCCATACTGCTGGGACTGCCACATAGCGCCCGAGGAGGTGGCCAATGGACAATAACAGGAGAGCATTTCTAAAGATTGCCGGGATCAGTGCTGCCCTGGGCTTCGGCGGCGGGCTCCCTCTTGCTCTGCAGGCTGCATATCCGGATGAAGCCCGGTATATCGCGAGTGAGAGTGAAGTGACCGCCAAGCGGTGGGGCATGGTCATTGATACCCGCAAATTTGATACAGCCGAGGACTTTGATCAGGTGATCCAGGCCTGCCATCGCTATCACAATGTGCCTGAAATTCAGGGTAATGAAGAAATCAAGTGGATTTGGACCGATGCGTTCAAGCACGTCTTTCCCAGCGTGACCAACCCCTATCTGGCGGACAGGCTGGAAAACAAGGAGTATTTGCTTTTGTGCAACCACTGTGACAATCCGCCCTGTGTTCGGGTGTGTCCAACCAAGGCCACTTTTCAGCGGGCTGACGGGATTGTGATGATGGATTACCACCGCTGCATAGGCTGCCGATACTGTATGGCCGGTTGCCCTTTTGGAGCTCGCAGCTTCAACTTTTCCGATCCAGCGCCGCATGTGTCTGACCCCAACCCTGATTTTCCGTACCGAATGCGCGGAGTTGTGGAAAAATGCAACTTCTGTGCTGAACGTCTGGAGCAAGGGCAGATGCCCGCCTGTGTTGAGGCCTCTGATGGTGCACTCATTTTTGGCGATCTCAATGATCCTGATTCCCATATCCGGCAGGTATTGCGCGAGAACTACACCATCAGGCGCAAGGGCGATTTGGGTACCGATCCATGTGTATTCTACATAGTCTAGGGGGCCGACATGTTTGAAAAAGCGTTACAAGGCGATCGACGCTACTGGGCCTGGATTATTTTTCTCCTGGCCGTGATGGGGATAGGGAGCATCTTCTATATCTATCAGCTGGTTAACGGCTTGACTGTGACCGGATTGTCCCGAGATGTGTCCTGGGGTTTTTATATCGCGCAATTTACGTATATGGTCGGTGTGGCCGCCTCGGCTGTCATGCTCGTGCTTCCACTGTATCTGCACAATGCCAAGCAGTTCAGCCGCATGGTTATTTTGGGCGAGTTCATGGCCATTGCTGCGGTTATCGTCTGTCTGGGGTTTATCGTTGTTGATCTCGGTCAGCCGCAGCGGTTGATGAATGTCATCCTGCATCCTACCCCCAACTCTATCCTGTTTTGGGACATGATTGTCCTGAATGGTTATCTGCTGCTGAACATCGTTATCGGCTGGGCCAATCTCAGCGCTGAAAATAAGCGCCTTCCTCATCCCAGCTGGGTCAAGCCGATTATATATGTGTCCATTGTCTGGGCGGTGAGCATTCATACCGTAACCGCTTTCCTGTACCAGGGCCTGCCGGGCCGGCACTACTGGCTGACCGCCATTCTGGCCGCCAGATTTCTGTCTTCGGCCTTCTGCTCCGGACCGGCCATATTGATCATCCTGGCCATGATCGCCAAGAAGGTGGCCAAGTTTGATCCCGGGGAAAAGGCGGTCCAGACCCTGGCCACCATTATTACCTATGCCATGCTGATTAATGTGTTTTTCTTCCTTCTGGAAGTCTTCACTGCATTTTACAGCAATGTGCCCGGGCATACGCATACCATTGCCTATCTGTTCACCGGTGCCCATGGCGCGAGCAGTCTGGTCGGCTGGATGTGGGTCATGACCGTATGTGCCATCCTCTCCCTTGTCCTTTTGGTTCCGCATCAGTTCAGGAAAAAACCTGAGCTTCTTGTTCCCGGGCTGCTGTTGCTCATAGCCGCAACCTGGATCGATAAAGGATTGGGGCTGGTGGTCGGTGGGTTCATTCCCAACCCCTTTGATACCATCACTGAGTATGCCCCGACCTTTCCTGAGATTATGATTTCGGTCATGATCTATGCCACAGGACTTTTGGTCCTCACTGTACTGTGGAAGGTGGCCATAGGGGTGAAAAAAGAGACTGGAGAAGTGTGAAGAAAACAAAACCGCACCGGGCCGGCCGGAGTCTCCATCTGCTGCCACCCCGGCGCTTTCGTTTACTTTTTTAGAGGTATATAACTTTTGTTTAACATCAATTCCCTTGAGGAGGAAACTCATGCCTAGAGTGATTATCGATGAAGAAAAATGCATTGGTTGCGGAGAGTGTGTGGATGTATGCCCTGCTGAAGTCCTGGAAATGCAGGACGACAAGGCTGTGGTTATCAACGAAGACGAGTGCCTGGAGTGTGAATCCTGTGTTGAGACCTGTGAGCAGGATGCTATTACCCTGGAAACCGATTAATATTGCCGGGTGAATATGTTGCAGACGGGCAGGGGGAGGATATGGTGATCGAGGTTTTCCCCTGCATTTCACCGGCCATGCGAGCGAAATGAGCTGGCAAGCCCCTGATGTGATTTCATATCAGGGGCTTGTCTTTAGGGGTAAAATCTCGTTTCACTCGAGCGTAATCCGCGTCTTCTGCGGTTATGATCTTGTCCACAGGCTTCTTCCTCGATCAAAACGGGCGTTTGCATCATCCCCCTCAACCTGAATTTTCACAGTTGACGCCCCATGCTCCCTCAGGCACACTTGGCGCACGCAAATTATGGCAGTGAGGTAGGTGTATGCAATTTGATTTGACCCCTTTTTTTGAAGAGTATCAAAATATTGTCCAAGGTCTGGATACGGCCTTTGAGCAGATTCAAAGCCAATATCCGCAGGAAGTCCGGTGTGAGCAGGGGTGCTGTGAATGCTGTTATGCCCTCTTTGATCTGACCCTGGTCGAGGCCATGTTCCTCAACCGCCAGTTTCATAATCATCTGGACCAGGACCAGAAGGATTCGGTCCTGGAACGCGCAGACAGAGCGGACCGGGATATCCACAAGATAAAGCATCAGGCCTTTAAAGCCCGGCAGAAAGGAATCGATCCAGAGGAGATACTTCGGGAGGTCGGAACCAAGCAGGTCCGCTGTCCATTGCTCGAAGATGAGAATATGTGCCTGTTGTATGCCTATCGCCCTCTAACCTGCCGGGTCTATGGACTGCCCCTGCAGATTCATGGCCAGGTCCGGACCTGCGGGAAGACCGGATTTGAACCCGGAGAATCCTATCCAACCATAAACATGGACACATTGCAGGACCGGCTCATGGATATCAGCCAGCGCATGGTCCAGTCTATGCCCACCAAGTACGACAAGCTGGCAGAGGTCCTGGTCCCTGTATCCATGGCCCTTATGACTGAGTATGATGATGAATATCTGGGCATTGTCCAGCCCAAGCAAAAGATGCCGGCTCAAGCGGCGGAATGGACATTAGGACCGAGCGAAGAGGAGCCGGAGAATGGATAAGGAAGCCCAGAAAAAGGCGATATACGAGCGAATGTCTTCCCGGAGGAAGCGGTTTGTCGACCGCATCGGGTATGACAAGTGGGATCCGTTCCAGGAGCCCAAGCATCCTATAGAAATCCGCACTGAAGCCACCCAGCGAACGGCCCAGGATCTGTATAATCAATTCTTTGCTGAAAACGAGGTCAATCATAGGACATCTGCTTATAATCGCGGGGTGTATGAGTTCTGTATGGGCATTTTCGGTCGCGATGACCGTTTTCGGGGGATTTTTGATTTTTGCCAGTGGTATGCGCAGGAGCTTAGAAAACGAAATATAGATCCCGCCCAGGTGTGGGACGATTAAGCAATAAACCCAGATAACTATATCCAGAACAGGCTGTAAAGAGCATGGAGAGAGTATGGCCGAACAGTATCAAAGCATTGATGAATACTTGGAAACCTTGAAAAAACAGTTGAAGGACAATCCCCAGGACGGGGTGGCCCATTACAACATGGGCTGTGTGCTGATAGGTAGAGGTGAATATGAAAAGGCCGAGCAGGAGTTGAAGACAGCTATTCAGATGACCCCGGATCTGGCCGAAGCCTATGTCCAGCTGGGGGGACTTGCTCTGCGCAATGGAGATCTGATGACCTGTCTGAGCTACAATAAAAAGGCTGCCGAGTTCCGGCCCAGGTTCGCAGTTCCGCACGGCAATGTGGGATTTGTGCACCTGCAGATGGGAAAGGTCGATGAAGCCATCGCAGCTTTACGCCGGGCATTGAGTTTTGATCCCAAATTTGTGCAGGCCAGATCTACATTGGCCAGCGCTTATCTCATGCAGGGCGATGTTGATGGATGCATTGAGCAGTGCAGGCAGGTTTTGGCTGAACAGCCCACCTTTGGTCCGGCCTACAACAATCTCTGCCTGGCCTATATGCAGCGTGAAGAATATGATCAGGCTGTAGAGAATTGCGACTTGGCCATCAAGTACGGTTATGAAATGCCTCAAGACATTTTGCAGGAACTCAACCCGCATCGAAAGGAGTAGGGTCAATGTCGGCCTGTGCCTGGGCCGGGCGTGATGAAAGAGGGAGGGTGAAAACCCGCGCATTTGGGGAGCTAAGAAGTATTTGGCCTTGACAAAAGCCCTCTCTTGTCCCTAATATCACAAACTCCATGGCATGAGGCCGAGTTTATCATAGCTGTTGGAATTGTTTTGCACTCCAAAACCTTATGACTACGAGAAGGAGGCTGAGTAATGGCATTCAAGCATGAAACCCCTTTGCTGGACCAGCTTGAGAGCGGGCCATGGCCAAGCTTTGTGTCCGATTTGAAGCGGCAGGCCACGCATCGGAAAGAGAACCCGGACAATGTTGAGTACCAGATCGATACTGATTGCGTTGAGGACATCCTGGGCGTTGTCGAGTTGTCCTACAAAGAAAAGGAAGTACACTGGAAACACGGCGGTATCGTCGGTGTGTTCGGCTACGGAGGCGGGGTTATCGGCCGGTACTGCGACCAGCCGCAGCAGTTTCCGGGGGTTGCCCATTTTCATACCATGCGCGTCAATCAGCCCAACGGGAAATACTACACCACAGATTATCTGCGCAAGATCTGTGATCTGTGGGACTTCCGCGGCAGCGGGATGATGAACATGCACGGCTCAACCGGAGACATCATTTTTCTGGGGACCCGGACCGAACAGCTGGAAGAGATCTTTTATGAAATGACCCATAAGCTGGATCAGGACCTCGGCGGCTCAGGCTCTAACCTGCGCACGCCCTCCTGCTGCCTGGGCGAATCCAGGTGCGAATGGTCCTGCTACAACACCCAGGAGCTCTGCTACCAGCTGACCCACGAGTATCAGGACGAGCTGCACCGGCCTGCCTTCCCCTACAAGTTCAAGTTCAAGTTCGACGGTTGTCCCAATGGCTGCGTGGCTTCCATTGCCCGGGCTGATATGTCCTTTATCGGGACCTGGAGAGACAATATCCGCATCGATCAGGAAGCGGTCAAGGCCTATATGGGCGGAGAATTTCCTCCCAATGGCGGGGCTCATGCCGGCCGGGACTGGGGTCCTTTCGACATCCAGAAGGAAGTTATCGATCTCTGCCCCACCCAGTGCATGTGGATGGAAGGCGATCAACTGAAGATCAATGACAAGGAATGCAATCGCTGCATGCACTGCATCAATGTCATGCCCAGGGCTCTGCGGCCGGGCGAGGACAAGGGACTGTCCATCCTGGTTGGCGCGAAAGCACCCATCCTGGACGGAGCCCAGATGAGCTCCATGCTGGTTCCTTTTATGAAGGTTGAAGAGCCTTACGACGATATCAAGGAAGTGATTGAAAATATCTGGGACTGGTGGATGGAAGAGGGCAAGAACCGGGAACGTCTGGGCGAACTGATCAAGCGGCAGGGATTTCAGAAGCTCCTGGATGTCACTGGCCTCAAGGCTCTGGCCCAGCACGTCCAAGAGCCACGCCACAATCCCTACATCTTCTGGAGAGAAGAAGAAGTACCGGGTGGATTTAGTCAAGATATCACTGAGTTCAGGAAACGCCATCAACGCTAAGGGAGGACAGCTATGGCTTTTGTGTCATCCGGATATAACCCAGATAAGCCGATGGAAGATCGGATCACGGATATCGGGAACCACCACTATGGTGAGTTCCTGCCCCCGGTGATCAAGAATAACTTTGGAAAATGGCAGTGGCACGAGATCCTGGAGCCAGGCGTGCTCATGCATAAATCAGAAACCGGCGACGAGGTGTACACGGTCCGTGTGGGCGGGATGCGCCTGATGAGCGTGGAATTCGCCCGGGAGATCTGTGAAATCGCTGACAAGCATTGTGACGGTTATGTCCGCTTCACCACCCGGAACAACATTGAGTTCATGGTGGACAGCAAGGACAAGGTCGAGCCCCTGAAACAGGATCTTATGAGCCGCAAGATGGAAGGCGGTTCCTACAAGTTCCCCATCGGCGGAACCGGAGCCGGCTTGACCAATATCATCCATACCCAGGGCTGGATCCATTGCCATACCCCGGCCACTGATGCCTCAGGCACAGTGAAAGTGGTCATGGACGAACTCTTCGACGAGTTCCAGCAGATGAAGTTGCCTGCCCAGTTGCGCATTTCCATGGCCTGCTGCCTGAATATGTGCGGGGCTGTGCACTGCTCGGACATCGCCATCCTGGGTTATCACCGCAAGCCGCCCATGGTTGATGATTTGTGGTTGGATAACCTGTGCGAGATTCCCCTGGCCATTGCAGCTTGCCCCACAGCTGCCATCAAGCCCAAAAAGAAAACGGTTACGTCGGAGCGCACTGGGGAGCAGATCGAGGTCAAGAGTGTTGAGATCAATGTGGATAAGTGCATGTACTGTGGCAACTGCTACACCATGTGCCCCTCTCTCCCCCTGACCAATGCCGAGGGCGACGGGATCGTGCTCATGGCTGGGGGCAAGGTCTCCAACCGGATCAGTGCTCCCAAGTTCTCCAAGGTGGTGGTGGCCTTCATTCCCAATGAGACCCCGCGCTGGCCGACATTGGCCAAGGACATCCGCCAGATCGTGGAGGCCTATGAGAAAAACGCCAAAAAGTACGAGCGCCTGGGTGACTGGGCCGAGCGCATCGGCTGGGAAAAGTTCTTTGAAGTCACCGGTCTGGAGTTCTCGCATCACCTGATCGACGACTTCCGCGATCCTGCCTACTACACCTGGCGACAGACCACGAACTTCAAGTTTACTGAAGGGATGAACGACTACGCGGCGATTAAGGCCGAGTAGGTTGTGCAATCTAAAGGAGGGGGCGTTTGCCCCCTCTTTGACTTTACGAAATGGAGGCATGCCCCATGGCCAACGAAGAGCTGAAACAAAAAGTGGTTGATGAACTGAAAAAGAAGTCAGCAAGCAAGACGAAGTTTTATTTTAATGATTTGGCCAAGATTATGGATGAGAAGCCACGGGCGGCCAAGAAAATAGTCAATGAAATGGTTTCCGAGGGCCTGCTTACCTTCTGGTCCAGCGGGAGCACCACCATGTACACCCTCCCTGGAATAGGCAAGCAAGCCGGGGCAGAGGGAGAAGGTGGGAAGGAAGAGTAACCTGCATTATACCATCTGGTTTTTGTGCTTCATATTCCGCGCTTGACAATTGCCGGGTTACGCGGCGGGTCCGGAAAGACTATCCTCAGCCTGGGCCTGGCCAAATACTGGAACCAGGCAGGATGGAAAGTTAAGCCTTTCAAAAAGGGTCCTGATTATATTGATGCTGTCTGGCTGAGCCGCGCGGCCGGGCATACAGCCACCAATTTGGACCCTTTTCTTATGTCCGATGCCCAGATCAGGTCTCTTTTCGTTCAAGGGATGAGCCGGTTTGATGTGGCCTTGATTGAAGGCAATCGCGGTTTGTTCGACGGGAAAGATCTGGATGGGAGCTGTTCCACCGCCCATCTGGCCCGCCTCCTTGATTCTCCGGTCGTTCTCATTATTGACTGCACCAAGATGACTCGCACTGCAGCGGCTATGCTCCAGGGGTGTGTGCACTTTGAGCCGGACGTGCGCATTTCCGGGGTGGTGTTAAACAATACAGCCGGCTCCAGACATCGCAGTATACTGCGCCAGTGCATAGAAACTTACTGTGATTTGCCTGTGTTGGGTACACTGCCCAGGCTCAAGGATAATCCCATCCCGGAGCGGCATATGGGATTGATCTCGGACCGGGAGCACGCCTCTGATCCGGCCCTGGAAACCATAGCCAGGACCATAGGCGAGTGGCTGGATGTGGACAAAATATCGGATATAGCCCTGCATGCACCGGAATTTTCTCCGGTTAACCCGGTGCAGTGGCCGGCGAAATCCGCGGATACGGATCCGGTGCGCATCGGGGTGGTCAAGGACGCAAGCTTGTGGTTTTACTATCCTGAAAATCTGGAGGCTTTGTCCAGGGCCGGGGCCAGGATCGAAGAGGTCAGCCTGCTTACTGGTCAGGCGTGGCCGGATCTGCACGGCCTCTACCTGGGTGGCGGTTTTCCAGAAACCCAGGCTTCTGAATTGTCCTCCAATGCACACGTTCGGGACAAGATTCTCACTTTGGCCCGAAAAGGGCTGCCCATCTATGCTGAATGCGGCGGTCTGATGTATCTGTGCACAACCCTGTTTTCAGCCGGCCATGCGCACTCTATGGTCGGAGTCTTTCCTTTTCAGGCCAAACTGAGCCGCAAACCGCAGGGGCATGGGTATACTCTGGCCCGGGTCAACCGGCCCAATCCTTTCTACCGAGTAGGATACGAATTTTACGGGCATGAATTTCACTACTCCAAATGCCTGCCCCCCCATGATGGGCAGTCCTGTGTGCAGGAACCCTGCTTGCAGATGCTGCGGGGTACGGGTCTGGGGCAATCGCAGGACGGGCTGCTGTTTCGAAACACCTTTGCCTGCTATACGCATGTACACGCCCTGAGTGTCCCGGATTGGGCGGAGAACTTCGTACGGGCAGCCGCAACCTTCAGGCGTTGCCTGGAGCAAGGCCTGGATGAATGCCCGGATATCAGAATGCCTTTCTGAGCTGTCTTTTCAGGCCAGCTGAATTCCTCCATTGAATATCTTCCAAAGTCGTTCTTGAAACCTCGGCTCAGATTGCCTAGTATACCCCATTCATTGGTGCGGATTCAACGCATATTGCCTGATGAACATCGGGCGCAGGTTGAACAGACTCACAACACGGCGATTATACGCATGCATGCGGAGGAGAGTGATGGCACTGCACATAGGAGTTTTAGTCAAGCAGGTCCCGGACACCCAGAATGTGAGCGGGCAAGCCATGAAAGAAGATGGGACAGTAAACCGGGATGCCTTGCCAGCGATATTTAATCCTGATGATAAAAATGCCCTGGAAGAAGCCTTGCGCATCAAAGACCTTTGGCCTGATACGCAAATTACTGCAGTGAGCATGGGGCCGCCCAAGGCCAGCGAAGTGCTCAAGGAATGCCTCTATCGGGGGGTGGATGATGCTGTTTTGGTCTCTGATCGTGGATTTGCCGGTGCGGATACCCTGGCTACTTCCTATGCCTTGACCTGCGCTATTTTGCGGCTTGGGCCCTGTGATTTGATTCTCTGCGGACGGCAGGCAATTGACGGCGATACAGCCCAGGTTGGACCCCAGGTAGCTCAAAAACTGGGTATCAATCAATTAACTTCGGTATGTGCAGTACGGGAAGTGACCCAGGATATGATTACCGCCGTGCGGGGTGTGGAGACCGGATATGAGACGGTACGCAGCGCATTTCCCGTGCTGCTGACAATATCGGGTGCAGCAAATGATCCCAGACCCCCGCGGGCCAAGCTGGTCTTGGGATATAAGAATATTCTCTGCCACGCTGAAGATGATTACGATGAATCGTATATTGAGCCGGAGTGCGGGCTGGGAGTGGAACATATCAAACAATGGAATATGGCCTCCATTCAGGCTGATTCTGAACGATGCGGCCTGTCCGGGTCAGCCACCAAGGTGAAAAAAATCGAGAATGTTGTGCTCACAGCCACAGAGACCAAACACATTGAAAATACTCCTCAGGCCATCACTGGGCTGATCCAGGAACTGGTCCGAGAGCATATTCTTGGGTAGCAACCGTTAAGGGGAGAAGGCATGCAAGAAAGCGGGAATGTCATGGTGTTTATTGAGCACCGGGACGGAATGCCGGCTGATGTCAGCCTGGAGCTGGTGTGTAAGGCCCGGGAGCTGGCTCATGCTTTGGGGGTTGGAGTTGAAGCAGCGGTCATTGGAGCGGGCAATGGCTATGAAAAAGAGTCTTTGGGCCGTTATGGCTGTGGCCGGGTTTTTGTGATTGAACATCCTGGTTTGAACGAGTTTACTTCGGTCCCCTATGCCCGGGTCTTGACTCAAGTGATTGCCAGATATGAACCTCAGATCGTGCTTTTCGGGGCCACAACCACTGGCAGAGATTTAGCTCCCCGGGTTGCTTCCGAGCTGCAATGCGGATTGACTGCGGATTGTACCGACCTGCAAATCGGAGAGCACAAAAGCAAGGGAACAGTGTATCAAAACACTCTCTTGCAGATTCGGCCGGCATTCGGGGGCAACATCGTGGCCACCATTGTTTCTCCGGAAAGCCGGCCCAGCATGGCTACGGTACGCGAAGGGGTGATGCCCAGGCGGGAACTTGACTCCTGGCACCCAGCCCAGGTGATACCCGAAGAGATGGACTTGACCGAGGCCGACTTTCCGACCCGGATCCTGGAGATGGAGCGCAAGGAAAAGTCTGTTGACCTCAAAAAAGCTCAGATCATTGTCTCTGCAGGCATGGGGGCCTCAGATCCCCAGGCCCTGGAACTGGTGTATGAGCTGGCCCGGGTCCTGGGCGGAGTGGTGGGTGCATCCAGGCCGATGGTGGATGCCGGAATTGTGCCCAAAGAGCACCAGGTAGGCCAAACCGGAACCACTGTCCGGCCCACACTGTATATCGCCTGCGGGATATCCGGGCAGATTCAGCATCGGGCGGGGATGATGGAGGCCAAGCGGATCATAGCCATTAACAGCGATCCACAGGCTCCGATTTTTGATATTGCCCATTACGCGATTGTCGGTGATGTCAAACAGGTTCTCCAGCAAATGATCAAGGCTTATAAGGATAAGGTGTGAGGTCTCAGTTCTCAGCCATGCCTCCGGCCGCAGACGCCCAGTTTGATCAATAAAGAAACAGTTTATGAAGAGGTCTGGGCCCAGTAGCCCGGGCCTCTCCGAGGGCCGGGAGTGCGTTGATCAAAGAGGCTGGGCCTCGGAGAGGGCCAGCCCTACCCGGAAAAGCCAGAGCCATCTTAGGGGTAAAATCTTGTTTCATACGAGGTCCCAGGCTCTAGAGATGGTGGAGAAGGGGGCGGGAGCCCCAAGAAAAGGTGTTACGAGGGGGGACCCTCGTAACGAAGAAAAAGGACCTGCCCTTGGAGACAAGGGCGTCCTACTGGTGAGCCGGACTTTGCCAATTTCATACTTGTATCGTGGATCTGAGAATAAACTTACTGCGGGAGGGAGTGTGAGTAACTTTTACCTGGATAATCCGGATATTATGTTCCATTTGCAGCACATGGACCTGGAGCAGGTGGTCCGGCTCAAGGAGCAGGAATTTGCCGAGCACGGTATCTATGCCCATGCCCCTCGGGATGTGCCTGATGCTCTGGACAACTACCACCTGATCCTGGATATCGTGGGTGGAATCGCCGGAGACTTTGTCGCTCCCCGGGCGGATGAGGTGGATCGGGAAGGGGCCCGCTTCTTCAATGGGCAGGTGCATTATGCCCAGGGAACGAAGCAGTCCCTGGAGCGCCTGGCTCAGGCCGATGTCATGGGCTTTACCCTGCCCAGGCAATATGGAGGCATCAACATGCCCAAGACCATATATTCCATGGCTATTGAGATGATTTCCAGGGCCGATGCCTCGCTGATGAACCTGTTTGGACTCCAGGAAATAGCTGATACCATTTGCAAGTTCGGATCTTCTGAGCAGAAAGAGCGTTTTTTGCCCCGGTTTTGTTCTGGAGAGACATCCGGGGCCATGGCCTTGACCGAGCCGGATGCTGGTTCCGACCTCCAATCCGTGACTCTGCGGGCGGATCAGAGGGACGACGGGCAGTGGGTATTAAACGGGGTCAAGCGGTTCATTACCAACGGGTGTGCCGATGTGTCCCTGGTTATGGCCAGATCCGAGCCGGGCATATCGGGCGGCAGGGGGGTATCCCTCTTTATCTACGAGCGGGACGAACATATGCGTATCCGGCGCATTGAGGATAAACTGGGTATCCATGGTTCCCCGACCTGCGAGCTTCAATTTCAGGACGCCCCGGCCGAGCTCCTGGGACAGCGCAAAAAGGGATTAGTGAAGTACACAATGTCCCTGATGAATGGAGCCAGATTGGGAGTGGCTGCCCAGGCTGTGGGCATAGCTGAGGCCGCCTGGCGGGAGGCTAGGGAATACGCCCGACAGCGGGTTCAGTTCGGACAGGCCATCGACCGCTTTCAGCCGGTGAGTGAAATGTTGGCTGATATGCAGGTCAGCATTCAGGCCGGACGCAGTCTCCTGTATGAGACCTCGCGCATGGTGGATATCAAGGAAGGCCTGGAGGAACTGGCTGAGCGGGATGCGGATCAGGCCAGGGAGCACAAGGAGACCTTGAAGCGATACACCCGGTACAGCGCCTTGTTTACCCCTTTGGTCAAGGCCTATACCTCGGAGGTGGTCAACGATATCTGCGACATGGCTCTTCAGATCCATGCCGGGACCGGATACACCAAGGACTTCCCGGTCGAGCGCCTGTACCGGGATGCCCGGATTACGAATATATATGAGGGAACCACCCAGCTGCAGGTGGTTGCGGCCATTGGTGGAATCACGACCGGGACCATCTTTGACTGGATGGATAAAGTGGAGCAGGGGTCAGACTTCTCTTCCTTGCCCCGGCAGCTGGAAATGACCCGCCAGTGCAAAGAGGCATTGCAGGATGTGGTGGGGCGGATCAAGGAACGGGGGGACTCCAGTTTCCAGGAGTTTCACGCCCGGCGGGTGGTGGATATGGCTGCGGAATGCAGCATGGCCTATCTGGTCACCCGGGATGCTCTGCATTCGGATTCCAAGAAAATCCTGGCCGATCTCTTTTTGTCCCGGGCAGTGCAACGGGTTACGACCTGGAGGGATATGATTCTGAATCAAGACCAGGTCTGGTTTGAACAGGCCAGAAGTCTTGTGGGGTAGATGGAACGGGTTCAGCGCCGCCTCTGGCGGCCTGTTATTCGTAAGAGGCCGCCAGTTTGATCCAGGATGAAACTGGCGCGTGGAAAGTAGGGGCGAAAAATCTTTCGCCCTCGTGGGCCAGGCTGGAGCCTGGCGATCCCGGACGGCAAAGCCAATACCGCATAAGCTAACTTTGAGTTTCATCCGAGTAGGGAGATTCATCCGGCAAAACAAACTCACGACGGGAGGCGGAAATGCAATCCAAAGAGCAGGACAACGCATGGAGTCCTTACGTAGCCGGTGCCTTGGCCGGGGTGCTTATGGTTTTGTCCGTCCTTGTGGCTGGGAAGTACTTTGGGGCTTCCACCACCTTCAGCCGGAGTGCGGGCATGCTCGAACAGCTTGTATCCCAGGAATATGTACAGAAACTGGAATACTTCCAGAGCAAGATCCCCAAGATCGAATGGCAGTGGATGTTTGTGGTCGGTATCCTCATCGGTTCCTTCCTCTCGGCCAAAAGTTCCGGGAGCTTTAAGTTGCAATTCGTGCCTGACATGTGGCGGAGCAGGTTCGGCCGCACCCCGGTTCGAAGAGCTGTAACGGCCTTTACCGGAGGTGTCATCGCCATGGTTGGGGCCCGGCTGGCCGGGGGCTGACCGAGTGGACACGGTCTGAGCGGTACGCTTCAGCTCTCGGTGAGTGGTTATGTTGCTTTGGTCTGCTTTTTCCTTGGGGGGTTGATCACAGCCCACTTGGTCTACAGGAGGTAGGATATGAGCTTGATTTACGGAATTGTTACCGGAATCATCTTTGGCATCTTGCTCCAAAAGGCCAGAGTCCTGCGCTATGACAAGCAACTGGGGGCCCTTCGACTGCAGGATATGACCATTGTCAAATTCATGCTCACCAGTGTCCTGGTAGGCATGCTGGGTATCTCCTTGCTTTTGGATCTGGGTCTGGTCCAGCTCGCAGTAAAAGACCTGGTATTGGGTCAGAATATCATCGGCGGCCTGCTCTTTGGACTTGGCTGGGGGCTTCTCGGCTATTGCCCGGGCACATCCATGGGGGCCCTCGGTGAGGGCCGGGTAGATGCATTGTGGGGCATCCTGGGAATGCTGCTCGGCGCCGCTCTGCATGCAGAGGCCTATCCTGTTTTCAAGGGCAAACCCTTTACCTTGGGGAATTACGGACCAGTGACCTGGCCGGAGGTGTTTGGAATAGGTCATTGGCCGGTGATTGCGGTCTTATGCATTCTGGTTCTGTGCCTGTTTGTGATTTTCGAAAGAAAGGGGCTGTAAACCTCCAGATACGCTCTTGAGGCTGGCTCGATCTGCTGGCACTTCCCGCTCCCTGCAGCTGAGAACAGATTGATCAGAGGGGCGGGCTTTGTCAGTCCAATCTCTCCTGCATGGAAAGTACCTATTTCTTCTCAATGTCTGTGTGATCTATCTCTCCCTCATAGTTTAAATGTTCAATTTCCTTGAACTGAACTGATCCGGGTCTGTAGGTTTACCCCAAGGATACAAAGGCTATGAAGATCGTAACTTCTTTTCCGGAATCAATCAGTGTCCTGGAGCATGTCTGGATCCCCATGTCCGACGGGGTGCGTCTGGCGGCCAAGATTTGGCTTCCCGGTTGTGCTGAACAGGCACCAGTACCGGCAATTCTGGAATTCATTCCTTACCGCAAACGAGACGTCGAAGCAGTGAGTGATAGTATAACCCACGGCTATTTTGCCGGCCACGGCTATGCCTGCGTCCGTGTTGATCTGCGTGGGGCCGGGGATTCCGAAGGGGTCTTGGAGGATGAGTACCTGGCCCTTGAACAACGGGACGGCCTGGAGGTCTTGGCCTGGATTGCTGACCAGCCTTGGTGCAATGGGAATATCGGCATGATGGGCATTTCCTGGGGCGGCTTCAACTCTCTGCAAATGGCTGCTTTGCAGCCTCCGGAGCTTAAGGTCGTGATCACGGTCTGCTCCACGGATGATCGCTACGCTGATGATGTCCACTACATGGGCGGGTGCCTTTTGGGGGACAATCTGTCTTGGGCTTCAACCATGTTCGGGTACAACTCATGTCCCCCGGATCCGGCTCTGGTGGGCGATGCCTGGCTGGATATGTGGTTTTCGCGCCTGGAGGGCAGCGGGCTGTGGCTGAAAAAATGGCTGGAGCATCAGCTCCGGGATGCCTACTGGCGGCACGGTTCGGTATGCGAGGACTACTCGGCTATTACCTGCCCGGTTCTGGCAGTCAGCGGCTGGGCAGACGGATATTCCAATGCAGTCTTTCGGCTTTTGGCCGGACTTTCGGTGCCCCGCAAGGGGCTTATCGGTCCCTGGAGCCATAAGTATCCCCATTTCGGGGTCCCGGGCCCGGCCATTGGTTTTTTGCAGGAAGCCTTGCGCTGGTGGGATACCTGGTTGAAAGGAGAAGAGCTGGGCGTAATGGATGAGCCCATGCTCCGGGTCTGGATGCAGAACAGCGTCCCGCCAAATACACGCTACAAACACCGGCCCGGGCGCTGGGTGGCTGAAGAGATCTGGCCTGCACCGGCTATTAATCCGTACACATATTACTTTCATCCCGGACACACACTTTGCCCGGGTCGGCCTGAGGATTCCACCCGGTTTTGCATTCAATCTCCGCTCAGCGTGGGCCTGTATGCAGGGAAATGGTGTTCCTATGCCGCGCCTCCGGATCTCCCCCACGACCAGCGGGAAGAGGACGGCGGGGCTTTGGTCTTTGAGACCGAACCATTGTCCGAGACTTTGGAAATCTTAGGGGCCCCGGTTGTGAATCTGGATGTGTCTTCCAACCGGCCGGTGGCCATGATTGCGGTCCGGCTCTCGGATGTGGCCCCGGATGATAAGGCCACCCGGGTGACCTACGGCTTGCTCAATCTTTGTCACCGAAAGGGACATGCCGAACCAGAGCTCCTCGAACCAGGGATGACGTATTCTGTGCAGGTGCCCTTGAACTACATCGCCCAGAGCTTTCCAGCCGGACACCGCCTGCGGATCTCCATTTCTTCCTCCTATTGGCCCCTGGCCTGGCCATCTCCGTATCCTGTGCGCCTCAGCGTATACTCCGGTGCCAGCCGGTTGGAGCTTCCGATCCGCCGTCCCAGGGAAAGAGATAAGAACTTGAGGGAGTTTCAAGAACCGGAAGGCGCTCCTGGACCGGCAGTCAGCCAGGTCCAGCCCAAGAAGCACGCCTGGCGGGTTATCCGGGATCTGGGCCGGGACGAGGCTACCCTGGAAGTGGTCAAGGACGAGGGGGCCTTTTGCCTGGAAGACATTGACTGGACTGTGAGCACCCGGGCCAGGGAGTGGTATATCTACCAGGGCGACGACTTTGATTCCCTGCGCGGGGAAACCATTTGGGAACGCAGTTTTCAGCGCGGGCAGTGGGCGGTGCACACAACAACCCGGACAGTATTGACCTCCTCAGCTGACTGTTTTTGGATCTATGCCGAGCTGGACGCCTTTATCCGGGATGAACGGATCTTTGCCCGGAATTGGCGTTACGAAATACCAAGGGATCATGTATGAATACGAGATATGTTTTGCTGATTCATGCCGGATGTGAAGATATTGTACCGGAAAAATTCACTCCGGAAGAGGAGCAGGAGCATCTGGGCACTCTGAGCCAGAGCCTGGAGGCCGGCCGGTCTGTTCTCAAAGCCGATGGCCGGGCAGTGGATGCGGTGCAGGAAGCAGTCATGGTTCTGGAAGACTCCCCATTATTCAACGCCGGCCGGGGATCGGTGTTCACCCATGAGGGCAAAAATGAGATGGACGCCTCCATAATGGACGGGCAAAACCTGCAGGCCGGAGCAGTGGCCGGGACCACCAGAATCAAAAACCCGGTATGTGCCGCCCGCTTGGTCATGGACAGATCGGGGCATGTTTTGCTCATAGGGCAAGGGGCCGAGGCCTTTGCCTGGGAACAGGAGCTGGAGGAGGAGGCCCCGGAGTATTTTTCAACTCCCCAACGCTGGAAAGAGTATATACAGGCCAAAGGCAGGACAGCGCAAGAGTGGCCGTCAATAAACGGTCAAGAAAAGCTGGGCACAGTGGGAGCGGTCTGTCTGGATCGGCACGGGAATTTGGCCGCTGCCAGTTCTACAGGTGGAATTCTGAATAAAAAGCACGGCCGGGTTGGAGATTCGCCTATTGTAGGGGCCGGAATTTATGCGAACAACGCCACGTGTGCCGTGACCTGTACCGGAGATGGTGAATACTTCATACGAACCGTGGCTGCTCACAGGGTTTCCACCTTGGTTGAACTGCAGGGCCATAGCCTGGAGGGAGCAAGCCGAGAGGTCCTGAGCCGCATCCAGGAGCTGGGAGGTATGGGCGGGTTGATTGGCGTGAACCACCACGGACAGGCGGCTGCCGCATTCCTGACCAAGGGCATGTTTCGGGGTATGGTCCGGGAAGGGGAAGAGCCCCGGGCGGCCATGTACGGACCGCCCGGGAGCTGGTAAATTTCTTGTACCCCTGTGTGCGCCGCACACAGGGGTACAAGAAATTTATGGTTTCACCAGATCCTGGACACCACCTGCATGAGGGATTGGTACGTGTTGTTCCGGCAGCTGGATTGGAGAAGTCAGGACCTGGATGGCTACCTGAGGTGCTGTTTCCGGGAGCTGGTCTTGAGCCTGGTCTGGACTGACCACTGGAATTGGTTCTTCAAACTGAAACTTGAGCATTTTCCGGCACTGCTGGAACTTGTCCACAAGCTCTTTTTGCGAGTTGGCTCCCAGATAGATAAATGCCGTGGCATAGCTGTAGCTGTCCTGTTCCGGAATTTCGGAGAGCTTCATGCCTACCTTGCCTTGGAGGTCGATCAAGGTGCCGGGTATCTTGGTCCCGATTTCCTCCAGATCTTCCTTGGTTGGAATACCGGTGATCTGCTTGTCTTGATACTCGCGGAGGAAGAATTTTCCGGCCACTTTGAACCGGCCTTGGCGTTTGGGAAACCAGGGGCCCTGATTTAAGGCCACATCCAGCATGATCTGGTGATTGGGAACCCCGTCCACCTTGGCGAACAGATCGCTATGGGACTGGGGGATACGGGTGTTGATTTCCAAGAACCATATCTTGTCTTTCCGCTCATTCCAAAAAAATTCAACATTGAATGCAGAGTGATCAAAGCCGATGTGGGTCATGACTTTTTCAGTGATATTGGCCATTTCCTCCTGGACCTTGCGGGGGAGGCGGGAAGGGTACTGATATCGGGCAAAGGTGGTCCGGTTGGGCTCGCGAATAGAATCAATAATTCCGTACGTGCGGACCTGGCCATTGTGCACATAGCCTTCCAGGGTGCATTGCCGTCCGGAGATAATCTGTTCGGCCACGCAGTGGGAGCTGTTCACTCTGGCCACCTCCGGCGGGAGCTGCACAATGTCCAACAGGTAGTCAAAAGGCTTGAACAGCCCGATTTTTTCTCTGAGGATGAAAACAGCCCGGGCAAAGTCTTTTTTGCTGTTGATCCGAAACCCCAGCTGGGAGGCAGTGGACTTTACGGGCTTGATCCAGAACGGGAATTCGAGATTGATCCGGTCCAGGGCTTGATCGTCAAAGGGATCAAAAGGAGTAAAGGCCGGGATATATTCTGGAATGACATGCTTCTGCTCCAGGCGGCTCCAATACTTGTGTTCGCATTTGAGCACGCTTAGCAGGGAAGGCCCGGGGACCTTGAACCGTTCGCACAGGATGGGGACCATGGTGCTGACCGGAAAGTCGGTGTATCCGACAATGGCATCTATGGATCCGGAAAACTGACCGAGTTCCTGGTCCGCCAGGTCCAGCATGTCCTGCAGGCGGTATTGACCGCTGTCGATTAATGAATGAATGTCCAAGAGGCCGATGAAATTGTAGTTTTCTGCGTTCTTTACCTGTTGGATCATTTGTAAATTAAAATCATCCAAGCCAATGATGAAAATGTTCTTTTTCATCGCTCATGTATCTCCGCTTGCCGGTTAATGATTCAAGAAATATTTCAGACTGGCCGGAGGTCCCGCCAAAGGACGGCCTCAGTGCGAGCCGGGTCCTTCCAGTAGGGCGGGCTTGCCCTCAAGCCCTGCCCTTTTTTTCGTTCCCAGGTTCTCTTTGGTAAGGAAAAACGAAAAGAAAAAAGAGGGCGAATAATTATTCGCCCCTACTGTCTCATCGCCAGTTTTTTCTGGATCAAACCGGCAGTTTCTAACGAATAACAAATAACTAATAACGAATAACAGGCCCGTCAGCGGCGCTGGACCCTGAATAAGCAACTTTATGAGTCTTGAGCAGGGACATACTTCCGCTCGGACAGGATGTATTTGTCTCCCGGGACCATGACGTGGACGCTTAAGTTCTCGATGGAGATAAGATCACCTTCGTTGATGGAGGCCATGTTGGTGGAGCGGATGGTGGAGCCGTCGACCACAATGATCAGGCCGGTGCCGATTGCTTCCTGAATATCCCCCTTGGTGATCAGCAGGCCGGTGTCTTCTCCCAGGCCGATACCCAGGGCTGCCGGGTTGCTGGCCACGGCCTGAAACAGGCGCCCGATCCGGCCCCGCTTCACAAAATGGGTGTCGATGATCACATGGTCTAAAAGTCCAAACCCGCTGCTGAACTTGACTGCGCCTTTTTTCAGGGCCTCGTGGCTGCTGCCTTCATAGATCATGGTATCCGCCATGCACATGGCTCCGGCGCTGGTGCCGGCAATAACCACCGGTTCCTGTCGATAGCGCTCCATAAGGGTATTTAAAAAACTCGTTCCGCCTAAGATGGTCGTCAATCTCAGTTGATCTCCGCCGGTAAATAAAAAACCACCCGCCTCCCTGGCCCGGGCCGCGAGTTTCCCGTTTTGAGCTCCCTCTCTATTTCTGATATCCAACACACCGACATCTTCAAATCCCAGATTCTGGAAGGCCTGCAGGTAGCGCCGGCCGGATTTTTCCGGGACTTCTGAAGCAGTGGGGATGATTTCTATGCGTTTGGTTTCCGGGGGCAGGAGTTGACAAAACCTGGTTATGATTTCCGCTTCAGTCTCATGCATGGTCCCATTGCCGGGTTCTTCCGTGCCGTTGGCTTCTGAGGGCAGGGAAAGGTCTCCACCGATTATGATCAAAATTCCTTTTGTTTTTTTCATAATTGTAGGCTACTCTTTTGCCTGGATTATATCAAGAGTTCATACTGTGTTTCCTGTTGGAAGAGAGACGTTTATTCCTGGGAGTACTTGGGATTTATCTTAGAATATTTGTGAATAATGGGATGTGAGTGATTATGAAGGTTTTAGAGATTCGCGCCTTGCGGGGACCCAACTATTGGTCTAACTGGCGGCACAAGCTCATGGTTATGCAGGTCGATTTGGAAGACATGGTAGAATATCCGTCAAATACAGTACCTGGTTTTCCTGAAAGACTTGAAGAGCTTCTCCCGTCGCTATATGAGCACAGATGTTCTCGAAGTTATGCCGGAGGATTTCTGGAACGTGTGCATGAAGGGACATGGATGGGCCACATAATGGAGCATATTGCTCTGGAGATACAGGTCCTGGCCGGAATGAACTGCGGTTTTGGTCGGTGTGTCTGGGAAGGTGAAGGATCGATTTACAATGTTGTCTTTTCCTACGAGGAAGAAAGAGCTGGTTTTTATGCTGCTGAAGCATCTTTTCGCATTGTAAGCAAACTTATAGCGGCTGAGCCCTATGATCTGGAGCAGGATATTCAACGGCTCAGAGAGATACGGGAAGAAGGGCGTTTCGGACCGAGCACAGGATCTCTTGTTGAGGAAGCCAAAAAACGAAACATTCCTATTTTACGTTTAAACCAGTACTCCCTGGTTCAATTGGGATGGGGTGTGCATCAACAGCGAATCCAGGCCACTGTAACCGGAAAAACCAGCAGTATTGGACTGGAAATCGCCTACGACAAGGAAGAGACCAAGAATATGCTCTCCAACAATGGGTGTCCGGTGCCCGCGGGTTGCGTTGTTTCTTCTTTGCAAGAGGTGGAAGATGCCGTCCGGCGCATTGGATTTCCAGTGGTCATCAAACCGGTGGACGGTCATCAAGGCCAGGGAGCGACTATAAATGTTCATACCCTGGATGAAGCCGGGACTGCCTTTGCCACAGCCTGGGACTATTCCAGCCGGGTCATTGTGGAGCAGTTGGTCACTGGTTCTGATTTCAGGCTTCTCGTAATTAATTACACTTTTGTGGCCGCAGCCAGGCGAACCCCGGCCCATGTTGTGGGCGACGGGCGGTCCACCATCCAGGAGTTGATAGAAGCGGTCAATCAGGATCCCCGTCGGGGATACGGGCACGAGAAGGTGCTCACCGAGATTTGTGTGGACGGGATGACCAGGCGTCTATTGGAACAGGAAAATTTAACCTTGGATGCGATTTTGCCCCAGGGACGGGTTGTGTACCTCAAAACCACGGCCAATTTAAGTACAGGCGGTGTATCCGAGGATGTGACCGAGACGGTCCATTCAGCCAATATATTCATGGCCGAAAGAGTGGCCCGGATCATCGATCTGGATATCTGCGGGATCGATGTGATGGCCTCCAGCCTGAGTGAGCCCATAACCGAAAATGGCGGGGCCATTATTGAGGTCAACGGTGCTCCTGGGTTTCGCATGCATTTGGAGCCCACTGTGGGCAGACCCAGAAATGTGGCCGCCCCGGTCCTGGACATGCTCTTTCCTTCCGGCCAGCCGGGCCGGATTCCCATAATTTCCGTGACCGGCACCAACGGCAAGACAACCACCACACGTTTGATCGCCCATATGATGAAAATACACGGGAAAAGGGTGGGAACCACCACCACAGACGGGATATATATCCAAAACAGTCGTATGTACAAAGGGGATTGTTCCGGGCCGGAGAGCGCTCGTTTTGTGCTCCGCGATCCTACAGTGGACTATGCTGTCTTTGAAACCGCCAGAGGGGGGATGATGCGGGCCGGCCTGGGCTACGACGTAAGCGATGTGGGGGTGGTGACCAATGTGGCTTCCGATCACCTGGGACTTTGCGGCATTCATAACCTGGAGCAGTTGACCCGGCTGAAGTCTCTGGTGGCAGAAAACGTCCGCCCGGAAGGCTATGCTGTGTTAAATGCCGACGATCTCAATGTGTATTCCATGCGGGAGAATGTCCCGTGTCAAGTGGCCCTGTTCAGCATGGACGCAACCAATCCCCGCATAAAGGAGCACTGTGCAAAGGGGGGAACAGCCGCAGTGTATGACGAGGGGAGCATCACTTTGCTCAAGGGGGACTGGGCCATCCAGGTGGATAAAGTGATCAATATACCTTTAACCTACTCCGGAAAAGCCGCCTTTCAGATCCAAAACGTTCTGGCCGCCAGCCTGGCCGCTTTTGTGCAGGATGTGAGCGTGGAGGAGATCAGGACCGGCCTGCAGACCTTCTTCCCTACCTCAGCTCAATTGCCCGGGCGGATGAATGTCTTTGAGTTTGAAAAATACAAGGTGCTCATAGATTATGCCCATAATCCGCCCAGCATGGAGGCTATCGGCAAGTTTGTGTCCTCCTTGGGAGGGGGCCATAAAGTGGGTATTCTGGCTGGAACCGGGGACAGGCGAGACGTGGATCTGATGGATTATGGCCGGGTGGCGGCCGAGTATTTTGACCAGCTCATTGTCTGGAAGGATGAAGACTATGCCCGGGGCCGGGACAGCAAGGAGATCATGGACCTTATTGTCCAGGGAGCCAGAAGCAATCCCAGAAAGCCGAATATCCAGGTTATTCTGGATGAAGATGAGGCTGTGGACCATGCTTTGGCTACAGCAGGATGGAAGACGGTCATTGCCGTATTCACCGGCCGCATTGAAGTCATGACCGCCAGAATTAAGGCCTGGAAGGAAAAAGAGCTTGATTTGACAATTACCCTGGACGATATTCCAAATATGTAGCCCCAGTCACGCGAAGACGCGTGACTGGTCAAAGTGGGCGAATGATCATTCGCCCCTTGTAAGCCAATTCTCCAGTTTCATCATGGATCAAATTGGGCGTCTGCGGCCAGCGGCGGCGCTGAATCCAGATCACTTCTGACAACACGCATCTGAAAACAAAATTACCGGGCCAAAAAAAGATTTCCCACTACACCCTGAGCTGGTTTATGCGACCTCTGCCAAAAAATAAGTTCCCAGTCCTCATGAGGCTGGCTGGTTAAGGATCATGTTTACCAAAACGCTGTTGAGTATAGGAATCATATTGGTGCTCGGCATTCTGGTGCTGGTCATATATGGAGTTGACCAGGAGAGAGAGCCACCAGCTGTTGACGATGACCGAATACAGACCAGGCCCAGGGCGGAATCGGCTGATCAGGTATATTCCGGATATGTATACTGGGATCAGAGGCATGAGGAGCTGAAATACCAGCCTTGCGGGGATAAAGTGCGGGTGTACACACTTCAGGCCGCAGACATAAAAAATGATACGTGGTCTGAATTGGTCCACAACTTAAAACAGAGGCCCCACGTTCCGCGCTTTGTGGTTCTGGCCGGGGCCAAAAAAGAATCAATGCAGGATAAAGATGAACGAGTCCTTCAGGCCTTTGAGGTGATCCGGATCGACGCCCAAGGCAACTGTAAGGAGGACAAGATAATGCTTACTTCCCCGTTGCCAGGAGAGAAGATCGATTCTCCACTGCTTGTCCAGGGCAGGGCCAGAGGAAACTGGTTTTTTGAAGGAGATTTCCCGGTTCTGCTGACCAATTGGGACGGCCTGATCATTGCCCAGGGGGTCGCTTCGGCCCAGGGTGAGTGGATGACCCGGGGTTTTGTTTCTTTTACCTGCCGCCTGACTTTCGAGTCCCCAGCTTACGGCCAGCAAGGCACCTTGATTCTGCGCAAGGACAATCCTTCGGACAATCCGGCTTTGGATGAGGCCCTGGAAATACCAGTCCGTTTCCAGGAAGTTGACAAAGATCCGTAAATATCTATGAGTTTGACTGCTAATAAATAAAGTTATGGAAAGAAAGAATTGCGATACGATTCAGGCCCAGGTTCTTGAAAACGTACCGGTCATTATTGCCTTTCACGATACCCAGCAAAATATTTTGTGGGCGAATAAAGCCTACCGAGACGCTACTGGGGCATCCATCGAAGAAATAAGGGGAAAGCAGTGTCACCTTGTTTGGAAACTTATGGAACGTTGCAGCAATTGTCCGGTTACCAAAGCCTTAGAGACAGGCAGGTTTGCTGAGGCTGAGCTTATCCCGGAAAACCAGAAATCCTGGCCCAAGTCCCAAGGTTACTGGTTATCACGGGCAATGCCCATCAAGGATGAGAAGGGGCAGACCATCGGGGTAGTGGAAGCTGCTTTTGAACTTACTGAGAGGAGAAAGGCTGAGATTGGTAAGTTAAAAGAAAGCGAGGATCGCTATAGAAGCATATTCGAGGAGGCAGGAGAGGGAATATTTCTTATGGATTCTGAAGGATATATAAGAGATTGCAATCCCACTGCATGCAACATGCTTGGTTATCAACCAAATGAACTTCTTCAGAAGAGAATAGCTGATCTTATTTCATCTGCAGATCATAATGAATGTTTCTTTTTTACAGACGATGCCTCTCAAAAAACAAATGTCCGTCTTGAACGGGAATTGCTTTGCAAAGATGGAAGCAGCCGCAGCACTGAAGAAATTCTGGTCAGACTTCATACCGGTGAGTTTTTAGCCATGTTCCGTGATATTACCGAGAGGAAGCAGGCTGTGGAGGAAAGGGAAAATCTTCAAAAGCAACTGCTTCAGGCTCAGAAAATGGATTCCATCGGCCGCTTGGCTGGTGGTGTAGCTCATGACTTGAACAACATGCTCCTGGTCATTCTGGGATATGGCGATTTGCTGTTGGCTGCCCCCGAGCTGGATGCCGAGCAAAAAAAAATTGCCGAGCTTATACACCGGGCCAGTGAGCGCAGCCGGAATCTGGTGCAGCAACTTCTGGCCTTCAGCCGCAGGCAGACCTTGAAGGTGGAGAATCTGGATGTAAATCAAGTTCTTTCAAATTTTGAAGTCTTTTTGCACAAGACAATACGAGAAGATATCACCATCCATTTCAAACTCGGGGCCAACCTCCAGGCCATTCGGGCAGATCGGACTCAGCTGGAGCAGATCATCCTTAATCTGGCTATCAATGCCCAGGATGCCATGCCCAAGGGAGGGACCATGACCGTAGAAACTCATATGGCAGACCTGAAGGATATACATGCGGCCAATCAGCGGGACCTGGAGCCTGGAAGCTATATCCTGCTCATAGTCAATGATACCGGCCAGGGCATGGACAAAGAGACTCAAGACAATATCTTTGAACCGTTTTTCACTACCAAGGCGACAGGAAAAGGAACAGGCCTTGGCCTGGCTTCGGTTTACGGGGTTGTTAAGCAACACCAAGGGAATATTCTGGTTTCAAGCGAACCCGGCCAGGGAACAACCTTTACTATTTATCTTCCTGCAGCGGAGAGTATACAGGCAAAAGAGCGATCGTTTACTGATGAACAACGAAATATTCGGGGACAGGATGTTCGGGGACAGGAAACTGTGCTTGTTGTCGAGGACAACGATATGGTCCAGGAATTGACAGTGACTGTGCTGAAAGACCAGGGATACAATGTACTCTGTGCTTCGAGTGGAGCTGAATGTCTTGAGCTGCTCAGCAGGCACACGCATTCCCTTGATCTTTTGCTCACTGATGTGGTCATTCCGGATATGGACGGAAAAACTTTGTATGAACACGTGGTGCAGAGTTTCCCAGCCCTGAAGGTCATTTATATGTCTGGATACACTGAAGCCTTCATCAGCCAGCATGGGGTTCTGGATGAGGGTGTTGCATTTCTCCAGAAGCCCTTCTCGGTCCAGGACCTGTGTGCGCGAGTAAGAGGTGTCCTGGATGAAAAATAACTCGTACAGGACACGCTCCGCACAGAGCTCTTGTCTGGATGGGGTGTGAACGTTTATCATGATCCACTACAGGAGCTGAAGGCAGGCTCAATAAAAACAAAACATATAGGAAAAGATGTCTCTGCTCACAGCATCGCAACTCTGCTTAAACTTCATAGGGACCCCGATTTTGGATCATGTGGATGTGCATATCCACCCTGGCGATCGCCTGTGTCTTGTGGGACGCAATGGGGCGGGCAAGTCCACTCTTATGCATATCCTAAGTAAAACGCGTGTTCCGGATTCCGGAATGGTGTACTGGGCACCAGACGTGGAAGTGGCCAATTTGCCTCAGGAAATTCCGGCAGCGGGAATAAAGACCAGCGTTTATGCCCTTGTGGCATCCGGATTAGGCCGGCAGGGCGAGAGCCTGGTGGCCTATCAACAGCAGCTCGCTGCCCTGGACAAAGGCCAGACCAGGGATATGCGGGCTCTGGAGTCAGCTCAGCACGAGGTTGAGCGCCACAATGGATGGGACGCCGACCGGAAAATACAGGAGATGCTCACCCGGCTCAAACTGGACGGAGCATCTTCGACCAGCAAACTCTCCGGGGGTGTCCTGCGGCGGGCTTTGCTGGCCAAAGCCCTGGTCGGAAGTCCGGATATCCTGTTTTTGGATGAGCCAACCAACCATCTGGACATGCAATCCATCCAGTGGCTGGAAGATTACATCCTGCGCCATGTGCCGACCCTGGTCTTTGTTACCCACGACCGGGCCTTTCTGAGCCGGGTTGCCAATGGGATTTTGGAGCTCGATCGTGGGGGCTTGGCCCGGTGGGCATGTGATTATGCCACATATTGCCAGCGCAAGGAAGCAGCTTTGGACGCAGAAGAGGAGAGGTGGCGGCGTCAAAACCAGCGTCTGGCCGAGGAGGAAGCCTGGCTGCGCAAGGGGCTCAAGGCCAGGCGGAAGCGGAATATGGGCCGGGTTCGGGCGCTGGAGAAACTGCGCCGCGATTGCCGGGAGCGGCGGCAACGGAAGGGTCAGGCCCGGTTGGCTATCCAGGAAGCCAGGCAAAGCGGACGCGTGGTGGTGGAGGCAGAGGAAATCAGCCTGGGCTATGGTCAGTCAGCGATGGTCAAAGATTTTTCCCTGGTCATATTGCGGGGTGATAAGATTGGTATAGTCGGACCCAACGGGTGCGGCAAGACGACCTTGCTGCGCGGGCTGTTTGGTGATTTGAGGCCGGAGCGGGGACGGTTACGGCAGGGAACCAATCTGCATATCGCATATTCAGACCAGATGCGGGAGGCCCTGCCCCCTGAGACCCCGGCCCGGAAGATAATAGCCGATGGAAATGACTTCCTGGATGTGGGGAACAAACGCCGGCATGTTGTGTCCTATCTGCGGGATTTTCTGTTTACGCCGGAACGGGCCCAGGTGCCCAGCAAGCTGCTTTCCGGCGGAGAGCGCAACCGGCTCTTGTTGGCTGCGCTGTTCGCCAAACCGGCCAATGTGCTGGTCTTGGATGAGCCGACCAATGACCTGGACAGCGAGACCTTGGAGCTTCTGGAAGCCAAACTTGTGGATTTTGAGGGGACAGTCATTGTCGTCAGCCATGACCGGCAGTTTCTGGAAAACGTTGTCTCTTCGACATTGGTTTTCCAAGGCCAGGGACAGGTTGTGGAATATGCCGGGGCTGTGCCGGATTGGGGGCAGCTCTGGAATGAGCCTGGCTGGGACAAGACGCAAAAGGTACAGAAAAAGAAAGTATTGAAAAGAGCGGAGCCAAAAGCCCGGCCCCGGCGGTTGACTTTTCAAGAGGCCCGAGAACTGGAGCAGCTTCCGGAGGAGATCGAAGCCAAGGAAGAGGAGCTGGTTCAACTGCATGCGGACATGGCCGGAGAAGATTTTTACCGCCAGGATGAGGTCTTGATCAAACAGGCCATGGATCGCCTGAGCTCTTTGCAGCAAGAGATTGAAGAGGTATATGTGCGCTGGGAAGAATTGGAAAGTATTCGACAAAACCAGGAAGGAAAAGCAAGAGTTCAAAACTAAAAAAGTGTGCTTTCCAGCCTTGCCTCCGACAAGTCTGAACTATTTTTGGGCCAAAGCGCCCAAAAAAGAAAATTTGCCGGATTGATCATGAATGAAACTTACGTTTGGCCTATTGACCTGGAAATGCATATGTTTCTGCCAAAAGGCTTTAAGGAGCAGGATCATGATCGAGAGTTACTCTTTCGGCCGAATGAAAATTCAAGGCCGGGTGTTCACTGAAGATGTTTTGATCTGCAAGGAGGACGTAATTTCACCGTGGTGGAGAGAGCGAGGGCATGCGGTAACGATCAGAGACCTGGATGCGATAATTGGCTATAAACCACAGATCATCATCCTTGGCCAAGGGGAGCCCGGAATGATGAAAGGCACCCAAGAACTGCAGGCCCATCTCCAGACATTGGGTATTGAGTTCATCCAGGTCCCGACCAAGAAGGCGGTTGAGCTGTTCAACCGCCATTTGGAGCAAGCGAAAACGGTTTGCGCTGGGTTTCATCTGACCTGTTGAAAGGTATTCATCCATGCCGCAGGGCCCGGATACGTTCAAGGACTGGAGGATGAGAGTATTCCAGGTAGACCTTGAGCGGATGAGGGGTCAGGTTGGACAAATTATCTCTGGAAAGCTTTTTCAGGGCCTGGATAAGAGACTCCGGCTGCCTTGTAGTCCTGGCTGCAAACGCGTCAGCCTCGAATTCATGTTGACGGGAAAGATAATGCAAAGCAATGGAGAGCAGCAGGGAAAGCGGGGTGTACACAAGCAGGAACAAGACCAGGCCGGCATGCACGGAAGCTTGCTCCAGCCAGAAGGCCTCAAAAAGGGGGTCAAACCTGACCGCTGCTGCGAGCAAGAAGAGAACGATTCCCGTTTTGCCTATTCCCAAGAGCAGCATTTTACGGATGTGCCTTAATTTCCAGTGTCCGACTTCATGGGCCAGGACCGCAACCAGTTCCTCTGGAGAGTGTTTCTCAAGCAAGGTATCAAAAAGAGCAATTCTCTTTTTGCGGCCAAAGCCGGTAAAAAATGCATTCGACCTGGCTGATCGTTTGGAGCCGTCCATGACCAAAATGTCCTGGATCGTAACTCCGTTTTGTCTGGCGTATTCCAGGATTCTGTCTTTCAGCTCCCCATCCTCAAGCGGCATAAAGGTGTTGAACAGGGGCAGGATCCAGGTTGGAGCGATGTACTGTACTCCGATCAGCACTGTACTGACTCCACCCCAGGCCCATACCCAGCCCCAGGCCGGATAAGCGTTTAGAAAGAGAATGGTTCCGGCCAGGCAGGGGCCGCCGATAAGCAGGACGAGCAGAAAGCCTTTGAGTTTGTCCTGCAAAAAAGTGGCCAGGCTCATACGGTTGAACCCGAATTTCTCCTCCAAAACAAAGGTTGAGTAAAGCTGAAACGGCAGGAAGAGCAGGTCCGAGGCCAGACCAAGAAGCCCCAGGAAGATCAGTCCGCTGAGGACAGGATGTAGGCCCATAGAGCGGACCCAGGCGTCCAGCCAGGGCAATCCTCCAGATACGATGAAAATCACCAGGATGATCAGGCCGAGGCTTGAGGATGTCAGGTCCAGTTTCGTTTTGGCCTTTGTATAGTCCTGAGCGGTCAGGTAGGTCTGGGGATCAAAGACATCTGCAAACTCCCGGGGCAAGGATGACTTGAGCGACTTGAGATTGAGCAGGTCGGCCAGGCTTTGGACCAGATGGGTTCCGATCAGGAAAATCAGGACGAAGATGAGTATGAGATGCATAAAACACAACCTTCTACAATGACTCTGCCCAGGGAAAAACAGGGGTGAACCGGATCAGGAGATATCTCCTTGGGAAGGTTTACTGCCAATCCAGATAGCCGGGTCCGCCCAAGGCCCTGACCTGGGCTTTTATTTGAGAGGCTCTTTTGCGCACATATTCAGAAGGACGGGCCGCAGACATGCGTTTCGGGCTCGGCAGTACAGCGGCCAGAAGTGCGGCCTCATGGAGTGTGACCTGGGCTGGGCGTTTGGCGAAAAACAAACGACTCGCTGCCTCCACCCCATAGGTCCTGGGCCCAAACTCCACAACATTGAGATAGACCTCTAATATTCGGCGTTTGGGCCAGGTAAGCTCGATAATTATGGTGAAATATGCTTCCAGAGCCTTGCGCACCAGGTTGCGCCCGGGCCAAAGGTACAGGTTCTTGGCCAGCTGTTGGGAAATCGTGCTCGCCCCGCGAGGTTGATTGCTCTCTTCCCGGAGTGCTTTCATAAGTGATTGGAAGTCAAAACCATGGTGATCTGGGAACTTCTGGTCTTCGGCCGCGACCACGGCGATGGGAACAGCGGGCGAGATCTGATCCCAGGGGACCCATTGGTGGTGAATGGGCCCTTCATGGCTCAGCCAATCCTGGAGGATAAATGAGGTTGTAGGTGGTTGGAGCCACCGCCAGGGCAGGGTCACGGCAATGCTCAGGAGCAGAAGGAAACCAAAGGCTCTCGCAGCCCACCGCCACCAAGGCCTTTTCCCAGTCATGCCAGAGAGCTTTGGCAGACGAATTCTGGACCAGCGGAGAAATGTACGCATCACTGGAGATATGTCCTGGCTCCGGCAAAGCTGTTTTGGTAATATGGGCTTTTCAAAGAGCTGATTCTGACAGTTTTACCTCTGCTTGGGGCGTGAATAAAACGGCCGTTTCCTGCGTAGACCCCGACATGGGAAACCTTTTGCGAAGCTGACGGAGCGAAGAAGACCAGGTCACCCTTGGTTAATGTGTTGCGGTTGATCGCGGTGCCTGCCCCGAACTGATCCCTGGAGGTCCGGGGCAAATCAAGTCCGTTGAGCCGGTATACAGCCATGGTCAGACCGCTGCAGTCAAAGCCCTCTTCAGCTCGGGTTCCACCCCACTGATAGGGCAGACCGATGAAATCTTTTGCTGTCTGCACAAGCTTTTCCCGCAGGTGCCTGTGGTCGCCGGCTTTGGATCCGGCCAGTGAAGAATCCTGGGGCCTGACTATATAATATGTTGTGATATAGCCTGAGTCGACTAAGTGCCGGGCTCGGGATTCTGCGGTCTTTCTGGTGGAAAAATTGCCGAAGCGCACCTTGTACAGACCGGAGGGATGATGGAAGTAATAAGGCTCCAGCCCAAAATCATCAAGTTTTTCGGTCAGTCTTATGGCATTGTCGGCCTGGGAAAATGCCCCGGCCTGGATAGTATATCCCAGGGAGGAGAGTTGCTTTGTCTGGCTTTGGGGGGCTTGCGGTCCTGGCGTGTGCTTGGTTCCGCAACCGGAGAGCAAGCTCAGAGCACAAAGAATGCAAAAGAGAATCAGGGGAAACAACAACCCTGGACTGCTCTGGTATGAATCGGCCTTGAGCCGGTTCTGTGTCTTTATACCTGGGCTCATAAGAATAAGGGCACAAAGTTTTTTATTTACGGAGTGGCCTCGAATGATTTGACCGATCAATGGGCGTTTGACGGTGAGATCATGGCAGTTTGAACATGTCTTTGATGATATAATTGTCAGCAAAGTCCTGTTCCGTCAAGTCAAACTGTTCTGGTATGAAACTCCTGATGGGCAAATTGAATATGCAAAGGAGGTTGAATTGAACAAGGCCCAAGACATAGATCCTGAAGTCAAAGCGTCGATCTTCCAGGCAGTGGAAAAAGAGCCGCTGGCCCGGAAAATGAATATGCGCCTTTTGGAATTGGGGTTGGGGTATTCAAAGGTCCAAATGCCCTATGATCCTGACTCCATGGCCAACATATACTCCCGAGCCCACGGCGGGGCAATATTTTCCCTGATTGATGAAGCATTTGAGACTGCAAGCCAGACTGGGGGCTCCATAGCAGTGGCCTTAAATGTGAACGTGACCTATATCAAGAGCCCGACAAGTGCAATGATCCTGATGGCAGAGGCAAAAGAAATAAGTTGTTCCCGGAAGACTGCTACGTATGACATCAGGGTCACAGATGCCAGCCAGGAGCTTGTGGCCGTGTGTCAGGCCGTTGCCTATAGAACAGGAAAGCCAATTTTTCAGATATAGTGTTCAGCTTTCAGCTTTGCCTCCGGCAAATCTGAAATATTTTTTTGCCCCAAAGCGGGCAAAAAAAGGAGAAGTTTGCCGGATTGATCAAGGATGAAACTTTGAGTCACCCCTTGCGTCATTCCGGTACTGGATCGGGGTCCAGCACAGGCTCCAGCCGGAATCCAGACTGAAATTTTAAGAGCTGGACCCCGGCGTCCAGAGGACCTCGCCTTTTGTCCCTGGGAGTTTACTTCCTGGCCTGTTCAATTATATCCATAATGGCCTGGTAGGAGGCCTGCACGGATTGGGCGAAGTCAGCATCCCCGATGAGGTCCTGGATAAGGTCCTGGCCATAGACCAACATCCTGATTTGCAGGGCTCCATTCTTGCTGAAGGTAGTGATGAACTTGGGCATGAGTGCGGCCCGCTCCGGATTTTTGCTTAAGCTGCCTGCAGCCTTTTCCGGGTTGCAGATCTGAATCATGTGCAGATCAAAGTCCTCGGCCACTTCAATGCCATGTCGGCCAAAAGTGTGGCTCATTTCCATTTTGTCTTCGTTGTGAATGAGAAAACCCTTTTGGGCTCCAACCTGTCTGAGATCCCGGAGAAAGTCATCCAGAGATTTGCCGGTTTCTGCAGTATAAAGTGTTGTCGATTGCATAGAATCCTCCTTGGATGGAAAAATCATTTTTTCTGGTATCATGAGCTGCCTGCTTTTGCTTTGGGCGGGAGCTTGACCGAGAGCACAGGGACAGAGCTCTTGCGGATCACGCCCTGAGCTACGCTGCCCAGAAAGGCATTCTCAATGGCGCTGTGTCCGTAAGTACCCAGGATAATCAGATCAAAGCCCTCTTCCTCAGCCACCTGCACGATTTTGTCCTCAGGGCTTCCAGCCTCAACCCGGATATTTTCCGGATGCATCGGACAATAGGGGACCAACCTGGTGATCTGGCGGGAGGTCGATTCGACCCGCCTGCGGACTTCTTCCCGGGCATGCTCAATGCCGTATTCGTTAAATTCGTTCCATGTCCTCTTATCCACGCGATCGGAGATGTCGATCCCAGCGGTCTCTGAAAGCTCTTCCAGAATATCGGGCAATACATGCATGACCGTGACCTCTGCGTTGTACTTCACTCCAAGGCTGCAGGCGTATGTTCCGGCATACCTGGCACTCGGGGATAAGTCTGTGACATAGAGAATCTTTTTAAGCTCCGGCACAGAAAATGTTTCCAGAGCTTCTTCCGGTTGTGGTTTGGACGGGACCTCTTCCTTTATCCTCTCTGGTTCGGGAGCTGGAGGAGGCCCGAAGATGACGTCGGAAAATTTGACATACCAGGCAGCGGACTGAACCTGGACAATGTAGGCCACAGCTATGACCAGGGCCGCGCTGGAGCCCTCAGGGCCAAAGGCATTGATGGCGATGGCCAGGGCAATGGACAGATTGCGCATCACCGAGCCGTAAACCAGGGCGATGGCATCTCCTCTGGGCAGGAGTTTTCTGCCGATATAGCTGCTTAAGACGTAGTTGAAAGTGTAAATGATGAGCAGGGGAATCAGGATATACAGGAGCATCTGGGGCGAGCCGGCAATGGGCTTGGCCTTCAGGGCCATAGCAATGAACACAATGCCCACGACTCCAAGGGTGGATAGGGCCGGAAACTTCGGAGCCCAGTCCTGCTGAAAGCCTTTTTGCCCGTAGCGCCTGATCAGGCCTTGCTGGGTAATGTAGCCGGCCAGCATGGGGATGAATACAATGATCACGATCTGCTTCATGACCGCCAGGACATTGACCTCCAGGCTGGCTCCCATCAAAGCCTGGACATAAAAAGGAGTGGCCAGTGAGCCCAGGGTCAGGCCAATCACAGTCATCTTCACGGCTGAGGCTATGTTTCCCTTGGCAAAGCCGGTCCAGGAGATGGTCATCCCGCTGGTGGGCACGAGTCCGGCCAGAAGCATGCCCAGGGCCATGTAGGGGTCGTCCTTGAAGAAAAGCATCCCCAGGCCGAAGGCAACAAAGGGAATGATGCCGAAGTTGATGGCCTGGGTCAGGATCTGGGCCTTGACATCCCCGCCTTCAAAGACCTTCTTGATTTTCAGGTTGACCATCATGGGATAAACCATGAGGAAGGTGAAGGGAATGATCAGACCTTTCAGGGCTGACGCATCCACGACAACACCACAGATAAATCCCAGGACCATCATCACCGGAATGGCGATGGTCAAATGCTTGCTGATGGTGGATAAGAGTTTCCACATGGCTGATCCTTTGGATGATGTGTGATTTTGTGCAATTCAGACCATGGTTGTTGGCTTTTGGAGCTTGAGCTCTCCTGCTTTCAGGACAAAGCGGCATCCAAGGCCTTTTGCAGGACATCTTTACTCTGCATGCCGATGAGCCGCTGCTTTTCCTGCCCGTCCTTGAACACGATCAGCGTGGGCACGCTTTGAATACCCATTTGGACCGCTAAGTCCCGGTTCTGGTCAATGTCTATCTTCTTGATCACAGCCTGGTCGGCATACTGGTCGTTGAGCTGGGTGATGACCGGCTCCAGTGCCTTGCATGGTCCGCACCAGGAAGCGCTGAAGTCCAGTAAGGTAACGCCTGAATTGATCAGTTCATCGAGTTGCTGGGTGCTGATCTGAGATGCCATAAGTATTCTCCTTTGGGTTGGTTTGTTCACTCTTTGGGATATGCCTGGTCTTGTTTCTAGCAAAGAGAATGCCAAAAGGGAGCAGGAGCGTTCAGGTTTCGGTGTTCAGTGTTCAGCGCCGCCGCTGGCCGCAGCCGCCCAGTTTGATCGGGGGTGAAACTGGCGGGTAACCCCCTCCGTCATTCCGGCGAAAGAACGTCATCCCGGACCAGATCCGGGACCTAAATCCAGACTGAAATGTAAGAGCTGGACCCCGGCCTACGCCGGGGTGACGGAAAAAGCAAAATCTCGTTTTATACGAGCCTCGCCCCCGGCAAGTCTGAAATATTTTTGAGCCAAAGCGCCCAAAAAAAGTGAGGTTGCCGGATTGATCAAGTAACGTTATACATGCTTTGTGTAACGTTGCCGTAACGTTATAGAGGCATTCACATCAGGAGGGGAAATGACGGAAAAGAACCATGCTGTATGGAATGTCCGGTTTCTAAATCAGATTATGGACTCTATGGCCGAAGGGGTTTTCACCCTGGATACCCAGGGCCGGATTACCTCCTGGAACAGGTCTATGGAGCAAATCACCGGTTACGATTCATCCGAGGCCCTGGGACGTTCCTGTGAGATCTTAGGCTTTAGCCGGTGTCTGGGCCGAGTCTGCCCGGCTGATGTCCGTGAGTGCGGGATCCTGGAGCATGAGAGCCCGGAAGCCAAGGAATGCGTCCTTAGGCATCGGGAAGGCAGGGATATCCCGGTCATCAAGCAGGCCAGGGTGGTCAAGGACGAGGAGGGACAGGTTATCGGCATAGTGGAGACTGTGACCGACATGACAGAGCTGCACAAGGCCAGGCACAAGGCGGAAGAAGCCAGGCACCTCCTTTCAGAGCACTACCGCTTTGCCAATATCCTGGGCAAGAGTCAGGCCATGCAGGAGGTCTTTTCCCGGGTCCGGGCTGCGGCGGACAGCAGGTCCACAGTTCTCATCCACGGAGAGAGCGGGACCGGAAAGGAGCTCATTGCCAGGGCCATCCACTACAACAGCGAGCAGGCCGAGCAGCCCTTTGTGACCGTTAACTGCTCAGCTTTGACCGAGACCCTGCTGGAAAGCGAGCTCTTCGGGCACGTCAAGGGCGCGTTCACCGGAGCCGTCAAAGACCGGCGCGGGCGCTTTGAAGAGGCCCATGGAGGTTCGATTTTCCTGGACGAAATTGGAGAGCTCAGTCCGTCCATTCAGGTGAAGCTGCTCCGTGTTCTTCAGGAACGGGAAGTGGAACGGGTCGGAGAATCCAGATCCCGGAAAATCGATATCCGGGTTATTGGAGCCACGCATCGCGATCTGGAGTCACTCCTGGCCCAGGGGGCTTTTCGTCAGGACCTTTATTACCGGTTGAAGGTCTTTCCCATCCATTTGCCCCCGTTGCGAGAAAGGCGGGAGGACCTGCCCCTGCTGGTCAGCCACTTTATTGCCCAGCAGAGCAGGGAAACCGGAAAAAGGATTACAGGCATTGAACCTCAGGCCATGCGGCTGATCCTGGATTATGAGTGGCCGGGAAATGTCCGGGAGCTGGAAAATGCTGTTGAACATGCCTTTGTCCTGGCTTCTCAGGATATGATCAGGGTCAACGACCTGCCCGGAGAGATTGCCTCTATCCGGAAAAACAGGCACCAGGTCAAGGAGGGTCTTGAACAAAAAGCTCCTGTCCGCAGAGGAGCTGGTTCACAGGTGGATAGAGAACAGCTCTTGGAATTGTTGCACATGTGCCAGTGGAACAAGGCTGAAGTGGCCAGACAGCTGAACATCAGTCGAACGGCAGTCTGGAAGTATATGAAGAAATGGAATATTCCCTTAAAGCCTGACAGTTGATGTCTCTAGCTGGGTGTGGGCCTCAAAAATGTTGTCTCAATTTTTGGCAATTCGAACCATCCCTATGGTAAGTTTATGAAGTTCGAATTTTGCGGTGCTGAAGAGGTGTCATTACTCCCGCAGTTTGCAGCCTTCCAAAGCCTTTCGGGCCAGTCCTGCTCCTGCCTGTTCGTACATATTATAAGCGGTGCAGATGCCAAGCTCAGAGAGTTCTTCCACTTCTTCCGGGTACTTGGCGATAGCTGCGACCATACATTCAAAACCGTGGTTTTGCAGTTGATGGATGGCGTAGACATTGCCCTGGTGATTGGGCATGGCCAGGATCACGAGTTCCAGGTCAATGTCCTTTTTCAGCTTGAGCCAGAATTCGGTGTCCAAGGCATCCCCTAAGATCACGTTTCGTCCCTGGGAACGGTTGAAGTCCACGCGGTCCGGAGCATGCTCCACTCCGCAGAGTGCACTCCCGTAGGTCTGCTGCAACTCATCATAGGCTCCGGTCCCGATGCGGCCCATGCCGAATATCACCGCCCGGACCTGGCCCAGCTCAATGGGCGCATCCTGAGGATGGATACGTTCCGGTTCCAGAGGCCGCAGCCAGGCCCCGATTCTTTGATACAAGCCTTCTGCAAAATAGCTTAAAGGAGAGGACAGGGCAAAGCTGATGCTTACGGTCATGGCCATGATCAAAAGCCAGTCCGGAGCCACCAGGCCCTGGCCAACGGCAATGGCGGCCACTATGAGTCCAAATTCGGAAAAGTTGGTCAGGGTGAGAGAGGAAAACAGGCTCGTCCTGGCCCTGAGCCCAAAGCGGCTGACAATTCCGTAATAGATGGCGGTCTTTATCGGCAGGAGCAGGCAGAGCAAAACCGAGGCCAGAAGCATCTCCAAAGTGGGCAGACCGGTCATGCCGATGGACAGAAAGAATCCCACCAGCATAAGCTCTTTGAAGCCAAAAAGGGCCTTGGACAGCTCAGAAGCCCTGGAATGGCCGGCAATCAGCACTCCGACAACCAGGGCCCCAAGATCCGGCTTGAGCCCGACCAGGGAAAAAAACTCAGCACCGACCCCCAGGGCAAAAAAGAGCCCGCAGAGGATGAACAGCTCACCCCGGCCGGACATGTCCAGGAGGCGGTAGAGGACCGGTCGGAGAAAAGGCAGGGCCAAAACGCTCAAAGCCCATATGCTGGGCACTTTTCCGGCTGAGACGCTTAAGAAGAGCACAGCAAACAGGTCCTGCATAATCAGGATGCCTATGGCCACCTTGCCGTACAAGGCGGACATGTCCCCTTTGTCTTCCAGGACTTTTACTGCGTAGACCGTACTGGAAAAGGCCAGGGCGAAGCCCAGGATTGCCAAGGCTGACCAGGAGAGGTCCAAAAACGGAGAGGGCAGGATATATTGTCCTGCAAGCAGGACAGCGCTGATGACCAGAGTGGAAATGAGCATCTGGGCTGTGGCGCTGGCCCAGATTTCGGGCTTGAGCAGTCCCTTGACGTCCAGCTTGAGGCCGATGGAGAAAAGGAGCATGGTGATGCCCAGATCTGAGACCAGGTCCAGGCCGGCAGGCGGGGTAAATCCGGCCATGTTGTAGGCAAATCCGGCCAGGAGGAAACCGACCATGGGCGGCAGCCCAATACGGGTCAGAGCGAAGCCGAACGCAAAGGCAAAGCTGATCAGAATAACAAGCATATACACTCCTTTAATTCGCTGGAGCGCATAGTAGGCATAGCAGAGCTTAAAGGCAAGATCTCATGACCAGTGATATCAGATCCTGATCGGGTGAGGGGCGAATAATCATCCGCCCTCTCGTACCTGGGCGGACACCCAGTTAAATACCCTCAAGGGACCCGATTTAACCACCCATTAAAAGGCCCGCCCCTACGGCTGTTAAGCCAATCGTGGTTAAAATCGTAGGGGCGAAGCTTGTCTTCGCCCGCAAGGCCGAGTAAAGCGAGGCATGAATATTCTTTCTGGATTCCAGTTTCATACGAGCGCCGCTATAGGCTGGACATTCTGAAGAGGCCTGGCCCTCGGAGAGGACCGGCCTACGGAAAGACCATGGGCCGGGCTGTGCCGGGCGCCCTCCTCGACTGTTTATCCCAGGACCTTGTACACGCACATCTTGGCCCGGACTTTGTCCTGGTAATACTCTTCGTCCCGCATCTCCAGGAGTTCCCAGGCTCCTTCGGATTCCAGGCGGACCATCTCTTTCCGGTACCCGTAATCCTCATAAGAGCCTTCTCGAATGGTAAAACAAATGAAGCCTCCAGGTCTGGTGATCCGGATGAGCTCAGAAAAGGCTTCTGATGTGACATGGGCATAGGTAAATGTGCCTGCACTCACCACAGCGTCATAGGCATTGTCTGGTATGGATAAGGGTTTGCTGAGATCGGCATTGATCCGTCTGGTGTACACACCTTTTTGACCAGCCAAGTCCAGCATGTCCTGGGAATAGTCCAGGCCTTCCAGGTTAATATAGCCCAAAGAGTACAGGACCTGGCCAACCAGACCGGTTCCGCAGCCGGCATCCAGGATATTCAGGGAATTGTCTCCGTCAAGGTAGCCATCCAGGAGTTCGGCACAGATCCTGTAGCCCACATAGCCGAAGTCCCGGACCGTGTTTTGATCGTAATCAGGGGCCCACTCCTGGTAGGCATGCATAAGCTCCTCATGATCGCTGGCATTGTAGACTTTATCCAATACAGCCTTGTCAATAGTCATGGGATATCCTCCTTGTTTCACAAAGGATTGGAAAAAATACGAGAAAAAACTTGGGCTGAACAGTATATTCTCAGGCAAGAATTCAGAAGAGCATATTTGGCACAGTAAACAAGAAAACGTTTGCAGGTCAGTTAGGCTGGATTTAGAAGTGAATTCTTGATAGTTACGAGCAGACTCTTCCTTCTCGGCACAAACCAGAATAACATATAACAAAAATTGTTCTGAAGATCAAATCCAAGGGGCGATTGGCAATCGCCCCTTGGATTTGATCATATTAACGGCCAAAAACAGTTTGCAATAGCTCAGTGGTGCGCTTTGCGGGATCCTTTCGAATGGCTGCTTCTTCTTGAGCCAGGAGGGTAAAAATTCCTTCCAGGGTCTTGTCCAGAGTGTAGGTCGTTATGTCCGCATTGACTTCTGGAACAAGGGGGATGGAGTTGTACCTCTCCATGGCCTGCTCGTAAGTTTTGACGGCCCCCACTTGAGACAGGGTGTCCTGCACAGTGGGCTTCATCTCCGAGGCCAGGGGGACACTCATTTTGTCTTCAAAGTATCTGGTGGCGGCGTCGTCCGGACCATTGTAGATAGTGCGTACATCTTCCATGGTCATCTCAGAAATGGCCTGGAAGAACATGTCCTTAGCCTTGGGAGTTGCCCTTTCTGCTGCTTGATTGAGTTTGAGTTCCAGGTTATCAAGCATGGAAGAGGCCCCGACCTTGCTCAAGGTGGACTGGACCCTGTCCAGGGAGGATGGAAGGGGGATATGGAGTTCAGAATTATTGAAAAATCCCCCTGGCTGGCCAAGCTCATCCACCACATTGGCTGTTCCTACCTTGAGGGCTTCTTTTAGACCCTGACCTACAGTCTCATCATTTAATTGCTCATCTTGTGATTTGGAAGTGACCTGTTCCAAAGCCTGTTTTCCTTTTTCCAGCCAGGATTGGGCCTTGAGTTCTGTACTCAAGGGAAAACACAAAAGTGCTGTGACGCATACAATACAGGCGAAGCATTGAATGTTCATATCTGTCTCCTATAGTCAAAGAGCATAAAACAGAATACAAAGTATGCGCAAGAGAAAACATAAGTTGGGCCTATATTTTGCACTGAGGCTTTATCCAGCAAAAATGCGGATACAGCAGGAGCTCTTATGATCAGTTTCCTTCTGGCTTTTTTAGTTGTCTATACCGGTATGCATGCCGTGGTATTCTTCCGGCTGCAGCCGCTGCTTCCTCAGACCTTGCCTTTGAGATGTCTTCTGGGAAGTTTTCTGCTTTTCATGATTTGTGCTCCCGTCCTGACACATCTGCTTGATGAGTCAGGTTATTATTTTGGAGCCTCGGTCCTGGCCTGGACGGGGTTTACCTGGATGGGCTTTGTGTTTACAGCCTTTAGCCTGGGAGTCTTTTTTTACTGCCTGGAGGGCATGTCTTTCATTGTTCAATCTCTTACTTCCTCCCCGGGCAGAACTCTTCTTGGACCACGTTCAAAGGCCTGGCTGCTGCTGGGGATTACGGCCGGGGCTTTGGGGATAGGATTTCTGCAGACCCAGGATATTCGCATCAACGAGATCCATATCCCTTCTCCTCAGTTATCCTCAAGCAAGGGCAGCATGACCCTGGTCCAGATCAGCGACCTCCATCTTGGATTGCTGGCTGGAGAAAAGAGAGTGCAGAAGATTTCTGCTCTCCTTGAAGACATCCAACCGGATATTCTGGTCTGTACCGGGGACCTCCTGGACAGCAATCCAAAGGGCCTTGCCGAGTTGGTGCCTCTGCTGCGGGCTTTTCCGGCCGCCTGGGGCAAGTTTGCCGTGACCGGGAACCATGAGCTGTATGTAGGTCTGGATGCGGCCAGAAATTATTTTCGCCGGGCAGGGTTTATTGTTCTAGATGGCCGGATGTGGCACAGAAATGGGATTGCCCTGGCCGGGGTGAGCTATAGCCGGAATCAGGACTGCAACGCAGAGAGGAAAGTAGTGGAGGGATTCAAGGCAAAAGATTTCAATGTACTTTTAAAACACAGTCCCCGGGTTTGTCCTGATTCGGTCGGAGCTTTTGATCTGCAGCTCTCAGGCCATACGCACAAAGGACAAATCTTTCCTTTCAGCCTGCTCGTCAAGGCAGTATATCCCTATCTGGCCGGAATGTATTCTCTGTCCAGAGATTCGGTAATCTATGTCAATCCCGGAACAGGTACCTGGGGACCGCAGATGCGATTGTTAACCAGGCCGGAAATCACCGTCTTTTCTGTTCAAGCTGATCAACATCCCCATGCCAGGAACAGGAGTCGCAAAAGACCTCCCGACCGGGATGGAGTTCTGACTGTGCGTCCAGCCCACTCTCAAAAACACACCCTTCGCTCCTCAACTCAAACCTATTGACTTCATACTCATCTGCGGGATCACGGACGAAAAAAAACCGCGATCCACATAAGGGGCATTTGTCCATGTATATCTTTTCCCTGTATATTATCATATTATCCAGGAATGCCCGCAAAAACATCATTCTTGCAGGCAATCCCAGCTACCCTAATTTTTGGCCAATAGCCTGACCATAGTCCTGGCAGGCCTTGGTGCCTTCCTCGGTGGCGATCATCTTTTCAGTAATCAAGAAATGACCCATGTCGGTCATATTCATACCATACACATTTTCCATGGTATCGAAAATAATGGAGGCTGCATCCCCGGAATGGGTGTAGGAACCAAAAGCACCACCTATCTTGCCCTCAAGGCCGGCATCTTTGGCCAGGAACAGAAACTGCTTCATGCCCTGAGTTATATCCCGGTGGTAGGTGGGGCACCCAAAGATATAGGCATCATAACCATGGAGATCTTGCGGTTTTTTGATTTCTGCCACCTTTTTCAGTTCCGCCTGGTGACCGGCCATGCGCAGACCTTCGGCAATATACTCGGCCATGGTCTTGGTATTTCCAGTCCGACTGACATAGGCGATGAGTGCCTTCATATTCATGTCTCCTTGCCTGTAAGGTTTCCCAGAGCAACGCCCTGGTATTTCGAGAGAGAATTCGATGCACAGTCAATTTATATTCTGAGTATCCAAAACAAATCTTGATATGTCAATAATAATTAATATCATCAAAATATTGAGGCCCTGCCAGAACCAAGGGCCTCAATATGTTAATCTTCTTGCAGTTCAGGTATGTTGGCGTAAAAATCAAGCACTTCAGGGTTGCTCAGGGCATCCTTGTTTTTGATCGGTTCGTTGAGTATGGCCTTGCGCACAGCCACCTCCACCTTTTTCATGTTCAAGGTATAGGGGACATCCGGGGCCTCGATGATTTTGGCCGGGACATGCCGGGGGGAGGCGTTTTCCTTTAACGTGGTCCGGATTTTCTTTTTGAGATCTTCAGTGAGTTCATATCCCGGCTTAAGCTTGACAAACAATACCACCCGGACGTCGTTT
>JAWLEI010000004.1:59010-77777 GCA_041686195.1 Desulfovermiculus sp.
TAGAGGACGATGGTGCATCCGCTGGCCAATCCGCTGACCAGCCAGTTCCACATCATCCAGCCGCAGGTGGTGAAGTAAAAGAAAACGTCGTCCCGGGTGATGTCTGTGTGCAGGACATGCTCCTTCATATGCTGCATCAATACTCCGCCAGCCCCCTGAACCATGCATTTGGGGAGTCCGGTGGTTCCGGAGGAGTACATGATGTACAAGGGGTGATCAAAAGGCAGCTGTTTGAACTCAATCTCTTCGGCTCCGGGATCTATGAAGTCTTGATACAGTATAGAGTTGGGAATCTGGCTGATATCCGGCCTGTCCTGTAAAAAGGGAACTACAACTACCTGCTGCACAGAGGGCAGATCCTGCATGATCCCGGCAACCCGCTCCAGGCGGTCCATGTCTTTGCCCTTGAATACATAACCGTCGGACGTGAACAGGATTTTGGGCTGTATTTGCCCAAAGCGATCCAGAACCCCCTTGATTCCAAAATCCGGAGAGCAAGAGGACCAAATAGCTCCCAGGCTGGTGGCGGCCAGCATAGCGATCACTGTCTCCGGCATGTTGGGCATAAAGCCCACCACCCGATCTTCCGGCTGGACGCCGAGGTCTTTCAAGGCCTTGGCCAGCTGGGCCACCCGGGTATAGAGCTGGGCATAGCTCATATACACCGGCTCAGAGCCTTCGCTTTGGAAGATGATGGCCGTTTGTGCATCCCGATACCGGAGGAGGTTCTGGGCGAAGTTGAGCCTGGCTCCGGAGAACCACTTTGCGCCAGGCATTTTGGTCACATCGTCGATGACCTCAGTGAATGGCTGTGAAGCCTGTATATCCACAAAATCCCACAGCAGAGCCCAAAAATCAGGGATGTTCTGTGCCGACCAGTGATACAGTTCAGGATACGAAGAAAAAGAGTGCCCAAACTCATTATTCACCCTGGTCATGAACTTATACATCTGTGTTTGCTTAATCCGTTCAGGGCTTGGCTCCCAGAGCTTTTTGGCCATAGTTCCCTCCTCTGGAGAGTTAAAAGTCAATTTTGCCTCCGGCAAATCTGACATATTTTTTGCCCCAAAGAGGGCAAAAAAAGAAAAATTCGCCGGATTGATCATCAATGAAACATACCAAGAGAACCGCGATAGATTCAAAATTGAGTGGAAGATAACCTCTTCATCCTGCCAGTCTGGAGCCTGGAGATCCCAGACGGCAAAGCCAACGGTTCATAAGTTATCTTCTTGTTTCATGCGAGCGCCTCTGGTTGCGCTGAAGCTGTTATCGGTCTCAGAGCGTCTCCAAAAAATCCTTGATGGTCCGGTTGCAGGCTTCTGCTTGCTCCCACATAACCATATGTCCGGCCTGAGGGATGATCTCCAGTCTGGAGTCAGGCAGATGCTGGTGCAGGTATTGGGAGTATTTGACCGGAGTGAGCTGGTCCTGTGCACCGCAGAGGATCAAAGTCGGGGTCTTGATTTCGGAGATGCGCTGCATGCAGTCAAAGTGGTCACAGGCCACAAAGTCGTGGTATCGGACTTCCGGGCTGGTCAGGCTGAACTCCTTTTCCGCCTCCTGCCTGATGGAATCCGGAGTCTGGGGGGCATAGGCATACTCGGCAAATGATGCCCCTTCTCTGGCCCGAACCAATACTTCCTCTGTCACCCGCAACCTGGCTCCGGTGCCAATCAGGATCATTGCCCGGAGCAGATCAGGGTTGGTCAGGGCCACTGTCTGGGTGATGGCTCCGCCCATGGAATGTCCGGCCAAAACACACTGCGCGCATCCCAGTTCATGAATAAAGTCAACAACCCATTGGGCGTAGGCTTGTATGCTGTTTTCCCCTGTGCCTCCGGATCGGGCATGACCGGGCAGATCCAGAGCCAGCTGGAAACAGCCGTTTATGTGCAGAGCCAGCTGGTTGGACCACAGATGCGAGGATCCCCCGGCTCCGTGGATAAAAAGAACAGGAAGTTCATCTGGACCGGCATGCGGCGATATTTGGTAAAAGAGAGTGCAATTTCCCAGTGTCACTTCAGGCATGGCATTCTCCTGTTTTAGTATGTAAGGACCATTCCTCCATCAAAGAGCAAATCTCCGCCCACCAGATAGCGGGAGTGTTTGGAAATCCCGAAGAGGAAGATATTGGCGACTTCTACAGGAGACATCATTTCCTTGACCCGGGAGTGGCCCATCATCACCTCCCGGACCACTTCCTCCTGGCTGATTCCCCGCTGTTCGGCCTGGTAGGGGATCTGGTTCAGGGCCAGAGGGGTTCGCACATACCCGGTGCTCACAGTAAAAGACCTGATCCTGCCCTCTCCCTCGGCAGATATGGATTGACTCAAAGCCCGGAGCCCGAATTTGGTGATATTGTATACAGCCTTGTTTTTGGTGGTGATATGGGAATGAATAGAGGCCATATGACCAATGACTCCACACCCGTCCCCAGATGCCTGCATATAGGGAATGACCAGCTTGGAGAGATAAAACGGGGCTCTGAGCATGAGCCGCTGCATCTGGTCGTATTTTTGCATTGGAAAGTCCTGCACGCTGTCCACGTGCTGGATTCCGGCGATATTGAACAGGTATTTGATCTGGCCAAGATCTGCGGCTGTCTGGACTGCATGTTCAATATCACCATCCTGACCGAGGTCGGTGGGCAAAAAATGGATGTCTGAGCCCAGATCACGGGCCATGGACTGGGTCCGGCCGGCCTGATCTTCGTTTATGTCCAGTCCAAGAACAGTCAGTCCATTTACTGCACAAACAAGGGCTACAGCCCGTCCTATTCCGGTTCCAACTCCGCTGACCAGGCAGACGTGTCCGGGATGAAAATCATCATCAGCCAGGGTGAGGATATCATCGAGGACAATGATCGGTTCGTTAATGTCCATATGCTCCTCCACGGATATGGGAGGGAGCAGGCCTTCTAGTCCTTAAGGCCCAGCATCTCCCGTGCTTCCTGGGGTGTTGCCACTTCATGCCCATAGGCCTGCACGATGCCCCGGACCTGAGTGACCAGCTCGGCATTGGAGGCGGCCAGGACCCCCCGTCGCAGGTAGAGGTTGTCTTCCATGCCCACCCGGATATGCCCGCCGGTGATCATGGACAGAGTGGTCATGGGCAGGGAGCCGCGCCCAATGCCTATGGTGGACCAGGTAGCATTCTCCGGGATATGGTCCAGAAAATGGAGGTAGGCCTTGGGGGTGGCCGGGGCTCCCCAAGGGGTGCCCAGGACAAACTGGAAGTGCAGGGGATCCTGGAGGAATCCGTCCCGGCGCAGATGGAGGCAGGTCATGATCATGCCCAGATCAAAGACTTCCAGTTCCGGTTTGACCCCATAGTCTTTCATTCGCCTGGCCGCTTCCTGTAAAAAATCCGGGGGATTTGCAAACACTCCGCTGCCCAGATTGATTGAACCGGCATCAAAAGAGGCCAGCTCCGGACAAAGCTCCAGGGGCGCCAAGCGCTCATCAATGGGCAGATTGCGTCCCGGAATGCCGCTGGTGGTCAGGCAGAGAACAACATCGCTTTTTTCCCGCAGCGGTTCAACCACCCGTTTGTATTGATCAAGATCCTGGGTGCCCTGTCCAGTCTCTGGATCCCGAACATGGATATGGACGATAGCCGCTCCGGCCTGCCAGGCCTCTATGGCCGAGTGCGTGATCTCCTCGGCAGTGATCGGGATATAGGGGGCCTTGTCCCGCATGATGCGGCTGCCGGTGAGAGCAGCAGTGATGATGATCTTGGACATGGCTTCATTCCTTGAATGGTTAATGAATTTGTTTACTTGAGCTGTTATCAGCTCAGAGTCCTTGTGTCCAGCCTGGCCAGGTGCAAAGCGCGGACACATTAGGCCTTGAAAGTTACATGATACCTTCCCGGGTCAATTCAGTACTGACCTCGGAAATGGTTTGATCCAGAATGGCAACCAAATCTCCAATCTGCTCTGTGCTGATGATAAAGGGCGGGGCCAGAAGGATGTGATCACCATTTACCCCGTCTGCGCCACCGGATCCGGGATAGACAATGAGACCGTTTTCAAAGGCCCGATTCGTGATCCGGTTCGTGATGTTATGATGGGGAGGAAATGGCGATTTGGTCTCTCGGTTCTGAACAAATTCCACCCCGGCAAAGAGGCCCAGACCACGAATATCACCAACTATAGGGTGCTTATACAGGTCCTGCAGGTTCTCCAGCAGGACTTTTCCCATCTCCGCCGAACGCTTAACGAGGTTGTTCTCCTCGATGGTGTCCAGCACGGCCAGGGCGACAGCACAGGATAAAGGGTTCTGGCTGTAGGTGTGGCCGTGGACAAAATTGCCGTTGCCTTCCCGGATGGCCTTGTGGACGGGCTCGGAGGCCATGGTGCAGAAAAGCGGGCTGTACCCGCTGGCCAGGCCCTTGGCGCAGACCAGAAGATCCGGGGTGATCGACCAGTGGTCCACCCCGAAATTTCGGCCGGTGCGTCCAACTCCGGTCATTACCTCATCGACGATGAGCAGGACGTCATACTGGTCGCATATCTCCCGGATACGCTGGAAGTAGCCGTCTTTTGGAACCAGGGCTCCGGCTGTGGCCCCGACCACAGGCTCAGCGATAAAGGCGGATACTGAGTCCGGTCCTTCATACAAAATAGCCTTTTCCAGTTCTTCGGCGCACTCCAGGGAGCAGCTTTCCGGTTTTCGGCCCAAAGGGCATCGGTAGCAGTAGGCCGGGACAATATGCGGCGTGTGTTGAATAAGGGGCTGGTAGTACTTGCGCCGGCCGGTGTGTCCGCTCAAGGCCAGGGCGCCCAGAGTATTGCCGTGATAGCTGGACCACCTGGAAATAACCTTGTATTTGGAGGGAACTCCCCGGTCCACCTGGTACTGCCGGGCCATCTTCACCGCGGTCTCAATGGCTTCAGATCCTCCGGAAAGAAAGTAGACCCACTTCAGTCCGTCAGGGGCCATATCCACCAGTCTGGCTGCCAGATCCATGGCTGCTCTGGTAGTGAACTGAGACCCATGGGTAAAGGCTACCCTGTCAGCCTGGTCCAGCATGGCCTTTTTGACCTTTTCCGAGCCGTGGCCGATGGAGACCACCACTGCACCGCTGCATCCATCAATATAGCGCTTGCCTTGGGTGTCTATGATATAAATGCCTTGCCCGTAGTCAGCTTCCGGGTAGTACTTGGTGGGATTGCGGTAAAAGACATGATCGTGGGGACGGTGTTGGGTGAACATAGCCTTCCTCGTGCTTTAGGTTCGTTGACTGAAGAGGTGCATGGATGAACTGATCAAAGCCATTCTGGCTACATCTGCGTGCAGGTTGCCGGGGAAGTTCCGGCCCCCCGGCCTAACCGCCCTGAGCCGTCTCCAGCCCGGAGCTCTGCCTTCTCCTGCGCAGGACCTGAGAGGCCAGGACCAGAACAAATAATGGGATACCGATGCTGTCTGTGAGCAGTCCGGGTTTGATCATGAGCAGAGCCACGAACAATAAGATGACTGTTTCATACCATTTTGAGATCACAAGCATGCAGGCCTGCACTCCGGCGGCCAGGCAATAAATACCCAGAAAGGCCGTAAGGCAGGCCAGGCCGATCTTGGCCGGATGTCCGATGAGCAAAAGTTCCGGGGCATAGACGAACATATAAGGGATGATGAATCCGGCGATTCCCAGTTGGAAGGCCCGAATACCTGTCTTCATAGGGTCGGATCCGGCTACTCCGGATCCGGCATAGGCGGCTAAGGCCACTGGAGGAGTGATGTCCGCCCGGGTCCCGAAATAGAGGACAAAGAGGTGAGCGGCAATAGGAACCACTCCCATTTGGGATAAGGCCGGAGCCACCAGGGAAGAAATAATGACATACTGAGCAGTCGTGGGCACGCCCATGCCCAGGAAGATGCAGGCCAGCATGGTAAAAGGAAGAGCCAGGGCTAGATAGCCCATGGAGGCATCCACAACCAGGGAGGAAAATCGGATACCCAGTCCGGACATAGTGATGGAACCGATGATGATTCCTGCTGCGGCGCAGGCAGCGGCGACTTCGGCCGAGCCCAACGCCCCTTCCTTGAGCCCGGCCAGGATAGACAGACCGAACTCCTTCACCGATTCTTTGCGCACCAGGCACATAATCAGAGAAGAGACCACAGTAGCCATGATAGCCCAGAAGACTGCCCGTTCCGGGGAGAAGTTGCGCATCAAAAAGTAGACCAAAAGGACGATGGAAAAGATATGATGCCAGCCCTGGGCCAGGGCTCCGCGCAAGGTTGGAAGTTCGGAACGGGGTATGCCGGCCAGGCCAAGGGCCGTGGCCCGGAAATGGACCTGCAAAAAGGTGGCGGCAAAGGCCAGAAAAGCAGGGATCAGGGCGGCGATGCACACCTTGTAGTAGGGAATGGACAAGAACTCGGCCATGATAAAGGCGGCAGCGCCCATAATCGGAGGCATGATCTGGCCCATGGTCGAGGAGCACGCCTCCACACCGGCTGCAAACTCTCCGGAGTATCCGGTTCTTTTCATCAAGGGAATGGTAAAAGAGCCGGTAGTTACGGTATTGGCTACTGAACTCCCAGAGATCATGCCGAAGAAGGTGCTGGAGGCCACAGCTGCTTTGGCCGGTCCGCCCCGGGCCCAGCCGGTGAGGGCAAAGGCGATGTCGGTAAAGAACTGCCCGGCCCCGGTTTTACGCAGCAACGCTCCGTACAGAATGAACAAGAGAATGAAGTTGGCTGAAACCCCGATGGGCACTCCAAAAATCCCATCTGTGGACAGGGACAGGTAGGTGGACAGGCGGTCGATACCATAGGCCTTATGAGCCAAAATGTCCGGCAGATACGGACCGAAAAGGACATAGCAGATAAAGACTATGGCTATGGAGGTAACAGCCATGCCGGTGGTCCGTCTGGCCGCTTCCAGGACCAGGAGGACCAGGGCCGAGGCCAGAACGACGTCCTTGACAGGGTAAATCCCGGCTCGGCGCATGATTTCTGTGGAGTTGAAAAAGATCCACAGGCAGATGAAACAGGAGATGAGCATGAACAGCCAGTCAAAGATTGACAGCCTGGCCTTGGGAGAGATCTTTTTGGAAAACGGATAGCGGGCAAAGATGATAATGGACATGAAAAACCAGTGCAGAGCCCGGTGATCCAGGGCAAAAAAGGGATGAAAATAGGCGTAGTAGAGATGGTAGAGGGAGGCTGCGACAGCTACCGCGGTCAGCAGCACTCCCTGAAGCCCGGTAAAGTTTCTCGATTTTTCAAAGGTTGAGAGCACCTGATGGACCTGGGAGGAAGAATCCTGGCTGGAGGCCTGAGTCTTGGATTCAGGATGAACGGGTGATGCTTTGTGCTCTTCACTCATGACATGGCTCTCCTTTGGGTCGCACTCTGATCCACAGGCTGGTCCCGCCAGGGGCGATATCCTGCAAGGGGGTCATTTGGTCCTCAATATGCAGACTGTGCCCGGCCACCCTGCCCACCCGGAGATAAAAGGGATCCATATGCCTGTGCATGTGTGTCCGGGTCCAGGTCTTTGAAAGATCGATGTTTTCCCGGGGATGAAAGGCCAGCCCTGCTCCGTACCAGGCGAATTTTTCTTCCACAAGAACTATCTGTCCCTGGGAGGTAACCTGAAAGCGGTCCACAATCGGGGTATGATCTGAAGAATGTGTATAGTGCAGGCTGAATTCATCCCCTGGGTCAACGGGATAAGAACACAAAACGTTTTTTTGAGTTCGATGCACAAGTTCCAGTTGATAGGCGTGATCAGCGGCAAATGCCGGGCTTGGCTGCACCCCGAACCAGATGGCAATGCAGGCCAAAATGAGTGCGAGATATCGGAACATGGCTTGACACATAGGACATACATCCTTGGAGCGGACCGGATGGCCTTTCGGCCATCCGGCCACTGAGCTGTGCTTTGACCTAAGGTTGTACTCCCTGTTCCTTGAAATAGCGCAAAGCCCCTGGATGAATATCAAGAGGGCTTTTCACAGCGTTTTCCGGAGTCAATTGCTTGGCAATGGGGTGGATGTCCACCAGGGCGTGTTTCCCCTGCTCAACATTTTCAAAGATGGCTTTGGTTATTTTATAGGCCAGATCTTCATCCATGTCCTTGTGAGCCACCATCAGGTTGGAGTCGCCGATGCACAGGATGTCTTCTTCCACTCCGTCGTAAGTGCCGGCGGGAATAGTGGTCTGGACATAGTAGGGGTACTTGTCCAGGATCTTTTCCGCCAGGTCCTCACCGACCGGTACAAGGACAATGTCCCTGGTGGCGGCCAGATCCATGACCGCTGAGGCCGGATAGGCGAAGTTAAAGAAGCAGGCGTCAACATTGCCGTCTTTCAGGGCCTGAACTGATTCGGATTGGGACAGGTTGGCAATTTTCAAGTCTTTTTCCAGATCAAATCCAGCTTCTGTAAGCATAGCCTTGGCCATGGTGGAACAGCCGCTCCCGGGTACGTCAATGGAAACTTTCTTGCCCTTGAGATCCTGGATGGTCTTGATGTCTGAATCCTTGGTGGTCACGATATGCTCAGGAGCCGGATACATCTGGAATAAGGCCACCAGGGGATATTCTTTCTCAAATGGGTCATTGCCCTTAAAGGCATTGTAGCCCACGCTGCCCATGACCATACCCATATCCGTGTCTCCAACTCCTACCAGGCGGCTGTTTTCCACTGAGGCTCCGGTGGATTCAGCTGCACACCGTACACCGTCCACGGTTTTTTGAATAACCACGGACATGCCCCCGCCCAGAGGGTAATACACCCCGCCAGGACTTCCGGTGCCCATGGTCATAAAAGTGGTTCCCGCCCAAGCCAGGCTGGAGATGAGAACCAGGGCCAATGCAGACAATAAAGCGGTGAGAGTGAATCTTTTTGCCATGACATCCTCCTGTTAGATTGGAGTGAAAAAAAAAGCCTCCTGCTGTGACCGGTGTGATGTTGAAATACGCTTCCCTCCTTTGTTTTTAGTCCTGAAAATAGGTCTCAAAATCTTCAAAGGCTGATTCCATGTGGTCCAGGGCAGTGAAGGCCTGGCCTTCCCGGCGCAGAGCCAGAGAGGCAAGCAGGGCGTTGATCAGGCTCATCGGGCCAGTATACGATTCAAAGAAACTGGGGACAGTGGTCGGAGCAATAAGGGGTATATGAGCCAGGTGGGCCAGGGGAGAGAGCATACTGTCGGTTATGCCCACTATTGTCAGGCCCCTGCTTTTCAACTTATGGGTCAGATCAATGGTCGATTGGGTATAGCGGCGGAAGCTGATGCTTATAAGTACATCATCTGCGCTGCAGCCCAATACTTGTTCAGGCATATCCCCAACATCGGGCCTTAACAGTTTGGCGTTGGAGGAAAAAAAACGCAGGGTGAAATAAAGATAAAAGGCCAGGGCATAACTGGACCGTAATCCCAGGATATATATGTGTGCAGCCTTGGCCATTGCCTGCACTGCGTGCTCAAGGCTTTCTTCAGGCAAAGAGGAGTGTATCTCCTGGATGTTGGCCATATCGGTGGACAGTACTGTGGAGAGCACTGTTCCCTGCAGCCTGTCTGATGAATCCGCCAGACGACGGGTGGTGGAAAAGTCGGGAAGAGCCTCTTTGGCCAGGGCGTCCTTGAAGCCGCTGAATCTGGAGAAGCCGAGGGTGTGAATGAATCTGGACACCGTGGCTTCGGATACCCCCACTTGTTCGGCCAGCTGAGCCTGGGTGGCTACCAGGACATCGTTTATATGATGAAAGACATGCCGGGCAATACGGCGTTGACTTGGGGTCATATCCGGAAAGCGTTCGGCCAATATGGAGGACAGTGTACTCATACTCGTAATGAAAGAAAATTTTCATTTTTTTATTTTATGAAAATTCTATTGCATGAATGGTTCAAAATGTCAAGGACAGGGAGAGAGGGGGCAGGGCTTTTGGGCTTTGCTTCGCATTGGCAACAATTTCAGGTGATTCGCTTTGTATAGGGTAAGGTCTCGTTTATACGAGCGCCGCCTCTGGCTGTGAACGCCGGTTTGATCGAGTAATAAACAGGGTATGAAGATGCTCGGCCTCGGAGAGAACCAGCCCGGAAAGGCCGGGGTTTTTTGGGGGCCTGAAAATCTTTTGCAACCTGGTATTTTTTTGAATGGTGAAGAAGAGGCTGGGGCCAGTAGCCTGGGCCTCTCCGAGGGCCAGGGGTTTTAATAAAGATTGAAGAGGCTGGGCCGCGGAGAGGGCCTTTTCAGTGTAAAAACTCAATTTGTATTGACACGGGGAAGAGAATATGTAAAAAACCTAGAAAATTGTAAAGTTGATACCTCTTACGTGTTTCTCAGCGTAATATCGGCCTTTGCTATCGGACATAGTGTAAAAAAGGAGGGATTATGTCTACACAGGAAAAGCATTATGAATCTTACTGGCAAGAGGAGGCTTACTATTACCCAAAACCGGAATTTATCGGGCAGGCCAATTGTACAGATCCAAGCATTTTTGACCGTTTCAGCCTGGATAATTTTCCGGAATGTTTTAAGGAATTTGCTGATCTTCTGGATTGGGATCAATATTGGCACACGACTCTAGACACCAGTGATGCCCCGTGCTGGAAGTGGTTTGTGGGCGGTAAGCTCAATGCCAGCTATAACTGTATTGATCGCCATCTGGCCAAATACAGGAATAAGACTGCAATCCATTTCGTGCCTGAGCTTGAAGACGAGCCTATCCAGCATATGACCTATCAGGAGCTCTATCACCGGGTAAACGAGACCGCAGCCGTGCTTCAGGATTTTTGCGGCCTCAAAGCCGGGGACAGAGTTACACTCTATCTGCCCATGACTCCGGAGCTGCCAATTACCATGCTGGCCTGCGCCAGGCTGGGGGTCATTCATTGCCAGGTCTTTGCCGGCTTTTCCGGCAAGGCCTGCGGGGACAGGATGTGGGACTCGGAAAGCGAGGTCCTGATCACCATGGACGCCTATTACCGGAGTGGGAAACTTTTAAACCACAAGGCCAATGCTGACGAAGCGGTGGAGGCGGCTAAAAAGCAGGGTCAGGAAGTAAACAAGGTCCTGATTTGGAGACGCTATCCTGGGAAAAATTCCTCGTCCAGCCCAGTGGTTGAAGATCGCGACTTTTTTGTCGACGAGCTGTTGCACAAGTATAGATGTACTGAAGTCAAGCCCGTTTCCATGCCTGCCGAAGGGGTCTTGTTTTTGATGTACACCAGCGGGTCTACAGGCCGGCCCAAGGGCTGCCAGCACAGCATTGGGGGCTATCTGTCCTATGTGGCCTGGATGTCAAAATACGTGCAGGATATTCATCCTGAAGATGTGTATTGGTGCATGGCTGATATCGGTTGGATCACAGGCCACTCCTTTATTGTCTATGGTCCTTTGGCTGTGGCCGCGAGCACTGTGATTTATGAGGGAGTTCCAACCTACCCCGATCCGGGCCGCTGCTGGCGCATTGCCGAGGAGCTGGAGGTGAACATCTTTCATACCTCGCCGACAGCCATTCGGGCCCTGCGCAAGGTGGGCGGAGATGAACCGACCAAATATAATTATCATTTCAAGCACATGACCACGGTTGGCGAACCTATAGAGCCGGAAGTCTGGCGCTGGTACTATGATGTGGTCGGCAAAGGCCAGGCCGTGGTTGTGGATACCTGGTGGCAGACTGAAACCGGTGGTTTTTTGTGCAGCACCATGCCTGCCATCCAGCCGATGAAGCCCGGCAGCGCGGGCACGGGCCTGCCCGGAATCCATCCAGTGGTCCTGGACGAAGAGGGCAATGAGATCAAGCCCGGGGAGGGCAAGGCTGGCAATCTCTGCATTCGCAATCCCTGGCCAGGTGCCTTTCAGACCATCTGGAAAAACAAGGAGCGGTACATCAACAGCTATTACGGCAAGTACTCCAAAGACTTCCAGAGTACGGACTGGAGGGATTGGATTTATATGGCCGGGGATGCTGCGGTGCTGGCCGAGGATGGGTATGTGCGCATCCTGGGCCGGATTGACGACGTGATCAATGTCTCTGGCCATCGCCTGGGTACCAAAGAGATCGAGTCCGCGGCCCTTTCTGCTGAAGAGGTGGCAGAGGCTGCTGTGGTGGCTGTGACCGACGAGATCAAGGGCACGGTCCCGGACCTTTATGTGTCCTTAAAGCCGGAGTTCGATCCCAGCGATGAACTGGCCAAAAAGGTCTCGGATACGGTGTCCAGTGTGCTGGGCAAGATTGCTAAACCGGCCCATGTGTATATTGTGCCGGATATGCCCAAGACCAGATCCGGAAAGATTATGCGCCGGATATTGGCCTCGATTTCCACCAACCAGGATGTGGGAGATGTGAGCACCCTGGCCAACCCGCAGGTGGTGGAAGAAATCCGGCAACAGGTCCAGTCCGGATAACTGACTTTCGGCCCCGGTCTGCTCAAGCAGGGCCGGGGCCGGATTGCATGTCATTTAAAGTGGGATTTGGCCTGGTAGAAGGCATCCTTGAGATGCGACCAGGCCTGATCCACACCTCTGCGCATCTCCTCCCAGGCCTCGTCACTGGAGTGGCGCATCTCTTCCAGGCGGCTTAAGATCTCATCCCGTTTGGCGGTAAACTTTTTCATCTGCTGTTCATATTCCTGCCGGGTCTCCATCTGGGCCAGCTTGCCTTGGACCTGCAGTCTGTCGATTGCTGAGTTGAACTCGTCAAGCTTGGCTTTAAGCTCTTGAATATACTCTTCCCTGGTCTGCATAAGACTCCTGTGGTTTCTGGTTTACGTTTTCGCTTCTAATGAAGCTTTGTGCAATGAGCCTGCTCTTGTCAAGGCATGATGGTGTATTTTGTCGTCCCCCTCGACCTGTTCATTGGTCTATGATACAAAGTATCAGGGTCTTTATTCCAATGAATAGCTTTTGGAGCAGCTGGGAGGAGAGAATATGCAGAAAGCTGACAGCTATATCAAGTGGCTTGATGATACGAACATGGATGATGTGGGACAGGTGGGCGGTAAAAACGCCGCCCTGGGGACCATGATCCAGGAGCTCAAGTCTGAAGGGGTACAGGTGCCGGACGGTTTTGCCACCACGGCCGAGGCCTATTGGCAGGTGATTAAGGCCAACGGACTGGATCAGACCTTCACCCAATTGCTGGAGGATTTGAGCCAGGACAAGAGGTCCCTGTCCGAGGTGGGCCAAACCATTCGGAATAAAATCTTGCAGTTTACGTGGCCGGAAGAGATTGCCGCAGCTATCAAAGAAGCCTACAGGCAATTAGGTGAGCGCTACAGCACCGAAGCGGTGGATGTGGCTGTGCGCAGCAGTGCTACTGCTGAAGACCTGCCGGATGCCTCTTTTGCCGGACAGCAGGAGACATTTCTGAATATAACCGGTGAAAATCAGCTCCTGGAAGCCGTGCGCAAGTGCTTCGCTTCCCTGTTTACGGACCGGGCTATAAGCTACCGCCAGGAGAGAGGTTTTGATCATCTGCAGGTTGCCTTGTCCGCCGGAGTGCAGAAGATGGTCCGCTCCGACCAGGCTGGATCAGGAGTCATGTTCTCCATAGATACTGAAACCGGGTTTCCCAATACCGTAATTATCAACGCCACATGGGGGCTGGGGGAAAATGTGGTTCAAGGTACGGTCACCCCGGATGAATACCGGGTCTTTAAGCCCCTGCTCAAGGACAGCAGGTACAGACCCATAGTGGAAAAAAACGTGGGAGCCAAGGAGCGAAAGCTGGTCTATGCCCATGGGGGAACCCAATCCACCAAGAATGTACTGACCACAGTAGAAGAAAAACAGTCAGTGGTTCTCTCTGATGAGGAGATCCTGCAGTTGGCCCGCTGGGCCCAGGTCATTGAGGATCACTATGGCCGGCCCATGGATATGGAGTGGGCCAAGGACGGGCTGAGTGGAGAGATTTTCATTGTTCAGGCCCGGCCAGAGACAGTGCAGTCCAGGCGGGGAGCATCCAGCTTGCAGCACTATGTCCTTAAACAACGGGGAGAGCCGATTGTCACCGGCCTGAGCATCGGAGACGCCATTGCTTCGGGAAACGTATGCCGGATCAAGTCAGCAGCTGATATTGACAACTTTCAATCCGGTTCGATCCTGGTCACGGAAATGACAGATCCGGACTGGGTCCCCATCATGAAGAAGGCAGTGGGCATAGTCACTGATCACGGCGGCCGGACCTGCCATGCAGCCATTGTCAGTCGGGAGCTTGGCATCCCGGCTATCGTGGGCACAGGAAGCGGCACTCAGCTTTTAAATGACGGGGACGAGGTGACCATGTCCTGCGCCGAGGGCGAAGAAGGCGTGGTCTATAAGGGCATTCTGGAATATGAAGTCAGTGAGGTCAGCCTGGATGATATCCCCAGGACATCGACTCGGATCATGATGAACATAGCCAGTCCAACGGCTGCCTATCGCTGGTGGCGTCTGCCCTGCCACGGAATTGGCCTGGCCAGGATGGAATTTATCATCAACAATGTGATCAAGATTCATCCTATGGCCCTGTTGCGTTTTGATGAGCTTCAAGACCGCAAGGCCAGGGCCAATATTGAAATACTGACCTATCGCTATACGGACAAGGGGGAGTATTTTGTGAGCAATCTGGCTATGGGCATTGCCAAGATTGCTGCCTCCCAGTATCCATATCCGGTCATTGTGCGGATGAGCGATTTTAAAACCAATGAATATGCCAACCTGATTGGCGGCCAGGCCTTTGAGCCTCATGAAAACAACCCGATGATCGGTTTTCGAGGAGCATCCCGCTATTACAGTCCAGAGTATCGGGATGGATTTGCCCTGGAATGTCAAGCCATCAAACGGGTCAGGGAAGAGATTGGCTTGAGCAATGTGGTGGTCATGATCCCCTTTTGCCGTACTTTAGGTGAAGCGGATCAAGTGCTCGAAGTCATGGCTGAAAACGGTTTGTCCAGGGGGGAAAACGGGCTGGAAGTCTATGTTATGTGCGAGATTCCGTCCAATATTGTCCTGGCCGAGGAATTTGCCCGGCGCTTTGACGGATTCTCCATCGGGTCCAACGATCTGACCCAGCTGATACTCGGAGTGGATCGGGACTCCGGACAGCTCAGGCACTTGTTCAGCGAACAGGACGAAGCAGTCAAACAAAGTATCAGCACCCTGCTTCGGACCCTGAAATCCAAGGCCCCCCAATGCAAGGTCGGCATCTGCGGACAGGGCCCCAGCGACTATCCGGAGTTTGCCGCTTTTTTGGTCCAGGAAGGCATTGACTCCATCTCTTTAAATCCGGACAGCGTGCTGCAGGTTATGCGCCGGGTGGCTGAGCAGGAGAAAGAATTGGAATGAGGTATGCTCTGTTATTCTCGCGATCGGTGAAGGTTTCTGGATAAGCAGCAGACCAAATGCGTCCATTGGGGGTGATTACTGGAAAAGTTCATATATTTGAGGCTCTTCAAGCGCATTGTCCCCTCTAAAAAAAGGCTTGACAGAGAGGCCGGGACAAGACACAAGGGCTCAAGTATTGGAATCGGCCGGACCTGTTGTGGTCTGATTGCGAGTTATAAAGAGAATTCAGGGGTGTTCATGCGAGCATTCTTTATGCCTGAACTTGGAAAAGCCGGAGTATTGACCATTGCCCACCGCGGGGCCCGGTCCATGGCTCCGGAAAATACCTTAAAGGCAATCCAAAAGGCTCATGCTGTAGGAGCGGATATGTGTGAGGTGGATGTCCGCCTCACAGCTGACGATGTCCCAGTTCTTATCCATGACAAAGCCCTGGAGCGGGTGAGCAATATTCGGGACCTGCCTGAGTTTCAAAATCGCCGATCCAGGGCCGTAAGTGCATTGACTCTGGAAGAGGTCATGAAACTTGATTGTGGTTCCTGGTTCTTGGATCAGGATCCTTTCCGGTGTATCCGGGCCGGCAAGATCACTGCAGCAGAGCTGGCCAGCTATCGGGGCTTGCCCATGGCCACCCTGGAGCAGGCCTTGCAGCTGATTAAGTCGAATCAATGGATGATCAATATAGAACTCAAGGATGTCGGAGCTAAACGCAATCAAGTATTGGTCGATCGTGTTTGTGCTCTAATCCGGGAGATGGGCCTGGCCCGAAGCGTTCTCATTTCTTCTCTGCGCTTTGAGATCCTGGAGGCTGTTCGGGATCAGGGAACTGATTTCAATGTGGCCTTTGTGGATAATGCCGTTCATCCCCAGGTCCTGCGCAGACTGCAAAGCATAAGGGCCACAGCCTATCACCCCAAGCATACCCTGATTCGGCCGGATCTTATCCGGATCTGTCAAGGGGACGGGATCGCAGTCAATGTCTGGACTGTAAACCGAATGACAGACGTGCGCCTCTTGCAGGCCATGGGGGTGGATGGGGTCATTACCGACGTGCCCCAGCGCATGCAGTCCCTGCGCGTTGTGCCGGTGGCGGTGTGAGAGCAGTCAACCCGCAAGCCTTTTTTACAGGGCCAGTATCCAGAAGTAGAGGCATCCGGTGGCCAAAAAGAGAATACTGGGGGGAAGGATGCGCAGCCAGGCGGAAAAGGGGTTCACATTGAAGAATTCGCAGGTAAGCAGGAAGCAGATATGCAAAGGGGAACCAAGGACCCCGGCATATCCGGCGAACATGGCCAAGACCAGATAACTGATTCTGTTTTCCAGGCCCAGATGATCAAGAATGCCCACAATGAGGGGAAAGGTGGCTCCCACATAAGCCAGAGTAAGCCCTGAGATGAGCCCCACGATCAAGGGCAGCAGAATGCAGATCAGGATCAGGGCCGAAGCACTCCCTGTGCTTTGGGCCAACTCTCCAACCACTCCACCTTGATCCAGGACATCCTTGAAGACAAAGATGGCCAGCAGGGTGAAGAGCATCTGCACAAAATGTTTTTTGATAAGCAAAGGCCATACTCTGTGTCCAGAGATGTCGTTTTGGCCAAGGCAGATCCAGATGGCACAAATCAAGGCCAGGATAAAGCCCAGCTCAGAGGGAAGGGGCAATGCTGTGACCCAGATCAGACCTTGGAGAACAAGGGTACCTCCAACAGCCAGGATCAGGGGCAGAGTCTGCTTCCAGGAGTCTTCCTGGGAGGAGGAGAAAGCAGATCGCTCACTCTCTGGGGCAAGAGGGGTCTTATGCGGTCTGAGAAAGAATATCCACCCTAAAAGGATGCACACAGGGAAACTGGGCCAGGTCAGACCGATGAAGTGGAGCAAGGACGTGTTGCTCAAGGATGCGGCCAGAATGATACCCGGATACATGGGCCAGATCAGTTCCCATAAGTGCCGAAACCAGTAATTGAGCAAGGTCTGATCCATGGAACTCAGCGAGAAGTCCTGGGATGCGGATTTGACCATGGGTGCTGAAAATACAGCTCCGCCAGGCATGGGCAAAAGGCCGATCAGAGCCGGGAAAAAGGCCAGGCGCAATCTGGGCCATCTCAGGTGCCTGGAGAGCGTGTGCATGATCCGTTGGCTCTGGCCGCTGGTTTCCAGGAGATGGCTGAGGATCATGATGGCTTCAATAATGATGAGCAGCAGGAGAAACTGGGTGTCGGCCAGGGCGGAGAAGGCAGTGATAAGCCAGTCCACAGGTCCCAGACCAAAGATCAGACCCAGAACCAGGCTGCCGGCCAGGATGGACGGTCCAATGCCCAGTTTGTAGCGGATTCCGGCCAGCATAAAAGCAAAAACCAGGCCGACCTTGAGCAGGGGAATGAAGAGAGGTGAGTTCATAGGGCACAGTATTTTGGGGGTTCAGATTTGCCTTCGGCAAATCTGAAATATTTTTTTTTTTGCCCCAAAGCGAGCCAAAAGTATTTCAGGCTTGCCGGAGGCAAGACTGAACAGGAGAGACTATGCTTACCGCCTGTAGCCTGGATTGTCCAGATGCCTGCTCCCTGGAAGTCCTATCCGGTCCGAACGGTCTGCGGGTGCGGGGCAACCCGGAGCACCCTTTCACCCAGGGCTTTTGCTGCGCCAAGATCCGTGGCTATTTTCAGCGCCTGAGCAGCCCGGATCGGATCATGTGGCCCATGCTCAAATACAAGGGCAGATGGCAGGAGATCTCCTGGGATGATGCCCTGGAAATATGCGCTCAGCAGCTCAACAATGCCTGGCCGGAGAATCCGGCCCGGATAGTCCATATCTCCGGGCATGGAGCCAGGGGCATCAGCAAGATGGTAGTTGATGGATTTTTTGTCGCTCTGGGGAGTACCCGGATAGCCGGGTCTGTGTGCGACGGAACCGGAATTGAAGCTTCCATTCTTGATTTCGGAAGCCTGGACCACAATCCGCTTCCGGATATGGGAAATTCCAGGTGGATCATCAATTGGGGCCGGGACTTGAAGCGCAGCTCCATTCATACCTGTCGAATCGTCAATCAGGCCCGGCAATCCGGGGCCCGAGTGGTTTCCATCTGCCCGGGTGGAGAAGGGTATGACCATTTTTCAGACCAAGTGATCCGCATTGCTCCGGGCCGGGATCGTTTTTTGGCTTTGGCCATACTCAAAGTAATCTGGGAGCAGGGGCGCGTCAGTGAGCAGGCAGCAGCCAAGACCAGGAACCGGGAAGATCTTAAGTCCGTGATCCAATCATATTCCCTCTCTGAATTGGCCGCAATCTGCGATGTCTCTGAAAAGGACATTCACTATCTGGCCGCGGCCTACAGCCAGTTTCCAGTGTCCACAGTGATCGGCTGGGGAGTGCAGCGTTATCGGCTGGGCGGGGAAAATGTCCGGTTCATCAATGCCCTGGCCTGGTTGAGCGGAAATGTCGGGAGCTCCGGAGCCGGGGTGTATTACAACATTTCTTCGGTGCGCAAT
>JAWLEI010000005.1:0-68752 GCA_041686195.1 Desulfovermiculus sp.
GTTCCTTGCTCTCCCGGTCCTTGACCAGCTCCAGGCCGAGCATGGCTCCCTTGCCCCGGACTTCGCCGATGATCTCGTACTTGGACTGCATCTCTTCCAGGCGAGCCCGCACTTTGTCTCCGAGCTCAGCGCCCTTTTGCAGCAGTCCGTCGGCAAACAGGACCTCCAGGACGGCCAGGGCTGCTTTGCAGGACAGGGGATTTCCGGCATAGGTCCCGCCCAGACCGCCTACATGGGGCTTGGACATAATGTCCTCCCGTCCGGTGATCGAAGACAAAGGCATGCCCCCGGCCAGGCTCTTGGCCATAGTCACCACATCCGGTTCTACTCCGTCCCAATGCTCAGTAGCCAGGAACTTGCCGGTCCGGCCGGCCCCGCTCTGGACTTCATCCATGACCAGGGCAATGCCGTACTTGCGGCAGATGGCCTGAAGCTTGGGGAAATACTCCGGGGGCGGGGTGATAAATCCGCCTTCGCCCTGGATGGGCTCGGCAACCACTGCAGCCGTGGACTCCGGGGCCACGTAGTTCTTGAAAAAGTCTTCCAGATAATCGGCGCAGGACACCCCGCACTCTGGATACTTCAGATTGAAAGGACAGCGGTAGCAGTAGGCGTAAGGCATGCGGTAGACTTCCGGAGCAAAGGGTCCGAAGTTGAACTTGTAGGGCTTGAGCTTGCTGGTCATGGTCATGGTCAGCAGGGTCCGGCCGTGAAATGCGTTCTCAAAGGTGATAATGGCCGGCCGGTTTGTGGCGTAACGCACCGCCTTGACCGCGTTTTCCACTGCCTCGGCTCCGCTGTTGGCAAACATGGTCTGCTTTTCAAAGCTGCCCGGAACCAGGTCGTTCAGCTTCTCGGCCAGCTCCACGTAAGAGTCGTACATGCCCACATGCCAGCAGGTGTGCAAAAACTTATCGGCCTGGTCCTTGACCGCCTGCACCACTTTGGGATGTGAATGGCCCACATTGTTCACCCCGATGCCGCCGGCAAAATCCACCAGTTCGCGTCCCTCCAGGTCGGTCATGGTCGCGCCCCTGGCTTCCTTGATAAAAGCGGGCGTGATGTTGAACGGGGCCTGGGGTACGCTCTTTTGCCGCCTGTCCAGGAGCTCCTTGTTGGTACTCATTGTCACTCTCCTCCTCGTCTATTGATGATTGAAATCTTTTCATCTATTAAAAAGTGCAGTGTCACCATCTTCATCCCCCTGCGGTTCCATCCTTGGGAGGCTGATCTTTATCCAGACTTCACACCGTGGGAGTACAAATCAGAAGAGGGCAGGCATTGCGCGAGGACGCGCAGCACTGCCCCTACAATGAGAATCCCTGTTGTCCGCCAAATTCAAAAACATCACAAGTATTGACTCAACCCACGCCCCCGCCTAGGGGCAACCCCGGCGTCTTCCGCCACGCGTCTGCGCGTGGTTGCCCTCTGGAATTTATGCACCACGATATTAAGGGCAAAAGAGACTCCCCAAAGCCTATGCCCGGGGAATCCCCTGTTCGTCCCAGCCCCGCAATTTATAGTAGTCCCGGACCATGGTCTCCAGATCCTCTTTTGTGATGCTCTTTCCATCCGGCAAAGGCTCAGCATACATGCGCTCCGGCAGACAGTCGTCGGCCGCGCTGACCCCTTCCCGCAGATTAAACCGCCGGGTCAGATCCGTGACCCGGCCCGCAACCCTGCGCAGCTCGGCCTGGTCCAGCTCAAGCCCGGTGGTCAGGGAGACGATGCTTCCCAGCTCGTCCCAGTAGAAGTCGCGGTAGAAGCGGCACAGGATGAGGCAATCGAACAGCGTGCAGCGGTCCTCGTACTCCAGAAAGAACTCGGCCTTGCCCTCAATCTGATCGGCATCCATCTGCCCGGCCAGCTCAGCCTTGTAGAAAGTGGAGCGCAAATGGCAGGCCCCCCGGTCGCTAACCGCATAGGCCAGGCCCATGCCCTTTAAGGCCCGGGGATCATACCCGGCCGGCTCCATGCCCTTGACGTGGATAGCCAGATCTTCCAGCCCTAGCTCCCGGCTGGCCGGGACAACGCCCTGACCCAGCGTCTTGCCCAGCCCCTGGCCTTCGGCCATCTCATAGAGCAGGGCCTCCACATGATCCGGATTTCCGTATTCAACATCAGCCTGCAGCCGGCCCCTGGCCACGCCTTCCATGGCCAGGGCCACCATGTTTCCGGCACTGATGGTATCCAGGCCCAACTTGTCGCACAGGTCGTTGAAATAGGCGATGTCCTGAATGGAGTTAATGCAGCACAGCCCGCCAAAGGCATAGATGGTTTCATATTCCGGCCCTTCCACCACCAATCCCTCACGCCGGCCCTGGGTCACTTTCAAATGCTTGCCGCAGGCCATGAAACAGGTGGTACAGGCCCTGGGCTTGACCTCGCACTGGCTGTTCATGGCCTCGGCATTGATCTTTTCCCAGTCTTCATACCTGCCTTCGGACCAGTAGCGGGTGGGGAAGCCCCCGGCCGTGTTCAGCATGGCCACCATCATGGGGGTGCCGAAATTCTTATAGGCAGCTGTGGCTTTGTGATCCTTGCATGCGGCCAGGATCTCCTTGGCCTTGGCTTTTAAACCCTCGGGATCGGCTACCGGCCGCCTCTGACTGCCGTGAAAGGCAATCCCCTTGATCTTTTTGGATCCCAGCACAGCCCCCATGCCGCAGCGGCCGGCCGAACGCCAGTAATCGTTCTCCACCACGGCAAAGCGGACCAGGTTCTCTCCAGCCGGGCCGATGACCAGGACCGCAGCCTGATCGCCCACCTTGGACTTGATGGCGTCTTCAGTCGCATATGCATCCAGACCCCAGAGCTCGGATGCATCGTGGATCTCGACTTTGGCATCCGAAACCTCGATCCACACCGGATTCTCCGCAGCTCCTACGATGTCCACAGCATCATAGCCGGTCCGACTCATGGGCACCGCCGCCTTGCCCCCGGAATAAGACTCGCCAAAGACACCGGTCAGCGGAGACTTGGTGAACATTCCATAGCGCACTGATCCCCATACAGGGGTATCTGTGGCTGGTCCCAGGGCAAACAAAAGATGATTCTCAGCAGACAAAGGATCCACTCCTGTCGGATTGCGCTCCAGAAGCAGGTGGGCAGCCAGCCCCTTGCCCCCCAGGGTGCTCTGCAGGACTTCTTCATCCAGGGCCTCCTGGTGCACATTCCCAGTGCCTACATCAATCGTCAGCATACGTTGAAAAAATCCGTGCATAACCCGCTCCTTTCTTAATTCATCATTGACGGCAGCCACAAGGCGATTTGGGGAAAGAGCATGACAATGATCAGCCCAATGGCCTGCAAAACGACAAAGGGCCCCACCGACTTGTAGATGTCACCCATACTGATCTCCGGCGGGACCACACCTTTCATGTAAAAAAGAACAAAGCCAAAGGGCGGGGTCAAATAGGCCATTTGCATGTTGAGAATAAACAGGATGCCGTACCACAACGGGTCAAAACCCAGACTGGTTACAATGGGGACATAAATGGGAGCGGTGATCATGATGATGGGCAGATCGTCCATGAGCATGCCCATGATGAACAGACTGAGCATCATGCCGATAATGACCATCCAGGGGTTAAGCCCAAAGGATTCAATCACTCCGGTCAAAAAAGCAGGCAGCGCTAGGGTGTTCACCACTGTTGAAAAGGCCAGGCAGCCGATGATGATCCACAAAACCATGCTTCCTAGCCTGGCTGTACGATAGATTGAACTGCTAAAGACTTCCCAGGTCAGCTTTCCCTGCACAGCCACAATCACGAATGTGGCCAGGGCCCCGATGGCCGAGGCCTCGGTGGGAGTGGCCAAACCCAGGAAAATAGTGCCCATAATGGAGAGTATGAGCAAAAATGGCAGGATAAGGTTTTTTAAGGCCAGGAATTTCTCAGACCAGCTGGCCCGTTCTTCTTTGGGGATGGCCGGGCACAGCTCGGGTTGGAGATAACTGCGGACAATGATATACACAATATACAAACCCGCAAAAAGCATCCCTGGCAAAACTCCGCCCAGAAACATCTTGCCCACCGAGATTCCGGTCACGGAACAATAGACGATCATGGTCACACTGGGCGGGATGAGAAAGCCCAGGGCCCCGCCGCCGGAGATACAGCCAATGGCTATCTGCCGGCTGTAGCCCCGTTTAAGCATGGCCGGCAGGGCAATGAGGCCCATGGTCACCGTGGCCGCGCCCACAATGCCCACAATAGCGGCAATGACCACGCACACAAAGACCGTTCCCACAGCCAGGCCACCGCGCATAGCGCCAAGCCATTTATAGATGAACTCGAACATATCGTCGGCAATCCCGGACTTGTCCAAGAGATTGCCAATCATGATAAAAAGCGGGATGGCGATCAATATGGGGTCTTTCATCTGCGAATATATGCCGTTGGGCAAGATCTGCAGCTTGGCTGGACCAAGGAGGGCATACAAAAAGGCTATGCCCACAGTACCCAAAACAAAGGCCACCGGGGTACCAAAGGCAAAAAATAGGACCATGAGGCACAAAAACATCAAAAGAACGATGAGGGCAGGACTCATTTGGAATCACTCTCCTTTATTTTCAACGCGCTTTCGCAAATATTGGACAGGGACTGCAAGATAAACAGAACAGCACAGATAGGTATCGCTATCTTCCCTGGCCACAAAGGAGGCCCCCAAGCGGTATGTGAAGTCTGGTGACTTACTATTGAATACAATGCATATTTCCAACCCGTATACAAGACAACGCTAAAGAAAAATATGGCAATAAAGTTACTGAATATATCTGCAATATTTTTTTTCTTTTGCGAATATTTGGAATATAAAATATCAACATATACATGCTCTCTAGTTACTAGTAGCCATGGACCAGTCAAAGCAAGATAATAAATCAAAAAGTATCCAGACAACTCATGAGCCCATATCGTTGGAGAATTAAAAAAATATCTGGCCACAACTTCAATACTCAGTATGCACATAAATACAATCAGGGAATATGAAGATGCCTTGCCCAAGAATATATTCATTGAGGCTATAAAATGTATAATCTTTTTAAGAGTTATCATAAGGTGCCTTTTCCTTAACCTTCAATCGTATTTACCATACACTTTTAAAGTAAGTCTAATCCTTGTGGAAACAAGAAATCTGATTGTGCCTTCTCACTCGGCCAGCACACTTTTTTGACCGGAATAAGTAGAGCAGGGAACATCCGTCCAACAATTTGATATGCAATGAGATCAAGGGAGGCCCCAGAGGGACCGCCCTTGAATGATGCCAATTTTTCCTGTCCAATAAAGACCTGAGATACACTTAATCCACTGAATAACCTTCCTCAGCCAGATCTTTCTTGACCAGGTCAATATACTCGGCTGTGGCCTCGTCCTCCTCGGCAATACTATCCCAGACCTTGTAGGAAGTTTCACGGATTTCCTGCATGGTTTCATCCGACAAGACCACATGTTTGGCCCCTGCTTCTTCCATTTCCTGAGTTGCGGTCTTGGTCATGCCCATGAACATGCGGGTAAAATGTAGGGCCGCCTTTTGGGCCGCGACCTCAAAGGCGACCTGCATCTTTTCGGGCATGGCCTCCCACTGGTCCATGTTGACAAGGATTTCAAGTGTCTGGGCGCTGGAGAAATCCGGTTCAACCATGTATTCGGCTACCTCCTGCAGATTCTGCAGATAGTTTTCGGCATGGCTCCCACTGACAGTGGCATCAATAGTCCCCCGGGACATGGCCTGATAAATCTCCGCAAAAGGGATAAAGGTGGTTCCAACCCCTAACTCTTTCAACATCTTGGCCATAGTCCCTGAGGCTCGAACTTTAAGTTCCTTGATATCATCCAGATCTTTTACTTCCTTTTTGGACATCATGGCATAACCAGGCCAAACCGCGGGAGCAAGGTAATGCACATTCTTCGTTGCGTATTGCTCGCGCAGAAAATCCAGGGCTCCATCCTCATAATAAAAATTGTACATCTCCCACACATCCCTGGGATCTCCGGGCAGGGCGAAACTTGCAGCACCGACCGGCAGATCCCCGCCATGATAGGTCCCGTAGGTGATGGCCATGTCTACAGAACCGTCTCCGGTTCCGGTTAATGTCTGCTCGGATCCGAGCATTGCCCCAGGCGGGACCTGATTAATAGTCAACTTGCCATCAGTCATGACCTCCAAGTCCTTGGCCATTTGCTTGATGACAATATACCCAGGATGGTCCATGGCATTGACGTTCTGACAGGTAAGCTTAAACGATTTTTCGGCCTGGGCCGGAGTGGCTGCCAGGGCAATCAGCCCAGCGGCCAATACAACCATCCACAACTTGGCACTCATTTTTCCTCTTGTCATCGTAACCTCCTCAAACATGTCACATGGTGTATGTTTCAAGAGATTGCAAACCTTGATCTGCAACCTCATTCCTCACTTTGCTGCATTTAATACGGATATGGAAAAAGCTGTGGACTGCTCCCGAAGCAGTCTGCATTGCGGCCAAACAAGTTTTTCCAAACAGACACTGTTAGCAATGGCTGTGCCATAGGGTCTCTTCTCCAGGCAGGTCCAGAGTATTGGTCCGGCAAAACCCTTGCTGACTCTGGCTCAAGACCAGGAAAAAGAACAGGGAATGCCTGGCTTTTTGATCTGGGCCGCACCCCTATCTTCGACAGCACATTTTGCATATTTGCATTTCATTTTTGTTTTTTTATGTCTTGACCCTGGAATGCGCAGGCTTTTTCTGTTTATGCTTTCATGCATATTTTATGCTTTCATGCATATTTCTAGGCGCAGCTTTTTATAACTTACTGATCTCCTTCATGGTTTTTAAGCAAACCATACTTTCGCAGTTTGCGGGCCACGGTTGACTGCTGCACGCCCAGGGCCCTGGCCATCTCCTCCTGGGTGGAGTACATATCCCTGGCTTTGCGCATCAACTCCATTTCCAGCCGCTCAACCTCATCACGCAGGGATGTACTCCCGTCCCATCCGGCAGCCAAAGTGGCTTTCACTTGCACGCTCTCTCGCAACCGCGAGGGAAGATCAGCATATTCAATGCTCTTTCCCCGGCAGGTGATCACCAGGCGCTCACACAGGTTGATAAGCTCCCGCACATTTCCGGGGTAGTGATAATCCAATAAGGCATTCAGGGCCTGCGGGCTGAGGCGTGGCAAGGAGTCCACGTCCATTTTCGCGGCAAAATGGCGAATATAATGCTGGATCAGGGGGAAGATGCACTCTTTGCGTTCCCGCAACGGAGGAAGATACATGGGGATGACGTTGAGCCGATAAAACAGGTCGGATCGAAAGCTTTTCGCATCGACCAGAGCGGATAAATCCTTATTACTGGCCGCAACAATCCGCACATCCAAGTGCTTGCTCTCTGTACTCCCCACCCGGGTAATGCACGAATCTTCAAGAAAATGAAGGAGCTTCACCTGGGCTGAGGTTGGAAGATCGCTGATTTCATCCAAAAACAAGGTCCCGGTATGCGCCAGCTCAAACTTCCCGCTCTTGCCTCTTTCTCCAGCTCCGGTAAAAGCCCCCCGCACATATCCGAAAAGCTCTGACTCGAGCAGAGTCTCAGGGATCGATCCGCAATTTATCTTGATAAAAGGGCCCATCGCTCGCTGAGAGTTGTCATGAATAAACTTGGCCAACAGCCCCTTTCCGGCTCCTGTCTCCCCGATAATCAAGGCTGTGGAATCGGTAGGGGCCACTTTTTGGGCCTGCAAAAAGACTTTGGCCATATTCTCGCTCTTGATAATAACATGCTTGTCTATGGAATTGAGACACTGGAATTCCTCCAGCTGACTCTGCAGCTCCTGGTGCATGCTTTTGTGCTCTTCGAGCTCGTTCTGCAAAGAGTAGAGCTCACTCACATCCCGTTCATTGACCACAACCCGAAACAGCTTGCCGTCATTGGTCAGCACCGGGCTGCCGCTGACCAAAAGCCTCCGCCCATCTCTGGTGGTCTGGAGCAAGCTGGCACTCTCCCTGCCGGATATGATCTTCAGGGTTACCGAGGAGTCAATCAGGCCCATGTCGATGATTTCCTGCATATTGCGGCCGATGACATCTTCGGCCCGGATATTGTTCAACCGTTCCGAAGCCTTATTAATACGCAGCACAGTTGCTTCCTGATCGCAGACCCAGATGCCGTCTGAGGAAGAATTGATGATTCCTTCCAGCTCCTGGAAAATGTGATGATAGTAATTGACCCCTTCCAGAGCCTCTTCCAGCTCTGTAGTGTCTTCAATGACACAGAGCATGCCCAGAAAACGGCGTTTCCAGTACAAAGAATTCAACTTGGCAAAATAGGTGAAGCCATCGGTCTGAAAGGTCACCCGAACCTTGTCCTTCTGGCCGCTGAGGGCAGGATGAACCTTAAGCCACAGCTCAGGCAAAGACTGCCGCAGCTCACTGCCCGGAGTAACCCCCAAATCGGCCTGAGCCAGTTGGTTGGAAAAAAGGACCCGGCCATGCTTATCCAAAAGAAAAACCCCATTGGGTGAGGCATTGACCAAAGCATAGCTGAGCACCCGCCAATCCATCTGTCTCTGGTCTTGTCCAACACCTTTCCAATGCTCTTCCAATAAAGACAGGGACATAAAAATTCCTTCCCCGAAAAAAGTATGACTGACTTCAACTCCCAGCTTAAAAAAGAGCAGCCCGCATTCTTCACAGCTGCAAGATCCCGAAATCTGCGCAACCAACCAATAAACTCAGATCTCGTATGAACAAGATTTTACACCCCAGATGGCTTGCCCTTGAGGGCAAGGGCGGCCTACTGGTGAACCGGCTTTTGCGTAGGGCGGGCTTGACCCCAAGCCCAGCCCTTTTCATACTCTGTTTCTTTCTCGATCAAACTGGGCGGCTGCAGCCAGAGGCGGCGCTGACTCCTGAGAACGGGAAATGATATGTATTTTTGCATATCATGTTCTCAAATTTTGGACAACCTTTTAAAACACATGGAAAATGAGTTATTCAACAATGCATAAACACGGGCCGCACAAAAAAGCCGGCCTGATTTCCACCAGACCGGCTGTTAGCATGTGACGTCTCTTCCGATGACCGCAGAGGCCCAGTTTGATCGAAGAAGAAACCCACGGACAATTTTTTAACCGCGGAACACACGGAATACGCCGAATGGAAATATATGTGCAATTCTTCCGTGCATTCTGTGTGTTCCGCGGTTAAAAAATTGGCCGCACCGCAGCTATTTCATGATGTTGGCTCCAATGACTACCCGCTGGATCTCGTTTGTCCCTTCATAGATCTGGGTGATCTTGGCATCGCGCATCATCCGCTCCAGGGGATAATCTTTGACGTACCCGTATCCCCCCAATACCTGCACCGCTTCCGTGGTCACCCACATGGCCACATCCGAGGCAAAGCACTTGGCCATAGCCGCCTCTTTGGTATAGGGCTTTTTGTTGTCCACGCACCAGGCAGCGCGGTAGACCATGAATCTGGCTGCATCAATCTGGGTGGCCATATCCGCCAACTTGAACTGCACGGCCTGAAACTTGCCTATGGGCTGGCCGAATTGCTGCCGTTTCTGGGCGTAGCTCAATGCCTGTTCATAGGCTCCCTGAGCGATCCCCAGGGCCTGAGCAGCAATGCCGATTCGCCCGCCGTCCAGTACTGCCGAGGCATGGGTCCCTCCGGCATCAGACCCGGCCTCGGGCTCAGTCAGCCCCAGACATCCAAGTTTGGTCCCTTCGGCCATGGGCGTTAAGAATTTCTGTTTCTGCTCTTCGGTTCCAAACAGATATATAGGATTGCTGCCCAGGGAGACATGAGCGGACAACACCACTCCGCTTGAGGCACAGACCCTGGAGAGTTCTTCGATGGCTATCACATAACTTTGATAGTCAGCCTGTGCTCCGCCATAGGCTTCCGGAAAAATGATCCCGGGCAATTCCAGCTCCGCAAGCTTGTCAAACTGGATTTCCCGGTCAAAACGTTCTTCCGCGTCCCGCTCCGAAGCACTGGGAGCCAGTTCTTTCTTGGCATAATCCCGGACCGCCTTGCGCAACATCTGATGCTCTTTTTTCAGCTGAAAATCCATAGCTTCTCCTTTTGTTTTGGCCTCCAATTCCGCTCAACACCGGCAGGGTTTTGGCTCCGATCTTCCATGGGTCAAAGTGGATGGACAGGGAAGATCGCTTGGTCGCCCGGCTTATTCAGTTTCCGGACAGCCTTACCAACTCTGGGCAGAAGACGCAATTGCGGAAAGGGGCAACCTCCGGGCCATTGCCGCATGCAGGGCCGAGGCCCCCCTGATCTTGAAGGCATCCCAGAAAATGGAGAAGAGAACCCGGGCTGAAGAACGAAAGAGATAAGAAATTAAGGGGAGGGGATAAACAGGCAGAAAAAGATTGGCCTCATGTGTCCAAAACCAGAGGCGGGGTCAGGAATCGGATCTTCCCGGAGAGCTCAGCTTGGGCCTGGCATTGGTCCTGTACACACAAGAGAGCTTGCGTTCCGGAAACTCTTGGATGACCAGGTCATCCATATGTATTTTCAACTCATTGAGCTTTTCCAAGACCTGGGCTGCGCTGTTGACCGCCTCGTGTTCTTGCCCGTAGGCGGCTTGCAGGCAGCGGGAAAAGACTTCGAGCCGATAATAACAGGTGTGCAGCATGAGACTGTTCTCCATATGCTGTTCAAACGAGAAATGCGTCTTGGGCATAAATCCTCCACCGTCTTTTATTCAGCTACAGCTCCATCCAGAGGTTTTTTCACTCCTTTTTTGCCCCCTTTCACTGGGCCCGAATTCAGGGACAAAAGAAGACATTCGGTGCGAAACAAGCAGCTCCGCTGGTCACAGTATCCGGATCCGGCCCGGGCGAAACAGTCAAAATTTCCCTCAGCCCGCTGGATGGCCCGGATGGCTTCAACCTTGGTCACCCCAACCCCAAAGCGCAGGCCATTCTTCCGGCCCAGGGATCGAACATCTTGCATTTTCACTGCCGTGACTCCCTGTAATTAGTTGTTCAGACTCCAACCAAGACTTTCAACGCACAGGAATCTATATTATGCTTCTTTGCCCAGGGAGACAAGACAGAAATAAAATTTCTCCCCGGGCCATGCATACAAAAAGAAAATTTATTGATATTGTTCATAATTATCAGAAAAAATGAAGAATCCTGTGATTGGCCTCAAATGACTTCTGCCTTCACCGCCCCCTCTTGCCCTCTTTGCTACCAGGATCGGGCCGCCTGTTTTCACCAGGACCACAAGCGCAGATATTACCGCTGCTCAAGATGTCATTTGGTCTATGTGCCCCAAGAAGAGCATCTCGGTCCAGATCAAGAAAAAGCCCGCTACGATCGGCATAACAACCAGGTGTATGATCCTGGTTACAGGAGATTTCTGTCCAGGGTCCTTGCTCCGCTCAGACAGCAAATGCCTCCGCCAGCCCTTGGTCTTGACTTTGGATGCGGGCCAGGACCGGCCTTAGCCGCCATGGCCCGGGAAGCGGGCTACAACATGGCAGTGTTCGATCCCTTCTACGCCCCGGACCCAGAGGTCTGGAACACAAGCTACGACTTTATTACCTGCACCGAAGTGGTTGAGCATCTGCGCCAGCCCGGAACCACCCTGCCCTGGGTTTGGCCTTTTGTGCGCCCCAAAGGACTGCTGGCGATTATGACCAAGCTGGTCCATTCCCAGAGCGCCTTTGCCCATTGGCACTATATCCGGGATGAAACACACGTTTGCTTCTTTTCACAAGCCACCTTCCTGTGGCTGGCTGACACTCTGCCGGCCGAAGTCTCTTTTTACGGCCAGGACGTGATCTTCCTTCACAAACCGGACTGAATGCGGTGTCCGGTACGGAGGTTCTGTTCTCAGGTGCAAGTTTCCAGAAGTGTTCAGGTTTCAGATTTGCCTCCGGCAAATCTGAAATATTTTTTGCCCCAAAGCGGGCAAAAAAAGAAAAATTTGCCGGGTTGATCGAAAAAGAAACTGACCAAGAGGGCTGGGCTTGGGGTCAAGCCCGCCCTACTGGAGGAGTAGCAGGAGCCATGCTTGCCTTCTAAGGAAGAATTGTATTGAGATAGCAAAGAGAAGTCAGGGCCTTGGGCCTACGGAATCACCACCAGTAGGCCGCCCTTGACCCCAAGGGCAGGCCTTCTTGAAGTTAATACTTGTTTCGTACGATAACCCTGGAAACGCCTTCTTCTTATGGCTCCGGCCATCTTCTCATTTTTTCGGGCTGGAATTATGAACAATAACAAGCATAATCAGAAAGCCCTAGGGGTTGTCTTGACATCCTTGTGTTCGCCGGGCTAACAAACTCACTTGTCTCCAGAACCATCTCAGGTGAATCCAGCTATGCTCTCAAGTGTATCCGGTGCCATTCTCTGCGGCGGGCTCAACACCCGCATGCATGGACGAGTTAAGAGCCATTTGCGCCTTGGAGACCAAACGTTTCTGCAGCGGCTGACCACAACCCTGGAGTCTGCTTGTGTTGAGGTCTGCATCATAACCCGTAATCCCGAGGAATACAGCTCATCGCCTTTGCCCAAGCACACGGATATATTCCCCTTGCGCTCCTCCTTGTCCGGACTCCACGCCGCCTTGAGCCACAGCAGGCAAAAACACGTTTTCATCACCGCGTGCGACACTCCTCTCCTTGCGCCCGCAGTCATCCGCCTGCTCATGGCCAGAGGATCCCGGTCCGACGACGTTATCGTCCCAGTGATCAACGGATATTATGAGCCTCTATGCGCCATCTATTCTCAACGCTGTTTGCCGGTTATGGCTGAGCTCCTGCAAAAAGGGCTGGCCAAGATATCGGCCATGTTTTCCCAGGTTCAGGTCCAGACCGTGCACCAAGAAGATCTCTGCATCGCCGACCCCGGCCTTCATTCCTTCATTAATGTCAACACGCCTGAGGATCTGGCCCGCCTGCACAAAAAAGCTCAACTTGGTCCTGAGGTTGCCTCACTGACCCAGATCTGAGTCAGAGTACACCTGGCGCAATATCTCCCGCCCGCCGCGTTCCAGGACCTTTCTGGCCAGAGAGCGTCCAAGGTCTTCCGCATCCCGGCACTCGGCACGTCCCTGTTCCAGGATCACCTGTTCTCCGTTCAGATCAGAGACAAATCCATGTAAAATAACCTGGTTTTTCTTGACCTGGGCCATTCCTCCGATCGGCACCTGACATCCGCCTTCCAGCTCATGCAGAAAACTGCGTTCCGCAGTCACTCTCACTTTGGTCTCGGAATGGTTCAGGCCGGACAGCAGGGAGTGCAGTTCCGTATTCTCGGCCGGATATTCTATGCCCAGAGCCCCCTGGCCCAGGGCCGGATAAAAGTCCGGGGGTACAAGACGGAAGGCATGCGGGACATGCAATCCCAGGCGCTTCAACCCCACCGAGGCCACGACAATGGCATCATATTCACCCTGCCTCAGCTTGTTCACCCGGGTATCCAGGTTGCCGCGCAGGGTCTTGATAATCAGATCCGGACGCAAGGCCAAAAGCTGGGCCTGCCGCCGCAGGCTGCTGGTTCCGACGACAGAGCCCGGGGGCAGGGACTGCAGGTCAGGAAAGTGCATGCTCAGCAAGCAGTCCGAGATATCATCCCGCTCTGGAGTCACCCCCAAGATCAAACCTGATACGAGTTCGGCCGGCACATCCTTCATGCTGTGTACAGCCAGATCCGCTTCTCCAGCCAGGATGGCCTCTTCAATTTCCTTGACAAACAAGCCCTTTCCGCCAACCTTGGCCAAAGGGACGTCCAGGATCTTGTCCCCGGAAGTCTTGACCACTTTATAATCCACGTTCACATGGGCATGGGCCTTTTGGATCAGACCGGCCACGTGTTTTGCCTGCCACAGGGCCAGCTTGCTGCCGCGGGTGGCGATTGTCAGCGAGGTGATCATGCTCCCCTGCTTTTGCTTGAGGTTATATCTTAACCCTCAGGGCCAACCCCTTCAGCCCCTCTGGTTTTGTGCTCCACCCTGACCCACACAGAATCGGCCTTTTCCGGACCTTATCCACAGCTGGCGCAGCTTCCCCCACTGCATCCGGAACAGCCCCCCCCGGAGGTCATCGGGGCGGCCTGGCCTGCCGGAGTTGCTCCGCCCATCTTGCTCCGGCATCTGGACATAAGTTTTTGGGTCTGAGGCGAGCCGCATGCAGGGCAGGCCACTTCAGACTGACCGCCCCAGACAATCTCTTCGAATTGATGGGAGCATTTGGTGCATGTATATTCGTAAATAGGCATTATAAGCCTCCTTATCACAGATAGGGTTGAAGTTGATCCGCAGCCTCGAACAAGAAATAATCCACAAGCCGGCAGAGCAGGTGTCCAATAGTGATATGCACTTCTTGTATATGGGCTGTTCTCTTTCCAGGCACGCACAATGCGTAATCGCAAAGGCCACGCATTTCGCCGCCCTCATTGCCCAGCAGCCCTACCGTTTTCAGGCCCAGCTCCCGGGCCACGTAAAGAGCGTTCACAATATTCTGGCTGGTTCCAGAGGTGGATATGCCCACCCATATGTCTCCTTCCCGTCCCAGGGCCTTGACTTGTTTGCTGTAGGCAAGCTCAAAACCATAATCATTACCAATAGCGGTAAGCACTGAGCTGTCTGTGGTCAAGGCCAGGGCCGGCAATGGAGGGCGCTCCATCTCAAACCTGGATACAAACTCAGCCGCCAAATGCTGAGCGTCAGCAGCACTGCCGCCATTGCCGCACAAAATAATCTTCCCCCCCCGGATCAGGGCCACTGCCATCACCTTGGCCACTTCGATCACCTGTTCACTGCCGAGCTGAAAAAAAGCCCCGCGCATATCATCACCTTGCTGAACATAGTCCTGAAGCAGAGACAAGGCTTCCTGGGTCATATATTCTCCGGCTTGGCCTTTGCATATTTCTATGCTATATAAGAATTTTTGGAACGGGCCAGATAGAGATGAGCCCTGCCCCCTTCCCATTCCCAAAACATTCCAGGGGAGCCGATGCCCATACGCTTTCCCGGCCTGGCGTCAGAGACGGGCCAATGGGCCATGGATGCGAGCTGCAGCAGCGGCTGCATTCCTGACCCTGCTTTGTGCCTGATCTTTATCGGCATGCCCGGCTCTGGCAAGAGCACCCTGGCCGCGGCCCTGGCCCGGAGGCTGGGCTGGGCCTGCCTGGACACCGACCAGCTCATGGAAGCCTGGTACGGTCTTCCCCTGGAAGACCTGCGCCAGGCCCTGGGCCGGGAGCAGTTTCTTCTGGCCGAAGAAAAGACGCTGTTGAGCATGGATGTCAAGCGCTGCATCATCGCCACTGGAGGGAGTGCAGTGTATAGCTCCAGGGCCATGCAGGCGCTCAAAGGTAGCGGACTCATCATCTATTTGCAAGCCGACTACACCACCATCCGGCAGCGGATACACCAGCATCCGGACCGGGGCCTGGTCATGCAGCCAGGACAGAGTTTACACGACATTTACGAGGAGCGGCTCTCTCTTTATGAACGTTATGCGGACTTGACTCTGAGCACAGCTTCAGCCTCAGTCCAGTCCTGCATTCAAACCCTGGAAAAGTCACTTTATGACCTCTGGTCCTCAGAAAAGCAGACAAGATGATGTCTTTGGAAGGCTGGCCGATTTGTACGCCAGGATGGAGGCCAGTTACGACGAACTCGCTACCCGGGTAGGGCTCTCCTGTTCCCAGTGTGCAGACAACTGCTGCCTGAGTTACTTTCAGCACCACACCTACATTGAATGGTCCTATCTCTGGCTGGGCCTGGACACCTTGGATCCAGACCACCGGCAGGATGTCCTGGAGCGGGCCCAAAAAAACGTGTCCCAAAGCCAGGAGATCCTGGATCAGGGACAACGCCCGCGCCTGATGTGCCCCTTGAATGAAGAGGGCCTGTGCATTCTGTATCCTTACCGGCTGATGATCTGCCGTCTGCACGGAGTTCCCAACCAGGTACGCATGCCCAACGGGCAAACCAGGCAGTTTCCCGGCTGCCGAACCTGTCAGGAGTTGACCGCCAACTGGGACCGGGTACCTCTGCTTGACCGCACGCCGCTGTATATTGAGCTGGCCCAACTGGAACGCGATTTTCTGGGGTCTGTGGCCAATAACTTGCCCAGAGTGGATATGACCTTATCCGAAATGCTGGTCCAGGGCAGACCCCCGGTCTGGGGAGAAAAGGAATGAATCCGGGAGAATGTATGCAGCCCTTGCCCTCTCAGGCCAGGGCGATTCTGAGCCGCTTGGTCCTTGCCGGCTCTCTGGCCATCCTGGTCCTGGCTGCAGCATCCTGCGCCACCCAAAGCGTCCGCCATTTAAAGCAACAGCCGTGGTCCCTGGGTGAACCCCAAAGCATGCAGACCAATTACCTGCGCTTTGATTTCCTCTGCACCCAGGATCCTGGAGGACTCAAGGTCCAGGGTGCTGCCTACCCCCTTGAAGACGGCCCTATTCCGGACTGGGCCATTTGGGCCAGGGACTTGTGGCTGGGGGCCTATCTCAGCGACCGTTCCGGACAGGTCCTGGCCCAGGAGGTCCGCATCCTGCCCCCTCAACACCTGAACCAGCTCCACCCCATTCGCTTTGATTTCGTGCTTGAACCCCACAGCATGGGAGAGCCGGGGCCAGTATTCATCAGTTTTGGATACCGCCTGGTCCTGAGCTCCGAACCAGGGAGCAGCCCTGCGGAAGACAAGGACGCAGGCGAAGAATCACCGATATTCTTTGCCAGTGAATCCGCTCTGACCCGTTTTTGACCCCAACCCGCCGCTATAATCCTCTTTGATTCTTTGTGGCAGTTTGCAACACACTCTATTTATATCGAAAGACGATCCTGCCCCGGCTCAGATCGTACGGTGACAACTCCACCTTCACCTTGTCCCCGGGCAGGATCCGGATATAATGCTTGCGCATCTTGCCGGAAATATGGCCCAGGATTTCATGACCGTTTTCCAGCTCCACCCGGAACATGGCGTTAGGCAGCGCCTCAGTGACCACGCCCATAACTTCTATAGATTCTTCTTTGGCCATACACACCCTTTTGGTTATATGTTTGGAGCAATTCTCCCTCACTTCACAAATGCCCAGTGGACAAAGAGTCAACCGGGCTTACACATCTATCCACTCCACTTGAGGCTGCCAGTCGGGGCGGAGCTCGATACAGGCAAATCCTGGAGAGCTGTCTTTGGGCAGGGCAAAGCTACCGGGGTTGAGCACCGGCAGAGAATAAAGGTCTGGCTCAAACAAACGCTTATGCGTATGGCCAAAGCAGACCAGATCCAGGTCCTGCCCACTGAAACTGGAAACCACCTTCTCAGCCAGAGAACCGGCCCCCAGACCGAAGCCATGCACCAGGCCGATTTGAAACTGCCCCAGCCTTGCCGTGCGCTTGCGGGGCAAAGTATCCGCCCACTGCCCGCTGTCCATATTCCCAGCCACTGCAAAAAAACGGGGATGGGAATTTAAGAAGGAAAAAACCTGTTCCCCGGTGATATCTCCGCAATGCATCACTGCGTCCATATCTTTCATCACCTGCTCATATGCAGTGATCAGGGCCTGGCTGGGCTTCATCATATGCGTATCCGACAATAGGGCAACTCGCACGAGCCAATTCTCCTTGTCTCTTTGCTCACCTCAAAATATGGACCGGCAAACACTTACAGCAAGCATTTTGCCCCCCTTTTCCAAAGTTCAAGGGGACTTTCCCAGCGAGGCGGTGACCAGCCCTTTTCGATTACAAACCGAATGCACCTCTCCCCGGTGGGTGAGCTCCAGGCAGAGCTCAACCTGTCCAGTCCCTGGTGGATGGGCCTGTTCCCACACAGGCTGCAACTGCGGCAGCTCCTCCTGCAAGGGCCGGATACCGTAAGCTCACTATTCCCCGCCATGAGCCGGCTGCCCGTTCTTTCTCGACCACCAGGAACTGTCAGCAGTTTGAAACCACCAGTCGGTGTGGTCGGTCTGGACAATGGTTTGGGCCAATTGCCGGCCCCAATCGCTTCGCAGGCGGTCCAGGGCATGGGTGATCCATTTTCGGGCATAAGGATTGCCCAGATCCTGTTCCTGCTTCAAACTCAGGATAAGATCCAGCTGGTCCGCATCCTGAGCCAGCACAGCCTCTTGACTGACAGCAGCATCCATCTCGGCCTGCACCTGCATAACTTCATCTCCCAATCCGGTCCCGGCCCAGGCATCGGCCAGAGCCTGCCCATCTTGAGAGGTGTTGTACAGCTTATTCACATAATTAAAATCCCCGGTCCTGGCCTCATGCAGATCGTGAAACAGGCACATCAAAACCACCTTGGCCCAATCCGCCCCAGCCAGTTGGGCCAGGACAAATCCGACCACTGTAGTCCGGAAGCTGTGTTCAGCCACGCTCTCCCGGCCGGTGCCCAGGAACTGATACCCGGTTCTCGGCGTATGGCGCAACATGCCAACTTCAAACAACAGATCGGTCAAGGCCTTCCATTGGTCCGCACCAATATGAACGTCCTTTTTCTCTGAACCTGTTTGCTTATGTATCTGGTCATTGGTCAACATCAAGACCCCGCATTCTCGAGTTCAGTGTTCAGCGCCGCCGCTGGCCGCAGACGCCCAGTTTGATCAAGAAAGAAACAGAGTATGAAAAGGGCTGGGCTTGGGGTCAAGCCCGCCCTACGCAAAAGCCGGCTCACCAGTAGGCCGCCCTTGCCCTCAAGGGCAGGCCATCTGGGGTGTAAAATCTTGTTTCATACGAGCGCCGCCTCTGGCGGCGGCTGCCAGTTTGATCGAGAAAGAAACTTTGAGTTACCTCCTCCGTCATTCCGGCGAAAGCCGAAATCCAGAATAAAAATTTAAGAGCTGGACCCCGGCCTACGCCGGGGTGACCCCCGGATCTCAGTCCGGGGCAGGCGGAGAAAGCAAAGTCTAGTTTCATACGAGCCTTGCCTCCGGCAAATCTGAACCAATATTTTTTGCCCCAAAGCGGGCAAAAAATAGAATTTGCCGGATTGATCAAGGATGAAGCTTAGGGTTTCGATCACGACCTGTACTCGGCATTGATCCGCACATAATCAACACTTAAGTCAGAGGTCAAAAATTCGTATTCGCCCGGCCCCTGGCCCAGGGAAATATCTAACGCCACCTCCTGTCGAGCCAAAAAAGGAGCCAGCAGGCTGTCTATGTCTGCCTGGACCGGAGTGCCCTGGCGAAAGACCTCCCGCCCGGCCATGCTCACCCGGACCTGAAGGGGATCAAAATCCGCCCCGCACCTGCCCAGGGCAGCCACAATCCGTCCCCAGTTCGGATCCCGCCCGAACATGGCGGTTTTGACCAAAGGGGAATGGGCCACAGTCCGGGCCGCAGCCTCAGCTTCCGATGTATCCCGGGCTCCGCTGACCCTGATGCACAGGACCTTGGTCCCTCCTTCGGCATCCTGAACAATCAGATAGGCCAACTCCCGGCAAAGCTCAGTTACCTCCTGCTTCAGCCGGGGCAGTTCCTCTTTTTGCGGCCGCACTTTGCTTACTGCGTTGGCCAGGGCCAGGACGCAATCGTTTGTGCTCGTGTCCCCGTCCACACTGATCCGATTGAAACTCGACTCAACCGCGTGCTTGAGCATCTCTTGCCACACAGCCGGCTCCAAATCTACATCCGAGCAGAGAAAGCCGAGCATTGTGGCCATATTGGGGCAGATCATGCCCGAGCCCTTGGCCAGCCCCAAAAGGCGAACCGTTCCCTCAGCCAAAGGAACCTCCCGCCACAAGATTTTGGGAAAGGTGTCTGTGGTCAACATGGCCCGGGCCACTCCCAAAGGATCGTCCGTGGTCTGGCTCTGGGCCAGAGCTTTGACTGCCTGCTCCCAGATGGAAAGATCCATGAGCTGGCCTATGATCCCGGTGGAAGCGGGTAAAATCTCGTTCATCTGGAGACCGAAGGCCCGGGCACTGAGCTGGCAGGTCCTGCGGCATGCAATAAGTCCCGTCTCACCAGTGCAGGCATTGGCCTGACCGGCATTGACCAAAATGGATCTGGCCCAGGGTCGGGCCTGCAAATGCTCCTGACAGACCAGCACCGGCGCGGCCTGAAAGCGGTTGGTCGTAAACACCCCTGCTGCCGCCGCTGGCTGGGAGGACAAAATCATCCCCAGGTCCTTGCGCCCCTTATATCGAAACCCGGCCTGGGTGGCCAGAAAGGAAAACCCGCGCGGGACTATGATCACGGCACGCTCCTTAAATTCAGAGTACAAGTGTTCGCCGTTTGCCGGAGGCAAAGCGCGTATGAAACTAGACTTTGCTTTCTCCGCCTGCCCCGGACTGAGATCCGGGGTCACCCCGGCGTAGGCCGGGGTCCAGCTCTTACTCTTCAGTCTGGATTCCGGCTGGAGCCTGTGCTGGACCCCGATCCAGTACCGGAATGACGGAGGGGATGACACAAAGTTTCATATTCGATCAAACTGGGTGTCTTCCGCCAGCGGCAAGGCTGAACACTGAAAAACCTGCTCCCCACGCCTACCTCCCGCAGCACTTCTTATATTTCCGGCCGCTGCCGCACGGGCAGGGGTCATTTCTGCCCACCTTGGGCTTATCCCTCTTGAAAGGTTCCGGATTGGTGCTGGCCGCGGTTTCATCAGCACCGGAGAACTGCAGATCGCTCGGTTGTTCCTGATGCTGCAGCTCTTCCTTGGGCTCCTCCTGCAGTCTGACCCGGCACAGGGCCTTCAAGGTGTTTTCCTTGATCAAATACAAAAGCTCCTGAAAGAGCTCAAAACCCTCTTTCTTGTATTCCTGCTTGGGGTTTTTCTGCCCATATCCGCGCAGGCCGATGCCTTCCTTGAGATAATCCATATTCAGCAGATGCTCTTTCCAGAAGCGATCCAGATTTTCCAACAGGAAGTAGCGCAGAATCTCCTGGTAATGTTCCCCGGCATTGGCCTTCAGGGCGGCCAGAATCTCCTCCACCTTGCCCCGGGCTTCTTCCACTGAAGGCAGATGAGCCTGGACAGGCATGACCCTTTGCAAGGCAAAGACTTCATCCAGGCGGGAGCGTATCTCTGCGGCGGTTTCCTCCTCCAGGCCTTCCTTGCCAGCCCCCTGGGCCGGGGACATGATATCCTCGAGCAAGTCGTCCACAAAGCCCATGATCATGGGCTCCAGATCCTCCATGGTCATGATTTCCCTGCGGCGGGTATAAATGACCTCCCGCTGCTGGTTCATGACATCGTCGTATTCCAGGAGTTGTTTGCGGATGTTGAAGTTATGTTCTTCCACCCGATGCTGAGCGTTTTCAATGGCCCGGGAGATCAAGGTGTTTTCTATGGCTTGTCCTTCTTCAACCCCTACTTTATTCATCAATCCTGATATCCGGTCCGACCCGAACAGGCGCAGGAGATCATCGTCCAGGGCCAGATAAAAGCGGGAGCTTCCAGGATCGCCCTGGCGCCCGGACCGGCCGCGCAACTGATTGTCGATGCGCCGGCTCTCATGCCGTTCTGTACCCAGGATGTGCAGCCCTCCCAGTTCGCGCACCCCCTGACCCAGGACAATATCCGTCCCCCGGCCGGCCATGTTGGTGGCAATGGTCACCCGGCCCTTCTCGCCGGCCTGGGCAATAATTTCCGCCTCTTTTTCGTGATGCTTGGCATTGAGCACATCGTGGGGGATGCGCAGCTTGTTCAGGCTCTCAGCTATGTACTCCGACTTGTCAATGGAGGTGGTTCCTACCAGCACCGGCTGGCCCTTGGTGTACAGCTCTTTGATTTCATCAACAATGGCAGCATACTTCTCATTTTGGGTCTGATAGATGACATCCGGATGATCCTTGCGGATCATAGGCTTATGGGTCGGAATCACACTGACGTCCAGATTATAGATCTCCTTGAACTCCACCGCTTCGGTGTCGGCTGTTCCGGTCATGCCGGCAAGCTTGTCGTACATGCGGAAAAAGTTCTGAAAGGTGATGCTGGCCAAGGTCTGATTCTCGGCCTCCACTCTGACCCCTTCCTTGGCCTCCAGGGCCTGGTGCAGTCCGTCGCTGTATCTCCGGCCGGGCATGATCCGGCCGGTAAACTCATCCACAATAATAACCCGCCCATCCCGGACAATATAGTCATCATCCCGCTTGAACAGTTCGTGGGCCTTTAAGGCCTGCAGGACATGGTGCTGATAGGTGATATTCTTGGGATCAAACAGATTATCGACCTTCAAGATTTCCTCGCACCGGACCACGCCTTCATCAGTCAGGGAGACGTTCTTGGCCTTTTCATCAACTGTATAATCCCGATCCCGTTTTAAACGGGGGATGATGCCGTTCACATGCTTATACAAAGCAGTGGACCCGTCGGCCGGACCGGAGATGATCAGCGGCGTCCGGGCCTCGTCAATGAGCACGGAATCCACCTCGTCCACAATGGCGTACGAGAGCTCCCGCTGGACCAGTTGATGCGGATAAAACTTCATGTGGTCCCGCAAATAGTCAAATCCAAACTCATTATTCGTGCCGTAGACAATGTCCGAAGCATAGGCCTGTTTCCGCTGTTCATCGGACATGCCGTGCTCAATGGTCCCAACGCTCAAGCCGAGAAAGGAATAGATCTTACCCATCCATTCCGCATCCCGCCGGGCCAGATAGTCATTGACAGTAATTAAATGCACTCCCTTGCCGGTCAAGGCATTGAGCACTATGGGCATGGTGGCCACCAGGGTCTTTCCCTCACCGGTCTTCATTTCCGCAATCTTGCCCTGATACAGAACCACACCTCCCAGGAGCTGGACATCGAAAGGACGCATATCCACTGTGCGTTTGGCCGCTTCCCGGACCAGAGCGAAAACCTCGGGCAGGACATCGTCCAGACTGCGGCCCTGCTCCACTTCCTGCCGGTGTGCGGCGATCCGGGCCGGAAAATCACTGTCTTTGAGGTTCTGTATATCAGGCTCCAAACTATTGATGCGCTCCACGAGTGGAGAAATGGATTTGAGAAAACGTTCGTTTTTGGAGCCAAAAAGTCTTTTGGCTATAAATCCAAACATGGACTCTCCTTGCTGCCGTCCTCAGGCGGCTGTATATTTTCAAGCTCCGCGGTTTTGGCCCAATATTAGAGTTTTTTCTTGGCTTGAGCCATCTCCCGGGCGATATCCCGCTTCACGGCCCTTTGTTTCAGCTCTTCCCGCTGATCGTATATTTTCTTTCCCCGGGCCAAAGCGATTTCTATTTTGACTAAGGATTTTTTTAAATACATGGCTATGGGGATCACGGTCAGCCCTTTTTGCTCCACTTTGCCCCGCAAAAGATCGATCTCCCGCTTGTGCAACAGGAGTTTTCGGTCTCTGTCCGGATCATGTCCGGCATACCCGGCATTTTCATAGACCGCGATGTGCATCCCAGTCAAAAAGGCCTCACCGCGGGCAAAAGTCACATAGCTGTCCTTAAAGCTCACCCGTCCGGCCCGAATGGATTTCATCTCCGATCCAGTGAGCACAATCCCGGCCTCATAGCGGTCAAAGAGGTCATATAACCGGCGGGCGTTTTTGTTCCGGGCCACGATCTTCAGGCCCGATTCCCTTTTGCCCTTTGAGTTCTTGGCTGCCATGAAATCACTCTTCTTCCTGTTCCAAGATAGAGGAATAAAACTGAAGCTCATCCGGAAAGCGCTTGAAGATGCTTTCCCGGACCAGCCTGTTGCTCGCTGAGACTGAGTCCAGGCGCAAAATCCGGGTCAGCAGATCGGAGCATTCCTCCATGGTCAGCTTGCGCAAGATTCGCTTGATCCAGGGAATGGATTGAGGATTCAGGCTTAAGCTGTCCACATGCATGCCGATGAGAATAGGCAGGCAGTAAGGATCAGAGGCCATTTCCCCGCACATGCTGACCTCGATGCCGGCCTTGTGCCCGGCATCGACCACTTGCTTGATGCTTCGAAGCAAGGCCGGATGCAAAGGCTGATACAAGTGGGAGACATACTTATTGGTCCGATCAATGCCCAGTGAATACTGGATAAGATCATTGGTCCCGATACTGAAAAAATCCACATGCTGGGCCAGGATGTCGGCAATCATGACCGCGGAGGGTAATTCAACCATGATGCCCACCGGCATGTCCGGCTCAAAGAACAGCCCTTCCCTGCTCAGCTCCTCCTTGGCCTGGTCCAGAACGGCCATAACCTCCCGAAGTTCGCCCAAGCCGGAAATCATGGGAAACATCAAGGCCATGTTTCCGGTCTGATTGGCCCGCAAAATGGCCCGGAGCTGGGTCTTAAAGATGTCTTGATGCCGAAGGCAAAAGCGGACAGCACGAAGCCCCAGAACAGGATTGGCCTCATCTAAGTGTTCAAATCCATGTCCCAGCTTATCGCCTCCCGCATCCAGGGTCCGAATAACCACTCGGCGCGGGTGGAGGATGGATGCTAAGTCCCTGTATTCTTCCACAAGCTCCTGCTCGCTTGGCAGTTCAGTGCGGTACAGGTAGCTGTACTCAGTGCGGTACAGCCCCACTCCCTCCCCGGCATAATCCAGGACCTTGCTCACTTCCTCAAAGAGTTCGATATTGGCATGCAGCTGAACCCGAAAACCGTCTCGGGTCTCGGCCGGAAGATCCCGTTTGCTTATGACTTCTTTTTGATAGGCTTCAAAACTGTACTTGAGATCTGTATAATAGGTGAGCTCCTTCTCATCCGGATCAATGACTATCTGGCCTCGGAATCCATCCACGATAATGAACTGGTTGTCGGTCACCGAGGTTCCCAAATCCTCAACTCCGACCACAGCCGGGATTTCCAGAGTTCGGGCCAGAATGGCCACATGAGACGTCCTGCCTCCCTGGGCCGTGGCAAAGGCCATTATCTTGCTCACATCCAGTTCCACGGTATCCGCAGGGGAAAGATCATGGGCAATGAGTATGACCCTGGAGGTGATGGGCTTGATGCTGTCGCTGTTGCCCAGGAGCTGGTTCATGACCCGCTGGGTCAACAGCCGCAGCTCCTGGACCCGAGCCCGGAAGTATTCATCCTCAATCCCGTGAAAGGATTTTTCTATATCCGCAACCCCTTTTTCCAGGGCCCACTCTGCATTGAGATGCATGTCCAGTATATAGTGTTCAGTAGCCCGGCGCAGCTTGGGGTCCTTAAGGACCATGATGTGGGTGTCCAGGATGGCGGCGTGATCACTTTGTTCCTGCGGGATCTGTTTTCGAATCTGCCTTAAGCTCTCCAGGGCCTGGTCAAAGGCCTGAGCCAGCCTGGCCATTTCCGCTTCCACCAGGTCCTGGGAAATGCTCTGCATCGGGGCCAGACAATAATGCCCTTGACTTAAAAGATAGGCCCGTCCAATGGAAATGCCCACAGAAACGGGTACGCCATGCAGGATCTTTGTCGCCATGTTCAACTTTCCCCAAAGCCATCCTGGAAGAAACGTTCCAGATGGCCTACAGCTTTTTCCGCATCCTGCCCCTGGGCCTGCAAGGTGATACTTTTTCCCCGGGCTGCAGCTAAGCTGAGGATGTCCAAGACACTCTTGGCATCGGCCTCCATCTCCCCAACGATGAGCTTGATCTGGGCCGAATACTTGGCCGCTTCCTGGGCAATCTGGGCTGCCGGTCGGGCATGCAGCCCCAACTCATTGCGAATAAAGACTTGCTTGGTGACTGAGTCGGTCATACACATTTTCTAAGCCTAACATACAGATCTGAGTTAAGCAAAATTCAATCCACGAGTTTCAGGCTCTCCCATACTCCCCAGCCGAGAAGACAGGCGGTCACAACCACTTCTCGGGGCACCATGCCTCGATAAATGAGCCAGCCAGCTCCTCCCAGGGCGCAGGTAACGCCCGCAAACCATATCGGGTGCAAGGGAAAGGGATAGATAAGGGCCCATAGAACCAGGACGCACACAGCATTGGCCACTTTGATCCAATAGCCCCAATACATGAGGTTCATTTGCCGCAGGCGCTGAAAAAAAGCCAATCCCTGGCTAAAGCCCAGCCAGAAGGTGACCCCCTTAAAGACCTGCAGCCCGAGAAAAAACAGCACAAGCCAGAGAGTGGCCAGGCCATACCACCCGCTGACCAAGAGAAGAGTCATGCACAAGGACCAAAACACCAGAAGCGAACCGCCAAACACAGAATCACCCAGGGCGGACAAGGTATACATGGCTGTACTTTGAAAGGAGTTCTGGGCTGTAGAGGGGATCATGCCCTGGGCGATGTTTCTTTCCAGAAACAGAAATGCCCCCACCAGTAAAGGCGTAAAATAGGGATGGGTATTAAATAAGCCTACATACCGGGCCCTGGCAGCCTGGAGAGAGGAGTTGGAGGTATGTATTGCCCGAAGCCCCGGATCCATAGCAAAAGCCAGGCCGATATTTTGCAGGCCCCGAGTGTTGAAGTTGGCACCTACCAGGTAGGTCCGACAAAAACACCTGAACAAATCCCGGTAGTTAAGCATCAAAAATCCCCCTGCTCATCTCTGTTCTGGCGGATCTCGCGCAGAAAAACGTCGTACAGGGCTTTTTTCCCCCATCCGGTAACGTGCGGAGCTGTACGATTGACTACTGTCCTGGCTCCATCATTCGGCCCGGACTTTTTGCGCATTATCCGGACCACCTCTTCTTCTGCCGTAGCCTGAACTTCTTTATCCTTGGGAGCGAGCAGAACAGTGACTTCCCCTAAGAGATCCGCAGGAAATTCCTGATCTGATCCCAGGGTGAAAAAAATGAATTCTTCGTGTTTCTTGGTCAGCTCCCTGGCCATACACGCCTGACGCTGCCCCAGGACTGCACAGGCATCTTGCAGGGAACTTTCCAGCCTGCTGACCCGCTCAAAAAAAGCCAGAGTGACCTGAACAGGGGCGAACTGGGCAAACAGACGCTTCTTCTCCCCGGACTTGCGGGGAAGAAAACCCAAAAAGGCGAATGGATAAGGGGGCAATCCACTGGCCATAAGTGCGGCCACCGGAGCGCTCGGTCCTGGCACCGGGGAGACACGAAAGCCAAAGTGCCAGCAGGTCCGGACCAGGATGTACCCCGGGTCCGACATCAGTGGCGTTCCTGCGCTGCTGACCAGGGCTACCTGCCGCCCTTGTTTGAGCAGATCCAAAACCTGCTTGACCCGGGCTGCTTCATTGTGCTCAAAAAAACTGAGCAACCGGGGACCGGTGATGCCGCATGATTGTAAAAGCCGGCCGGTCTTGCGCGTATCCTCAGCCAGGATCACATCGACCACAGACAGTATGTCCCTGGCCCGTTCGGAGAGGTCACCAAGGTTGCCAATGGGTGTGGCCACGACCCACAGGGTGGGAGACTGAGAAGGCATTGGGCACATGATCGACCTGACAATGGTGGGTTTGGAAAAAGACGGAAACCAGGTCAAAGCGGGATTGGAGGTGCCACATCTTGTGTTGGCTCAAAAACAGACTTGCCGACTTGATCAGCTTGGACTGTTTGCGATGGGTCAGGGCCTCGGCCGGAGTTTCAAGCGTACATGTATTTCTGGTTTTGACTTCCACAAAGACCACGATTTGCTGACTGCGACAGACAAGATCCACTTCCCCGTACCGACATCTCCAATTCAGACTGAGCACTTCATAGCCCTGACCTACCAGAAAGGCCCGGGCCATTTCTTCTCCACACCGTCCATGCCTTAAATGCCTGGCAACCATTGCTGCCTTTCCTGAAAGAGTTGCCGTACCGGCCCAAAGGACCGCCGGTGCATGGGGCAGGGGCCAAGGATCTGAAGCTGCCGCAGATGGTCTTTGGTCCCGTAGCCTTTATGGCCCTTTAAGCCGTACCCGGGATATCGCCGGTCCAGGTGCTGCATAAGCCGGTCCCGAAAGACCTTGGCCAGTATAGAGGCAGCGGATATTGCCGGCACCTGGTCGTCCCCCCCTGGTATGCACTGGCAGGGAATGGACAGGGACGGTGGCTGATTGCCGTCTACCAGGACGAGCTTCGGCTGCAGCCTCAGCTTGTCCACCGCCCGGCACATAGCCAGCAACGTGGCCTGCAGAATGTTTATGCGATCGATTTCCGCAGGCCAGGCCAGCCCCAGGGACCAGGACAGAGCCACGTCCTTGATTTTCTTCTCCAGCTGCTGGCGAACGGCAGCAGAAAGCTTTTTGGAGTCCTTGAACTGAGAATCAAAACCGGTTTCCCGGGGCAGGATGACCGCTGCCGCCACAACCGGACCAGCCAGGCACCCCCGCCCGGCTTCGTCCACTCCAGCTACAGGAGAAAAAATAAGGGGAGCCACTGCTTCTGCCTGTGGAGACCCGAGCTTTTCCTGCTCAGCAAGCCGTATCCCCTAGCCACGGGTGTCTCTGGGCTTGATCCGGGCCGCCTTGCCCTTCAGGTTCCGCAGATAGTAGATCCGGCCCTGGCGGACCTTGCCCCGGCTGACGACCTCTATTTTTTCAATAGACGGTGCATGTAAGGGAAATATGCGCTCCACGCCGATGCCCCCGGAGACCTTGCGCACGGTAAAAGTGGCATTGGTTGTCCCCTTGCGCACTCTGATCACCGTCCCTTTAAAGACCTGGATCCGCTCCTTTTCTCCCTCAATAATCCGAATATGCACATTGACCGTATCACCGGCCCGGAATTGGGGAATATCAATGCGCATATGTTCTTGCTCTATCTTCCGCAATGCATCCATGGTGTCTCCTTCACTCACCTTTCGTCCATCCACTGTGACGCTCAAATGTTCAAAGTCGATATCTTGCTTCTTGTCCCCGAGACTTCTTCCTCTCCATCACCAGACATCGCCCAGGATCCGGTCAATGAGTATGGCCGCCGCACTGCGCACTGAAAGGTGATTATACGTATCAAAGCACCTGATGGGGCGCAACACTTCATCTGCCCCGGCCATAACCTGCGGGGCCAACCCCGATCCAGTGCCCAGGATCAACAATACCGGCTGCTCCTCAAGCCGCCTGCGTACTGCCGAGCAAGGGACTCCACCTTCGTCTCTGGCGCTGGTGGCCACTATCCACGGATCTGTCCCGGCCTGCTCCCGGACCTGCGCTGCCACTTCATGCACATTATTTTGTATCTGTACATCCTGGACAGCTGAGGTACGGTCCGGATTCGCCAACTGCCCTTCTCCGGTGCTCCAATGTTCCACCAGCCGGGCAGCCAGGGCCTGTTGATCCTGTAATGGGGTAGTCAGGTAATATCCCCCCAGCCCGTAAGAGTGACAAACTCGGGCTATATCGTGGATATCCAAATTTGTCAAAGAGACGGCTGTAATCTCTCCCTGCTTGTTGAGCACCGGCCAATGCACGAGGGCCACATACAGATTTCGGCCCAGCCTGGTTCGGGGCAGCTGGCGCAAAAACTGCAAATCTTCCCGGGTCAAATCCGCCCGGTCCAGAAGATCCGGACGCCACTTTCGGGTGGCGGCCAAAGCCTGCTCCCGCCGCCAGCCAGAAATGCGGCCATGGTCCCCGGAGACAAGGACAGGGGGAACCTGAAGACCTGCATACTCTTGAGGCCGGGTATAGTGCGGATATTCCAGCAGTCCGGAAGTAAAGCTTTCCTCCTGAGTGGACTCTGCACAGCCCATATAATGGGCCTGCAACCTGGTCACAGACTCCAACAGGCAGAGCGCTGCGCTCTCGCCTCCATTGAGAACGAAATCCCCGACAGATAAAGATTCTGCCCCACTCAATCGGGCAAATCTGGCATCAATACCTTCGTACCGCCCGCAAACCAGAGTCACTGCCTGCTCCCGGGCCAACTCCTGGGCCTTTTCCTGGGTAAACAACCGGCCCCGGGGGGTAAGCAAAACCACCCGGCCTGGATCAGGAATACTGTCCACTGCCCTCAGCAGCGGCTCCAGGGACATAACCATGCCCGGACCGCCCCCGTATGGCCGATCATCAACACTTCGATGCCGGTCCTGGGCAAAATCCCGGGGATTGACCAAAGCGGTGGAGAATATGCCCCGCTCTCTGGCCTTGCCCATCAGTCCACAGTCTAATGGAGAATCGAAAAATTCCGGAAAAATTGTCAAGATATTAAAATGCATGGTCTTTTATATGTCCATCATCTGCCGTCCGCGACTTTGTAGAGCTCGAGCAGGCCTGGCGGCGGATCGACGAGCACAGATCGATTGTCCATATCCACTTCCAATACGAATTCCTGAACCGCCGGCAGAAGCACCTCCAGATCGTCCGGGGTCCAAATGGTCCACACCTCCTGACCGGTCTGGTTATTTACGGATACAATGCGCCCCAAATACCGGCCGCTTTTCAAGTATACAGCCATATCCAACAGCTCCAGATGCCGCAAAGCCTCTTTTTCGGCTTCCGGAACATCCCGGCTCCGGACCCATACCTCGGCCCCCAGCCACTGTTCGGCCTTATCCCGGCCTGATATGGATTCCAAGGTCAACAGCACCCCTTTGCTGGTGATTCTCAAATCTAAAATACCGTGCTTTTTGGGGTGCCTGCCTTTGACCTTCAGATAGACTCGAGCCAGATCCTGAAAAAGGAAAGGGGAGTCTGCATAGCTGGAAATGCAAAGCTCCCCTTTCAGACCGTGGGCCTTGATGACTTTGCCCACAGGCACAAAGCCGTTATTGGCCATAGTGTCCACGTCGTGCTTACACAGCAGTTCTATTCCAGAATTTCCAGGACAACCCGTTTTTGGGCCTTTGTGGAAACAGCCCCCAGGATGGTCCGCATAGCCCGCGCTGTCCTTCCTTGCCTGCCGATGACCTTGCCCAGATCCTCTTTGGCCACGCGCAACTCGATCACCGATGTCTGCTCGCCTTCGATCTCTGCAACATCAACAGCATCCGGGTTGTCTACCAAGGCTTTGGCCATGTATTCGATGAGCTCTCTGAACATAAGGCACCTCCGCGAGGGCTTCAGATTGTAACCTGGGACTGGCAGCTGTTAGTCTCTGCGCTCAGATTGGGAGAACCCGGTCTTGTCCAGCAGGGACTTCACCGTCTGGGTGGGCTTTGCTCCCTGATCCATCCATTTGCGCACCTTGTCATGATCGAGCTTGATGTCATTGGGTTCAACCATGGGATTGTAGTAACCAAGATACTCCAATGCCCTTCCGTCTCTGCGGGTTTCGCTGTTCATTGCCACAACCCGGTAAAAGGGCCTCTTTTTGGATCCCAAACGTGTCAGACGCAATCGTAAAGCCATGAGTGTGTTTACCCCCGTTGCATAATACATGTGTGTTTTAAAATTGTAATCATACCTGGCAAAGAATCAACTACTTCTTTTTCTTCTTTTTTTGTTTTGCTTTTAATTTCTGCTTCTTACGGTCAATTTTCTTTTTGGGCCTGTTTTGGGCCGCTGCCTGGCCAGGCATGCCCAGCCCGGCGGATGGGTCCAGACCGTTTAAGCCCGGCATGCCGCCGCCTTTGCTGCTCATCTTTTTGAGCATTTTTTGCATCTGGCTGAAATTCTTAAGCAACTGATTGACATCCGCCTGGGTGGTTCCGCTCCCCCTGGCGATCCGCGCCTTGCGGCTGGCATTGAGAACCGAGGGCTTGTGCCTCTCTTTGGGGGTCATGGAATTGATGATCGCTTCCACCCTGGTCAGCTCATGCTCCGGGAGCCGGGCGTCTTGGATCTGATCCCTGATCTTGCCCATACCCGGAATCATCTTCATCAGACTTTCCATAGAGCCCAGCTTGCGCACTTTGCGCATCTGGTTCCGGAAATCCTCCAGGTCAAAATCCGCCTTCTGGAACTTGGCTTCCAGGGCGGCCGATTCCTGATCGTCAAACTCCTGCTGGGCCTTTTCGATCAGGGTGAGCATGTCGCCCATGCCCAGAATCCTGGAGGCCACCCGGTCAGGATGGAACACCTCCAGGTCCTTGAGCTTCTCACCCATGCCTACAAACTTGATGGGTTTATCGGTGATGGACCGAATGGACAGGGCTGCACCGCCCCGGGCATCTCCCTCCAGCTTGGTCAAAACCACGCCGCTGATGTCCAGGAGCTGATTGAACCGCTCGGCCACGGTCACTGCATCCTGTCCGGTCATGGCATCGGCGACAAACAATATCTCCTGGGGACGGCAGGATTCTTTGATCCGGGAAAGCTCCTGCATGAGATGTTCATCGATGTGCAGCCGGCCGGCGGTATCCAGCAGCACGAGATCACAGCCCTGATCTCTGGCCTGCTCAATGGCCTGCTGGCAGATAGCAACCGGATCCATATCCGATCTGGAGGCAAAGACCGGGACCTGAATCTCTCCGGCCAAGGTATGCAGCTGATCAATAGCGGCTGGCCGGTACACGTCGGCTGGAACCAAAAAAGGCGTATGTCCCTGCCCTTTCAAATGCAGGGCCAGCTTGGCGGCAGTGGTTGTCTTCCCTGAGCCCTGCAGTCCAACGAGCATAAATACCGATGGCCCGGTATCATCTGTCAGGGCAAGATCCGCAGACTCGCCGCCCAGGAGCTCAATGAGCTCTTCGTGCACAATCTTGATCACTTGCTGGCCAGGAGTCAGGCTGGAAAGAACCTCCTGACCCAGGGCCCTCTCCCTGATCCGGTCGACAAAATCCTTGACCACCCTGTAGTTGACGTCGGCCTCCAAAAGGGCCAGACGCACTTCACGCAACCCGTCCTGAATGGTCTTTTCATCCAGGTGGCCGTGTCCCTTGATCTTTTTAAAGACCTGATCCAACCGGTCAGATAAGCTCTCGAACATAATTTTTGTCGTCCTGCGGCCAAAAAATAAAAGAGTATCTATACCCCCTTTTGCCCTCCAGGTCAACTCAACAGGATGAGGTCTCCACGCTCATTTTGTTCTCAGGTGTAAGGTAGCTCTGGCTTTTCAGGGTAGGGCTGGTTCTCTCCGAGACCCAGCCTCATCCATTTAAAACCCCTGGCCCTCGGAGAGGACCAGGCTACTGGGCCCAGCCCTCTTCACAGCCAGTTTCATAGCTGATCAAACTGGGCGTCTTTTGCCAGCGGTCCCGCCAAGGCAGGACTGAACCCTCCACTCTATCCTTGATCAAATGAGGTTTTTACGGCCGGAGGCCCAGCTGAAAAGTAAAACCTCCACATCCAGTGTCATACCCGCTTTGCCTCTGATCTTCTCATTCCCGGGCCTTATTATTCCTGGCCCTGGCAAACCCCGGAGCGGAGTTGCGTATAACCTGCTCCGGAACGCAAAAAGAGAGCCGAAAATGACCGGGACACCCGAACCCGCTGCCTGGAACAGCTAAGATCCGCTCTTGCTGCAGAGCTTGAACAAAAGCCACATCGTCTCCCCCCGGGGCAGCAGGGAAGAAGTAGAATCCTCCCCTGGGAGAGGGATAAGAGTATCCCGCCTCATCGAGCACCTCGCGCATAAGCTCCCGCCGCCGCACAAAGACATCCACATCCACCTGGGAATGAAGGGCTTCTTCCAAGAGCCTCTGCCCGACGGCTGGGGCGTTGACAAAGCCGAGGATCCGATTGGCCAGAATCAGACCCTCCATAAGGGTGGCTTTTTCCGGCATGGACGGATTGATCAACAGATAGCCGATCCGCTCCCCGGCCAGGGACAGGCTCTTGGAAAATGAATTGGCCACAATGCTCTGTCTATAGAGAGGGAAAATGGGGCTGACCTCGGCCCCTTCATAGGTCAAAAAGCGATAGGGCTCGTCAGAAACCAGGTAAATGGGCCGCTTGTTTTTCCTGCTGGCCGTTTCCAGGATCTGGGCCAATTCCTGCAGCTCTTTTTTGTCGTAGACTTGACCAGTGGGGTTGTTTGGCGAATTTAAAAGCACAATCCTGGTTTTTTCGGTAATCGCTTGGGCCATTGCCGGCAGATCCAGATGAAAATCATCCTTTTTGGCCAATACGGGACGTAACACCCCGCCATGGTTTTGGGCATAGAAAAAGTACTCCACAAAATAAGGAGCCGGACAGACCACCTCCTCTCCAGGCTCTAGCAGGGCCTTAAAGATACAGTTCAGCCCCCCGGCTGCTCCGCAAGTCAGGAGGACATCTTCAGCCTTGAGATCCGCCTCCTGGCTCGGTCCGGCCCACTCGGCCACCTGTTGACGCACATGCGGATATCCGGCATTGGGCATATATCCAAAGGCATACGGGCTCTGTGCCTCTTCCGCCAACTGCCTCAGAGCGTGACTTACACTGGCCGGGGGAGGCAAATCGGGGTTGCCCAGGCTAAAATCGTATACCCGGTCCTGACCATGGATCTTCTTCAGCTCAGTCCCGGCCTCGAACATTCGCCTGATCCAGGAGCTCTTCTCCAGATAAGTACTCATTTGACTGCTCAAAATACTCATTATCCACCTCCAATCGCCCTTTGCCGAGCTTTATTCTCTTTTCAATTCTGCCGGTTTAGGGCAAAATACATTGTGAGCCGATTTTGGTTCACATCCTGGCCGAGACTTGCAGCACCCGGCCTGTATCTTTTGTGATTTAAAAGGTAAAGTTTACGCTATGCACCAATCCATATTAACCATCCTGCAGCAGGTGGCTGAGGGCCAAAAAACCCCGGAACAAGCCCTGCAGAACCTCAAGCTGTCCTCTTACCAACAGCTTTCCTCCGGCCTGTGCCTGGACACCAACCGCCACCTGCGGACCGGACAAGGAGAGGTCGTCTTCGCCCCAAACAAAAGCCTCATCCAATTGCAGGAGGCGACAGCTGAACTCTTTGCCCACGGTCATCCGGTCCTGGTGACCAGACTCACATTGGAGCAGGGGCAATCCCTGGCTCAGGACTTTCCGCAGGGGACTTTCTGGCCTCAGCCCGGACTTTTTTGCCTCGGAAAAGACCTGAACCTTGCCCCCCCCTGGCCGAGTCAGGCCAAGGTCCTGGTAGTCACCGCCGGAGCCTCGGACCTGCCTGTAGCCCTGGAGGCCGTGGGAAGCGGGATGTTCTTTGACCTGGATATAGGCCTCATCCCGGATGTGGGTGTCGCCGGCCTGCACCGGCTTACACCTCACCTGTCCGCTCTGCAGCAGGCCAGTCTGCTCATCGTTGTGGCCGGGATGGAAGGGGCCCTGCCCAGCGTCCTGGCCGGAATGCTGGGAAAACCCATCATCGCCGTTCCCACCTCGGTGGGATATGGAGTGAGCATGCACGGTCTGGCCGCCCTGGCCGGAATGCTCAGCAGCTGCGCCACCGGCATTGCCGTGGTCAATATAGACAACGGATTCGGGGCCGCAGCCATGGCCGACAAGCTCATATCGGGGTAACAGAAAACTGGTATTCTTCGTTACTCTTAAGGCTCCAGCCATTCTCCTATCATCCCAACATGTTGCAATGGAATTGCCTAGCAAGTTAATGTCTCGTTTCATACAAGTGCCGCAGATGGCAAGTTTGATCGATGAAGAAACGTGTCATCTTGTATTGACAGATTCCATCAGAGATTTCAGGTGTACACTTTCAACAAAAATGATGAGAGCTTATGATTCTTTTCTTGCTCGTATGAAACGAGATTTTAACCTGAAGAGGGCCTGCCCTTGGGGGCAAGGGCGGCCTACTGAGCCCAGCTCTTTTCGTAGGGCGACTTTGCCCCCAAAGTCAGCCCCTTGTTCAGTTTCATCATGGATCAAACTGGGGTTCAGCTGGCAGCTGCGACGTTGAATACTGAACACCGAACACTCACCTCAGGCCTTCCTCCAGCCCGGCCAGCCATTCCTCCCAGGCCCGCTGGGCCCTTTTGGCATAAGCCTCTTTACGCTTGGCCTTTTTCATCCGCTGCCGAAGGGGAGGCAAAAGGCCGAAGTTGACGTTCATGGGCTGAAAATTGTCCTGAGGCTGACGCAGATGGTTGAGCAGTCCTCCCAAAGCGGTCTCTTGCGGGGGCAAGGACACCATCTGACTCCGAGCTGCCCCGCCCAGGTGCAGGCCCAGCCACAATCCGCAGGCAGCCGACTCTATATACCCTTCCACCCCGGTGATCTGACCGGCTAAAAAGACACCCGGAGCCTCTTTCAGCTCCAGATGCGGATGCAAGACCCGGGGAGCATGCACAAAGGTATTGCGGTGGATGCTGCCCAAGCGCAAGAACTCCGCTTGCTCCAGACCAGGGATAAGCTGGAAAACCCGTTTTTGTTCAGCATGGGTCAATTTGGTCTGAAAGCCGACCAGATTGAACATGGTTTTTTCCTTGTTTTCCGCCCGCAGCTGGACCACGGCAAAGGGTCGCTCCCCAGTGCGGGGATCGGTGAGTCCCACCGGCTTGAGGGGACCAAAGGCCAGGGTCATTTCCCCCCGTTCAGCCATGGTTTCTACCGGAAGACAGCCCTCAAAATGAACCTGAGCCTCGAAATCCTTGCTCAGTACCCGCTCGCCGGTCAGCAATCCGTTGCGCAGGGCATGGTACTCCTCTTCAGTTAAAGGACAGTTCAGGTAGTCCCTGCTCTCCGGGTCATAGCGCGACCCCCAGAACACCTTTTCCCAGCTTATGGACTCGGCACTGACAATAGGAGCGATGGCATCGTAAAAGGACAGGCCCTGCTCCCTGGTCAGATGCATCAGGCCCCTGGTCAACTCCGGGCTGGCCAGGGGCCCGGCTGCGATGACCACCCGGGAATGGGAAGTCAACTCCGGGTCGGACAGGGACGTCATCTCCCGCCGGACGATATGTGTCCCAGGGGCTTGATCCAGGTGATCGGTAATAAAGGCCGCAAACTCATCCCGGTCAACCGCCAGGGCCTTGCCTGCCGGCACTCTGGCCTTTTCGGCTGCAGACATGATGAGACTGTTCAGGCTGCGCATTTCAGCCTTGAGCAGCCCTGGGCCGCTGTGCAGCGCATCTGAGCGAAAGGAGTTGGAACAAACCAGCTCAGCCAGATTTGGATTGGTATGAGCCGGAGAATACCGCTCGGGCTTCATCTCATATAGAGTCACAGCCAGTCCGGCCCGATGCAGTTGCCAGGCGGCCTCGCACCCGGCCAGCCCTCCACCGATGATGGCGATCTTCTGGGTCATCGTCTCTCCTCAGCTCAAGGCCTGAACCAGCCCGTGGCCGGCAGCCCTGGCTTCCTGCAAATACTCCGGATGTCCCAGGACATCCTCCGGACCATCCAGTCCCCGATAGAGCAGGGATTTCCACAAGGCCATATCCAGGGGATCGAAAAAATATTTGACCGTCAAAAGTGTCCCCTCGAAAAGCTTCTTGCCCTTGGTCGCTCCGGCGGAAATGAACAGGCCCTGCCGGGTTGGAGTCCACTGCCCAAAGCCGGTCTCATCTATCAGGTATTTTTTGACCCACAGAGATTGAAAACGGTCCATAAACGCCTTGGTCTGTGCTGTGACCGAATAAAAAAATATCGGTGAAGCCAGCATCAGGCCCTTGGATTTCAATACAGCGTCCCTGACCTTTTGAAAGTCATCCTTGATGCTGCACTCGCCCCCTTTCTTGCAGTGATACAGCTCCAGACAGGGACTTATCTTTAAGTCCCGGAGCACAAACTCCTGGACCTCGGCCCCGGCCTCTCTGGCTCCTTGCACTGCTTCCTGCAATAATCTGGAAGTGTTCCCCTGCCGTCGTGGACTGCCATACAAAGCAACCAGATCCACCATGTGCTTTCCTCCAGGTAAGTGATCATCCCAAGCCTTCAGCCGCAGCAGACGCTACGGTACCGACAGAAGGAACAGTTTGTAAAGCTGTCATCAGCTTTCCCAACTGAGTTCTTGACAATTTATATCAAGCAGCATATACTTTTTATTTGCGTTATTGATGGGCCTATAGCTCAGTTGGCAGAGCCACCGGCTCATAACCGGAAGGTCCCAGGTTCAAATCCTGGTAGGCCCACCACGAGCAAAGACACTATGTATATGTCCACTGACAAGTTCATTTTCATCCATGCGGAAAATATTCATCATCTCCAAACCAGATCTGTGCTTCCCTGGTCCGCCGGCGGAAGCATTTTTATTTTCAGGCCCAAGGCATGGAGACTATGCGCAAAAGGGACATAAACCCAAAAAGATACCCTCAACCATCACAGCGGGGTTGTTGTGCTCATCCAAGAACTGATTCAATGTATTGAGCAGAGCGCAGACCCGGCTCTGGCTGCCGAGTGGGACCAAAGCGGAATGCAGGTGGCCGGAACCAAAGATCAGATTCACCGATTGGCCTTGACCCTTGACCCCCGGCCAGAGTTTATTCGCCAGGCAGTGGATTGGGATGCAGATTTTATCCTCACCCACCATCCCCTGACCCTTTCTCCCCGGCTCCCCCGGCAACGCGACGATGTGCACTCTGTCTATTCCCTGCTCTTTCAGTCCGGGGCCGCCCTGTATGCAGCGCACACCAGCCTGGATGTACAGGCCCAAGGTCCGGCCGGCTGGCTGGCCAGGAGCTTAAGCTGCTTCCCCATCCGCCCCGTTCACCCCATCCAGTCTCCTGCACAGGTATGGATAAGCCTCAATTGTTCCCTTCTGCCTCCAGCTACTCTGGATCAGATAATGACTCATCCTGGCTGCCTGGAATGGGTCGCTGTTGATGAAGATTGTTGGGTCCTGGTGCCGGAAACGGAAGTCGACAGCATGCTGCAGATATTATCCGCCACCACCCTGGTCAGAGTGCGGACGATGACGACTCTTCCCATACAAAGACAGCATGGATACGGAATTATTGGCCAGTTGCCCGAGCCTGTTGCCTGGCCCACCCTGGCCAATATGCTGTCCACATATCTTGACCGGACCACATGGTCCAGAATCGGTCCAGTTCCTGACCTGATCCACTCTGTGGCCTATTGTCCTGGTTCCGGCATGGACCTCGCAGCCCAGGCCTTTGCCCAGGGGGCGGATATCTTTATCTCCGGAGATCTCAAATACCATCAGGCCCAGGAGATCGAGCCTCTGGGTCTGACCCTGGATGTCGGTCATTTCTGCCTGGAAGAAATGATGATGTCCACTTGGGCCCAGTCCCTGAAGCAGGAACTCGCAGGACAGGGTGTGGAGGTGGTCTTCATTCCCGGACGCGATCCCTTTGTTCTGGAGACATGTACAGGCTGATATCATCAGCACCACAGCTTGCTGATCCCGGAGGTCATGTATTGATACAAACCGGTATATGAACAGGATGGCCACCTACAAATTGGCCACACCGGTCCCGGAAAACCTTTCACCAGCGCCTGGCCAGCATGCAGCGACCAGGCCAGTCATCTCTTCACAGAGATAAGGAGGAACTGTTTTGAGTTTGTACATCAAGCAGATTGAAGAACTCATCCTCTTGCAACGGATCGACGACGAGATCGTGCATTTGCAGCAGGTCATTGAAGAGGCCCCCCAAAAAGTGGCCGCCAAGGAAAAGCAGCTTCACTTGCAAAAGGAACAGGAACAGGAACTCACAGAAAAGATTGATGTCCTGACAGAGCAAGAAAAGAAGCTGACCAAAGAAATCGATGACGACAACGCCAAGATCAAAAAAAGCAAAAACAAGCTGATGATGGTTGAGAACAGCCGGGAATACCACGCTATGATGCGGGAGATGGACAACCTGGAAAAAACCAACCGCATGCGGGAAGAGGAAAAGATGGCTCTGGAGGAAGACCTTGAAAGCCAGAATACTCTTCTGTCCTCTGTCCAAACTGCCGCTCAACAACTGGAAGAAGAGCTTGCAGAACTGCGCCAAAACCTGGAAGTTCAATTGGAGCAGGCTCAATCCCGGCTGCAGGAACTGCAGGAAGATCGGGCCAATGCCACTCAGGGCATTCCCAAGCCTATTCTCAGTCGTTATGAGTTTATCCGCTCCAGGCTGAGCAATCCGGTCATTGTCGGGGTTGAAGATGGAATCTGCATGGGCTGTCATATCAGCATACCTCCGCAGACCTTCATCGAACTGCAAAAGGGAGAACAGATCCTGAGCTGCCCCAACTGCCAGCGCCTTATCTTTTGGCGCAATCACTTTGCTCAGGAAGAGGTTGCAACCCAGGAAGAAGCTGGGTAGAATAGCAATTGCTCTGAATGTTATACACAAGCATACAGGCCCATTACGCCTGCACAGTCCCTCATATTTTCCCCCTGACTTCTGCCAGGGTGGAAAGGTGCCAAAGCACCCAACAAAAAAGCGGAGTCGGGAAGATCGTCGCTGCCCGGCACTCAGTTTGTCCCAGCCTGATGGGTGATAACCTTGATACGCAGATGACAAACTGAGTGCCGGGGAGAGGAAAGTCCGGGCTCCACAGGGCAGAACGCTGGGTAACGCCCAGAGGGAGTGATCCCTGGAAAGTGCCACAGAAAGGAAACCGCCGGGCACTCAGTTTGTCAAACAGGAGCTGTGCCCAATCAGCCCTCCTGAAATGACAAACTGAGTGCCGGGTAAGGGTGAAAGGGTGGGGTAAGAGCCCACCAGTTGCCGCGGCGACGCGGCAAGCTCGGTAAACCCCGTTCGGAGCAAGGCCAAATAGGAGAGTGCTTGAGGCCGGCCCGGCCGATACTCTCGGGTAGGCCGCTGGAGGCAGGGAGAGATCCCTGTCCTAGATGAATGACGGTCCGCGTACAGAACCCGGCTTATTCCCGGCTCCGCATATTGCTGCTCCTCGTTTGGGTATCGACCTGAGCAGCTGCCAATTGATACAACCTGCAAGCCTTACTCTCCAATGCGCAATCTCCTGCCAAGAATGCTGTTGGAGGCAGGCCTTATATATCCTATGCACATCTGGACGCTCCTTTTGGCCTCAGGCCAAGGCGCCCGCATGCGCGGGCAGGAAAGCAAAAAACAGTTTTTGCTTTGGAAGAAACGGCCGTTGTATTGGCATTGTGCTCTGACCTTGGCTTCGGTGTCCGCCGTGCACGGCCTGATCATCACCTTCCCCTTGGACGAGCTCGAGGAGCGCCGGGCCGAACTGCATGAGTTGTGGCAAACCGATGCCCTCGGTGTGGAATACACCAGTTGTTCCGGAGGATCTTCCAGGCAGGAATCCGTGGCCAAGGCACTGAGCTGTCTGCCGGCAGAATGCACCCATATCCTCATTCACGATGCAGCCCGCCCCTTTGTCCGCCCCCCACTCATCCAGGCCGTGATCACCGCTCTGGCCTCCGGAGCTACCGCTGCTGTGCCGGCTCTGCCAGTCACAGATACCATCAAAGAACAGACCGGGGATCGGGTGCAGACCCTGGACCGGACCAGTCTCTATGCCGTCCAGACCCCGCAGGGCTTTACCCGGGACGCAGTGTGCCAAGCCCACACCCGGGCCCTTGAGCAGGGATGGAAGGGTACAGACGATGCCTCACTGGTCGAGCGCCTTGGGTTCCCAATTCAACTTATTCCCGGTGCAGCGGAGAACATCAAGATCACCACCAATCAGGATCTCAAGATGCTGCAGGAACCAGAACACGACTTTCGGCGGAACTGTACCGGCTGGGGCTACGATGTGCATCGCTTCGGTCCCGGCCGAACAATGAAGCTGGGCGGAGTGCCCATAGCCAACGGCCCGGAAGTTGAGGCCCACTCTGACGGAGATGTCTTGCTCCACGCCTTAATAGACGCTGTTCTCGGCTGTATGGGCCAGGGGGATATCGGCGATTTCTTTCCGGATTCTGATCCCGGCTATGAAAATGCAAGCAGTGGAGTGCTGCTGGCCGAAACCCTGGACCTGGCCGCCAGGCACGGTCTGTGCATTGATCACGTTGATCTGACGGTTATTTCCCAGATTCCCAAAATCGGCCCCTGGAAGCATCAGATCAAGAAAAACGTGCACACCTTGCTCGGTCTTTCCCCGCAGCAGGTAAACATCAAGGCCACCACTGAGGAACACCTGGGATTTACCGGCAGCAAACAGGGAATCAAGGCCGTGGCCCAGGTCATAGGCCATCGGGCAGGGTAAGGGGATAAAGAACAGCCAACCTAAGGGCAGGAATAAATCCACAACCAAGGATCAGCAATGAAGATCTACAACTCCATCTCCCGGCGCAAAGAAGAGTTCATACCCAAGGAACCAGGGAAGGTCTCCCTGTACGTCTGCGGCATTACTGCCTACGATTATTGCCATATCGGACATGCCCGGGCGGCCGTGGTCTTTGACGTGCTGGTCCGCTATCTCCGCTATGCCGGATACCAGGTCACTTTTGTCCGCAACTTCACTGATGTAGACGATAAGATCATCAACCGCTCCCGGGAAGAGGGCATCGATTCCCAGGCAGTGGCTGAAAAATATATTCAGGCCTTTTATGAGGATATGGACCGCTTGAATATTCTCCGTCCGGATCATGAACCCCGGGCCACGGAACATATCCTGGATATGCAGGAAGTTATCCAGACCCTGATTGACAAAGGGTATGCGTACGCTACCCCATCCGGAGACGTCTACTTCCGGGTCCGCAGCTTTCCCGAGTACGGCCGCCTCTCGGGTCGGAACATCGAAGAGCTGCAATCCGGAGCCAGAATCGAGCCGGGGCAGGAAAAGGAAGACCCCCTGGATTTTGCCCTGTGGAAAAAAGCCAAGCCGGACGAACCGGCCTGGGCCAGTCCCTGGGGCCAGGGCCGACCTGGCTGGCATATCGAATGCAGTGCCATGAGTCAGCGATTCATGGATCTTCCCCTGGATATACACGGCGGGGGGCAGGATCTTATATTTCCCCATCACGAAAACGAGCGGGCCCAGAGCATTGCCGCTTCTGGTCACGATTTCGTCCGCTACTGGATGCACAACGGGTTCGTGCAGGTCAAAAGCGAAAAGATGTCCAAGTCCCTGGGCAACTTCGTTACCCTGCGCGATATCTATCCCCACTTTCTGCCCGAAGTCTTGCGCTTTTTCCTTCTCAGCCATCATTACCGCAGCCCCCTGGACTTTTCTTTTGAGGGCCTGCAAGAAGCGGAAAAAGGGCTCAAGAGGGTGTATCAAACCAAAAAGAACCTGGAGTCCATGACCGCATCCCCGGCCAAAGGCAAGGGCCAGAATTTGCCTGCCGACATCACCCAAGAAATCCAGGAGGCTTCCAGCCAATGGCAAAACAGTCTGGAAGACGACCTGAACACAGCGGCCGCGCTGGGTTCTGCCTTCAGTCTTGTCCGCCTGGCCAACCGCATCCTGGAAGACAAACAATGGCCCAAGGCAGCGGATGCCGGGCAGGCCTTTCACAACATCCTGACCACCTTGCAGAATTTGGGACAGGCCCTGGGCCTTTTCAGCCAGAACAGCTCCGGCTTTCTGCATGACTTGCGCAGCTTTCGCGCCGCCCGGGCCGGAGTGGATACCAGCCAGGTGGAAAAATTGATCGCTGAGCGCCAAGAGGCCAGAAAGAAAAAGGATTTTGCCCAGGCCGACTCCATCCGGGACCATTTGATTCAGCTCGGGGTCTCGGTGCAGGATACCCCGGACGGCCCGGTCTGGGATCTGGAATAACTCATAATCCCGGCTAAGGAAGGAGTTACCATGCAACCATCCAGTAGAACACGGGATATAAGCCCCTTTCTGGTCATGGACGTGCTTGAAGCGGCCAAAAAGCTGGAAGCGAATGGGGCGCACATTGTCCACCTGGAGATCGGTGAGCCCGATTTCGACACCCCACAATGTATCAAGGACGCAGCCTGCCGGGCCATCCAGGCTGGAAAGACCCATTATACTCACAGCCTGGGCCTTCTGGAACTGCGGGAAGCAATCTGTGAAGACACCTGGCAGCGGACCGGAAGACACATCGATCCGGATCAAGTCATTGTCACCTCCGGTACTTCACCGGCCATGCTCCTGTGCTTTGCTACTCTTCTGGAACACGGAGAGTCTGTCATCATCTCTGATCCGGGTTATGCCTGCTACGCCAACTTCATCTCTTTTGTGGGCGGAACTCCACTTCAGGTTCCGGTTTTTGAAGACGATGGGTTCCAATACCGATCCGACAAAATCTCTCAGGTTCGCCGCCCGGACACCCGGGGCATCATGATCAATTCTCCGGCCAATCCAACTGGCACCTTGCTCAGCTTGCAGCGGATGCAGGAATTGGCCGACCTGGGCCTGGGGATAATCTCTGATGAGATTTACCAGGGTCTGACCTACTCCGGCCACGCCCCTTCCATTTTGGAGGTCACTGACCAGGCCTTTGTCCTCAACGGCTTTTCCAAACTCTATGCCATGACCGGATGGCGTCTGGGCTACCTCATCGCCCCCAAACGCTTTATCCGGGAAATCCAAAAACTGGCCCAGAATCTGTATATCTGCGCCGGTTCCATCGTCCAATGGGCCGGACTGGCCGCCCTGAAAGAAGCCCAATCCGATGTAGAGACCATGGTCAGCACCTATGATCAACGCCGCAAATTCATGATCAAACGCCTGCGGGAAATCGGATTCGGCATCAGTACAGAACCTACCGGCGCCTTTTATATCCTGGCCAATGCGCAAAAATTCAGCAGTGATTCCTATCAACTGGCCTTTGATATCTTAAACAGGGCCAAGGTGGGAGTAACTCCAGGCGTTGATTTCGGGGCCAATGCAGAAGGCTACCTGCGCTTTTCCTATGCCAACTCTTTGGACAACATCGCTGAGGGATTGGACCGGATTGACAAGTATCTCAACGAGTAAGCAAAGTATGTCTGACTCTCTCTTTTCCTTCCAGCTCTTGGCTGAACAGCGGATCAATGAGGCCATTGAAAAGGGTGAACTTGACAACCTGCCAGGCCAGGGAAAACCCCTGAACCTGGACGACGACACCCACTTGCCGCCTGAGATGCGCATGGCCTACCGTATCTTAAAGAATGCAGGCTATGTGTCCCCTGAAGTGGAGCAACGCAAAGAAATTGCCAGCATCCGGGAGATGATCAGCCAATGCGAGGACGAAGAGCTCTGCTACCGCCAAGTACAAAAGTTGAACCTCCTGGTCACCAAGCTGAACATGCAGCGAAAGGTTCCCATCAATCTGGAAGCGGAGCAAGTCTACTATCGCAAGGTGGTGGGCAGGGTCCCGGTCAAAGATCGGAAAAAATGAGGGGAATCATTCAGCCCCCCTTTTCAAACGTATCCAAGTAAGGGATAAAACAGATGAATGCCTATTCCGAAAGCCTCCTGGTCCATTTCCGGAGGGTGGAACATTTGAAAAAGGAAGTAGCCGATTCTCCGAGCATTTCCTTAAATGAACGCCAGGTTTGCGACCTGGAGCTCTTGTGCAATCGGGCCTTTTATCCCCTGACCGGGTTCATGGTGGCCGAAGAATACGAATCCGTCCTGGATCAGGGACGCTTGCCGGATGGTACCTTATGGCCTCTGCCCATCTGCTTGGATGTGAACGAAAAAACCGCCGCCCTGCTTGAGCCGGGACAAACCTTGGGCCTGTGCGACGGGGAAGGGTTTCTCCTGGCTGTTATGCATGTACAGCAGATCTGGCAGCCGGACAAACGCAAGGAAGCAGCCCGTATCTATGGCACAGAGGATGCGAGCCTCCACCCCTCTGTGTACCACCTCTTCCACCGGACCCACCCCTTTTATGTCGGCGGAAGCATCGAGGGTCTGCATCCTCCGCTCCATTTCGACTTCCCGGAGCTCCGCCTGCCCCCATCGGAAACCCACCGCCGGTTCACTCAGATGGGCTGGCGAAATGTGATTGGTTTTCATACCGAAAAACCCCTGCATTGCGCGCACAAGGAAATGATCCTGCACGCTGCCCGTCAGGCCGGAGCGAGCATTTTTCTGCAGCCCGAGGTGGGACGCCCTTCTCCCCGGGATCTGGAGCATTTTACCATGATCCGCTGCTACCAGGCCTTTGTCCAGCATTTTCCCCAGACCATGATCATGCTCGGCCTGCTGCCGTACGCCTCCCGCAAGGCAGGACCCAAGGAGGCCCTGCTCCAGGCCATTATCCGCAAAAATTACGGATGCACTCACTTCATTGTGGCTCCGGATCAATCCGATCCCTTTGTGCATGAAAGCAATGACCGCCTCTTCTATCCCGCTGGCAAGGCCCAGGAGCTGGTGGCTGAGCACAGCACTGAGATCGGCATCCAGTCCGTCCCCTTAATCCCGATGGTTTATGTGGAAGACAAGGCTCAGTATCTGCCAGAAACCGAAGTCGGGGCGGATATGGTCACCAAACGCATTTCCTCTGCTGAACTGCGGCGCAGACTGGAATTCGACCTCCCGGTTCCGGAATGGTTTTCCTTTCCCGAAGTGGTGGGCGAGCTGAAAAAAACCTATCCGCCCAGACATAAACAGGGCTTCACCATCTTTTTGACCGGACTGTCCGGCTCGGGGAAATCGACTCTGGCTCGCATCCTGTATGTCAAGTTTATGGAGCTTCGAGACCGGCCGGTGACCTTGCTGGACGGAGACATTGTGCGCACCCATCTGTCCAGCGAACTCTCCTTTTCCAAGGAACATCGGGAAATCAATGTCCGCCGCATCGGATACGTGGCCAGTGAGATCACCAAAAACAGGGGTATCGCCATCTGTGCCCCTATTGCCCCCTATGAAGAGTCCCGTCGCTATAACCGGGAGCTCATCAGCCAGTACGGCGGGTACATCGAAGTCTATATGAATACCCCGTTTGAGGTTTGTGAACAACGGGACCGCAAAGGGCTGTATGCCAAGGCCAGGCAGGGGCTGATCAAAGGCGTGACTGGAGTGGATGATCCCTATATCCCGCCCGCAAATCCGGACCTGAGCATTGACACCAGCCAGGCCACCCCGGCTGAAGCCGTTCAGGAGGTCCTTCTCTACCTCTCGGAACAGGGATATGTTCATTGACACCACACGGGGGGATTGGTTAGTCTTTATCCATTCCGGAGAGGTGGCCGAGTGGCTAAAGGCGGTAGTCTTGAAAACTACTGAGGGTTAACGCCCTCCGGGGGTTCGAATCCCTCCCTCTCCGCCAGAGATCAGGACAGGCCACCGGGGTTCAAGCCGCAGTGGCCTTTTTATTTGCTCGGCAACATATTTTCATCAACCCATTGCTAGGCTCACAGAGGGCGATATGGCAAATGCCTCTTCAAGTACTGCGGATACTGACCACAAGTGGAGCCGTTGCCACGCCGTTATCCTGGCCGGAGGCTCGGGGACCAGGCTGTGGCCCCTGTCCAGGACCCAGTTGCCAAAGCAGTTTCTCAGCCTCAATGGAGATCAATCCCTTTTGCAGCAGACCATCTCCCGGGTCACTGATATTTTGCCGGCCCACCGGACATGGATTGTGACCAATGAAGAACATGTCTTCGAAGTCAGCAAACAGCTCCAGGATATGGACCCTGACCTGCAAGAACAAATCATCAGCGAACCCCTGGGACGAAACACCCTCCCGGCCATCATTCTCGGCCTGGACCGCATCTTTGATATCGACCCCCAGGCTGTAGTGGCTGTCTTTCCTTCCGATCACCTCATCCACGACCAGGCCATGTGGCGGGAAGCCATGGCCAGGGCCTATGAGCTGGCGGCCCAGGAATGGTTTGTCACCTTTGGCATCACCCCCACCAGCCCGGAGACCGGGTACGGATACATTGCCCGGGGCGAGGACCTCGGTCAGGGATGTTATCAGGTGCAACGTTTTATTGAAAAGCCGGATTTGTCCACTGCCCGGGATTTTCTCCAGACCGGCGGCTACTTCTGGAACAGCGGAATGTTTCTCTTCTCTCTGCCCGCCTTTCTGCACGCCTTGCAGGAGCTGCAGCCCGAATTCTGGGAATGGTGGCAAACCAGGCAGGAGCAGCCCCTGACCCATGTCTATTCCAGCCTTCCCAGCCAGTCCGTGGATTATGGAATCATGGAAAAGGTGCGCAGGCAGGCCGTGGTGCCTTCCGACTTCGGCTGGGACGATCTCGGGAACTGGGAAGCTGTCTACCGCCTGGGTCAAAAAGACGAGTTTGGTTGCGTGTGCCAGGGGGATGTTCTGGCCCAGGACTGCCAGGGGAGCCTCTTTTTTTCTCAAGGGGGGAAGCTGGCAGTCACCGGCATGCACGATACCATTGTCGTCCAAACCCGGGATGCCACCCTGGTGTGCCCTATTGATCAGGTCCAGTCGGTCAAAAACCTGGTCAACAGTTTAAAACAGGAAGGCAGCCACCTGGTGGAGGCCCACGTAACCGTCAACCGCCCCTGGGGCAGTTATACCGTACTGGAAGAAGGGCGGTTTCACAAAATCAAGCGAATTAGCGTCCACCCTGGAGCCTCGCTCAGCATCCAGATGCACCACCATCGGTGTGAACACTGGATCATCATTCAGGGTACGGCCTGGATTCGGCTCCAGGACAAACAATTCCTATGCCCTGAAAATCAAACAGTGGATATTCCCCGCGCCACCATCCATCAGCTGGCCAATCCAGGCAAGATCCCGGTAGAAATCATTGAGATCCAAAGCGGAAGCTATTTGGAAGAAGACGATATCGTCCGGTTTACAGACTGGCCTCAAGCCGAGGATACTTGGTCCACGGAGCCGGGTCTTGGCTGTGGAAGCAAAAATACCGCTCAGAATCTCTAAAGACTGTCGTAACCAAAGGACAAACGCAATTCATGCTCACCACCAATCAGCTGCAAAAATACGCCGATGTCTTGCTCTGGGGTATGAAGGTGGCCCGGAAACCAGGATTTGATCCTCAGGATATCGTCCTTCTCCGCTACGACTTCCCGGCCAGGCCTCTGGCCGAGATCCTGTTTGAAAAGCTCATTGCCCAGGAGCTGTATCCAGTGCACCGCTTGAGCGGTTCTCCGGCCATGGAGCATGCCTTGTTTTCCAAGGGAAACAGTCAGCAGATCTCCTTTATCCCTCCGGGTGAGGAAGAGCTCATGCGTCATCTCAACGGCTGCATCTCCTTGCTGGCCCCCGAATCACTGACCCATTTGCAGGATGTCGACCCGGAACGTATCGGCAAGTCTGTTCTCTCACGCAAAAAATTGCGGGATATCCTGGATCACCGGGAGAACCACGGCCTCTTCAGCTGGACACTGGGATTGTTGGCCACACCGGAGCTGGCCAGGAATGCGGGTATTGATGAACAAAGATACTGGGACCAGATTGTCAGGGCCTGCTACCTGGACTCCCCGGATCCTGTGCACCAGTGGCAGGAAATCTTTGAACAGGCCACCGAGATTAAAAATGCCCTCAACTCCCTTGAGATCGATGAGCTTCATCTTCAATCCGCCCGCTGCGACCTGACCGTCACCCCGGGTCAAAAGCGACAATGGGTAGGGGTATCCGGACACAACATCCCCAGCTTTGAGATCTTCACCTCCCCGGACTGGAGAGGGACCAGCGGTGTCTATTTCATGGATCAGCCCGCCTACCGCAGCGGCAATCTGGTCACCAACCTGCGCCTGGAGTTCAAAGAGGGCCGGGTATGCAAAGCCACTGCCGAGCAGGGTGAGGCTTTCGTGCACAAGCAATTGCAACTGGATCAAAACGCGGACAAAATCGGGGAGTTCTCCTTAACTGACAAGCGCTTCTCACGAATTGACACCTATATGGCCCACACCCTGTTTGACGAAAATTACGGAGGGGATTTCGGCAATTGCCACATTGCCCTGGGGGCTTCGTATGCCGAGACCTATGCCCCAGGGGCCGGCCACCTCTCAGAGAGCATAAAATCGAACCTGGGTTTTAATGATTCCGCTCTGCACTGGGACCTGGTGAACATTGAACCCAAACGGGTGACAGCCAAAATGGCCTCTGGTGAGCGCCGGACCATATACGAAGACGGGATTTTCACCTTGTAGCCAAAGGCGTGTTCGTCCAATGCATGAAATGTCGCTGGTCCAAAGCCTGCTGGACATCGTCCGCCAGGAAATAAGGGCCCATGAGCTGACCAGACTGAAAACGGTCAGAGTCACATGCGGCCGCTTAAGCGGTGCGGTCCCGGACGCCCTGCACATGGCCTTTACAGCCCTGACCAGGGATACTGCTCTGGATGGAGCCAGCCTGGACCTGGAGATAGTTCCTGTAAAGCTTCAGTGCGGGCAGTGCGGAAAAAATTTTTCTCCGCAGGACCATGGTTTACTGGCCGCCTTTGCCCCTTGCCCAGCCTGTGGGCAGGAGATCGGGCACAGGGTGGTGTCTGGTCAGGAGCTCAATATTGAATACATTGAAGCAGAATAATACCCGAATGCTGAATGAAATAAAAGGAGCGCTATGAAAATCCCGGTGGTCCGCAAAGTCCTGGAAGTCAACGAAACTATGGCCGGGCAAAATAAGGAACTGTTTGACCGGCATCGTGTTTTGGTCCTGAACCTGATGAGCTCCCCCGGGGCCGGGAAAACGGCCGTTTTAGAGCGGACATTGAGCGACCTTGGACCCGAGATGAATATGGCTGTGATCGAGGGTGATGTGCAAACCACAAATGACGCGCAGAGAATTGCCGCCACCGGAGCCCCGGTAGTTCAGATCAACACAGACCAGGCCTGCCATTTGGACAGCTCCATGATCCGAGAAGCCCTCGGGCAATTGGACCTGCAGGGGCTGGATATCCTGTTTGTTGAAAACGTAGGCAACCTGGTCTGTCCGGCTGCCTTTGATCTGGGCGAGGACCTGAAGATCACCCTGCTCAGCGTCCCGGAAGGCGATGATAAGCCGCTCAAATATCCAAGCATGTTTGTCCGTTCTCAGCTTATGATCTTAAACAAGCTGGACCTTATGCCCTATCTGGAGTTCAGCCTGGAACAGGCCACCCAGGGAGCACATACAGTGAATCCGGATCTGGAGGTCATCACAGTCTCCGCCCGCACAGGTGAGAACCTGGAGGCCTGGTATGAGTGGCTGCGCAGGCGCCTGAAAGCCAAGCGCAAATCGTAAAAAGCGGCCGGGCATATGCCCGGCCGCTTTTTACGTTCCAGCCTCTTTACTCTACAAGACCTGCCAGACATGATCGAGATTCAAGCCTGAACCCACGGCCTGATCCAAAGCCGAACCATCGCCCAGGACCACAACATGCCCCTGTGTGGACAGCTCTTGCAGCCATCGGCCAAAAGCTTGAAAATCCAGGGCTGTGGTGGACAAAATGGCCTCCCGCCTTTTTTGTCGTTTTGCATCCGTTTCGCCGCTTAAATGCCAGAGCATGGAAGTAAAGCCCTTGGCATCCGGGAGGCGATAGGCGTCCATATCGCCGATGGTTCCAATGACTGCCTTCTCCACTTCCTCCCTGGCCAGGGTCGAGCTGGTCAGAAAATCAGCGGTCTGGTCATACACCTTCAGAGTCTTGGTAATGTTCGGATCGCGGTAAGAGAGGAAGGACATGACCCCGGAGACCCGGTCCAGAAGGCTGAAGGCCCCATACGCCCCTCCCTGGACCCGGATCTTGTCCCACAGCCAGCTCATTCGCAAATATCTGGCCACCACCAGGCTGGAGGGGTGAAAAGTATAGCCCAGACTGAAAAGGTCGACAGCTTTGCCCACGTAATTGACCTGCGCCGGTAATCTCACCCCTTCATCTCCGGCTTGACATTCAACCAGCCACTTGGCCGGCTGGGGCGGGGCCTGGGGCAGCTCCTTGATAAATGCATCCAGGATCGGCCTGGACTCTTCCCAGGTCTTTTCATCGCTGGTTACATTAAAAACCATGCACTTGCGGTTGAACAGACGCTCGCGTATGTGCTCCAGATCCTGCACCACTTTCTCCCAGTTGTTCTCTACCTTGTCGGCCAAAAAACGGAGGAAGAGGAGATAACTCAGACCGGAGATGTGCTCATTGACCCAATCGGAGAGATTGTACTTGGAGCGCAGGCGGGTGTTGACCATCTGGTGCCCGGCCGGTATCAGCCGCTGCTCCATGCCTGCCTTTTCCTCCAGTACCAGCTGCTTGAAGCGCTTTGGATTATCCAGAAGAGGCTTGGTCAGTATATCCCGCAGGATGTCCATGAGATCCTGTACCCTCTCGGCCATGGCCTTGCCTCGCAAAAAAAGCCAGGTACAGGGTTCCCCTGTCTGTTCATGGGCGGCGGCAAAGGTCTGGGCATCAATTCCACCGGTTCTGGCCTGAATACGCTGGCTCAAGCTGACATAGTCCTCATCCAGGGTGCCCATTTCGGTCAGGGCACGGCCAAAAAGACGGGCATACCCCAGGTATTTCTGATCCAGCTGGCCGAGATCAAAGCCCACATCCACATAGAACACGGAATTGGTGAACAGGTCATGGAACAAGACCAGCCCGGATTGTTCTTCCTCGATGTGCAAAGGATAGCTTGGGGCCTGAGTCGGAAGATCCTGGACAGTCAAACGCGGAATTTTGGCCAGCTCCTCCGGGGGATCGGGTTCCTGTTGCAGGGCCTGCAGGCGCTCGCTCTCGGCCTGTATGGCCTGCAGCTGCTCCGGACTCAGCTGGGCACTGAGCTCTTGGAGCCGCTTTTTCTCCCGTTTTTCAATACCTCGCCCCTTCTCCGGATCCGGAGAGAGAATCACTGTGCTCTGATGTGGATTATCCAATAAATACTTCTTGACCATGTGTTCAAAGACCGGCTCCCTGGACTCCAGTCTGGCCTTGATCTCTTCCAGAGGACGTTCAAAAGCCCACAACAATGTCGGATCTTCATCATACAGCCAGGTGCTCAAGGCCCGAATCATGAGGACCAGTCCCCGAGGCAAAGAGCCGGTGTTGTTTTCCCGCAGGTCGAATTCCACACTGTTTACAGCCGCCTCCACGGTCCTGGGATCAAAGCCCTGCTCAGCGCAGGAACGCAGGGCATCATGGATGACTTCCTCCACTTCAGGTACTTTTTCCTCGGCCGTAATCCCCTTCAGGCCGGTCGAAAAAAACATCTGCCGCAAATCGGTTTCCAAACCAATCCCGGCCAGATCCTCACCCAACCCGGAGTCCAGCAAGGCCTTGCGCAGAGGCGAAGCCGGCATGCCTATCAGCAGCTCCTCCAGTATATGGGCCCTGAGATTGGCTTCCAAATTGGTGCTCGCATCCAGAAGCCAGTTCTTGCTCAGCATGGGCTTGGCTCCGTTCTGTGGATCTGCCGGATAGTGGGTCTTCAGACGTCGGGGCTTTGTGATGCTGGGCTGCAACTCAATTTGCGAGTCCACATCCAGAGCCTGGAAATGCTGCAGGTACTCATGAAGAAGAGCCAGATAAGGCCGGGGATCGTCGTTGCCGTATATAAAGATACGGGCATTGGACGGGTGGTAATAGGTGCGGTGAAAATCCAGAAATTGCTCATAGCTGAGTTCCGGAATAGATTCCGGATGCCCGCCGGAATCCAAACCATACGTATTGTCCGGGAAAAGGGATTGCTGGGAATACTCAGCCAGCAGGTTGTCCGGCGAGGAATAGGCCCCTTTCATCTCATTATACACCACTCCCTGGTAGCTCAGCTCCTGGGGGTTGTGGCTGTCCTGGATCAGATGCCAGCCCTCCTGGGCGAATATCTCCGGGGTAATGCGAGGAAAAAACACGGCGTCCAGATAGACATCCATCAGGTTCAACAAGTCCTGGCTGTTCTGGCTGGCCACTGGATAGCAAGTTTTGTCCGGAAAAGTCATGGCGTTTAAAAAGGTCTGCAGGGAGCCTTTGAGCAGTTCCACAAATGGCTCCTTGACCGGATATTTACGGGACCCGCAGAGCACCGAATGTTCTAAGATATGAGCCACACCGGTGGAATCCCGCGGAGGAGTGCGCAGGGTTATTCCACAGACCTTGTTTTCGTCCTCGTTTTCCACTGTAAGGACTTGGGCCCCGTTTTGCCTGTAGCGGTATAAGCTGACCAGCCCCTGGATCTCTTTGATCCGTGTTTGCCACATGAGTTCAAATCCTAAATCCTTCATTCATCCTCCCCGCAGGAATCTTTGCTTTGTTTTCATATTCAGTAAGCCCTCTTGTCGACTTTCATCAGCCCAGAAGCTGGAATCACTCGTCCCAGACGATCTCTCCGCTTAAGACCGCTCCCTTCTCAACCCGCTGCTGGGTGGGCCTCTCGTTGCGCACCTCTACCTGCCCCCGGCAAATAACATCGGCCTCAAAAAGGACATCACCCTTGACTATAAACCGGATACAGTCAAGAAGGCTTGGTTCTCCCTGCGGAAAACGGCTTTCAAACTGGTCGACTTTTTTGAAGAATTGCGGATCTAAATCCACTTCAATGTCTGGATGACTGCGTTTGGGATTGGGGATAAGCTGGTAGGTGTCGCTCAACTGATAGCAGTCAGAACGAACGACCAGGAGATCATTGGTCTTTTTCACCGGGGCAAAGCGTTTGCGGTCCACATGCAGGGCCGCACTGCGGGTAAAGGAAGAGATGGCCGCCCCCATGGCTGTTTCCAGCTGATAGACCCGAGGTGACGACTCATCCCTGGGATCTAAGGACTTGGGATTGACAATGAGCGGCAGCCGGGGCAAGCCTTGAGTGTCGATCATGGTGGACAGGGCCACAAGATCCAACCAGATGCTGTTGGTGTTGAAATAGGGATGGCGGGCAATATCCTGGAAGGCCTCAATGTCCTCCTGCGGGCACTGGGCGATCTCGCGCAGCAGCAGGCGGCCGTCGGGCTGTTTGGCCAGATGTCCCCCTTTCTTGTCCGCAGGAGAGCGTTTGGCGACTTCCATCAAAAACTCCAGCTCATTGCGAATAACGTAGCCGAGAATGGAAGGATTGAGGACCGCTCCCAAATTGTCTGCATTAGATACCAGGGCATACCGCTTTCCGGCCTTGATGAGCTTGTCCAGCATGCCCGAAGTATACAGAGCTGCATACAGGTCTCCGTGCCCCGGGGGGTTCCACTCCAGCTCCGGATTATCGAAAGACTGGGCAGGCTGCAGGGTATCGGCTTGGATCTTGGGGTATGTGTGCTGCACAAAGACCCATGGTTTCTCTTCTTCCGGCACGTGCATACGCTCCCAATGGGCTTGAGTATCGGCATGGGTATTGAAGCTGTCCATAAGAACCAGACCAGGTCCTTGGTCTCTGAACTGGCCTAAGCACTCAGCCTGCTTGTAAATAATATCTAAAAAGGTCAGCCCGGCTTTGACCGGAAGCAGGGATTTGGCATACGGCATGCCCATACTTGTGCCCAATCCGCCATTGAGCTTTATGGACACTGCCTGATTCAGGGCAGCCTCTCCAATACTTTCATCTTCGGCTGTCAATTGGTCTTGGCCTTTAACATCTGACTCCTGCACCGGCTCAATGGACGACTCGGGAATAAACCCAATGGACTGAGAATGTATGAGTTGCCCCACATACTCTGTAAAAAGATCAATAACCGCCTCTGGCATGCCGGCTTTTTGCATTTTGTGGACAAAAGCACTTATATTTTCATTTCCTCTCTGAGCCTGGGGAGATTTTTTTTTTCCGTCCATAGTGCCCTCCATACTTTGAGAAGTTGACAGGTCTGAACTGTCTTTGTACCAATGCTCCTAACCCACTGATGTCTTTCCATCAGATCTATACAATACTTAAAACACCTGTGCTCCGAAAGCAAGGTGTTCTCACCCTGTGAGGACTGGAGGAAACATGGCCAAAGTCTTGGTTACCGGCGGAGCGGGATATATCGGTTCCCATACAGTGCTTTGCCTGCTGGAGGCCGGCTATGAGGTCGTGGTCTTTGATAATTTGAGTACTGGTTTTCGGCAATCCGTACTCCCTCCGGCCAGGCTCATCCATGGAGATCTTGGTGATGTACAGAAGGTCCGCAGCATCCTGCGGGATGAAGTTTTCTCAGCCATCATCCATTTTGCCGCCAGCATTGTGGTCCCTGAGTCAGTGGCCAATCCGATAAAATATTATCAAAACAACACATCCAATACCACCTGGCTTATTCGCCTGGCTGCCGAAGAAGGGGTCCCTCGATTTATTTTCTCGTCTACGGCCGCTGTTTACGGTCTGCCGAACAGTCTGCCGGTCAGCGAGGACGCCCCCCTTGCACCCATCAACCCCTACGGGCGATCCAAGCTGATGAGCGAGTGGATCTTGCAGGACACATGTGCAGCAACTCCCAATTTTAATCATGTCATCTTGCGCTATTTCAACGTGGCTGGAGCTGATCCGCAGGGACGACTGGGCCAATGCACCCCAGAGGCCACCCACTTGATCAAGGTCGCCTGCCAGACCGCTCTGGGCCAACGCGAGTCGCTCTCTGTCTTCGGAACAGATTATCCCACTTATGACGGCACAGGGGTGAGGGACTATATCCATGTCAGTGACCTGGCCACTGCCCATGTTCAGGCCCTGAACTGGCTTGAACAGGGTCACTCTTCCCAGATTTTTAATTGCGGCTATGGACACGGTTTTTCGGTTCGGGATATCATCGCTGCCATTCAAGATGTAAGCCAGGCTCAAATCCGGGTATATGACACCGGGCGCCGGCCGGGAGATCCGGCTGAGCTGGTGGCCGACCCCGGGAAAATCAAGTCCACCTTGCGCTGGACGCCCCGCTATGACAACCTCGAGTCCATTGTCCGCACAGCCTACAAGTGGGAACAGCGGCAACAGCAAAATCCCTGGCGGCAAACCACCGGGAAGCAAGGTTCGGACTCCGAATCGAACACACATTTATAAGTTATCACCCAAACGAGAAGAGTAAATAAGGAGAGTAATTGTGGTCACTTTGCGCAGTTTGCATCAGGTCGCGCTCCTGTTTCTGTATGTATTCCTGGGACTTGCTCCCTTGGCCGGAGCTCAGGAGAGCGCTGAAGAACCAAATGCTACCTCTGAAGAGGTGCAGATGGTAAAAAATGTCCAGGATGTGCCTCAAGAGGTGATCCAAGAAGGCAAGATCCCGGTTATGGTGGAATATGAAGACATGGACAGTTTGGGCAGACGGATGGTCTTTAGCCTCCGCGAAAGGCTCAGTCGCTCGGACCTGTTTCGCTTGTCCGGATACAAGGAACGCAAGCTCAAGCTGTTTATTTCCAGCCAGGACGAGTTTCAGGGCCGGCCCGGCCTGAGCTCGGTCTACAGTGTGGTCTGGACCTATTCCTACGGAGAAGATGTCCTCAGCAATTACCTGGACCACCAAGTAGGTATCATCAAGGCCAACGCCCTTGAGGAACTGGTGGAGACCATTGTGGCTCGAACAGATGAGATATCTATGGAATACAGCTATCTTTTTGAGGATTGATGCTCTTTACGCATGCACATATCATTGTGCCATGCCAGCCCATGAAGAGAAAAAGGGCTGAGCACAGATCCGGAAAATCTTATCCGGACTGAATATCTCCTGCCCTGACCTGCAGGCGGTCAGCAAACTCAAGAAGAAGTTCTGCAGCAACCTCTAAGGATCTTGAATTGTGTCCCGCCGCCTCCCGGCGATGGACCCATTTGGCAACCTCCATGATTTCATTGGTACCAAGGCCCAATTCTGGGCTCTGATCGTGTATGCTGTGCAGAATTGTCTGCTTCCTCTCCTCTCTCAGACGAAGGGCCTGGCGGAAATTTTCCGCTGATTTGGACTTTTCTTCTTGCAGTTTTCTTCTATTTTCCTGTTCCTGCCCATCAGGACCACTTTTCTTGTTCTCCTGTACCGCATAGATCGATTTGTTCAATTCATAGCTTGCCTCTTCTACTGCCTGTTCAGCCTGCAGAAATTCTTCAACATTCTCTATTAAGTCCAGGTTGTGGCTCAAGATGTCCAAAAGCCGGCCCAAATCACGAAAATAGGCAGCATACAAATCAAACATCTCAGCCGCTTGATTTTGGGTCAGACCGGCTTGTTCTCTTCTGCCTTCCGGGCCAACAAAGACTTTTTGGACCTGTTCGGCCTCTTCGTGTAATACGTTTACAACCTGTGGGGCATAGTTCTGGGAGATACGCTTGAGCACAGCGGGCTTGAGCGCATATTCAAGAACCCGGTTTCGTGCCTTCTTGACCGAGTCTTCCGGAGAGTGCAGATTGAGGAACTGTCCTCCGTATCGGGCATTGAGGATCTTGAAACTGATCAGCAGCCTCCCGTTGTCCCCTGGAGCCTCGGGGCTCCCAGGCGGACTATAATAGTCAACCAGAACCCGGGCTATGTCCTGGATCAGGGAGGAGGTAAAAAAAGACCTTTCCACCCACGAACCTTTGTCCTTTGAACTGCTCTTGTTGCCGGTTTCATCGGGTTCCTGGTCTTTCGTATCGGAGGGGGGTGCAAGAGAGGCATTGACTGAAGAGCCGTTGACACCCTGAGAAACAATTTGTTGCCTGATCTCACCTTCATGGTGATCACCGTCATCCTGGCTCAGGCTCTTAAGCTTGTCGCTCTGTTGGAACAGGAACCATCCAGTGGCTGTTCCAGCTGCAATCAGAACTGCGAGCACCAGGATGATGATATGTTTATTGAGCATCACAGCGAGTTTGTCCAGATTATAGTTTCAGCTGCCATTGTACCCGCAAGATACGAGTTCTATGGCATTGTACTTTTGTATATGTATCAAATATGTTTTCAAACTTCAATGAACAGGGCATAATAGGCTCGACTCCATGCAAGGATTCACATCATGTCTTTTGTCACTATAAACCCGCAAAACCTTCAAGGTCCCTTCCGGCCTCGTAAATCCATTATCCTGGCTTCTGCCTCCCCCCGCCGCCAAACCCTGCTCACCGATCTGGGATTATATTTTACCGTTCTGCCCGGCACTCATCCCGAACCAAATCCCGAACCAGGCGAACCGGCCGGGGAATACGCCCAACGCATGGCCCTGCTCAAGGCCCGGTCAGCAGCCAAAACAAAAAGACCCGGGATCATCCTGGCTGCCGATACTGTCGTCCGGGCAGGTACGCATATACTGGGGAAACCGGAATCCTATGCCCAGGCCCTGGACATGCTCAATGAGCTCAATGCCGCCACCCACACAGTGCAGACCGGTTGTTGCCTGCTGGACCAGGAGAAAGCTGAGGCCCCGTATTTGTTTGCCGTCAGCACCCAAGTTACATTTTCCTGCCATTCTCCTGAGGTGTTAAAATGCTACGTAGAGAGCGGCGAACCCATGGGCAAAGCAGGAGGCTATGCCATCCAGGGAATTGGGGGATTTCTGGTCTCCCACATCAATGGCTCATACACCAATGTGGTCGGCTTGCCTTTGAATCAAACCGTCTCCGCCCTTTTGGATATGCAGGCTATAGCCTTGCCCTATAGTCTTACCGCTGAGCTTGGCCGGGATTTTAAGACGGATAAGTAATCTTTCGGTTCAACCCTGGTTTGGTTTGTGCTTCTCAGCTGAAAAAAAAAGCGGAATCCTGGAACAGGATTCCGCTGTGCATGCAGGCCAAAATGGGGGTTCACATTTTAGCCCTGTTCATCAAGGTCCACTGAGAGCATATTACAAATCTTTCTTAAGCTCTTCCAGTATCTTATTCACTTCAGCCAACTTTTCCTGGGCGGCGCCATCCAGCTGCTGTCCGAGCATATCAGCTTTTTGGGCCATGTCATCCATCATGGACTCATAGACAATCCGCTTGGTCTCTTCCGGCAAGCCTTCCACTTTGTCCATTGCCTGGTTCAGGGATTGTACCTGTTCATCCAGATCCGCAACCTGTGATTCCATGGCATCGACTTTACCTTGCATGGTCTGGACCGCTTCCTCGGCCCCGGTCACACCCTTGACCTGATTATTGATGGTTGCGATGTTTTGCCGCAAGCTGAAAAAGAAGACCACCATCAAGACCACAGCCAGCAAGGCCACAATCAGTGCAGCCTTGCCCAATCCCTGGCGGGCTTCCTGCGTCAGTTCAGGGTTTGAGCCAGTCGCAGCAGTAGCCATAGTTGTACCTCCTAAAAATCTTGATTAAACGAACCATTTAAACCCACAATCAACGTCCCCTGACTCTCTTCTCCGTTTGGCCAAAAACCTGCTTGTGCCGCCGTTCACAAGATGGTCCCAGAGAGACCATCACGCACGGATTCTATGTTTTTACGGTCTTTTCCATACAGGAAGCCACGGGTGGCCTTTGGCCGATTCGGCATCATACGTGACATTTGTGCTAAAATCAATGTTTAATTGACCAGGCTGTGCAAAGGAGCAGGAATTCGTCCTCCATGGCGGATAAAGCCGGCTGATCCTTGCATATGCCGCAAGGAGATGATCGGGGCCCGGCCCAGGAGTCCGCCGAACTCAACCTCTTGGCCCGCTTTTTTGCCCGGAACCGGTATGAGCCTGGCCGCGGTGGTCTTTTTGTTTATCACCCCGATGGCCATCTCGTCAGCTACAATGGCGGCAATGGTTTCAACCGAGGTTTCCCCAGGAATGGCTACCATATCCAGGCCGACAGAACACACACAGGTCATAGCCTCCAGTTTTTCCAGGCTCAAATGCCCTTGGGCCACGGCCTGAGCGATATTCACATCTTCGCTGACCGGAATAAAAGCACCGGACAGCCCGCCGACATGCGAGCTGGCAAAGGCCCCTCCTTTTTTGACTGCATCGTTAAGCAGGGCCAACAAGGCTGTCGACCCAGGCACACCTATGCCCTCAAGGCCCAGGCTTTGAAATATCTCCCCCACGCTGTCTCCGACATTCGGGGTTGGAGCCAGAGAGAGATCGACAATGCCGAAAGGGACACCCAGCTCATTGGCCACTTCCCGGCCAATGAGCTCACCAACCCGGGTCACCTTGTATGCAGTTCGCTTAATGATTTCGGAAAGGCGGTCGAAGCTCAAGTCCGGATCGTTGACCAGGGCCCGGTCAATGGCTTTTTTGACCACACCCGGACCGCTGACCCCGACGTTGATAACCGTATCCGGCTCACCAGTCCCCAGATAGGCCCCGGCCATGAAGGGGATATCCTCAGGGATATTGGCAAAGACACAGAGCTTGGCGCAGCCTAAGCCATCCCGGTCCGCAGTCAAGCGGGCAGTCTCCTTGATGACCTGACCCATGGTCCAGACTGCGTCCATATTGATTCCGCTCTTGCTGGAGGCCACATTCACCGAGGCACAGACCCGTTGAGTGCGGGCCAAGGCCTCAGGGACGGCCTGCATTAAGGCCTTATCGCCCTGGGCCGCACCTTTTTCCACCAAAGCGCTGAACCCCCCGATAAAATCGATGCCCACTTCTTCTGCCGCCTGATCCAGAGTCTTTGCCAGACGGATCAGCTCCTCGGGTCCAAACGGAGCCCCCACCACGGCCATAGGGCTCACCGCAATGCGCTTATTGACAACTGGAATCCCGTATTTGGACCCCACCCGATCGCAGATGGGAACAAAGTGAGAGCCGATGCGCAGGATTTTGTCCCGCACAGCTTTTTGGGCCTTGGCCGGTTCGTGGCTGGCGCAGTCGAACAAGCTGATGCCCAGGGTCACTGTGCGCACATCCAGATTTTCATTCTTGACCATTTCCAGGGTGGAGATGACCTCGCGTTCACTGAGCATGTGTCCCCCCTTGCCGGCTACAATCGGCAGATGTCCTCAAATATTTTTTTATGCTGAACCGTGATCTCAATCCCCCTTTCTTTCCCAATCCGGTGCAGAGCAGCGGTCATCTCCTGCAGTTCCAGGCCCGTGGGCACATCAACTTCAAAAATACTTACCACCTGGCCGGCAAAATCAGAAGTTCCAGGGACAGAGTTGAGATTGGTAATATTTACATGCATCCGTTTCATCTCACAGGTTACAGCAGCAATCAGCCCCACTTGATCAGCGCCGATACAAACCACTACAAAAGGCTCGGCCGGGAGATCTTTATCTGGAGCTTGCTTGGGATGCACAAGCTTAACATAGGGCACAATCCCCAGTGGGGCCAATCCGTTATTCAGTTCAAGCAGCAGCTGGTCCGAAGACAGGTGGGGAGGGAGGCTGACCAGAAATATCCCGGCAAACTCATCCTGGAGTACAGTCTGAGTCAAATCATCAATATTGCAATTATTCATGGCCAAAAGAGATGCCACCTCACAAACAATCCCGGGCCGGTCGGTGCCGAGTACGGTCACCGCTACCTGTGCACACATGCAGACCCCCTTCAGGACTGGACGTCACAGCTCAGAGTGTTATACCAGAACCGAAAAAGTTTGTAGCACTGTTTGGCATGGCACACAACTCACCAGCCTCTGCTGGGTCCTTGACCTTGGTCTTTGGATAGGAGAAGCTTCAGTGTTTTGAGACTTTGGGGAAATATATTCCATTCGATATTCAGGAGGATTACACATGGAAAAAGGCTATGTTCAACTCTACACCGGCAATGGGAAGGGAAAAACCACCGCTGCCCTGGGACAGGCCTTGCGGGCTGCCGGAGCCGGACTGAAGGTCTTCATTGGCCAGTTTGTTAAAGGCATGCACTACAGCGAACTCGACAGCCTGAAGAATTTTTCCGCGTTCATTGTCATCAAGCAGTTCGGCCGGGATTGCTTTATCTTCAATGATCCAACTCCGGAAGACTGTGCCCTGGCCCGGGACGGCCTGCAGGAAATCAACGCCATCATCCACTCCGGCCAGTATGAAATGGTCATCTTAGACGAAGTAAATATCGCCACCTATTATAATTTGTTTACTGTTGACGACCTGTTGGAGGTCATTCGCAACAAGCCGCCCCACATAGAGCTCATCCTGACCGGGCGCATGGCTGATCCCAGAATCGTGGAAGCCGCTGATCTGGTTACGGAAATGAAGGAGATCAAACATTACTACCAACAGGGTGTCCAGGCCAGATCCGGGATAGAAAAATGAAAACCGGGAACCTGGAACCCAGCACCCTGCAGCTTTGACCCGCAATTTGTTTTCTCTCTCCCCCCATCTTAACCCACAAGGAGGCCGGACATGGACAGCTTGGAAAAGGCCCGTATCCGCATGGAGCACTGGATCGAACATAATGACCAGCATCAGCAGGAATATGAAGCCTTGGCCCAGGAGCTGGAACAAGCCGGAAAGCAAGAGGCGGCTGCTGAAGTTCGGACCATGAGCGAGTTGACTGGCAAGGGAAGCGAACATCTGCGCCAGGCCATCGCTGCCTTGCAGGCCTGAAGCCGGAACATGGAGCCTGTTTACTGATAACCGAGCATAAGGAGGTGTGTTATGTGCGATGTGCATGTCTATCTCAAGACAGGAGACAGCCGGGAAAAGGTCCTGGAAAGCGTGGAATATCTGGAGGCCAGGGGCCAGGAAATTACGGCCCGGAACATCTTTGGCCAGGAAAAGACTGTCCGGGCCAGATTTACTTTGTTTGACAACTCCCAAAACAGCATCATTCTTGAAGCCATAGAGCAATAAGCGGCCTTTAAAGAGGAAAATACGGGTCGAATTCCCGTCTCCTTGAGGCCGTGGTCCTATCATTACAGGAGTTCTGTATGACCCGGTACAAAGAAATCATTGTCCGCCTTGCCTGTGCTCTCTTTTGCCTCACTGGTGTGCTTGTGGTCCAAGAGGCCGATGCCCGGATCATCTGGCGGGGTCAATCCAGCTATCCGGCCGGCCTTCCTCAGCTCTATGCCCCGGCTGAACGCTTTGCCGAGCTGGTGGAAGAGCTGACAGACGGAGAACTGATCATCCGCATGCAGCCGGGGGGATCTGTTGTACCTTCCAAACAGGTATTTGATGCTGTAAGCAGCGGAACTCTGGACATCGGATGCACCTGGGCCGGCTGGTGGATCGGCAAGTTCCCGGCCTCTGTTCTGTTTGCCAATTCCTACCCCAACGGCATGCAGATGCGGGAAATGCTCAGCTGGATCTACCACGGCGACGGTCTTAAATTGTGGAACGAAATGTATAAAGGCCATGATGTCGTGGTCCTGCCGCCCTACGGAATGCTTGGTTCGGAGAACTTCTGCTGGTCCCGGAAGCCCATCAACAGCCTGGAAGATTTCAAAGGCCTCAAGTTCCGCACTGTGGGCGTATGGGGGAAATGCCTGGAGCGTCTCGGGGCTCGGGTGGTCAGTCTGGCTGGAGGCGAAGTCTACCCTGCCCTGGAAAGGGGAGTCATTGATGCCGCGGAATTCGGCACACCGGCCATTGACCGCAAGCTGGGCTTTGAGGAGATCTGCCCCTATCTGAAGGTCCCCGGAATTCATGAACCCTGCGCTCCCCTGGAGACTTTGGTCCATGAAAAGACCTGGAAAGAACTCCCGGACCATCTCAAGCCCAAGGTCAAATACGCGTTGAAGATCTCCTGCTTTGAAGCCATTAATGAAGCCATGAAGCAGGATGCCGAAGCCATGGAATACTTTATGAACAGCTCCAAGGTGGAAGTGTCCAAGCTGACCCCGGAAATGATTGAGGAGATAAAGCGCATAGGTCAGGAAGAGATGGATAAAATGGCTAAAGAGGACGAATTCTTTGCCCGGGTCTTAGAGTCCCAGCGCAATTTCCGGAAGCTGGTGGAACCCTATGCCGATCTGGTTCGCCTGCCCTTTCCCTATGCCCAATCCGCAGACGAGTAGGTGCCTGTCCCAACAGAGCCGGGCCGGGAGAGAGCCAAAGCGATAGGCGTTCAGCTTTGCCTGCGGCAAATCTGAAATATTTTTTTGCCCCAAAGCGGGCAAAAAAGGAGAAGTTTGCCGGATTGATCCAGGATGAAACTGGCGGGTGTGTAGGAGGGGCGAAAGATCATTCGCCCTCTTTGGCCAGTCACGCGCTGACACGTCACTGACGCTTCCGAAGGGCAAGGCCAATGCTGCTAAGTTATTTGCTTGTTTCATACCAGTCCCTCCCTTGGCGGGACTGGCACATTACACCTGAGAACAAGTTTACCGAGGAGGCCTGTTGATGCTTGGCCTGATAGACCGCATCAACGCCTGGGTGGGAAAGGCTGTGTCCTGGCTGGTCCCGATCCTTATTCTGGAGCTGGTCTACGATACAGCCGCCAGGTACCTTTTCAATGCCCCCACCCAGTGGTCCTATGACATTTCCTACATGCTCTATGGGACCATATTTCTGGCCGCTGCCGCCTATACCCTGCAAAAAGACAGGCATGTGCGCATTGAACTCCTCTACGACCGCTTCTCCCCCCGGGCCAAGGCGGTCATAGACTGCATAGGCTATCTTGTCTTTTTCTTCCCTCCGCTTTTGGCCCTTGTGTATTTTGGGACGCTTTTTGCCTGGAAATCCTGGGCATTGTTGGAGACCGGCGGCGAGAGCATGTGGCAGCCTCCGATATATCCCTTCAAGACCGTCCTGCCTTTGGCCTCCTTCCTGCTCTTGTTGCAGGGACTTACGCTTTTCATCCGCTCAGTGCAGACCATCTTGCAGGGAGAAAAAACTGATGGCCAGTCCTGAGCTCTTGCTCTGCTTGCTGTTCGGGGGTTTGATCCTGGGGTTGGCCACCGGCTTTCCGATCCCCTTTGTCATGCTGGGCAGCTCATTGATCGTTGGGGTCCTGGGCGTTGGAGATGCCTTTTTCAATATGCTCGTGCTGCGTTTCTTCGAGACCATGCACAATTATATCCTGGTCTCCATTGTCCTCTTCGTCTTTATGGGTATCATGCTCGAACGCTCCGGGGCAGCGGAACGGCTTTTCTCTTCCCTCCACCTGCTCCTGGGCGGATTGCGCGGCGGTCTCGGGCTGGCCGTGGTCGCGGTTTGCACGCTTATGGCCGCAGCCACCGGAATCATGGGCGCTCCGGTCATCATCATGGGCCTGTTTGCCCTGCCTCATATGCTCAGCCGCAACTACGATCCAGCCCTGTCCTCCGGCTCCATCTGTGCCGGAGGCACCCTGGGCATCCTCATTCCCCCATCCATCATGCTCATCGTCTACGGCCCCATGGCCGGCCTGTCCGTGGGCCGGCTGTTCATGGCCGCCATTGTTCCCGGCCTAATCCTGGCCGCCCTCTATGCCCTGTATATCCTCCTGGTCTGCTTTTTCAAACCAGAGCTGGGTCCTGCTTTGTCCAGGGAGCAACGAAACGTCCCCCTGGGAAAGAAGCTCCTCCTGGTCATCACCTCCATGCTCCCGACCCTGCTCCTTATCCTCTCTGTTTTGGGAACCATTTTCTTCGGCATCGCCGCCCCCACTGAGGCCGCAGCAGTAGGGGCCTTTGTCAGCGTCCTTCTGGCCTGGGTCTACGGCAATCTGTCCTGGAAAACCCTTCAAGAGGCCTTTATTCAAACAACTCTCGTCTCTTCCATGATCCTGCTCATTGTTGCTGCGGCCTTTGTCTTTACCGGTACATTCATGCTCCTGGGCGGAGGCTTTATTGTCCAGGATTTCCTGCTCAACCTGCCCTTCGGCCCCTGGGGGGTGTTGATCGTAATGATGGCTGCCTTTTTTACCTTTGGCCTGTTCATGGAGTGGGTGGGCATTGTGCCCATTTTGGTCCCCATCTTCACTCCTGTCCTGCAGCAACTGGGATATGATCCCTTGTGGTCGGCTATGCTCTTTTGCGTGGCCATGCAGACCTCTTTTCTCACCCCGCCCATGGCTCCGGCCCTTTTTTACCTCAAAGGGGTGGCCCCGCCCCAAGTTCAGTTCGGCCCGCACATCATCCGTGGTGTCCTGCCCTTCATCCTCATTCAACTCATCGGCCTGGCCCTTATCGCTGCATGGCCTGACTTGGTCCTGTGGCTCCCGGAAATGATGTTTCGATAAGGCCAAAGGCTGTCTTGTAAAAACGCCGCTCCAGGAGTAAAGTTGAAGCTTGAGAATGATAGCTTTCCAGGCATACCATGATGGTCTTTGGGGCCTGAGCACACAAACGGAAATTTTGAAGTACAATGTCTTACGGAGGAAGCATCTATGAAGATATGGCCTGGCCAGCCCTTTCCATTGGGGGCCGTCTATGACGGCTCAGGGACCAACTTTTCCCTGTTTTCCGAGATTGCCGATCAAGTTGAGCTGTGCTTGTTCGACCATGAAGACCAGGAAACACGCATTGAAATTGCGGAAGTGACCGCATTCTGCTGGCACTGCTACTTACCGGGGATCGAGCCTGGACAACGCTACGGATTTCGCGTCCATGGCCCCTGGAACCCGGCTGAGGGACACCGCTGCAATCCGGCCAAGCTCCTCCTTGATCCCTATGCCAAAGCCATTTTGGGCCAGGTGCGCTGGGACCAGGCTGCTTTCCCCTATGACATTGAGAAGGGGCCGGAGGTCAAAAACGAGACCGACAGCGGCCCTTTCGTTCCTCGCTCCGTGGTCCATCAGCCCTTTTTCGACTGGAGCGGGGACCGCAGGCTGCAGCTGCCCTGGCATGAGACCGTCATCTACGAAACCCACGTCAAGGGCTTTACCATCCAGAACCCTAACATTCCGGAGGATATTCGGGGCACCTATGCAGGACTGGCCCATCCGGCGGCTGTTGAACACCTCAAAAATCTGAACATCACCGCAGTGGAACTCATGCCTGTCCACCAGTTTATTCACGACAAGCACCTGGTGGACAGGGGGCTTAAAAACTACTGGGGATATAACTCCATTGGCTACTTCGCACCCCACAACGAGTACTCCTCTGATCAGCGCCCGGGAGCAGGGGTGGCCGAATTCAAAGAGATGGTCAAAACCCTGCATCAGTCCGGGATTGAGGTCATCCTGGACGTGGTTTACAACCACACTGCTGAAGGCAATCACCTGGGTCCCATGCTTTCCTTAAAGGGCATAGACAATGCCTATTACTACCGATTAACTGATGATCCCCGCTACTATATGGATTACACCGGCACAGGCAACAGCCTGAACATGCGCCAGCCCCATGTCTTGCAGCTGATCATGGATTCCCTTCGCTATTGGGTCTTGGAAATGCATGTGGACGGCTTCCGATTTGATCTGGCCTCCACCCTGGCCCGTGAGCTGCATGACGTGGATCGCCTCTCGGCCTTTTTCGACATCATTCAACAGGATCCGGTTATCAGCCAGGTCAAGCTCATAGCCGAGCCATGGGATGTGGGTGAAGGCGGATATCAGGTGGGGAATTTCCCCCCGGTGTGGTCGGAGTGGAACGGCAAATACCGCGATTGCGTGCGCGATTTCTGGCGGGGAGAGGACCAGACCCTGGGCGAATTGGCTTACCGGTTCGCCGGGAGCCCGGACTTGTATGAAAACACCAGCCGTCTCCCTTTTGCCAGCATCAATTTCATCACTGCCCATGACGGATTCACCCTGCACGACCTGGTCTCCTACAATGAAAAACACAACCAGGACAACGGGGAGGACAACCAGGACGGGGAAGACTTCAACCGGTCCTGGAACTGTGGGGCCGAAGGGCCTACGGATGATCCAGAGGTTTTGGCACTGCGGGACAGGCAAAAGCGCAATTTCCTGACCACCCTTTTTCTCTCCCAGGGGGTTCCCATGCTCCTGGGCGGAGATGAAATGGGCCGTACCCAACAGGGAAACAACAATGCCTACTGCCAGGACAATGAGCTTTCCTGGTTTGCTTGGGAAAATATCGATCAGCAACTGCTGGAGTTCTGCCAGAACCTGATCGGCTTCCGCCTGACTCATCCCGCCTTCCGCCGTCGCCACTGGTTCCAGGGCCGGTCCATACACGGCACCCAGACCTACGACATTGCCTGGTTCACCCTGGAAGGCAAACAAATGGATGAGGAAAACTGGGGAGAAGGTTTTGCCAAGTCCCTGGCTGTTTATTTCAACGGCCAGAACATTCCCAATCCCAACCCCCGCGGGGATGCTGTCAGTGACGACAATTTCTATATCATCCTCAATGCCCACTATGAACCGCTCAACTTCACCTTGCCCTCAGCCCGGTGGGGCAAAAGCTGGATCAAGATCCTGGACACCACAACTGGCTGGCTGGAAGAAGAAGAGCCAATTCAGGCTGAAGGCAACTTTGACGTGCAGGATCGGTCTATCGTCCTTCTGCAGCAGGGAAACAGAGCATAAGAAAATTTGCCGGGCTCAGTTGAAATTTTTAATGAAACCACAGCGGGCTACTCCCCCAGGGTCATATTGTTCTCAGATGTAAGGAACCAGGAGTGTTCAGCTTTGCCTCCGGCAAATCTGAAATATTTTTGGGCCAAAGCGCCCAAAAAAAAGAATTTGCCGGATTGATCATGAATGAAACTTACCAAGGGGCTGACTGTGGGGGCAAAGTCGCCCTACGAAAAGAGCTGGGGCCCCAGTAGGCCGCCCCTCTCCGAGGGGCTGGCTTCTGGAGCAGAATCAAAGAGGCTGGGCCTCGGAGAGAAC